>NZ_CP004372.1:2847581-3555109 GCF_000590925.1 Roseibacterium elongatum DSM 19469 | reverse complement strand
TCTCCTTCGTTGGGACGGACTCTACCTCAAAATGGATGAGGAAACGGGTCTCAGGTCACGTTGCCGCCGCCAAGGCCGAGTTCAACCGCGTGGAGCGTCTGCCATAGGGCGGCCGCCGCCTCTGGGTCGGCGGCGACTGCGAGGGTGCGCTCGACCGCGACATTGGCGATCATTCCGGCACCAAGGACGAGGGTGGCCCAGATTAGGCCGATCGCCCCGGTCAGGGCGGCCGCGTCAGGCATGACTGGAGAGATTTGGCGCTGCAGCGCAACGACCAGGACAACGAATGCCAGAGCACTCACGATGTAGATCGTTGTGTTCTAGGCGATCATCACGCCCGGGCGCTCGGCGATGAAATTGGCGACCGCCGTGGCGTCGACCTCGTCAGCTCCAAAGCCCAGCGGGGCCAGCACGGTGACAAGCAGAGCGAACCCCACCAGGTAGGTTGCGGCGCAGATCAGGGCGGCAAGGCCGCCGGCTGTGCGAAGTGTCATGTGCGGGATCCTTTTTCTTGGCGTGGGGCTTCGGCGGCGAGGCCTGCAAAGTGATCGGCAAGGCGCCGTGTGCCGAACCGGGGTGCGACCATGTCCATACCCAGCGCCGTCAAGAAGAACCGTGCGGGCCCGCTTGCGCGCCGCGGCAGGATCGGCAGAACGGCGAGCGCGGTTCTGCGCAGGGCGTCCGGCAGGTACGTGATGCGTGGCTGCTTGCCGAGGGCGGCGAAGGCCGCGCGCGCGATCTGGTTCTGAGTCATCACGTCTGGGCCGCCGATTTCCACCCAGCCCCGCCCCGCGTCGGTCGCATCGGCGATAGCCGCCGCCAGATCGGCCCCGTGGATGGGGTTCAGGTGCTGCGTTCCGTCCCCGAACAGCCAGACGCGCCCCGCCCGCGCCATCGACAGGATCTCGCTCATATCCGAGAAGTAGCCGCTTGGCGCGATCACCGTCGCAGGCATGTCAGAGGCTTGCAGAGCGGTCACGAAAGCGGCCTTGGCGTCGACCAGCGGCACGCCCGCCATCGCCTCGGCCTGTAGGACATGCACATATGCAAAGCGTTTTACACCGGCGGCTTCGGCCTCGCGCATCAGGTTCAGGTTTGCCTGATAGTCGACATCCCAGTATCCGACCCCGTCCGCCTGCCGCGTGATGCCCAAGGATGACACGACGAGGTCCACGCCATCCATGACGCCGCACAGCGTATCTGGCCGTGTCGCTTCGGCCTTGAGCAGCAGGTCTGCCAAGCCCTCGGCGCGCGCAGTGTTGCGGACAAGCGCAGTGACGTGATGTCCGCGTCTTGCATATTCGGCGCAGAGAAAGCGCCCCAGATAGCCGGTCGCGCCGGCGATGAGAACGTGCATTGGGTTTCTCCTCGGGTCAGGCGAAGCCTATGGCAAGCGCGGCTGCGGACATAAGGGCGATGACGGGAGTCCAGAGCCGCCGCTCCGGGCGCGAGGGGCTTGCTGCATTGGCGACAAGCGTCAGCAATGTGATTCCGACCGCAGGCCAGAACAGCGCGGCAAGTCGCGGCCAGCCCACCCCGGCCCGCGCCAGCACGGCCCCGGCCATTGCCACAAGCAGCGCAGCCTGCACCAAGGCAAGGCCCCGCCAAACGGGTGGCAGACGGCCGGGAAAGCGGCCGCCCACCGTCAGGCGCCCCAGCGGAGCGCCCGCACTGACCGCCAGATGCATCGTCACGGGCAGCGCGGCCAACCCGGCATAGGCATAGGCAAGGATCTGGGTCATGGGCGCAGCGCGCGCGACTGCCGTTCGGGCAGGCCCAGATCGCCCCAAAGATGTCGGGGCGGGTATTCACAAAGCGGTCTCACCTGCTTGTCACCTCCGGTCAGCAGGCGATGCAGGCGGCCCATTCGGGTGCGGATGGCTTGTTGCATGTGTTCCCCCCCCTTCATCCCACGACCGCGTGGCCGCGGCCCCGCAGACAGTTCAGAACGATGGCCTCGCGGCGTTCGCTGGCCTCTGCCCCGCCCGCAACAGCACCGGCAAGCGCCCCGGCGAGGGCCCCGCCAAGCGCGTCGCCATCGTCGTCTACCTCGCCCAAGACTCCGCCAATTCCGGCGCCGATCGCGGCAGACGCCATCGTTTCGCGGTCAAGCTGCGATTGATTGCGGGCAAGGGTGCGACACGCGGCAAGGTCACTTTGGAACTGTGCGTTCGGTTCGCCATCGAGGATCGGGTCCACATTCGTACCCAGATCGGCGCAGGCCCCCAACAGGATCGACAGGGCAAGGGGGGTGATCAGCATCGGTTTCATTCGTATCTCCTTCGACGTTCAATGGTGTCGAAGGGGGATCTACCCGTCGCGACCGGGCGGCGGCATGACCGCAGAGATCAGCCGTTTGACCTACGATGCCAATCGCTCAGCGCTCGGCCAGCCAGCCGGTCGGGCTTGACCCGGTCCACCGCCGGAACGCGCGCACGAAGGCCGATGCCTCGGAAAACCCGAGAAGGTAGGCCGTTTCGCCGACCGAGACCTTTCGCGCGCTCAAATAGTCCATCGCCATCCGGCGGCGCAGATCGTCATGGACCTGCGCAAAGGTGACGCCTTCGTCCTTGAGCCGGCGATAGAGCGTTTGCCGGCTCATGCCGAGGTCGCGTGCAATCCGGTCCATCGACAGGGTGCCCTCGTGCAGGTCCGAAAGCATCCGCGTCTCGACGGCGGCGCGCACGGTGTCATTGGTGGCCAGTTCCGCCAAAAGCGCGTCCGCGTGGCGCGTGAAGACGCCGAACACATACTCCTTGCCGCCTTCGAACGCCTCGTCCAGCCAGACCGGATTGATACGCAGCGCGTTGCGCACCGCGCGAAAGGTGATCGGCACCCGGAAGAACTCGGGGTAGCGGTTGGCATGCGGTGGCGGCGCGTAGGTCACCTCCAGCGCCTGTTCGAAGGGATGTTCGGGAGCGGACCGGCGGAATTCCGAGATGAACCGCGCAAAGCTGGCCTCGGTCGCCATCCAGTTGCCGTCGCAAGGACGGTTGTCGACCAGCCACACCGTGTCTCCTTTGCGTTCAAGCTCGAACCGGTCGCGCCCGCCAGGGATCGCGACGTCCGCCATCAGCCGCGCATAGCGGTTCAACTGGCTCAGGCTGTGCGGGAAGGACGCGGAGGTATGCACGATCTGGCCGACGATCGACATCGTGTCCAGCCGTGTCTCCAAGACGTGACGAAGAAGTAGCGAGGTGTCGCCCGTCGCTTCGATCCCGGAGGCGATGAGGCTCTGGTAGGCGGCGACCGGGATGCGCGTGTCCTGATCGGCCAGGTCGGCTTCCGTCAGCCCCGAGGCTGCAAGCAACCCGTCCCGCGGCGCGCCTTCGGCCACCGCATAGTCAAGGAACGCCGTCGCAAAACCGGCGGCCATGGTCTGATCGGACATCCGGCAGTCTCCTGCGGTCAATAGGATGATGCGCCGGGTCATACCGCCCTGGCGCGCGCGGGCAGAATGTGCCGGGACACGACACAAGGACAACCCTATGCTGCATCCCATGCTTAGCACGATTGTCGGTTTTCTCGTTCTTTGTGCCCTGGCCTTTGCCGGGCTTTTCTGGATCACGCGGGTGCCGTTGCGGGTTCCGGCCACCGTGACGGACGATCCCGCGCTGCCAAGGTTGGCAGGACATGGTGTGGTGCTGCATGGCCGCGTCGCCGGACTGGAGGGCGCCCCGCTCGCCGTGGTTCTGCACGGCGGCCCAGGGGGGGATCACCGATCCTTGTTGGCGCTTGAGGGGCTGACCCGGACTCACCGTGTCCTTTTCTACGACCAGCGCGGGGCCGGTCTGTCCGAGCGGGTGACGCCCGAGCGGTTGGGTATGGCCGATCACCTCGCCGACCTGGATGCGGTGATCGCGGCCCATGGCGGCGGGCCTGTCGCCCTCATCGGTCATTCCTGGGGCGCAATGCTGGCAACGGCCTATCTTGGCCATCGTCCCGAGGCGGTTTCCCACGCCGTGCTGATCGAGCCCGGCTTCCTCGACGCCGAGGGCCTCGCCACATTCGAGGCCCGGCGCACCGCGCTGTCTCGCACGCCGCGCGTTCTTTGGGTCGGCCTTTTGGCCGGTTTCCGCGCGCGCGGCGTCACAGGGGATGCGGACGCAGCGGCGGACAGCATCGTCGGCGCCGTCGTGCATGCCTTCGCCAATCATCCGGCGAACCCCTACCACTGCCCCGGACAAGCCTACGACGCCCCCGCCTGGCGTTTCGGCAGCCGCGCAAGCGACGCTTTCTGGAAAGCCCCGGCTGCCGCGCTCGGCGCCATGGCCCCCGGTCTCGCCTTCGGCGGCCCTGTCCTGATCCTGGCAGGAGGTTGCAACGACTGGACCGGCGCGCCGCTTCAGGCCCGGCACGTTCGGATGTTCGCGGAGGCGCGGATGGAAGTGATCGAGGGGGCCGGCCACGACACCACCTGGGACCGCCCCGAGGCCACGCTTGCCGCGATCAGGTCCTTTCTTGCCACACTGACCGGATCGCCGCTGCCGGAACACTGAGAGATCGCCCGGACTTGCGCGCCGTACTCAGACCTATCCGCCATCTGCATCGCGGTCACTGAAAGCGCTCGAGGCCAAGCTGGCCCCTCGTGCTTCTAACGCCGTCGGCGAGCCTAGATCAGCGCGCTCTTGCCAACCACTCGTCAACAGGTCAGCAGCCGTCCTCGTGGGGCTGCGTGTTACCTCATGCGGCCGTCCCTTCGATGCCCGAGATCGCCTGGATAAGGCTGTCCTCCGTCACCTCCGTTGCGCAGAACTCGCGCATAATTCGGCCATGGTACATGGCGACGATCCGGTCGGAGACATGAAGCACCTCGGGCATTTCCGACGATATCACGATCACGGCGTAACCCTGTTTCGCCAAGCCGCGCAGCAGATTGTGGATTTCAGATTTCGACCCGACATCGATACCGCGCGTTGGCTCGTCCACGATCAGCACCTCCGGCTGCATCGACAACCATTTGCCAATCACGATCTTTTGCTGGTTTCCGCCCGACAGGTTGCCAACGGCCGTTTTCCAGCTTGGACTTTTGATGGACAGGCGATCACGATACTGATCGTAGATCGAGATTTCCGCGCCGTCGGAGACGAACGGTCCCGCCGTCAGGTCGGCAACCTGCGGCAAGGTCATGTTGTCCCGGCAATTCATGCCAAGGACGAGGCCTTGCTCCTTCCGGCTTTCCGGGACCAGGGAAATGCCCTTCGCTATCGCATCGATCGGCGAGGTAATCTTGACCGCCTCCCCCTTCAGATAGATCTGCCCCGAGGTCGGTTTGCGCAAGCCGAACAGGGTTTCGGCAATCTCGGTGCGGCCTGCCCCGACCAGGCCGTAGAATCCCAGCACTTCGCCCTCGCGGACCTCGAAAGTGGCGTCCTCAAAAAGATGCCCGCAAGACAGGTTCTCGACCCGCAGGGCGACCGGTCCAAGCTCCACCTGCTCGACATTGCGGCTGATATCGAGAGACCGCCCGATCATCATCTGCGTGATCTCGTCCTCATTCGTTTCAGCGGTGTTGAGTGTGCCGCGATACTCCCCATCTCGCAGAACCGAGATGCGGTCCGTCATCTTGAAGATTTCTTCCATGCGATGGGAGATGTAGATGATCCCCACGCCCTGTGCCTTCAGACCCTCGATAACGTCGAACAAAACAACCTTCTCGGCATCGGTCAGCGATGCCGTGGGCTCGTCGAAGATCACCGCCTTCGCGTCCACGGTGAGGGCGCGGGCGATCTCGACCATCTGCTGGTTCGCAATGGAAAGGTCTCCAACCAAGGTCCGGGCATTGAAGCCCACCTTGAGCTTTTCGAGGATTGCGTCGGTTCGGGAATAAAGCGTCGCCCAGTCAACGCGACCGAAGCTTTTGCGGGGCAACTCCCCGAGATAGATATTCTCGGCGACCGACAATTCCTCTGCAAGGCTGAGTTCCTGGTGAATGAACATTACCCCATTGGCCTTGGCCTCGAGCGGCCCGCGCATCTCGGTTTCGCGTTCCTCGATGAAGATCTTTCCGGCGTCAGGCTGATAGATCCCGCCCAGAACCTTCATCAAAGTGGACTTGCCAGCGCCGTTTTCCCCCATGAGGGCGTGAACCTCGCCCGGAAGGACCGAGAAGCTGACGCCGTCGAGGGCACGGACGCCGGGAAACGTCTTCACGATACCTTTGAGACGAAGTGCCGGTGTATGATCGGTCATACTTTCAACTCCTCTGCGCCCTTGCGATTGAGCTGCCGATCCAGAAACAGGACCGCGATCAGGATGGTGCCGATGACAAGGTTCACGGTCTCGGTGTCCGCGCCGATATGGCCAAGGCCCTTGCGCAAAAGTTGGATGGCGATCACACCGCCAAGCGTGCCGATGATAGACCCGCGCCCCCCGGCCAGCTTGGTGCCGCCCAAGACGACGGCGGTGATGGCCCACAGTTCGAACAGCATTCCGTCATTTGGATTGACCGACCCGCTGCCCGAGTAGAACGCCACGGCCGACAGGGCGGCGAGGAACCCGATCAAAACGAAGTTCACGACGATATGCGGCCCGACGCGGATACCGGCATTCACGGCGGCCTCGCGGTTGTCGCCAATGGCATAGGCATTGCGCCCATGCACCGTGCGGGTCATTAGCAGCCAGACGATCAGGACAACGGCGATGAAAACCAAGGCAGGCGTTTGCAGGCCAAGAATATCCGCCTCGGCGAAATCGACCATCGTCCAGTTCAGGTGATAGGTCGGGTTCTCGCCGTTATACATGAAGACGAGGCCGCGATAGCCCAACATTGCGCCAAGCGTGACGATGAAGGCATCGACGCCGGTCTTCCAAACGATCACGCCGTTGATCAGCCCCAGAATTGCCCCTGTGAACAACGCGAACAGCCACGCGAGCGGGATCGCGGCGTCGCCCATTGCCTCCATGAACGGCCAATTCATCGAGTCGAGCATGACAATCCCGGCCAGCGCATAAGTCGCGCCCACGGAGAGGTCGATATTTCCGTTGATCATGACCACCGTCATGCCGATGGCAATAATGCCGATCGGGGCCGACTGCTTGAGCAACAACAGCATGTTGTCGAGGTCCATGAAGGCGCTGTCACTGAGCGACCACCAGCGACCGGCTACCTCGAAAAAAACCAGCTGGATGATGATAAAGGCCCAGATCGCACCGTTCTTGATCAACCGCTTGAGGGTCTCGTTCTGCATGTTCTGCCCTCCT
This sequence comes from Roseibacterium elongatum DSM 19469, assembly GCF_000590925.1. Lineage (NCBI taxonomy): Bacteria > Pseudomonadati > Pseudomonadota > Alphaproteobacteria > Rhodobacterales > Roseobacteraceae > Roseicyclus > Roseicyclus elongatus. The sequence continues at coordinate 3,547,906 of NZ_CP004372.1, read as the reverse complement.
CAGGCGATCGGCGACCAAAGCTTGCCGCGCTTGGTGGCGATATCGAGCCAGACGGCCAGGATGATGATGATCCAGGTGACGACGAACTGGACGTAAAACTCGAGCCCGGCCAGCAGGAGTCCATTTTGGATAAATCCGAGGATGAGCACCCCGATCACCGTCTTGAAGATCGTGCCCGATCCGCCCAGCAACGACGCCCCTCCAAGAATGACGGCGGCCAGAACCTCCAACTCCATGCCTTGGCCAACGGTGTTCTGGGCCCCCATGGTGCGACTGGCCTGGATCAGGCCGGCCGTCGCCACGCAAAAGGCTGAGATAAGGTAAGTCATGAAAACCACGCGGGCGCGCGGTATGCCTGAAAACGTCGCCGCCGTCCCGTTGCCCCCGACCGCATAGACCTTGCGACCGAACGGGGTCTTGGCCAGCACGATGCCGAGGAACGCCGCAAGCAAAAGGAAAATGAGCACCGGAATGGGGATGCCCAGGGCTTCTCCCCGGCCAAAGACATCGAACCAGGTTTCATTCTGGTTGGCGATATCCATGTTCTGACCGCCCGAGTAGGTCAGCGTCAGGCCATGGATGGCCGAGAGCATCCCCAGCGTCACGATCAAAGAATTCAACCTGAGATACCCGATCAGGAACCCATTGATCGCCCCAAGGCAAAGGGTCATCGCAAACATCGCAGGGATGGCAAGGGCCGGCCCGAAAGCGGGGTTTTCGTGCAGGTCCAGCACCACGATGGCCGAAAAGGACAGCATGGACCCAACCGAAAGGTCGAGATTGCCGCCGATCACGACAAAGGTGACCCCCAGGGCCATGATCCCGAGGATTGCCGAAGACCGGATCACACCAAACACATTATCCACATCGATAAAGCGCGGATTCCAGAGCGTGAAGCTCACCATGAACAGAATAAAGGCGACGAGAATGCCCTGTCGCGCCAACACACTGCCAAGCGATTTCATAGCCTGATCGGCCATTTAGATCCTCCCTTTGGGCCGCGAATTGCGCACCCCTCCCACTAGATCCCTCGCCCTTCCCACGGCGGGGGATTGATATCAGACCAAGGTCATGCCTCCGTCGATCATCACGATTTGCCCGGTCATGTAGTCGCTTGCGCGCGACGCAAGGAACGTAGTGGTTCCGGTGATGTCTTCAGGCCGCGCGACACGCCCTTTCAGGATATCTGCCGAGAATTCCTCCATGGCCTGACCGGGGCGCTCCGCCGCACCGATGGCCATCAGATCCTGATCGACCTGCTCCCACATCTCGGTCGCGACAACGCCCGGGGCAAATCCGGTGACCGTGATATCATGCTTGGCCAGATCGCGTGCCGCCGATTGCGTCAGACTGACCACGGCCCATTTCGATGCACAATAGGGCGCGACATTGTCAAAGCCCTGACGAGACGCGATCGAGGCGGTGTTCACAATCTTTCCCCCACCCCCTTGGGCGATCATCTGCCGAGCAGCCTCCTGGATACCGATCAGACACCCAAGGCCATTCACGTCCATGATGAGATGCCAATTGTCCTCGGTGACATCGAGGAAATTCATCGGTTTGTTCACGCCGGCATTGTTGAACATGACGTCCAACCTGCCAAAGCTTGCCACGGTTGCCTCCACCATGGCACGGAATTGCGCCCGGTCCCGGACATCGACACCCGCCGACATCACCGAGCCGTCGTCTACGCCTGCGCTTGCCTTGTTCGTTTCGGCCACTTCGGCCGCCAGACCGGCGTTGAGATCGGCGAAACAGACCTTGCCCCCGTCCGCGAGCAGTGCCTCACCGATGGCGCGACCGATGCCCCTGGCTGCGCCGGTGACAATGCATACACGACCTTCGACACCACGAGGTTCGACCACGGTGCGCCCCCTGAAACTTGACTGTTCTTGAAAAATGCGGGGGCGACCAGGCTGGCCACCCCCGCACAGGGAGGATCTTAGAAAACCGGACGATCGAATTCGCCCATGTTCTCTTGCGTGATCTTCGGCGTGTCGAAATAGTTCAGGAACGGCACGTCTTCGCCTGCAAGAATATCCAGCGCGGTCTGCAGCGCCGCCTGGGCGTCATCTACCGGCGACTGGTAGATCGAGCCCCAGTATTCGCCGCGCTCCATGGCATCATAGCCAACCGCGAAATTCGTGGCACCGACGAAGGTGATGTCTTCGGCTCGACCTGCCGCCAAAGCAGCGTTCAAGGCACCAACGCCCATGTTGTCATCACCCGAATAGACACCGTCGATGTCGTCGTACTGGACGAGGAACGCTTCCATCACGCGCTGCGCGTCTTCCCGGTTCCAGTTGCCGGGCTGGCTTTCCATCAGCGTGACGTTCGGGCAGACCTCGGGCAGACGCTGTTCGAACCCCTCGGCGCGCTCGATCGCGGTGGTATAACCCGGCTGGCCGGTGATCTGTACGATCTGCGCTTCGTCCTGGATGCCCATATCGGTGAAGCGTTCGCACATGATCTCCGCGGCGCGGGCACCCTGCGTGATGTTATCCGGCCCCGAGAAGGACCGCACGAAGTCGAACCCATCTTCGGCGATATTCGAGTTGGTGATGATGACGGGGATGCCCGCCTGGTAGGCCTCGCGCACAGCGGGAATGACAGCCTGACCATTGGTCGGCCAAATGATCATGGCGTCGACTTCTTGCTGGATCAGGTCCTGGATCTGCGCGATCTGGCGCGCCACGTCGCCGCCGGCGTCCAGCACGACAACCTCGACATCGGGATTGGCCTCGGCTGCGGCGATGAAGGCCTGCTCATAGGTCGTCTGGTAGCTGTCGACGCCCACGTTGTTCTGCGTGATGCCGATTGTGATGGTCTGTGCTGCTGCTGCGCCCCCCATGGCGACGAGTGCAGTGGAACACGCAAGCGATAGCTTGGTCATTCGGATCATATTCTTCCTCCCAGTTTTCTAACGGATTGCCGCTGTCCTCCCAGCCCGGGAATCGCCCGGTGCAATCTGCGTTGTATCGAGCGTGTTTTCAGTCGCAATCAAACGACCCATTTATATCCATTTTGGGTGATTTTTTATCCGAATTGGATATCTTCGGAGGGCCGCAGCTACTCTCAATTTGAACAATTCAGGGGGACATCCAGTGAAACGCCCACCGATATGCACCGCACCGTCAGGCGCCAAGGGGACCATGCTCAGTCAAGCTGCCAACGCCATTCAAAATGGACAAGGTGCGGCCTCGAGCCGATCCCTTTCGTCCAATGGCGTGGCCGATGCCGAACTCGCGCGGCTCATCGGGTTCTTGACGGACCTGACCGTTGAACTGGACACATCGCTCGACCCTACAACGCCGAACCCGCATTTGAACATGCTGCTGCACCTTTTGCGAGGGCATGTAGAAGGGCGGTTGGTATCCGCGTCGTCGATGGCGTCCGCGTCCGGAGTTCCCTATGCAACCGCGATGCGGAAGCTGGCCGAGATCCAGTCTGCTGGCTATGTCGAACAAAGAGCCAGAACGAAAACTGGTCGCAGTTTTTCCCTTCACCCCAGTGCAGACCTTCTTGACCACTTCAGTCAGCTGGCAAGCCGCGTCGGGCGTCTCGCTCGCGAGGCCTTCGATGCCGAGGATCATGCCGGTGACTATTTCTACGGCGGTTCTTACGTGCCAGGCCAAGCGGCAATCGCGCCGCCCAGCGCGCTGTTGTCGCCCCTCAAGCTGGCTGGGGGTCTTCGGATCCTCGTTCATGGCGATCCGACCTTCATGGTCATGGATACACTCAAGCGCCAGTTCGAACAGATTGTCGGAACCGACATTCATCAACGCGCCTTCTCCATTGACCGTTTGCGCGAGGAAACCCTGCGCAATGCCGAACGAAAGAAAAGTGCTTATGACCTGATCGCGGTCGACCTGCCTTGGATCGGGGAGTTTGTGTCCAAGGGTGTTCTCCGGCCGCTTCCCGAGATCATGGATGTCGATCGGCTGGACCCAAGCGATTTCCACACGGCGGGATGGCGTGCAACCCATTGGGGGGGCGTACCTTATGGTGTGCCAAGCCAGACCACACCAGAATTGATGTTCTATCGAAAGGACTGGTTCGCGCGCGAAGGTCTGGCGCCGCCAGCCACTCATGACGACGTGATCGCCGCCGCGCGCCATTTCCACGATCCGCGCAATGGTCGGTATGGGGTCGCCTGGAATGCTGCACGCGGCACAGCGCTCGGGCACACTTTCATGATGACAAGCGCGGCCTTTGGGCAGCCCATCATCGAATTGCCGGAAGTCGCAGGCGGGTTCGACGCAAGCGACCTTGCTGGCGGCCATTACAGGGCACGGATAGATTCGCCGCGCACCCGCGACGCGGCTGAATACTTGATGGACCTGATGCAGTTCTCTCCACCCGACATCCTGTCGATGTCGTGGTACGAACGCGTGCGCCCCTTCGCCGGGGGCAAGGTCGCGATGGCTTACGGGTACACGCTGCTGGCCCCGTATTTCGAACTGGACGAAACCTGTCCGGCATTTGGCAACACAGGATACCTGCCACACCCGCACGGACCCGACGGCGCCCCGATTGCACCTGTGGGCGGCTATGCGCTGTGCATCCCGGCAAACCTGAGCGAGGAACGTGTCGATGATGCGGTCGAGGCGCTTGTCGCCTTCACGTCGCCATCGGCGCAGAAACTCTACATCCAGAATGGCAGCCGAACAGCGCCGCGTTACTCCGTTGGCGCCGACCCCGAAGTGCGACGCCTGTCGCCGATTTTCGAACTGGTGGACCAGATGTCGTGGCGCGACGAACTGCAATTCTGGCCGCGCCCGCCGATCGCGCAGATTTCCGACATCATCAACCTCTGCGGCATGGAATTGCACGACATGCTGCGCGGCATCGTGGCGCCGGAGGAGGCGCTTCTTCGCCTGCAGGCGCAGGCAGAGGAAATCCTTGAAAGATCAGTCCAATAGGGAGGAAACCATGGACCCCAATCGCCTGAAGGGAAAGCACATCCTTATCACTGGTGCCGCACGCGGCATGGGTGCCGCCAATGCCGAAGCGTTTGCCGCCCAAGGCGCGAATGTCTGCCTCGGCGATCTCGACGGGGATGAAGCGCAGGCGATGGCGGACAAGATCAATGCAGCCGGCAACGGCAAGGCGATCGCCGTCAAGATGGACGTGACCAAGCGCGAGGACAATCGCAACGCGGTCGACGCCACGGTGGATGCCTTTGGCAGCATCAATGTCGGCCTTTTCAATGCCGGCCTGAACAAGCCCCGGTTCTTCATGGATATCGATGAAGACAACTGGGACATGATCATGAACGTCAACACCAAGGCGATGTGGCTTGGCATGCAGGAAACCGCCCGCCAGATGATCGCCCAGGGCCCGCAGGAAAAGCCCTACAAGCTGATCAACGTGGGTTCTATCGCATCGCGCAAGCCCTTGGTGGACGTCACCGTTTATTGCACCTCGAAATACGGCTGCCTTGCCCTGACCGAATGCGGCGCACTCGGCCTTGCCGAGCACAACATCACCGTCAACGGATACGCGCCCGGCGTCGTCGTGACGCCGCTCTGGGAGCAGCTTGATAAGGATCTCGTCGAAATCGGCTTCAAGGAACGCGAAGGTCAAGCCTACGACGACATCGTCGAGAACAACCTTGTCATCAAGCGCGTGTCCTATCCAAAGGACATCATCGGAACCGCCTCGTTCCTCGCTTCCGACGACAGCGACTACATGACCGGCCAGATGATCTCCATCGATGGCGGCTGGGTCACGAAGTAGATCGCCGACACCCTGATTTTCCGACCTCAGTGGGTGCGCGAGAACGCACCCGAAAGGAGCTTATGATGTCTCGCGCATTGATGCCGAACCTTCTGACCCCGCAAGATCTGGAACCCAATTGGGAATGGCGGGAACGCCTGCCGGCCTGGGGCCATACCTCGGTCGATTTCGAACGCCGCATCGACCATGACCGCCTGCGCCGTTACCGCCTTGCCCGCACGCGGCAGGCGCTCCAGGCGTCCGAGGCAGGCACGCTGCTTTTGTTCGACGTCAACAATATCCGCTACGTCTCGGCCACCAAGATCGGCGAGTGGGAACGGGACAAGATGTGCCGGTTCTGCCTGCTGACCGGCGATGACAGCCCCTATGTCTGGGATTTCGGCTCGGCCGCCGTGCATCACCAGCGGTACTCCGATTGGCTGGAGCCTGACCACTGCCTCGCCGGTGTGGTCGGCATGCGCGGCACCATCCCGCCCGAGTTCGGGTTGATGAAGAAATACGCCAAGGAAATCGCGCGCCTGATCAAGGAGGCCGGGATGGCCGACATGCCGGTCGGCGTCGACTATGCCGAAACCGCGATGTTCCACGCCTTACAGGAAGAAGGGATCAAGGTGGTCGACGGCCAGCAAATCATGCTGTCGGCGCGCGAGATCAAGAACTGGGACGAAATCCAGCTTTTGACCCAAGCGGCCAGCATGGTCGATGGCGTCTACCACATGATCTACGAAGAGCTGAAACCAGGCGTCCGCGAAAACGACATCGTCGCGCTGTCCAACAAGCTTCTCTACGAGATGGGGTCGGACGATGTCGAGGCGATCAACGCCATTTCGGGCGAGCGGTGCAACCCGCATCCGCACAACTTCACCGACCGGCTGTTCCGCCCCGGTGACCAGGCGTTCTTCGACATCCTGCAAAGCTATCAGGGCTATCGCACCTGCTACTATCGGACCTTCAACATCGGCCGCGCGACACCGTCGCAGACCGACGCCTACATCCGGGCGCGCGAGTGGATCGATGCCTCCATCGCGATGATCCGGCCCGGCGTGACCACCGACAAGGTGGCCGAGGTCTGGCCGACCGCCGAAAGCCTGGGTTTCCCGAACGAGGACGCGGCCTTTGGCCTGCAATTCGGTCACGGCCTGGGGTTGGCGCTGCACGAGCGCCCGATCATCAGCCGCGCCGTGTCGCTGGATCACCCGATGGAGATCCAGACCGGCATGGTCTTTGCGCTGGAAACCTACTGTCCAGCCAGCGACGGCTATTCCGCCGCCCGGATCGAGGAAGAGGTCGTGGTCACGGAAACCGGCTGCGAAGTGATCAGCCTCTTCCCGGCTGAAGAGCTGCCCATCGCGAACCGCTACTGAGGCGCGGCGGGATAAATCCCGCCCTACGGTGCAACGCGCGTAGGGCGGGGTTCACCCCGCCGCCCCCGCCCACCCCGGGAGGATCACATGGCCAAAGCCAAGACGAATACCGAGGACTACCTGCGCATGTATCGCCAGATGGTTCGCATCCGCACTTTCGAAGACAATGCCAACCAGCTCTACCTGTCGGCCAAAATGCCGGGGCTGACCCACATGTATTCCGGCGAGGAAGCCGTCGCCGTGGGCATCTGCGAGGCGCTGACCGACGACGACCGCATCACCTCGACCCATCGCGGCCACGGGCATTGCGTCGCCAAGGGGGCGGAGTTCAAGGAAATGTTCTGCGAGTTGCTCGGCAAGGCCGAGGGCTATTGCCGGGGCAAGGGCGGGTCGATGCATATCGCCGATCAAAGCCACGGGAACCTTGGCGCGAACGCCATCGTCGGCGGGTCCATGGGGATCGCCACAGGCTCGGCCCTGCGCGCCAAGCTGATGGGAAAGGATGATGTCACGGTCTGTTTCTTCGGTGATGGCGCGACGGCGCAGGGGCTGATGTACGAGGTCATGAACATGGCCGCGCTGTGGAACCTGCCGGTGATCTACGCCTGCGAGAACAACGGCTATTCGGAATACACCAAGACCGAGGAAATCGCCGCAGGTTCGATCACGGCCCGCGCCGAGGCGTTCGGCATCGAGGCGCATACGGTCGACGGGCAGGATGTGCTGGCGGTCAACGAATTGACGCAAAAGCTGGTGGCGCGGGCCCGCAAGGGCGAGGGCCCGTTCTTCATGGAACTGATGACCTATCGCTACCACGGGCACCATGTCGGCGACATCAACCGTGAATACTACCGCTCGAAGGACGAGGAGAAGGACTGGAAGGACAATCGCGACCCGATCATCCGCTTCCGCGCTTTCCTTGTCAGCGAAGGGATCGCCACCGAGGCAGAAATCGAGGCGATGAATGCCGAGATCGAGAAAAACGCGACCGAGGCCGTGGCCTATGCCGAACAGGCCCCCTACCCGCCGGCCAACGAGGTCGACATGCACGTTTACGCGGACTGAGGAGAGACCGATGCGAGAAATCACCCTGTCCCAAGCCGTGAACGAGGCGCTTGCCGAAGAGATGCGCCGCGACCCGAGCGTCTTCATCCTTGGCGAAGATGTCGCCGAGGCCGGAACGCCCTTCAAGGTGCTGTCCGGTCTTGTCGAAGAATTCGGCACCGACCGCGTTATCGACACGCCGATCTCGGAACCCGGGTTTGTCGGAATGGCCGTGGGCGCCGCGATGACCGGCGCGCGGCCCGTTGTCGACCTGATGTTCGGCGATTTCATCTATCTCGTGATGGACCAGCTGTGTAACCAAGCGGCCAAGCAGCATTACATGTCGGGCGGCAAGCTGACCGTGCCGATGGTCCTGCGCACCAACCTCGGTGCCACGCGCCGTTCGGCCGCGCAACACAGCCAGTCTTTGCAGGCGCTTGTCGCGCATATTCCCGGCCTCAAGGTCGCCCTGCCCTCCTCGGCCTACGAGGCAAAGGGCCTGATGAAGACGGCGATCCGCGACAACAACCCGGTCGTCATCTTCGAAGACAAGCTGATGTATCAGGACAAGGCCCCTGTCCCGGAAGAGGAATACCTGATCCCCTTCGGCGAGGCGCATACCAAGCGCGAGGGGTCGGATATCACCCTGATCGCCACGTCCTCCATGGTGCAGGTCGCCGAAAAGGCCGCCGAGATGCTGGCCGGCGACGGGATCGACGCCGAGGTGATCGACCCGCGCACCATCGTGCCGCTGGACGAGGCGACGCTGCTGGACAGCGTCAAGAAGACAAGCCGCGCCATCGTCATCGACGAAGGCCACCAGAGCTATGGCGTCACCGCCGAGATCGCCAGTCGCCTGAACGAAAAGGCGTTCTACCACCTCGATGCACCCGTCCTGCGCATGGGGGCGATGGATGTGCCGGTGCCGTTTTCCCCGGCGCTGGAGGATCTGACCGTTCCCACGCCCGAAGGTGTGGTCGAAAACGCGCGCAAGCTCTGCGCGGGGGAGATGATCCATGCCGCATGACGTGACCATGCCTCAGCTCGGCATGGCGCAGGACGCGGGCAAGATCGTGTCCTGGCTCAAGGCGCCGGGCGATCCGGTGTCCAAGGGCGATGCCCTGTTCGAGGTCGAAACCGACAAGGCGGTGATGGAGGTCGAGGCACCGGCCGACGGATTTCTGACGGGCGTGTCCTATGGCGAAGGCGATGATGTGCCGGTCGGCAATGTGATCGCGCGCATCTCGGACAGCGCCGAAGATGACCCGGCCCCCGCCCCATCACAGGCCGCCCCTGCCCCTCCAGTCGCCGCAGATGACACGATCCCGGAGGGTCACCCCGTGACCATGCCGCAGCTTGGCATGGCGCAGGATACCGGCCTGTTGGTCAGTTGGCTGAAAGCGCCGGGTGATCAGGTCTCGGCCGATGACATCCTGTTCGAGGTCGAAACCGACAAGAGTACCATGGAGGTTGAGGCGGGCCGCGACGGCTGGCTTGCTGCGACGCTGGCCGAGGCCGGGGAAGAGGTGCCGGTGGGCGATCCGGTGGCGATCGTTTCGGGCAACAAACCTGACGCGCCGGTCGCGCGTTCGGTGAAGGACACCGAAGCCAAGCCTGCCGAAACATCGGCCCCGCCGCCATCAGTCCACAAATCCCCCGCCGGGCAACCCACCGAAACCGTCGCCCTAGCGGCAGCGTCGCCAAACCCTGGCGGGCGCATCCTGGCCTCGCCCAAGGCGCGGCGTCTCGCGATTGAACAGGGGCTGGACCTCGCCAGCCTGGCCGAGGCTGGCCATCCACAGCCCTTCCACGTGGCCGATCTGGAGGTGTTGCGCAACATGCCGCGCGCCACGGCGGCACCCGTTGCCCCCCCTTCCGAGGCCCCGCGCCGGCTGACTGCGGTGTGTTCGGCCGATCGCCTGTCGGCCTTTTCTCTCTGGGCCGGGGAGACACGGGCGCTCAACCCGGATGCGGTTCTGGCGGGCTTTGCCGGAACCAGCTTTGGAAGGGCCGACGCGGTTTGCGTGGCCATCGAGCGATTTGGCAACCGGCAAACCTACCACGTGCCGGTCGGTCGCAGCCTGAGCGGGGTTTCGGAAACCGATGACGACCCGGCGCTGATCGTGCGTGACCTGCGGGGAACATCGCTGGCCTCACTGAACATGGGGGCCGAGACCACACCGGTCTTGTCGCTCACCGATGACAGGGCCGGCCTGGCCATCACGCTGGAATGCGCAGCCGCACAGCTCGACGCGTCAGACGCGATCCAGCTTATCACCGAATTCGCAGGCCGGATGGAGCAGCCGCTCCGCCACCTGCTCTGACAGACGGAGTGCCACGCATGGACTACACCGATCTCTATATCGACGGCGAATGGCGCAAGGGCGCCGAGCGGTTCGACGTGATCAACCCAGCCACCGAAGAAGTGCTGGCCTCGGTCGCCTCGGCCGATATCGCCGATGCGGATGCGGCCCTCGATGCGGCCGAACGCGCCATGGCCGACTGGGCCGCACGCAAACCCCGCGAACGTTCCGAGGTGTTGCGCCGCGCGTGGGAGTTGATGACCGAACGGCTGGATCATTTCGCCCATCTCATCACGCTGGAAAACGGCAAGGCCGGCGCGGATGCCAAGGGCGAGGCGACCTATGCCGCCGAATTCTTCCGCTGGTTCGCGGAAGAGGCCGTGCGCGCCGATGGAATGATCACCCATGCCCCCGCCTCGGGCGCGCGCATTGTCGTGCAGCACAAGCCCGCCGGATTGGCCGTGCTGGTCACCCCGTGGAACTACCCCGCCGCGATGGGAACGCGGAAAACCGCCCCGGCCTTGGCCGCAGGCTGCGGCGTCATCATCAAGCCAGCCTCGGAAACGCCGCTGACCATGCTGGCGCTGATGCCCCTGCTGGAAGAGGCCGGCGTGCCCAAGGGCCTCGTCAACGTCCTGCCCTCGAAAAAGACCGGCGCGCTTGTCGACCACATGCTTCACGACCCACGGGTCCGCGTGGTCAGCTTCACCGGCTCGACCGGGGTGGGACGCAAACTGCTGAAATCCGCAGCCGATCAGGTGCTGAAACCGGCGATGGAGCTGGGCGGCAACGCGCCCGTTCTGGTGCTGAAAGACGCTGACATGAACACAGCCATCGACGGCACCATGCTGGCCAAGATGCGCAATCTGGGCGAAGCCTGCACCGCCGCGAACCGCATCTACGTTCATGAGGATCTGGCCGAGGCCTTCACCGCCAAACTGTCCCAACGCATGTCGGCGCTCAAGGTGGGCGATGGCACCGATCCCTCGGTCGATGTCGGCCCCTTGGTCAATGCCGATACGCGCGACAAGGTGGCCGAGTTCGTCTCGGATGCGCTGGCGAAAGGGGCCAAGCTGGAATGCGGCGGCACGGTGCCGAACGGGCCGGGCTACTTCTACCCGCCGACCGTCCTCTCGAACGTGCCGGAGACCGCCGATTGCGTCCAGGACGAGATCTTTGGCCCGGTCGCGGCGATTCAGACCTTTGCCGATGAAGAGGATGCGATCCGCCGCGCCAATAACACCGAATACGGGCTTGTCGCCTATGTCTTCAGCGACGACTTCAAACGCGCCATGCAGGTCTGCGAGAAACTGGACTATGGCATGGTGGGTCTGAACCGTGGGCTGGTCAGCGACCCGGCCGCACCGTTCGGGGGCACCAAGCAATCGGGCCTTGGGCGCGAAGGTGGCCATGAAGGCATGCTGGAGTTCATGGAGACCCAGTACATCTCGGCAGAATGGTGAGGCCGATCGCATGAGCGACATCTCCGCCAGCCCATCGACCCGCAAGCTTGCCCTGCAAAAGGGTGTCGACCTCGAAGCACATGCGCGCAAGCTCGGCCGCACGACCATCGGACCAGAGGACCTTGACGGCGCGCCGGCCCCTTCAGTGTCCGGAGACACGTCCTATTGGGATGTCGATCACGCCCAATACGGACCCGTGACCGAAGAGCCGATGAGCCGCTTTGCGCAGGTGGCGGCGCGCAATCTCGCAGCGGCGCAAACGCTCATCCCGGCGGTGACCCATCACGACCGCGCCGATGTTTCGGCTATCGAGGATCTGCGCAGCGCGTGGAAAGCCGAGGCACGCGCTCGGTCGGTGAAACTGACGGCTCTGGCATTCCACGTTGCCGCCTTGGCGCGCACGCTTCGGGAATTTCCGAGGTTCAACGCGTCGCTGTCGGCAGATGGTGAAAGGCTGATCCTGAAGGACTACGTTCACATCGGCATCGCCGTGGACACGCCGCACGGCCTGATGGTCCCGGTGATCCGCGATGCCGATCGCAAGGGTCTGTGGCAGATCTCGACCGAAATCGCGGATTTGGCCGCGCGTGCGCAATCGCGAAAGATCGGCCCGGACGAAATGGGCGGCGCATCGATGACGATATCGAACCTCGGCGGCATCGGGGGAACGGCCTTTACACCTATCGTCAATCCGCCCGAGGTGGCCATCCTCGGCATCACACGCACCGAGACGGTGACGGTTTGGGAGGAAGATGGGCCGCGTCCTGTGCCAATGGTCCCCCTCGACCTGTCCTACGATCATCGCGTGATCAATGGCGCCGATGCCGCGAAATTCCTTTCGCGATACGCCGGTTTCATCGCCGATCCGCGGTTGCTGCTGGTTTGATCGAGAGCAATCCTTGAATTGGAGGTCTCTCTGATTTCAAAGCAGAAGCGTACTTCGCACACTTTTGGGGCGAATGGGGGCAGGTCCTGAGGACATGTCTCGATCGGGCCAAACTGAGGAACGAACGCGTCGCGAGATAAAATGACGGTGCCACGGTTTTCTTTTGTGGATGGCAGCCTCGCGCAAATTGATCATGCTTTATGGCTAGCGCAGCGAACGACCGCTCTTCTGCCCTCGCTCTCCCGGTCAAGGCTCTGGCACCTTACGGCCCCTCTCGATGTCACCGCCGTGGCGCATTGCGACCCAGACCTGCCGCTCGCGTACGTGTTCGTTGCCGCATCGCAGCTTCACCAAAGCGGACGTCCATGCACCGCGCAGAATTTTCGAGGGTCGTGCAGCGACACACGGCGAACCAGCCTGCAATCTCGGCCAGCGCGGCCAGCGGGTAGATCACGGCGGCCGACATGTCAGGCGCCCGTGTCGTGGTTGGCGAGGCAGGCGCCATGGTCGCGCAGGACTTCGAGAACCCGGCAATCGGAGACGGTGTCCCGGCGGCACTCCCGCAGCATGCGCTTCAGTTCCTTGCGTAGCGCCTCCAGCCGGGCGATCCGAGCCTCGACCTCCTTGAGATGGCGATGCGCGATGACATCCACCTCGGCGCAGGAACGGGAGGGGTTGTCGGAGAGATCCAGCAGTTCACGGATAACTTCGAGCGTGAAGCCCAACTGGCGCGCGTGCCGGATGAAGGCGAGCCGGTCAAGCTCGGCTTGGTCGTAGCGCCGCTGCCCGCCTTCGGTCCGCCCCGGATCGGGCATGAGCCCGATCTGCTCGTAGTAACGGATGGTTTGAACCTTGGTGCCGGTGCGCTTGGCGAGCGTGCCGATGGCGAGCATGTGGCCCCCCCTGAGTTCTACAGCAATTGTAGGTTTGCGGATACCCCGCAGCAAGGTCTCAATTGTGATAGCGCGTCGTTGGCGAAAAAACCGAAACGCTCTCTTGAACCTACAGTTGCTGGAGGTCCTATCTGCCGGGCAGATAACGGAGACGGCGACATGAACGACAACAGCCTGACGGCAAGCGCCCGGGCCTCGACCTGCGATACTGACGGCTTCGTTTTGCCGGGCAATCCGCCGCCGCGGCCGGCCTCCGCGCGGGCAGCTTCCTGCTGCAGGGGTGGCGACACTGCCGTCGCCTCCTGCTGCGGCGGAACGACCGCGACGACGGCATCGTCTTGCTGCCGGCCCCTCGTCCGATGCGGGCGCGGCTGCATGGCGCCGCATCGACTGGCTGCTCTGGGGGTCCGGGGCGATTATCGCGGTCTCCTATCTCGCAGGGTTTTTACTGCCGCATGATGCGCCTTGTCGGCTTGGCGCGGTCGGTGCAGCAGTACCAACCACTGCCAAAGGACGATGAGGCGGCGATCAAGCGCATGAAGGAATTGGCGTCTGAGAACCGACGCTACGGCTATCTGCGCCTGCACGCCATGTTGCGACGCGAAGGCCTGGTCATGAACCACAAGCGCACGTATCGGCTCTACACCGAGCATGAGCGCATCGACAGCGAGACCGAAGCCATACGCAAGCTCATCGAGATGGGGCTGGAGGCCGCGCGGAAAGACAGGGACGCGGGGTAGGGAAGGCGGGTCGTTGCGAGGCTGGGTGACGGCGTGAACGAAGCTCGTGGCGGCAAACAGATGGGCGAAGGCTGGGCGCAGCTGACCGCGCGTGCATCATGCAAAGGTCTTGTCCGGCATGAGGGTTGGAGTGCGGCTGATCCGGCGAAAGATTGCCCGCTCATCACTGCGCAAACCGATGGGATAGCAAGATACCTCGCGCACCGGGGTAAAACCCGGTGATCGATGCGAAGGTGAGCAAGCGGATTTGCGTGCGCTTGATGCCTCGGATCCACGGTCGCAAAAGAGTGGACCGGCAGTGCATCGCTCTCGGTGCCGGAGACAAGAAGGCTGCCGGCAAGTGACCTGCCCCCCGCGAAATCCCTCACCGTGATGTAGAGTCTGCCCAACCTTGAAGGAGCAGACGAATGCGAAAGAGCCGTTTCACCGAGGCGCAGATTATCGGGATGATCAAGGAAAAGGAGGCAGGCATGCCGACGGCGGAGGTATGCCGCCGGCACGGGCTGAGTCCGGCCACGTTCTACAAGCTGAAGTCCAAGTATGGCGGCATGGAGGTGTCCGAGGCTGCCAGGCTGAAGGCGCTGGAGGACGAGAACGCCAAGCTGAAGCGCCTGCTGGCCGATACTATGCTCGACAACGTGGTCCTGAAAGATCTTCTGGGAAAGAGCTGACGGTGAGCCATTGCGCGCCATTGGTCCGAGCGACAATGGCGAACGACCAAGCGGCGAGAGGCAGCTCTCAGAACGATGCGGGATCACGACATCTCGCAGCGCTGCGTTGCCCGGCAGGCGAATTGCGTAGCAATTCTGCCGAGAGGGGGCCTGCCGGCTTGTCGGTGTCGATCCCAAGACGGTCCGGCGCGAACGCCCGTCCACTGACCGGCAGTGCATTGAAAATGCACGAGAGGGGGATTGCCCCGAGGTCCGCAAGGAGATGCAGGAGATCGCCGGCAAGCGGCGTCGGTTCGGCTATCGTCGGATCGGCGTCCTGCTCGAACGCAAGGGCATGATCATGACACTGTCACCCGGCAACACATGCTTGCATGTGTGAGAGGGCACAAGAAGCTGTATCGGCTCTATCGGGAGGAAGGGCTATCGGTGAAGCGACGACGTGGCCGCAAGCGGGCCCGCGGCACACGCACACCGATGCCGGGGGCGGCGCGCCCAAATGCGCGCTGGTCGCTGGACTTTCTGTCGGACAGCTTCGGTGCTTCACGCAAGTTCCGCATCCTGGCGGTGATCGACGATTGCTGCCGCGAAAACCTGTGCCTGATGGCTGACACCAGTATCTCGGGAGCCGTCGCCATTGTCGCTCGGACCAATGGCGCGATCAATGGCGACCGCCCGCGAGCTGGATGCACTGGTGCGGGTCTACGGAAAACCAAGTTGCATCGTCAGTGATAACGGGACGGAGTTCACAAGCCGGGCCATCCTGAGATGGGCCGACCAGAACGATGTGCCGTGGCATTACATCGACCCTGGGAAACCGCAGCAGAACGCCTTTATCGAGTCGTTCAACGGCAGCCTGCGCGACGAGCTGTTGAACGAGAAGATCTTTGACACCTTGGACGATGCCCGGCGAAAGCTGGCGCTATGGCGATATGACTACAACGCCGTCAGGCCGCATTCGTCGCTCGGAAACCAGACGCCACTGCAAGCGCGCCGAGCGCTTGAGCAATTTGAGGGCTCCGCGCCCGGCGCGCTTGCCCAAGCCGAAACCCATGACTATCAAAATCAAACCCGCAGACCCTCGTTATGAACGAGGGACCACCGGGGGGCAGGTCACTTCCAACGGTTATAGAGCGTCTTGTGAGGGCCATAGGCTACCGGCGCATCCCGCCATCGTAAGCCATTGCGATTGATGAAGATAATGCCGCTCAACACGCGCCGGTCATCGACACGTGGTTTGCCGTGGGACTTCGGGAAGAAGGGTTAGAGGCGCGCCATCTGCGCGTCCGTAAGCCAGAAAAGATCAGACATGTTCACCGCTTGGTTTCGACCCGTGAACCACGTCCTTACGCGGAAATCAATGGGTCCTGACCCTAGGCGGGCGGTGACATGTTGCAGGTCAAGCGGCATGGGTTCCTCCATTTGCCATGTGACTGGCCCGAGGTTTCGAGCCAGGGAAGCAAGGACAGAAGGTCGCACCGGAAACGGGAAGTTGGGCAAAATGTGGGTTGGCTCGAAACCTTCCTCAGCGTTTTTCTTATAATACAGTGCATTGTGGAAAGTTGGTGGCAGCCCGTAGGGGAATCGAACCCCTCTTTCCAGGTTGAAAACCTGGCGTCCTAACCGATAGACGAACGGGCCACGCTTGATGTGCGCGGTGTTTAAGAAAACTGTGCCGAGGGTGCAAGGGGATTCTTCGCATCTCGACACGGATTTCTTCGGTCGGTCTTCAGCTCAGTCCGCCCAAGCCGCGTCTTCCAATCTCAGTTGCACGCGGGCCCGTCCGTTCCAGTGGTTGAGTTCGACGCGACCCGCCAGGTGTACGCCGCGGCCCGTGTGCGATTGCAAGACGTCAAGGCCCAGGCGATGCGCGTCAAAGCAGATCGCCTCGAGGCTGCCGGGGCCGCCGTCCGAGAAGGCGAGCTTGAGATGGCCCTCGCCGACCGGGCGGGTCATGCGGATACGCATGGCGGGAAAGGCAAATCTGGGCGCAGGTGCGGCTGCGCCGAACGGTCCGGCCGTTTCGATCTTCTCGATCAGTTCGGGCGATGCGGCGACGGGCATCATGACACCATCGAGGCGCAGATCGCCGGCGCCGCCCCTCCGGGCGCCTTGCTTGTCCAGAAGGGCGCTCAAGCGGTCCATCGCCGGCTCCAACTGTGCGCGGGTCAGGGACAGGCCGGCGGCCATCCTGTGCCCGCCGCCCTTTTCGATCAGGCCTTCGGCGGCAAGACGCTGGATCGAGGCGCCAAGATCCACACCGGACACCGACCGGCCCGATCCCTTGCCCGCGTCGCCCTCGAACCCGATCACGATGGCCGGTCGGTGCGTGTGGTCCTTGAGGCGACTGGCGACAATGCCGACCACGCCGGGGTGCCAGCCATCCTCGGCGGCCCAGACTAGCGGCGCATCGAGGCCGCGGTCCGCGGCCTGGGCCAGCGCGGCCTCGCGCACGCGCGCTTCGATCTCGCGGCGGTCGCTGTTGAGGTCGTCCAGGCGCTTGGCCAAGGCGGCCGCCTCGGTCGGGTCGGCTGTGGACAGCAGGCGCGCGCCCAAATCCGCCTGGCCGATCCGGCCGCCGGCATTCACGCGTGGCCCAAGAACGAAACCGAGGTGATAGGATGTCGGCGGCCGGTCCAGCCGGGCGACATCGGACAGAGCCACAAGGCCGGGCCGTTCCCGGCGCGCCATGACCACCAGCCCCTGGCGGACAAAGGCGCGGTTCACGCCGGTCAGGGGGGCGACATCGGCCACCGTGGCCAGCGCCACGAGATCCAGCATTGCCATCAGGTTGGGGCCTGTCACACCCGACTGGCGCAGACGGCGGTTCAACTCGACCAGCACGAGGAAGACGACAGCGGCAGCACACAGATGCCCCAGATCGCCGGTTTCGTCCTGCCGATTGGGGTTCACCACGGCGACGCAATCGGGCAGATCGGCCGCAGCCAAATGATGGTCCAGCACGATCACATCCGCCCCTGTGGCGGCGGCGATCGGCCCGTGCGACAGCGTTCCGCAATCCACGCAGACGATCAGATCGTGATCGCGGGCCAGCGCCGCCATGGCCGGTGCATTCGGCCCATAACCTTCGTCGATCCGGTCGGGGACATAGAGCGTCGCGCCCAGCCCCATCTCGCGCAGCCAGCCGACCAAAAGGGCGGCCGAGGCCCCTCCATCGACATCGTAATCGGCGAAAATCGCGATCCTTTCGCGTCCGCGCAGCGCGGCCAGCAGCCGCTCGGCCGCTGGGCCCATGTCTTTCAGGATCATCGGATCTGGCAACAGATCCCGCAGGGCAGGGGCGAGGAAGGCCGTGGCCTCCTCGGGGGGGACGCCGCGCCGCGCCAGAACGGCGGCAATCGGCGGCTCCAGCCCAGCCCTCTGGGTCAAGGCGGCGGCAAGGCGCTCTGCCTCGACCCCCGGTCCGACCCAGCGACGCCCGGTCAGCGAGGTTTCGACACCCAGAAACGCGCTCATCGGGCGCTGTCCGGCAGAAGAGGGTTGATCAGCCGGGCATCGGGCCCGATGTCGACAGGCCGCGGTGTGATGGGCGGCCCCATGACAAGGCCATCCGTAGCAATCGGGCGCAGGCAAGATATGGCCGCGCGTGGCGCGGTGTTCGGCCCCCTGACCGGCCTGACGCAGCCAGTTTGCTTGTCGATCACGATCGGTGCGGCCGCCATGCCTCAGCGCTTGGGGTTGCGATACACCATGCGCCGGACGGACCCGGTCTTGGAGCGCATCAGGATCGTCTCGGTCTGCAGATAGGTCGGCTCGCGCCGGATGCCGGGCAGGATCGAGCCATCGGTCACGCCCGTGGCGGCAAAGATCACATCGCTGGTCACCATGTCGTCGCGGGCATAGACGCGGTCGAGGTCGGTGATCCCGGCCTTGGCCGCGCGGCCGCGTTCATCGTCGTTGCGGAACAACAGCCGACCCCACATCTGACCGCCCATGCATTTCAGGGCCGCTGCGGCCAGAACCCCCTCGGGCGCGCCGCCCTGGCCCATATACATGTCGATGCCGGTGATTTCGGCCTCGGCGCAATGGATCACGCCGGCCACGTCGCCGTCGGTGATCAGGCGGATCGCCGCGCCGGTGTCCCGGATCTCGGCGATCATCTCGGCATGGCGGGGGCGTTCCAGCACGCAGACGGTGATGTCCGAGGGGGCGCAGCTGCGCGCCTCGGC
This sequence comes from Roseibacterium elongatum DSM 19469, assembly GCF_000590925.1. NCBI lineage: Bacteria > Pseudomonadati > Pseudomonadota > Alphaproteobacteria > Rhodobacterales > Roseobacteraceae > Roseicyclus > Roseicyclus elongatus. The sequence goes on along the minus strand of NZ_CP004372.1, from coordinate 3,528,616 downwards.
AAGGGCGCGCACACGCTCGCCCGGCGACATCTCAAGATTGACCACGCCTTCGGGAAAACCGGGGCCGATCGCCAGCTTGTCCATGTAGACATCGGGCGCGTGCAGCATCGTGCCGCGCGGCCCCATGGCGATCACGGTCAGGGCGTTCGGCATGTCCTTGGCGGTCAGTGTCGTGCCTTCCAGCGGGTCGAGCGCGATATCCACGGCGGGTCCGCGGCCTTCGCCCACCTCTTCCCCGATATAGAGCATCGGCGCCTCGTCACGCTCGCCCTCGCCGATCACGACGACCCCCTGGATCTCCAACTTGTTCAACTGTTCGCGCATGGCGTTCACGGCGGCCTGGTCCGCGGCCTTCTCGTCGCCGCGTCCGACCCAGTCGGCCGAGGCAATGGCCGCGGCCTCGGACACGCGGGCCAGGCCCAGTGACAGCATGCGGTCAGTGAAATCTACGGGATGCGACATGGGAGTTCCTTGCGTGAAAACTGCTTGCCTTCGCACTTACCCGCCGGGGCCCATAGGGGCAAGGATGGGTGCGCTAACGCGCCGGCCTCAGACCACCGGTGCGCAGCAGCATCTGCAACAGCAGCCCGATCATCAGCCCATTCAGGGCGTGCCACAGGAAATGCGTGCCAAGCGGCACCGCATCGCACAGGTCGCGATCGATCGTGCGCAACACGAGCGACAGGACAAACACCGCCGTGGCCGCCAACAGCCACGGCGCTGCCGGATGGGTCCAGCGCCATGTCAGGAAGGCAAAGGTCGCCAGCGCCAGCAGGGCCGGGGCGTATTGGGCCGAGCCGTTCAACGGGTCCGGTCCCGCAGGCGCGGCGCTGCCCTCGCCCATGGCCAGACGCGCGATCAGCACGGCACCCACAACGACGGCCAGCGAGACACCGGCCACCCGCGCCGGCGTCATGCCGCCGATATAGCGCATCCCGGCCAGAACGAAGGTCGCGACGAATGTCCAGATCGGCACGACATCGGCCAGCGCGGACCACGTGTTGGCAAAGGTGTGAAACAGGAAGGATCCGATCCCGATCAAACCGGCCAGCACGATCAGCAGCCAGGCCACCCAATGCGTCACCCCCAACCGCCGCGCGGTCAGGCCGCCCCAGATCGCGGCGGCGATAAAGGCGAGGTTCGACCACGCATTCCAGGGCTCGGCCCAAAAGGCTGTGCCGACCCGTTCACAATAGATGTCGACGGGGGCCAGCCAGTCCATCGGGTTACAGGTCCACGATGCGCAGGGCGACCGGATCGCCCACCATCACGCCCGTCCCGGGCAAGGCCGACAGGGCGGCATCCAGATCGCCGCGCGTCGTCTTGTGGGTGACGATCAGGACCGGGGCATTCTCGCCGGAATGGTCGTATTGGCGCATCCGGTCAATCGAAATGCCGCTGTCTCCAAGGACCGTGGCCACCTTGGCCAGCGCACCGGGTTTGTCCAGCAATTCCATGCGCAGATAATAGCTTTCGGGGGCTTCGGCCATTGCGGCGGGCGCGTGTTTCAGGCTGCTGGCCGGCTGGCCAAAGACGGGCAGGATGATGCCGCGCGCGATATCGCACACATCGCCCATTACGGCACTGGCCGTGGGGCCTTCGCCCGCGCCGGGGCCGCGCAGGACGATCTGCTCGACGGCGTCGCCCTCGATCACGACCATGTTCGTGCCGCCCTGAAGCTGACCCAGGGGCGAGCTTGCGGGGACGAGGCACGGGGTCATGCGCTGTTCCAACCCGCGCCCGGTCATCTGCGCCACGCCCAGAAGCTTGATCTTGTAGCCCAGATCGCCCGCCTGTCGGATATCGTCGATCGAGATGCGCCCGATCCCCTCGAGCGTCATGTCGTCAAAGGCCACCTGCGTGCCAAAGGCGATCGAGGCCAGGATCGACAGCTTGTGACCGGCGTCGATGCCGCCCACGTCCAGTTCGGGGTCGGCCTCGAGATAGCCAAGACCGTCGGCTTCGGCGAAAGCCTCGTCATAGCTCAGGCCCGCCAGTTCCATCCGGGTCAGGATGTAGTTGCAGGTGCCGTTCATCACGCCCATCACGCGGGTGATCGCGTTGCCTGCAAGCCCCTCGTGCAGGGCCTTGATGACCGGGATGCCGCCGGCCACGGCGGCCTCGTAGCGCAGGGCCAGGCCGGCCTCCTCGGCGGCGAGGGCCAGTGCCTGCCCATGATGGGCCAGCATGGCCTTGTTGGCGGTCACGACATGCTTGCCGGCGGCCAATGCGGCCTCGGTCGCGGCCTTGGCCGGGCCGTCGGACCCGCCCATCAATTCGATGAACACATCCACATCCGCACGACGCGCCAGCGCGACGGGGTCGTCTTCCCAGGCATAGGGGTTCAACGAAACACCGCGATCCTTGTCGCGGGAACGGGCCGAGACGGCCGTGACCTTGATCGGGCGGCCGCAGCGGGCGGCCAGAAGATCGGCCTGACGCTGGACGATTTTCACGACACCGGCGCCCACGGTGCCAAGCCCCGCGATGCCAAGGCGGATAGGGTCGGTCATTGGGGGCTCTCCGAAAAACTGTTTGGCGTGGTCCCGCATCTGTTAGCCGCTTCGCAGACGGGGTTCAACGCGCGGGTTGCGCCCGATCAGGAGATCGACATGCGGCGCAATTGCGCGGCGCGGCGGCGCAGATCGGCGGCGCGGGCCTCGAGGCTCTGACCCTCTGCGGCGGCGCGACGTGGCAGCAGCGCGTCGACCTGCGCCAGCAGCGGGCCAAGGGGCACAAGCGTGGGGTAGGGAGCATCGCGCGAGGTCTGCGTGATACGCTGGTCGAGATCGGGCATGCCGCTGGAGCAGGCCGCAAGGGCCAGCGCAGAAATCAGGGCAAGGGTCGAACGCAAGCGCATGGCTCACACGTAACCCCAAGCGACCGGCCAAGTCCAGCGCGCAGCGGCGCGGCGCACCCGTCGGCGTGGTTGAATTGAACGTGCGTTCAGATAATCATGGGTGCATGGCACGAAAACAGGGCTCTCACGCCGACATAACCGGCCCCAAGGTGCGCGCTGCGGCGCTGCGCCTGTTTGCACGCCACGGCTTCGCGGCCGTGTCCATGCGCCAGATCGCGGCCGAGGTCGGCGTGCAGGCGGGGGCGCTGTATCTGTACACGCCCGACAAGCAGGCGCTGCTGTTCGAACTGATGCGCGACCATCTGGAGGAATTGCTGGCCGACTGGCGCGCGCCCGATGCCGCCCCGGTGGCGCAGCTCGAGGATTTCGTGCGCCACCACATCCGGTTTCACCTCGACCGCCCCGAGTTGGTGTTCATCGCCTATATGGAATTGCGTAATCTCACGCCCGAAAATTTCGCGGTGATCGAAGGGTTGCGCCGGGATTACGAGGACCGGCTCGAGGCGATCCTGCGCGCAGGTCAACAGGCCGGGGATTTCGCGGTGCCCGATACCAAGCTGGCCACGATGGCGCTGATCGCCATGCTGACGGGTGTCACCACCTGGTATCGCGAGGGCGGCCGTCTGGACCGCGCGGCGGTTGCGGGCATCTACTGGGACATGGTGCGCAAGGCGGTGGCCGCCTGAGACAATGATGCGGCTTGGCGGATGATCGCCCGTTCGCTACGCCAAACGCATGATTGTGCCTTTGTTTTTGCTTGTCTTGTCCTTGGCTGGCCTCGCCGCCGCGCTCGTTTTGCCGGGGTTGTCCGACCTTGTTCTGATCACGGGCCCGTCTGCCTTGGCAAGCCTGTTCCTGTTGCTGCGGGGCTGGGGCGTGCGCCGCCGCCCGGGGGGCGCTGGCAAGGCGGGCTACATCGTCATCGACGGCTCGAACGTCATGCATTGGGCGGATGGAACGCCGCGCCTTGACCCGGTGCAAGAGGTCGTCCGTCATCTCGAGCGCCGCGGCTTCACGCCGGGTGTCGTTTTCGACGCCAATGCCGGCTACCTGCTGTCCGGCCGCTACCAGCATGACCACGCGTTTGAAAAGCTGCTCGGCCTGCCGCGTGATCGGGTCATGGTGGTGGATAAGGGCACGCCGGCGGACCCCACGATCTTGCGGGCGGCGTCGGACATGACCGCCCGTGTCGTGTCGAACGACCGCTACAGGGATTGGGCCGCAGAGTTCCCGCAGATCCGGCAGCCCGGTTTCCTTGTGCGGGGCGGTTATTCCGGCGGGCAGCTTTGGCTCGATCTCGACCCGCCCGATGGCGGGGCGTCTGGGGGCAAGCGCCGGGCCTGAGGCGGGCCGTCAGGCGCCGCCGGGCACCGCCCCGCGGCGCCTCTCGCGCGGGAAGGGGACGAGACGCTGCTGTTCCTCGTCCCACAGCTTCAATGTGAATGACCGCAGCGCCTCGGCCCAGCCGATGGTCTGTACCTCGTATTTCCGGCGCAGTGCGCGGTGACAGGCGCGCAGGCGATAGCTGGGGATGTTGGCGTTGAAATGGTGGATGTCGTGATAGGTGATGTTGGCGACCGCCAGGTCGAACCACCAGCCCAGATCCAGCGCCGACGACCCCTGCAAGGCCGCGCGCGCCGGGTTGAGGTCGGGTTTGCGATCCCACCACGTATCCTCGAAATTGTGCTGCAAATACACCAGGAACACCCCGAGGCATCCGGCGACAAAGACCGTCCCGGCATAGATCGCCAGCGCGGGCCATCCGCCCAGCCCCCACAGCAGACCGACCCAGCCCACAAGGCCCAGGTTGTGCAGCAGCACGCCCGCCGCATCGATCCGCCCGGCGTTCTTGGGCCAGCGATAGGCCAGCACATAGGTGAACAGCCCGCCGATCGGGATCATGATGAAGGGATTGCGGTAGAGCCGATAGTAAAGCCGCCGCCACGGGCCGGCCGCCTGCCACTCGCGCAGGGTCAGCGTCAGAATCTCGGTCGTATCGCGTTCATCCAGATTGCCCAGATGGGAATGGTGCTGATTGTGGTTATGCTTCATCACCCGATAGGGGGTCAGGGTGAAGATCGACAGCACGTGCCCGGCCAGGTCGTTGGCCCGCGTCGAGGTGAAGAGCGATCCGTGCCCGCAATCATGCTGCAGGACGTATAGGCGCACCCCGGCAAAGGCATTCACCACCACCAAAGCGGCCACCAGCCACCAGCTTGGCCAGGCTGCCACCGCTGCCCAAAGCGTCAGGAAATACACAATGAAAGTGCCGAAATAGCTGAGGCTCGCGATACGGTCGTCGCGGGCCGTCCAGTCGCGCACAAAGGCGCGGATCTCGCGCTCGGCCTCCTGTCGGTACTCGGGCGTGATCTGCGGGCGGGTGGGCGAAGCAGCGTGCATATGTCCGGTCTCGGTCCAAGATCAGGTCATCGCGGGGCGCAGGACCCAACCTCCCTCACCTGGGCCCACCCCTGTCCGACGAAAATGCCATGGCTTTGTAACACCTGCAAGAAATCGCCGCCCGACGCAGCGGCGTGGGCGGCGATTTGCGCGTTCGCAATCGGGCGACCGGGGCGTTGCCCTCCAACTCGGGATCAGAGGTTGGGGTAGATCGGGAACCGACCGCAAAGCTCGAGGACCTCGGCTTTCACCTTGTCTTCGACGGTGGCATTGCCGTCTTCACCGTTCGCGGCCAGGCCGTCGACCACCTCGGTGATCCAGGTGCCGATCTGGCGGAACTCGGCCTCGGTGAAGCCGCGGGTGGTGCCCGCCGGGCTGCCCAGACGGATGCCGCTGGTGATCATCGGCTTTTCCGTGTCAAAGGGGATGCCGTTCTTGTTGCAGGTGATGTGCGCGCGCCCCAACGCCTTTTCGGTGGCGTTGCCCTTGACGCCCTTGGGGCGCAGATCGACCAGCATCAGATGCGTGTCGGTGCCGCCGGTGACGATATCCAGACCGCCCTGCATCAGCTGATCGGCCAGCGCCTGCGCGTTCTTGATGACCTGCGTCTGGTAATCCTTGAACTCGGGGCGCAATGCCTCGCCAAAGGCCACGGCCTTGCCCGCGATCACATGCATCAGCGGCCCGCCCTGAATGCCGGGGAAGATGGCCGAGTTGACCTTTTTCGCGATGGTCTCGTCATCGGTCAGGATCATGCCGCCACGCGGCCCGCGCAGCGTCTTGTGCGTCGTGGTCGTGGCGACATGCGCGTGCGGGAAGGGCGAGGGGTAGTGTTCCGACGCCACGAGGCCCGCGAAATGCGCCATGTCCACCAGCAGATAGGCCCCCACCGAGTCGGCAATCTCGCGCATGCGGGCAAAATCGATGATCCGCGGAATGGCCGAGCCGCCGGCGATGATCATCTTGGGCTGATGCTCGGCCGCAAGGGCCGCGATCTGGTCATAGTCGATTTCCAGATCGCTTTCGCGCACACCGTACTGGATGGCGTTGAACCACTTGCCCGACTGGTTGGGCTTGGCGCCATGGGTCAGGTGCCCGCCCGCATCGAGCGACATGCCGAGGATCGTATCGCCCGGTTGCAGCAGCGCCGTGAACACGCCCTGATTGGCCTGCGACCCCGAGTTCGGCTGCACATTGGCGAAACCGCAGTTGAACAGATGTTTCGCCCGCTCGATGGCGAGGTTCTCGGCAATATCGACGAATTGGCACCCGCCATAGTAGCGGCGCCCCGGATACCCCTCGGCATACTTGTTCGTCATGACCGATCCCTGCGCCTCCATGACGGCGGCAGAGGTGATGTTCTCGCTGGCGATCAGTTCGATCTCGTCACGCTGGCGGCCCAGTTCCTTGCGGATGGCGTCGAAGATCTCGGCGTCGCGGGTTTCGAGGCTTTCGGTGAAAAAGCCTTCGTCACGGTGAGAGGCGTTCATTGGCGTCCTCCTTTCGAGGGGTGGCAGCGGAGCCATGCCGGCGGGCACGACCGGTTGCCCGTTGGTTTAGGGCATGGGACTGGCACGGGGAAGGGTGGAAAGCGGCGATAAATGACGCGGGGGCGGCAGATCGTGGGGCAAACCGCCGCGCGCGCCTGCGATGCGGGCCCAATGCGGGATTGAGTTTCGGGGGCGCGCGCGCGATGGTCGCCGCCAAACCGGCCCCGCTGGGCCGCAACCCGGAGGTGGCCATGCCCGCGGCCCGCAATATCGCCTTCCTGGCCTCGGACACCGCCCTCGCGCAGGAGGCCAAGCGCCGGCTCGAGGCGTTCTACGGCAGTTTTCCCCCGGAAGACGCCGACGTGATCGTGGCGCTGGGTGGCGATGGTTTCATGCTCGCCACGCTGCACGCGACACAGAACATCGAGGCCCCGGTCTATGGCATGACCGCGGCACGGTCGGGTTCCTGATGAACGAATACCGCGAAGAGGCCTTGATCGACCGGCTCGAGGCGGCAGAGGAAGAGGTCATCAACCCGCTGCACATGAGCGCCATCGCGACGAACGGCACCAAACACGAAGCGCTGGCCATAAACGAGGTCAGCCTTCTGCGCGCCGGTCCGCAGGCGGCCAAGCTCAAGATCTACGTGGACGGGCGGTTGCGGATGGAGGAACTGGTCTGCGATGGCGCGATTGTCTGCACGCCCGCCGGCTCGACCGCCTACAACTATTCGGCCCATGGCCCGATCCTGCCCATCGGGTCCGATGTGCTGGCGGTGACGGCGGTCGCGGCCTTTCGGCCGCGGCGCTGGCGCGGCGCCCTCTTGCCCAAAAGTGCGGTGGTGCGGATCGAGGTTCTGGACGCCGACAAGCGCCCGGTCATGGCGGATGCCGACAGCCGGGCGGTCAGCAATGTCACCTCGGTCGAGATCCGGTCCGAACCCGAGGTCGCGCATCGCATCCTGTTCGATCCGGGCCATGGCTTGGAAGAGCGCCTGATCCGCGAGCAATTCGCCTGAGCGCCGGGGGCCGCTGGCGCAGCGATCAGAGATAGTTTAGGGCTAAACTATCCAGACGGGGAGGGACCTGATGAGCGACGAGAAACACGAAAGCCTGCGGTCGGCGGCGTTGTTCTATCACGAGCATCCAAGCCCCGGAAAGCTTGAGGTGCGGGCCACGAAACCGCTGGCGAACGGGCGCGACCTGAGCCGCGCCTACAGCCCCGGCGTCGCCGAGGCCAGCCTTGAAATCAAGGCTGATCCGGCCAATGCCGCCCGGTACACATCGCGCGGCAATCTCGTCGCCGTCGTCTCGAACGGCAGCGCCGTGCTGGGCCTTGGCAATATCGGGGCGCTGGGCTCGAAACCGGTTATGGAGGGCAAGGCCGTCCTCTTCAAGAAATTCGCGAATATCGATTGTTTCGATCTCGAGATCGACGAAAGCGACCCCGAAAAGCTGGCCGATATCGTCTGCGCGCTGGAGCCGACCTTTGGCGCCATCAACCTCGAGGACATCAAGGCGCCCGATTGTTTCACCGTTGAACGGTTGTGCCGCGAGCGGATGAACATTCCCGTTTTTCATGACGACCAGCATGGCACCGCCATCGTGGTCGGTGCGGCGGCCACGAATGCGCTGCGCGTCGTGGGCAAGAGATTCGAGGATATCAAGCTGGTCTCAACCGGGGGCGGGGCCGCGGGGATTGCCTGCCTCAACATGCTGCTCAAGCTGGGCCTGAAGCGCGAGAATGTCTGGCTCTGCGACATTGACGGGCTGGTCTATCAGGGGCGCGAGGTCGGCATGACGCCGCAAAAGGCGGAATACGCCCAGGGCACCGCGCCCAAGACGCTGGACGAGGTGATCGACGGCGCGGACATGTTCCTCGGGCTTTCGGGGCCGGGTGTCCTGACCCCCGAGATGGTCGCGAAAATGGCCGATCGCCCCGTCATCTTCGCCTTGGCCAACCCCACGCCCGAGATCCTGCCGGACGCCGTACGCTCGGTCGCGCCCGAGGCCGTGATCGCCACCGGGCGCAGTGATTTCCCGAACCAGGTGAACAATGTCCTGTGCTTCCCCTTCATCTTTCGCGGTGCGCTGGACGTCGGCGCGACCGAGATCAACGACGAGATGCAGATCGCCTGCATCAAAGGGATCGCGGCCTTGGCGCGGGCCACCACCAGCGCCGAGGCCGCCGCGGCCTATGTGGGCGAGCAGATGAATTTCGGCCCCGATTACCTGATCCCAAAACCGTTCGATCCGCGCCTGATCGCCGTGGTCGCCGGCGCCGTGGCCGAGGCCGCCATGGCATCGGGTGTCGCGACGCGCCCGCTCGACGATCTGGCGGCCTATCGCGACCGGCTGAACCAATCGGTCTTCCGGTCGGCCCTGATCATGCGCCCGGTGTTCGAGGCCGCCTCGGGCACCACGCGCCGCATCGTCTTTGCCGAGGGCGAGGACGAGCGCGTCTTGCGGGCCGCGCAGGCCATGCTGGAGGAAACCACCGACAAGCCGATCCTAATCGGCCGCCCCGAGGCGATCGACCTGCGCATCGAGCGGGCGGGCCTGACCGTGAAGCCGGGGGGCGATTTCGAACTGGTGAACCCGGAAAACGACCCCCGATACCGCGACTATTGGGGCACGTATCACGAGGTCATGCAGCGCCGGGGTGTCACGCCGGATCTCGCGCGGGCGATCATGCGCACCAACACCACCGCCATCGGCGCGGTCATGGTCCATCGCGACGAGGCCGACTCGATGATCTGCGGGACCTTCGGCCAATATCTGTGGCACCTGAACTATGTCAGGCAACTGCTTGAAACCCCTGAGCTGACGCCGGTTGGCGCGCTCAGCTTGATGATCCTCGAAGACGGTCCTCTCTTCGTGGGCGACACGCAGGTGCATCCGGTGCCCAGCCCCGAGCAGATCGCCGAAACGGTGATCGCCACCGCGCGCCACATCAACCGGTTCGGGATCGTGCCGCAAATCGCCCTGTGCTCGGGCAGCCAGTTCGGAAACCTCGACAGCGACAGTGGCCGGCGGATGCGCGCGGCGTTGGACATCCTCGATTCCGAACCGCGCGCTTTCGTGTACGAGGGCGAAATGCATGTCGACAGCGCCCTCGACCCCGAGCTGAGGGGCCGTGTCTTTCCGCATTCGCGCCTGCAGGGGGCGGCCAACGCGCTCATCTTCGCCTCGACCGATGCGGCGGGCGCCACGCGCAACACGCTCAAGGCCAAGGCCGGCGGCCTCGAGGTTGGCCCGATCCTGATGGGGATGGGCAATCGCGCCCATATCGTGACCCCGTCGATCACCGCGCGCGGATTGCTCAATATCTCGGCCCTGGCCGGCACGCCCGTGGCCCATTACGGCTAGGGGGCATCCAGGGCGGCGCGCCGGACGTGCAAAAATGCAACGCATATGTGCCAGTTTTTTGTGCGACGCGAGGTTGGCACTGTCTTTCGAGGTCGGCTGGATTTATCCAGTGCGTGACTAGGAAAATGGCACCAATTAAGGCGTTCCGACCTCCTGTCAACAGCGTACCTTGGGGTGGAGACACATACATGACTTATACTCGCAAAATCTTCGGTGCCGCGACAGCCATCGCGACGATCGCCATCGCCGGTCAGGCAATCGCAGGCGGCACGGTGCCCGCCCCCGCGCCTGCCCCCGTTCCGGTTCCGGCCCCGGTCGTGGACGATTTCTGGACCGGCTTCTACGTCGGTGGTGCCCTCGGCATGGGCAGCAGCAACTACGACATCTTCGCGGATATCGACATTCCGCAGACCATCAACGGGTCGATCGACCTGCCCGACCTTGGCGGTCAGGGCGCGCTGGCGGACATCCATATCGGGTACAGCCACCAGATGAGCAGCCTCGTTCTGGGGGCCGCGCTGGATGCGACCTTCTCGAACATCGTGAATGACACCAGCGTGACCGGCGAGCTCGTCGGCACCGGATCGGCCGATTTCGATTACGAATTGTCGCCGTCGGAAATGTACAGCTTGACGCTGCGTGGCGGCTATCTCGTGAACCCCGACACCCAAGTCTATGCCCTGGTTGGTTACACCCACGGGACCTTCACCGGCGAGGCTGATCTCACCGTGCGGGACGCCGGCGGCACCACCATCATCAACGAGTCGGGCGACTACAGCTTCGATCTGGCCGGCATGAGCTTTGGTGGCGGCATCGAGACGCGCCTGTCCGATAACATCTCGTTGGGCCTCGAGTACCGCTACACCGCCTTCGAGGACTACGATTTCATCGATGCCCCGGGCCTGAACGTCGGGTTCGAGACCGATGTCCAGACCGCGCGCATGGTGGTCAACTACCGCTTCTGAGCGGGTCTGGAACAGCCAGACAAGAAAAGGGGCGCGACGATGGTCGCGCCCCTTTTTTCATGTCTCGGTGAGGGTTCGGACCATCCGCCATCGCGGCAGCCCGAGATCGCTCAGCCTCGGGGCGCACGCTGTCGCGCGCGCAAGACTTGCGCTCAGCCCAGGGTAATCCGAACCAGCGTGATGAACATCAGCGCCGTGGCGGCAAGCCCGACGAAAATCAGCGCCGGGTAGCCGAACAGAAACACCGCCGAAGCGACCGCGGCAACGATCCCGAGGATCGCGGCAAAGGCGTTGTCGACGGGGCCGTCCACGACCTCGCGGGCCATGCGGCCGATGATCGGCAGACGGTAGGTGACGTGGCGGGTGATCCACCGCTGCTGCGGTGCGTCGGGCATCGTTGTCATGGTCAATCTCCTGTTCACTCCGCGTTTTGTATACGATCGCACACAAAAAGCGAGGGGCGGGGTGTCGCACTGCGACGATAAGGCTGGTGTCCCGCCGTATACGTTAGCGCTCGCAATGCCGATTGGGGTCTCGTCATTGCGCAAACCGCCAATTAAACGATAGGAAATTACCATCCCGGAGGAGGAGTGACAGCATCATGACCTATGGCGACCTTTACGAATCCGCCAAGCGCGACCCCGACGCCTTCTGGATGGAGGCAGCCAAGGGAATCGATTGGGATGTGCAGCCCTCCAAGGCCCTCTTCGACGAGAACGCGCCGCTCTACGAGTGGTATGCAGACGGCAAGCTGAACGCCTGCTGGAATGCCGTTGACCGCCATGTCGAGGCCGGCCATGGCGACCGCACCGCCATCATCTACGACAGCCCCGTCACCCATACCAAGCGCGAGATCACCTTTGTCGAGCTGCGCAACCGTGTCGCGACCCTGGCCGGCGCGCTGCGCGCCAAGGGCGTCGGGAAAGGCGACCGCGTCATCATCTACATGCCGATGATCCCCGAGGCGCTCGAGGCGATGCTGGCCTGCGCCCGGCTCGGCGCCGTCCACTCGGTCGTTTTCGGCGGGTTTGCATCGCACGAGTTGGCGGTGCGGATCGACGATTGCACCCCGAAATGCATCATCGCCGCGTCTTGCGGGATCGAGCCGGGGCGCGTCGTTCACTACAAGCCGCTGCTCGACGGCGCGCTGGACCAGGCGACCCACCAGCCCGATTTCTGCGTCATCTACCAGCGCGAGCAGGAGGTGGCCCATCTCGAAGAGGGCCGTGACGTCAACTGGCACGGGTTTCAGTACGGGGTCGAGCCGGCCGATTGCGTCCCGGTCGAGGGCAACCACCCCCTGTACATTCTTTACACGTCGGGAACGACTGGCCAGCCCAAGGGCGTGGTACGCCACACAGGCGGCCATTCGGTTGCGCTCAACTGGACGATGAAGAACCTCTACGACATGAACCCGGGCGAGGTGTTCTGGGCCGCTTCGGATGTCGGCTGGGTCGTCGGGCACAGCTATATCTGCTACGGGCCGCTGACCTATGGATGCACGACGGTGGTGTTCGAGGGCAAGCCGGTGGGCACCCCGGATGCCGGCACCTTCTGGCGCGTGATCCGCGACCACAAGGTGAAATGCCTGTTCACGGCCCCCACGGCGTTTCGCGCGATCAAGCGCGACGATCCCACCGGCAGCCTCGTGGGGGACTATGATCTGTCCAGCCTCAAATCGCTGTTTCTGGCCGGCGAGCGCGCCGACCCCGACACGATCGAATGGGCGCAGGACAAGCTGGGCGTGCCGGTGATCGACCATTGGTGGCAGACGGAAACGGGCTGGGCCATCGCCGGCAATCCGCTCGGGGTCGAGGCGCTGCCGGTCAAGATCGGCTCTCCCTCGGTGGCGATGCCGGGCTATGACGTGCAGATCCTGGACGAGGGCGGCCACCCGATGAAGACGGGCGAGTTGGGTGCCATCGCGGTCAAGCTGCCGCTGCCCCCCGGAACACTGCCAACCCTGTGGCAGGCCGAGGACCGGTTTCACGCGTCCTACCTCACCCATTTCCCCGGCTATTACGAGACGGGCGATGCCGGCATGATCGACGAGGACGGGTACCTCTACATCATGGCGCGGACCGATGACGTCATTAACGTGGCCGGTCACCGTCTGTCGACCGGCGCCATGGAGGAGGTTCTGGCCGCCCATGCAGATGTGGCCGAATGCGCCGTCATCGGGGTCGCCGATGCCCTCAAGGGGCAGTTGCCCATGGGCTTCCTGTGCCTGAACAAGGGGGCCGAGACCGCGCCCGAGCAGGTGGTCAAGGACTGCGTCAAGATGGTGCGGGATCAGATTGGCCCGGTCGCGGCCTTCAAGCTGGCCGTGGTGGTCGACCGTCTGCCCAAGACCCGCTCGGGCAAGATCCTGCGCGGCACGATGGTCAAGATCGCCGATGGGCAAGAATTCAAGATGCCCGCCACGATCGACGATCCCGCAATCCTCGATGAAATCGCCGAGGCCGTGAAGCCCTTGGGCTACGGCGCGTAGATCGTCGCCCATGGGTGCCCCGGTCGCAGGCCGGGGCGCATGCGCTCATGGCCCGGTGCCCCGACGGAGCATGGGCTTGTCCTTGCACTCGCCCAAGCCGTTCTCCAAACTGCCGCGAAAAGGTAGTGACGGGGAAGGGCGGGACATGTCCGACAAGCTGATCGACGCGGCGAATGCCGTTCGGGCACGGGCCTATGCGCCGTATTCGGATTTTCAGGTCGGGGCGGCGCTCCGCTCGGTCGAGGGGCATGTCCATGTCGGCTGCAATGTCGAGAACGTGGCCTATCCCGAAGGCACCTGTGCCGAGGCGGGGGCCATCGCGGCCATGATCGCCGCGGGGGACACGCGTATCGCCGAGATCGCCGTGATCGCCAATGCATCCGCGCCCGTGCCGCCCTGTGGCGGGTGCCGCCAGAAGATCGCCGAATTCGCCGCCGGCGATGTGGTGGTGACCATGGCGACAACCTCGGGCGCGACGCTGTCGATGACCGTGGCCCAGTTGCTGCCGGGCCGCTTCGACGCCGGGCACATGGATGTCGCGGGGGGCGCAACGTGACCGACGCCCGCGCCATCCTTGCGAAATTGCGCGACGGCGCTCGCCCGACCGAGGCCGAGTTGGCCTGGTTCGCCGAAGGATTGGCCTCGGGCGATGTCACCGATGCCCAGGCCGGGGCCTTTGCCATGGCCGTCTGTGCCAGGGGGCTGGGCGAGGCGGGGCGCGTGCAACTGACCACCGCCATGCGGGAAACCGGCGATGTCCTGAAATGGGATCTCGATGGCCCCGTGGTCGACAAGCATTCGACCGGCGGCGTCGGCGATGCGGTGTCGCTGCTGCTGGCCCCAGCGCTTGCGGCCTGCGGGGCCTATGTGCCGATGATTTCAGGGCGCGGTCTGGGCCATACGGGCGGTACGCTGGACAAGCTCGAGGCGATACCGGGCTACCAGACGCAGGTCTCGGTCGCAGATCTGCAGGAGATCGTGGCCGATATCGGCTGCGCCATCGTCGGGGCCAGCGCCGATATCGCGCCTGCCGACAAGCGCCTCTATGCCATCCGCGACGTGACCGGCACGGTCGAGTCGATCGACCTGATCACCGCCTCGATCCTGTCCAAGAAACTGGCGGCCGGGCTCGAGTCGCTCGTCCTCGATGTGAAGGTCGGCTCGGGCGCCTTCATGGCCGACCCCGCCGACGCGCTGGCCCTGGCGCAATCGCTGGTCAGCACCGCACAGGGGGCAGGGTGCATGACCTCGGCCCTTGTGACGGACATGAACCAGCCGCTGGCGCGCACCGCGGGCAATGCCCTCGAGGTGATCGAGGTGATGCAGGCAATGACCGGCGGCGATCAGAACACCGATCTGGCCCGTGTCACAATTGCGCTGGGCGGCGAGGTTCTGGCCCTTGGCGGTCTGGCCGCTGACGCGGCGGATGGCGAGGCGCGCATCGCCCATGCGCTGGCCGATGGGCAAGCCGCCGAGGTCTTTGGCGAGATGGTGGCAGCCCTTGGGGGGCCGATCGATTTCGTCGAGCGGTGGCGCGACCGCTTGCCGGCGGCCCCCGTCATGCTGGATCTGCACCCGGGCCAGAGCGGTCATGTCTCGGCCATCGACACGCGGGCGCTGGGCGAAGCGGTGGTGCATCTGGGCGGCGGTCGCCTGAGGCAGAGCGACCGGGTCGATCCCGCGGTCGGCCTCTCCGACATCGTGCGCCTTGGCGACAAGGTCGATCCGCAAACGCCGCTGTGCCGCATCTATGCAGCCAGCGAAGAGGCGGGCCGCGCCATCGCCGACGACCTGCGCAAGGCTTTCACGCTGGAGGATGCCGCCGTGGCCCCGCCGCCGCTGATACATGAAAGGATAGGCTGATGCCCCGCGCGTTTCTGGTGGTGATGGACAGTGTCGGCATTGGCGGGGCCCCTGACGCGGACCGGTTCTTCAATGGCGACAGGCCGGATACCGGCGCCAACACGCTGGGTCATATCGCGGCGGCCTGCGCCACCGGTGCCGCCGAAGAGGGGCGCAGCGGCCCCCTCCATCTGCCGCATCTGGACGCGCTGGGCCTGGGCGCGGCGCTGCGTCTTGCCTCCGGCGCGCGGGGCGAGGGGCTTGATGCCGATCCGGTTGGGCTCTGGGGGGCGGCTCAAGAGGTCAGCGTCGGCAAGGATACGCCCTCTGGGCACTGGGAACTGGCGGGTCTGCCGGTGCCCTGGGACTGGAGCTATTTCCCCGATCAGACGCCCGCGTTCCCCGACGACATCGTGGACGAGGTCAAGCGCCTTGCGGGTGCGGACGGGATTCTTGGCAACTGCCACGCCAGCGGCACCGAGATCATCGCGCGCCTGGGCGACCAGCACCAGAAAACCGGCTGGCCGATCTGCTATACGTCGGCGGATAGCGTGTTCCAGATCGCCGCGCATGAAGAAAGTTTCGGGCTTGATCGATTGCTGCAGCTTTGCGAGGGCCTTGCGCCGATGCTGCATGACCGCCGCGTGGGCCGCGTGATCGCCCGGCCTTTCATCGGCGAACCGGGCAGCTATGCACGGACTGGCAACCGCCACGATTATGCGATGACGCCGCCTGCACCGACCCTGCTGGACTGGGCGCAAGGCGCAGGGCGCAAGACCATCGCCATCGGCAAGATCCGCGACATCTTTGCCGGGCAGGGGGTGGACGAGGTCCTGAAAGGCGAGGATCGCACCCTGATGGCGCATCTGGCCGACTGCGTGGCCACCGCCCCCGAGGGTAGCCTGACCTTTGCCAATTTCGTCGAATTCGACAGTCTTTACGGCCACCGTCGCGATGTGTCGGGCTATGCGCGCCATCTCGAATGGTTCGACGCCGCCATCGGCCCCGTTCTTGCCGCGATGCGGCCCGATGACCTGATGATCCTGACGGCCGATCATGGCAATGACCCGACATGGAGCGGCACCGATCACACCCGCGAACGGGTGCCGGTGCTGGCCAAAGGGCCCTATTCCGGGCAGATCGGCATCCGGGCCTTTGCCGATGTCGCGGCCTCGGTCGCGGCGCATCTGGGCATCCCGGCAAAGGGGCCGGGTGAGAGTTTTTGCGAGGGGCGATGACCTCTGAACAGATCTATTTCGTGATGACCTTTGTCGTTGTCACGCTGGCGGTGCGCTATATCGGCCCGCTGATCGGGCGGCCGCGCACGGCGTGGCGCGGCGCGGTCTGGTTCGGGTTCATCATCGCCTTCATCGGCTGGGCCATCGGCGCATGAGACAGATCCCCAAGGTCGAATTGCACCTGCATCACGAGGGGGCCGCCCCGCCGTCCTTCATCCGTGGGCTGGCCGGGGAAAAGGGCGTGGACCTGTCGGGCATCTTCCGCGAGGACGGAAGCTATGCCTTTCGAGATTTCGTCCATTTCCTCAGCGTCTATGAGGCCGCCACCAGCGTTCTGACCAGCCCCGAGGATTACGCCCGCCTGACCCGTGCCGTGCTCGAGGAAAGCGCGGCCCATGGCGTGGTCTATTCCGAAACCTTTCTCAGCCCCGATTTCTGCGGCGGTGGCGATGTCGCGGCGTGGCGCGAGTATCTTTTGGCCATCCGCGAGGCGGCGGACGGGGCCGAGCGCGATCTCGGGATCACCCTGCGCGGCATCGTCACCTGCATTCGCCATTTCGGCCCCGAGGCGGCGAAACCCATCGCGATCTGCGCCGCCGAGACGGCAGGCGACTGGCTGACGGGCTTCGGCATGGCGGGCGACGAGATGAAGGGACAACCTTCTGACTTCATCTGGGCGTTCGACTGCGCGCGCGAGGCGGGTCTGCGCCTGACGGTGCATGCGGGCGAATGGGGGGGTGCGGCCTCGGTGCGCGACGCGCTCGCGGCGCTGCGCCCGGACCGGATCGGCCATGGCGTGCAGGCCATCGACGATCTGGCGCTGGTCGATGACCTGGCCGAGCAGGGGATCGTGCTGGAATGCTGCCCCGGATCGAATGTGGCGCTTGGGGTTTATCCGACCTGGTCCGCCCATCCGATCCAACGGCTGCGGGCGCGCGGCGTCAAGGTGACGGTCTCGACCGACGACCCGCCCTTTTTCCACACCACCATGACGGCCGAGTACGAGAGGCTTGCAGCCAGTTTCGGTTGGGGCGAAGAGGACTTCGCCGAAATCAACGCAACCGCCATCGACGCGGCCTTTTGCGATGCCGCGACCAAGGACACGATCCGCAAGAAACTGGGGGACAGGACATGACCGAACATCTCACCGTGGTCGAGCATCCGCTCGTGCAGCACAAGCTGACGCTGATGCGGGAAAAGACGACCTCGACCAAGACCTTCCGCCAGCTTCTGCGCGAGATCGCGCATCTGCTGGCCTACGAGGTGACGCGCGAACTGCCGATGACGACCGACCGGATCGAGACGCCGCTCTGTCCGATGGACGCGCCCATGATCGAGGGCAAGAAACTGGCCTTGGTGTCGATCCTGCGGGCGGGCAACGGCTTGCTCGACGGGATCCTCGATCTTGTGCCGGCCGCGCGGGTGGGCTTTGTCGGCCTCTACCGCGACCCCGAGACGCTGCAACCGGTGAAATACTATTTCAAGGTGCCCGACGCGCTCGAGGATCGCATCACCATCGTGGTCGATCCGATGCTGGCGACGGGCAATTCCTCGGCCGCGGCGATCGACATGCTGAAAGAGGCCGGCGCCAAAAATATCCGGTTCCTGTGCCTGCTGGCCGCCCCCGAGGGCGTCGCCCGCATGAAGGAGGCGCATCCCGACGTGCCCATCGTCACCGCCGCCCTTGACGATCATCTCAACGACCATGGCTATATCGTTCCGGGCCTCGGCGATGCCGGAGACCGGATGTACGGAACGAAATAATCGTTGTTGCACCTTTACTTGCATGGAATGTTGCGCCACTCTCACGGGTAGCAATCCTGGGGGGCTTGCATGCGGAACACTCGATTCATCCGCGCCACCGTCTTGGGCCTTGTCGCGGCCCTGACGACGGGGGGCGCGTCGTTTGCACAACAGGCTGTGCCGGCCGAAACACCGCCAAGCAGTTTTCGGGCCGATCAATACGTGGACAGCCAAGGCTGCGTGTTCGTGCGCGTCGGCTTCGGCAGCAGCACCGAATGGGTGCCCCGTGTCGGGCGTGACCGGCGGCAACTCTGTGGTTATCAGCCCACGCGCGTGGCCGGGGCCGGTCCGGCGCGGGGGGCGGCCGATCCGGCCAATCCGGGCCCGGGCGTGACCGTCATCGGTGGGGCGCCCACGACCATGGCTGCGGCGCCGCGCAGCGCGGCGCCCACGCAGCCGCGTACCGTGATCCGGCAAACGCCGGCCGCGGTCAGCACGCCGGGCATCCGGGTTCTGCCGGGCCCATCGGCCACCCGTCCGACCCTACAGCCGGTCGAGGTGCCCGCAGCCCCCCGAAACCAGACGACCTGTCCCGGAATGACCGGGCTGACCGCGCAATACCTGTCGGGGCCGGGTGTGCGCTGTGGCCCGCAGGCCGTGCATCCCGGCGATGCGGCCCGTGGCCTGAACCGGCCGGGTGCCCGTTTGAACCCGGTCACCTATAACGGCGAACGCGTCAGTCCCACGGGCCATGTCGCGGCCCGTATTCAGCCGCCGCCCGCGCCCGACCAGGTGATCCCGGACGGCTATGTGCAGGTCTGGCAGGATGGTCGCATCAACCCGATGCGCGGTATTCGCCACATTTCGGGCGAGGCCGAGATGGCCATGATCTGGACCGATACGGTGCCCCGTCGGCTGGTCGCGGCCGAACCGGAACCGCGTGTCCGCGTGGTGCGCGCAGGGTCCGACGAGCGCAACCTAATGCCGCCGGTTCCCGGCTCCGACTCCTGAGGGCGGGCGCGACCCGCGGCGGGCCGCGTCAGGACCGTGTGCAGATCTCTTGCAGGCTGACCCAGCTTTGATCGCTGAGCAGCGGCGCGCGGTCGGCGTTGCGCAAGGGGTCCGCTTCGATCAAGGGCAGGACAGTTTCGCCCGAGACGTCTCGGGCAAAGGCATAGGGTTGGGTCGAGATCCGCGCCTCGTCGAACAGGGCGATCAGCTTCGCGGCCGGTACGGGCGCTTCGGGACGGCTCAGCAATGTCATTGCGTATTCGGCCAACGGCTCGGTCGCGATCAGGCCCGTCGTCAGGAGGCGAAAGGTCACGGTCAGCCCTGCCTCGGTCAGCAGGGCGTGGATCGGGTCGACGGCGCGCCGACGCGCCTCTTCTGCCAGCAGGTAGCCGGCCAGAACCTCGGGTGTCTCGTGATCCTCGACCAGCGCGGCCGAGATGACGATCAGGTTACCAGGCAGGGCGATCGTGTCGGGGATGGTCGCGGGCAGCACCACCACCTCGGGTGCATTGGGGCCGGGGAACACCCGCCCCGTCAAATCGCGCAGCGCGCCAAGGCCGCGTGGTGCCGTGCAGGGCTGACCCGCAAGGCGCGTCATCTCGTCGAGCAGGGCCCCCCCGATCTCGGCGCGCTTGGCTTCGGGAAGCAGGGCGACGGTCTGCCGTGTCAGGGCCTCGGGCAACCAGAAGACGGCCAGCGCCAGGGCACCCAGCCCGAACCCGGCCCCCAAAAGCCACCGCAAACGCCCCGGATGCGGGCCCGAACGCCGGATCGCGGCAAGAACCTTTTCGAGGGCCTCGATCATGTCGGGGTCCTCGATTTCCAGCCGCTCGGTGCTGTCGGCACCGGGGCTGTAGAGCGCGGGAATGCGGCCCGGATTCAACCGTTCGACGGCGGCCAGCGACCAATGCGTCAGCGCGGTTTCATGCGCGGTGGATACGACCAGCGTTGCATCGCCCAGGGACACGACGACCTCGCGCCGCTGATCGGCAGCGTTTTCCCGCCAGAGGCCGAGCGCCTCGAGCCGACGGTATTGTTGCAGCGCGGTCATCGCGGGCGTCCTGCCTGTCGTTCTTTGGGCGCAAGACTAGCCCCTTGCGGGCTGTCCCTCAATCTGAGAAGCCGCCGCCCGCTTACAACGTCGCGGCGGCCTTGCGCAGCTCGAACTTCTGGACCTTTCCGGTCGAGGTTTTCGGCAGATCCCGGAACACCACATGTTTGGGCGTCTTGAAACCGGCAAGGCGCTGACGGACGAATTCAATCAATTCCTGTTCGCTGGCTTCGGCGCTGTCCTTCAACTCGACAAAGGCACAAGGCACTTCGCCCCATTTCTCGTCGGGTTTGGCCACGACCGCCGATAGCAGCACGGCGGGGTGGTGCATCAGCGCGCCCTCGACCTCGACCGAGCTGACATTCTCGCCGCCCGAGATGATGATGTCCTTGGCGCGGTCGGCGATCTGTACGTAGCTGTCGGGGTGCTGCATGGCGATATCGCCGGTGTGGAAATAGCCGCCGCGAAACGCCTCGTTGGTGGCGCGGGGGTTCTTGTAATACCCTTTCATCACCGCGTTGCCGCGCATCATGATCTCGCCAAGCGCGGCGCCATCCATCGGCACTTGTTCCATATGTTTGGGGTCCATGACGGTGATGTGGTCCATCTGCGGCATGGCCACGCCCTGACGGGCCTTGACGGTGGCGCGGTCGGCCCCCTCCAGCACGTCCCAGACACCGTCCTTGAAGGTGCATTCAGTCGCCGGACCATAGGTTTCGGTCAGCCCGTAGACCTGCGTGATGTTGAAGCCCATCGTCTCGATCGCCGCAAGCGTCGCGGCGGCGGGCGGCGCACCGGCGGTAAACACCTCGACCGTGTGGTCGAAGGCGCGCTTTTCCTCGGGTTTGGCGTTGACGATCATGTTCAACACGATGGGCGCGCCGCCGAAATGGGTCACACCCTCGTCCGCGATGGCGTCGTAGATGTTCTTGGCCGTGATCTCGCGGCAGCAGACGGTGGTGCCGCCGACCAAGGGCATCGTCCAGACATGACACCAGTTGTTGCAGTGAAAAAGCGGCACGATGGTCAGGTAGTGGGGGTAGAGCGTCATGCGCCAGGAAATCGGCGTGCCCATTGAGATCAGGTAGGCCCCGCGATGGTGATAGACGACACCCTTGGGCCGGCCGGTCGTGCCCGAAGTGTAATTCAGCGCGATGGATTCCCATTCATCCTGGGGCAGGATCCATTCGAACTCGGGGTCGCCTTCGGCCAAGAGCTGCTCGTAGGTCACGTGACGGCCGCTTGCGTGATAGCCGGCCGCCTCGTCCGGCACCTCGACGATCAGGGGCAGGTTTTCGGCCTCCATCTCCTTCAAGGCGGCCTCGACCGTACCGAGGAACTGCGTGTCGCACAGCACCACCTTGGCCTCGCCGTGATCGAGGATGTAGCTGATCGTGCCCACATCGAGGCGGATATTGATCGAGTTGAGGATGGCGCCACAGGCGGGCACGCCGAAATGCGCTTCGACATGGGGGTAGGTGTTGGGCATGATGGCGGCGACCACATCGCCCGGATGCACGCCGCGGCGCGCAAGGGCCGAGGCAAGGCGCGTCACGCGGCCGGTATGTTCAGCATAGGTGGTGCGAAAGGCGCGATCGACCACGGCGGTGCGGTTGGGATAGATCTGGGCCGCGCGTTGCAGATGCGACAGCGGCGTCAACGGCACGAAATTGGCCGCGCGTTTCTCAAGCCCGGTCTCGTCCTTCATCCAGCCCATGGAACCCCTCCGTTGCGGCGAAATAATCTGAGCCAAGTGATGGCGCAACGCGCAAGAAAAGAAAAGGCCCGCCCGCACCAAGGGCCCTGATCCTGCACGCTGGTCCGGGAGCCCGCGCGGGAAAGGTCGCTACAGTGGGCCTGCAAGCTGTGTTGCCATGCCCCGCGGGGTGCGCATCTGTCCCGATCAAAGGTGGTTCATTGGTGGCGCTTGCAGGACCTTGTCGTGTTTTCCGCCAGGGTGTTTGGCACCGACGATTGACGCGCGGTGTAGGGTGGTGTCCCCTTTTCGCATCGCAAGTTTCGAATGCGGAGCACACGGTTCCTCCCGACCCGTGGGGCGTTGGGGCGGCTGCCCTTGACGGGGAGGTGTGGTCGTTTTGAAGCGAAAATTCTCAGAATCCATGCGCCCGTTCTGCGAAGCGGGAAATACCCCCCTGGCCTGTGCCGCCTGTTCCGCCTCGGGGTTGCTTTCCGACAACTATGTTCTGACCTCGAGAGGTACGCGCCGCGCAACCGAGGTGCGCGCGGGCGATGAGGTCATGACCTTTGATGATGGCTTTGTTCCGATATTGGGCATCTCAAAGGGCTACACCTTCAGCAGCAACGTGACCTGCCCGATGCATATCTGGCCGCTTTCTGTGCCTGCCGGCGTGCTTGGGAATGCCGCCCCGGTTCGGGTCATGCCGGACAACTCCGTGCTGTTCGAGTATGATGGGCGGTCAGGGCTATCCTTCGCGGTCATTCCCGTAAGGGTTTTGTTGGGTCTCGCCGGTGTACACTCGGATGATCCAACGGAGCGGCAACCCTCCGTGCACCTCGAAACGGAGTTGCCACAATTGATGGCCATTGACGATGGGTCCTACGTGCTGAGCCATGGTTCCGATATTCTGGCGCAAAGGCCGCTTGATGCCGTGCCCGTGCTGTCCCAAACGGACGCGCGGCAATTGGTGACCGAGGTTCTTGGGTGACGGCATCGTCACAGTATGGACCGAATTGCCCGCTGATGCCAATGGTGCGGCTGTCCGGCGGGGGGCGTGCTTACGCCTGAGTGTCGGGGTTATGGCCGGTATGCCGGGCGATGACGCTTTGACCGTCTGCCGCGCCGCCTGAGCGCCGCGTTCGCCATACAAAAGAAAAGGGGCCGCTGGCCCCTTTTCCGTCGCGATCCGTTGGCTTTGGATCAGGCGGCCTTGCTGCCCGTTCCGGTTCCGAAACGCCCATAGAAGCTCTGGTTGCGCTCGGCCATCTCGCGCAGCAGATCCGGGCAGGCAAAGCGGTCACCGAAGGCCGCCTGCAACTGGTCGCAGCGCTCGGCGGCATAGGGCGTGCCCAGAATATCCAGCCAACTGAACGGCCCGCCCGACCAGGGCGCAAAGCCCCAGCCCAGGATCGCGCCAACATCGCCCTCGCGGATGTCGGTCAGAACGCCGGCCTCGAACGCGTGCACGGCCTCCAGCACCTGTGCAAAGAGCAGACGGTGCTGCACCTCGGTCAGATCGGGTTGCGTGTCGGCGACCGGGTGCTTGTCGCGCAAACCGGGCCAGATCACTCCGCGCTTGCCGGTGTCGTCATATTCATAGAAGCCCGCGTTGGATTTCCGGCCCAACCGGCCCGCACCGGCCATCCAGAACAGCACCTCGTCCACCGCACCATCAGGATAGGCGTCGCCCATCGCGGCCTTGGTCGCCCTGGCGATCTTGACGCCCAGATCGATCGAGGTCTCGTCGACCAGTTGCAGCGGACCCAGCGGCATTCCCACCAGCTTGGCAGCGTTTTCGATCAGGGCGGGTTCCACCCCTTCGGCCACCATGCGGATCCCCTCGTTGATATAGGGAATGATGCAGCGGTTGGCGTAGAAGAACCGCGCGTCGTTCACCACGATGGGCGTCTTGCGGATCTGGCGCACGAAATCCAGCGCCTTGGCCACGGCGATGTCGCCGGTGTGCGCGCCCTTGATGATCTCGACCAGCATCATCTTGTCCACCGGGCTGAAGAAGTGGATGCCGATGAATTGCTCGGGCCGCGCGCTGGCCGTGGCCAGTTCCGTGATGGGCAGGGTCGAGGTGTTGGTGGCGAAGACGCCCGTCTCCAACATCTGCGCCTCGGCCTTGGCGGTCACCTCGGCCTTCACGCCGGGGTCTTCGAACACGGCTTCGACGATCAGGTCGCAGCCCTCGAGCGCAGCATAATCGGTGGTCGCCGTGATCCGGCCGAGGACCTGCTCTTTCTTCTCGGGCGTGACCTTGCCGCGCTTCATCCCCTTGTCGAGGATCCCCTCGGCATGGGCGCGGCCGCGGTCGGCGGCGTCCTGCGCGGCGTCGATCAGCACCACCTCGATCCCGGCATTGGCGCTGACATAGGCGATGCCTGCGCCCATCATGCCCGCGCCCAGAACACCGACCTTTTTCACGCGCTGGTCTTCGACCGCCGGCCGGTTCGCGCCCTTTTCCAGCGCTTCCTTGTTCAGGAACAGCGACCGGATCATGGCCGAGGAGGAGGGTTTCATCAGAACGGATGTGAACCACCGCGCCTCGATCTTCAGGGCCGTGTCGAAATCGACCAACGCGCCCTCGTAGACCGACGACAGCAGCGCCTTGGCCGCCGGGTAGACTCCCTTGGTCTTGCCGTTGATCATGGCGGAGGCCCCGACAAAGGTCATGAAGCCCGCCGGGTGATAGGGCGCGCCGCCGGGCATCTTCCATCCCTTCTGATCCCAGGGTTTCACGATATCGGCATCCTTGGCGGACAGGACCCACTCCTTTGCCCTGGAAAGCAGGTCGTCCGCCGGCACCACCTCGTCCACCAATTGCGCCGACTTGGCCTTTTTCGGGTCCAGCATCCGACCCTCCAGCAGGACCGGGGCCGCGGCCATCGTGCCGACCATGCGGCTGTAGCGGGTGGTGCCGCCGCCGCCGGGGAAGATTCCGACCAAGATTTCGGGCAGGCCGATCTTGGCCTTGGGGTTGTCGGCCATGAAGCGGCGATGACAGGCCAGCGCGATCTCGGTCCCGATGCCCGCACAGGTGCCGGGAATGGCGCAGGCGATGGGCTTGCCGCCCTTGTTGGTCTTGGGGTCCATTCCGGCGCGTTCCAGTTTGCGCAGGATACGGTGGCCGTTCATGGTGAAATCGAACAGCCCCTTGGCCGGGTCATCGCCCGATTCCTGCCGGATCGTGGCCAGCGTGTTCAGGTCCATGCCGCCGGCAAAACTGTCCTTGCCGCTGGTGATGACGATACCCTTGACCGCGTCATCGGCCAGCGCGTCGTCGATCAGCGTCTCGACGGTGGCGAAGGCCTCGCGCGAGAGGACGTTCATCGACTTGCCCGGTACATCCCAGGTGACGATGGCGACGCCATCGGCGTCGATCTGCATGGTGAAATCGGTCATGGTGGTCATCCTTCTTTGCTTTGCCCCGCCTGCGCCTGTCGCTGGGCGGCAAGATGCGCGGGGGGCAGGATCGTGCAGGTATGGTTGGAAATGGCCGAGCGCAGACCCGCGCCCAGCCAGACGCCGTCACGCAGGACGAGCGTCAGGTGCGATGTGAAGGGCTCGACCGCGTAGTTTCCGCCCCGCAGGATATGCGTGGTATGCGCGCCCTCGATCCGGGTGCGATCACCATCGGCAAAGGTCGCGTGCTTCGCGATGCGATGATAGCTCGTCGCGCCCATGCGGCTGAGAAACGCGCGGAATTCGGACGCGGCCTCGCGCATCTGGTGCGGGGCGGCGTAATGCACGCCGCCATCGCGCGTTTCCACGCGCTGGGGATAGTGCATGATCTCGGCCACGGCCTCGAAGGCGCCGGTCCAGAGTAGCCCTCCCACCGTGGTCCAGCCAGGATTGATAGGTCTCGAGCGCCATGGTCACACGGTCATTCTGGGCAGGATATCGGGCCACGAGACGAACCGCGTGTAATGGCGCGTGCGCACCGACCCCCAGATGCCGTCGCGTTGCACGATCTCGATCTCGTTGGCAAAGCGCGGCACCACAAGTTTCCCGCGCGAAGAGATGAACGCATCGTGCGTGCCGGCGATCCGGTCGGGGGAAAGAAACACGGCCGTCTTGGCAACACGCGCGTAGCTGTCGGCCCCTTGCCCGCGAAGGGCGGCTGCGAACCCCTCGAAATGACGCCGCGAACTGGCCATGGTCTCGATCACGATGGTTTCCGTCTCGGTGACGATCCGGTGCGGCAGGAAAACATGGGCAAGAAAGGTGTCGGCATCGCTGGCAATGACGGCCGCCCCCATGAGGTCGAGAAAATCCTGATAAATCGCCAGGGCCGCGTTTTGTGCCATGCTCCACCATGTCGTTGCACCGGCTACTCGTTACACGCGCTCGATGATTGTGGCCGCCCCCATCCCCGAGGCGACGCACAAGGTGGCAAGGCCGGTGCCCTTGCCGCTGCGCTCCAACTCGTCCAGCAGCGTACCAAGGATAATCGCGCCTGTCGCGCCCAGTGGATGGCCCATGGCGATGGCGCCGCCGTTCACGTTGACCTTGGAATGGTCAACGTCGAACGCCTGCATGAAGCGCAACACCACCGACGAGAACGCCTCGTTCACCTCGAACAGGTCGATATCGGAAATCGACATGCCACTGTCGGCAAGGATCTTTTCCGTGGCCGGAACGGGCCCGGTCAGCATGATGGTGGGGTCGGTGCCGATCTTGGCCGTGGCGCGGATGCGGGCACGCGGGGTCAGGCCCCATGTCTCGCCGAAGGCCTTGTTGCCGATCAGAACCGCGGCGGCGCCATCAACGATGCCCGAGGAATTGCCGGCATGGTGGATGTGGGTGATCGCCTCGAGATGGGGGTATTTCATCAGCGCGATGGCGTCGAAGCCGGGCATCTGTTCGCCCATATCCTTGAATGAGGGTTTCAGCGCGCCGAGCGCCTGCATGTCGGTGCCCGGGCGCATGTATTCGTCGCGATCCAGAATCGTCAGGGCGTTGACATCCGTCACCGGCATCACCGATTTCGCGAACCGGTTATCGGCCCAGGCCGCGGCGGCGCGGTTCTGCGACTCCACGGCCAGCGCGTCGGCGTCGTCGCGCGAGATGCCGTATTCGGTGGCGATGATATCGGCGCTGATGCCTTGCGGCACGAAATAGCTGTTCATCGCGATGGACGGATCGACGGCGATGGCCGCCCCGTCGGACCCCATGGCGACGCGGCCCATCATTTCGACACCGCCCGCGATATAGCCGTCACCGGCCCCGCCGCGCACCTGGTTGGCGGCAAGGTTCACCGCCTCCAGCCCCGAGGCGCAGAAGCGGTTGATCGACAGGCCCGGAATCCGCTCGTCGAGATCCGAGGCCAGAACGGCGGTGCGCGCAAGGCAGCCGCCCTGTTCCATCACCTGCGTGGCATTGCCCCAGATCACGTCCTCGACCGCGTGCCCGTCAAGATTGTTGCGTTCCTTCAGGCTGTTCAGCGTGAAGGCCGACAGGCGGGCCGAGGTCACCTCGTGCAGGGCGCCGTCCTTGCGGCCCTTGCCGCGCGGCGTGCGGATCGCGTCGTAGATATAGGCGTCGGTCATGATGTGCGCTCCGTTTGTGTCGTCTTTGCCCGGTCGGTTGGGGCAGGGGGTCAGGCAGGCGGGTAGGCCCGCTGCATCAGGTCATAGGGGTGTTTCCATCCCGGCGTCGCGGCGATGCGGTCCAGCCAGGCGGAAATCGCCGGGTACGCGGCCCGGTCGAAGGTGAAGGGCTCGTCGTAGTAGAGGTATCCACAGCAACTCAGGTCGGCGCAGGTCAGGCTGTCGCCCACCAGCCAGTCACGGGTTGCCAGTTCGGCCTCCAGAACCAGCAAAGCCGCCTTGAGGCGACCGGCCATGAACGCCACGACCTCTTGCGGGCGTTTGTCCTCGGGCAGGAAGTTCATCAGGAACCGCAAGGGCCCCGCCTGTCCCGAGACCTTCTGATTGTCGAAGATCGTCCAGCGCAGGATCTCGCGCCGCGTGGCCTTGGACCCGTCGCCGCACAGTTTGCCGGTCTCGTCCATGACCCAATCCTGGATCACACCCGACTGGGTCAGGATCGTGCCATGCGCGTCCAGCACGGGGACCTCACCCATCCGGTTGATCGCACGGAACGCGAGGCTGCGCGCCTCGCCGTTGAAGAAATCGACGAAACGGGCCGCCCACGGGACACTCGCCAATTCCAGCGCGAGCGCCGCCTTGTAGGCATTCCCGCTTTCGCCGAAGCAATAAAGCATGTTGGTCATGGTGCCCTCCCGTGCAGCCCGTACCATCTGTGACTGAAGTGGCGGGGGTTTCACACCCCCGCACCCCCGTCGGAGTATTTCAACCAAGAAGAAGGCGCGTAACCCTTTGTTAAGGTTAACGTGCTTTGCTCATCGTGCGGTACAGGCTGGAGAGCCGATGACCGCCCAAGGAGAAGGCGGCCCTGCCCCCGCTGATGCGTGCTGACCCGGTCGGGGTCCCGATGCGCAGACGGTTCGGCAGGGCCGCGACCCTACCCCTTCTTCTTGGCAAAAATACTCACATCCTCCGTCGTCTCTTTGCGCCGCCGTCAGCGTTTTCGCTCGTCCAGTTCCGAATTGAACAGGCGCAGCCGGGCGGTGAATTTTTCGTCGTTGATGCAGCTCGACCAGTGTTCGAACAGGAAGGACAGGAACTCGCCCTCGTTCAATCCGGCCTCGTCCGACAGGCTGCGCAACCGGCGATAGGCATCCTCGCTCATCGCGATGTTGGGCCGCCGGGTCAGGCGCAAGCGCTTGGGCATGTTGTTCTCCGTGTTCGGCTGCCATGGCCGCCCTTGGGGGGCGGCCATGGCATGAGCTTAGAAATTGGCGGCCTCCAGCGCCATGACCGGCTCGGCCCCCGACTGGATGCGGGCCAGATGGGTCGCGGTCATCGGCAGCTGGCGGCTCATGTAGAAGCGCGCGGTGGCCAGCTTGGTCTGGTGGAACTTGGGATCCGATGTCCCCGACGCCAGCGCGTCAAGCGACGCCTTGGCCATTTTCGCCCACATCAGGCCCAGGCAGACATGCCCGAACAGATGCATGAAGTCATAGGACCCTGCCAGCGCGTTGTTGGGGTTCTTCATGCCTTCCTGCATGAAATACATCGCGGCGGCTTGCAGGTCTTTCGAGGCGTTTTTCACCGGGCCGACGAATTCGGCCATGCCGTCGGTCCCGGCTTCCTCCTTGCAGAAGGTTTTGACGAGATCGAAAAACGCCATGACATGCTTGCCGCCGTCCTGCGCCAGCTTGCGCCCCACAAGGTCGAGGGCCTGCACGCCGTTGGCGCCTTCGTAGATCATGGCGATGCGGGCGTCGCGGGCGAATTGCGACATGCCCCATTCCTCGATGTAACCGTGCCCGCCATAGACCTGCTGGGCCTGAATGGTCATGTCAAAGCCCTTGTCGGTCAGGAAGCCCTTGATGACCGGCGTCATGAGCGAGATCAGGCCATCGGCATCCGCGTCCTGGGCGCGGTGGGCCTGGTCGATCAGCGTGGCGCCCCACAGCATGAAGGCGCGTGCGCCCTCGGCAAAGCTTTTCTGCTCCATCAGGTTGCGGCGGATATCGGGGTGCACGATCAACGGATCGGCCGGGCCATCGGGGTTCTTGGGGCCGGTCACGTCGCGGCCCTGCAGGCGGTCTTTCGCATAGTCCAGGGCGTTCTGGAACGCGACCTCGGCCTGTGCCAGGCCCTGCATGCCGACGCCCAGACGCGCCTCGTTCATCATGGTGAACATCGCGCGCATGCCCTTGTGCATGTCCCCCAACAGGTAGCCTGTTGCCCCGTCGTAATTCATGACGCAGGTGGCGTTGCCGTGAATGCCCATCTTGTGCTCGATCTTGCCGACCGACACGCCGTTGCGCGCGCCCAGATTGCCATCGTCATCGACGAGGAGCTTGGGCACGATGAACAGCGAAACACCCTTGATGCCCTCAGGGCCGCCGGGGATCTTGGCCAGCACCAGATGCACCACGTTCTCGGCCATGTCGTGATCGCCGGCAGAGATGAAGATCTTCTGGCCGGTGATCTTGTAGCTGCCATCGTCCTGCGGCTCGGCCTTGGTGCGCATCAGGCCCAGATCGGTGCCGCAATGCGGCTCGGTCAGGTTCATGGTGCCGGTCCAGTCGCAGCTGACCATCTTGGGCAGCCACTTGTGCTTTTGCGCCTCCGTCCCGTGGGCCAGGATCGCCGAGGCCGCCCCGTGGGTCAGGCCCTGATACATCATGAATGCCTGGTTGGCGGCGGAAAAGAACTCGCCCACCGCCGTGCCGATGACATAGGGCATGTTCTGCCCGCCGTATTCCTCGGGCATGTCGATGCCGGGCCAGCCGCCCGCCTTCATCTGGTCGAAGGCGGCCTTGAACCCGGTGGGCGTATAGACCACGCCGTTTTCCAGGCGGCACCCTTCCTGGTCGCCGACGGCGTTCAGCGGCGTCAGCACCTCGGCCGCGATCTTGCCGGCCTCTTCGAGAATGGCGGCCGTGAAGTCGCGGTCGAGATCTGCAAAACCGGGGATCTCCTTGCCGGAGATGTTCAGCACGTCATGCAGGATGAATTGTGCGTCCTTGGTGGGGGCGGTGTAGCTTGGCATCCTCAAAAACCTCCCGGGGATGTCATGGGCTTGGGGTATGGTGGTGTTCGCGCTTTGGTCGATTACTCGGCGGCGTCCCTCGCGATCCGGTCGGCCAGCATGCCGTTGACCAGGCCCATCTGCGATTTCAATTCGTCGATGGCATCGTCCAGTTCGGCGCGCTGGCGCTCCATGTCCGACAAGCGGTCCTGCGCGATGTCCAGCGTGCGCGACAACTGCGTGGCCTGCTGATCGCCGACATAGTAGAGGTCGAGCAACTGGCGGATTTCCTCGAGGCTGAAGCCAAAGCGCTTGCCGCGCAGGATCAGCTTGAGGCGCGCGCGGTCGCGGCGGGTGAAAAGGCGCTTTTGTCCTTCGCGGATCGGAAAAAGAAGCTCCTTGGACTCGTAGAAGCGCAGGGTGCGCGGCGTCACGTCGAACGCATCGCACATTTCGCGGATGGTCATGGTTTCCTGGGTCATGATGTCTTTCGTCAGGTCGAACATGGCTGTCTCTGGCGCAGGAACATGCGAGTCACCGTCACACTCTACAAGAGAAGATGACGTTTACGTAAACAGGACGTTGCGTCACTTTGCGCCTGACGAAACGTAAGGAAAGATGACGTTTTGCTGGCGCAATCTTTTTGCGTAGGGCGCTTGCGGCTTTGCTGCCGGCGCGGGCAGGGCGGTGCATGGCCCGGCGCGCCCTTGGCCCGCGCCCTTGCGGTTTCGCGGTGTTTTCAACCGGTCCGTGGGCGGATATAGGCAAGGGCCAGATGGGTCTGCCGCGTCGCGTGGGCGGTGCGCGCGTTGAAAAAGGGGGGCGCCTGTGCCGCATGTGGGCCGGATTGGTCGCTGGATGGCGCAACGCCTGCTGACAGGGCGCTCGCCCTATCTCTGGCCCGTAAGCCTGCTGCGGCGCCAACTCGACCTGAGCCCGATGCCCATAGACAAGCCCGGGCGCATTCTAGGCGATCTGGTCGGCGTGAAGGGCTTTCGGTATCTCGCCGGGCTGTTCGAAACCGATCTGGCCGCGCCCGGCCTCGGCGACCCGGTCGCACCAGTGCCGGATTGGCCGGAGCTCGATCCGGGGCGCGTCGCGGTCGGCCCGGGGGTCAACCGCCTCGGCTTCGCACGGGACAAGCCGGCGCACCCCATGCGTCTGATCGCCTTGCGCGATGTCTTTTTCGCCCATCGAGGCGATCGTTTCTGCGTGTTTCGGGGGGCGGCGATCGACACCCGTTCCACGGCGATCCCGTCGCAGGCCTGTCTGGTGGATGCCGCGGCCGGTCGGGGGGCGCAGGTGGCGCGCATGATCTATTGCGGCAACCGGCATTCGCCCGACAACCCCGCGCATTTCCTCGGCGATCACCTGACCACGGCTGCCCTGCTTGCCAAGGCGGGCTACGCGCCATCCGAGATATTTCTGCCAGCGACGGGCGCCCCGGTGAACCGGACACTGCAAGGGGCGGTAAACCCGGGGTTTCGATCCGCCATCCCGGACCGCCTGTACCGGGTCGAGGAACTTCTGCTGCCCACCAGCGCTGTCGTGGCGGGGGCCGGGCACCATCCGTTTCATATCGCCGATCCCGCCATCCTGTCGGAGTTTGCCGCCGCAGCCGAAGGGGTGACAGCCGGCGTCGAGGGGGGCGGGCGGCTGCTTTATATCAGCCGCGCCAAGGCGCAGCGACGCCGTATGGTGAATGAAAGGGATCTGATCGGCGGCCTCAGGCAGCTTGGCTTCGTGTCGGTCGAGATGGAGGATCTTCAAGGCCCCGGGCAATTGGCCGCCGTCGCCGCGGCGGACGTGATCATCGCCCCCCATGGCGGCGCGCTTGCGACGCTGTTTGCGGCGCGGCCGGGCGCGGCCGTTCTGGAACTGTTTCACCCTGACAGGGGAACGCTGGCCTTCGCGGCGGTCGCGGCGCGGCGTGGCCTGCGCTACGAGGCGCTTTCGGGCGCGGCGCGGGACCTCGACCGCTGGGTCATCGACGTCGAGGCGGTGCGTGCCGCGGCACTGCGCCTGATGGGCGCGGGGTCCTCACCGTGACGCTGCGGCCTGATCCCTCAGGTCGCGCAATTCCGCGATGACCTCGTCCAACTCGCGACGTCGATTGTCCAACTCGGCCAGCTGCTTGTCGGCCATGTCCAGCCATGTGTCGCGCTGAAGCTGCCCCTTGGGGTCCTTGTCGTACAGTTCCAGCCATTGCCGGATCTCTTCCAGCGAAAACCCGAAGCGCCGCCCGCGCAGGATCAGGGTCATGCGCGCAACCTCGCGCGGGCCATAAAGCCGCCTGCGCCCGTCGCGCTCGGGCATCAGCAGTTCGATATACTCGTAGTGACGCAGCGTGCGCGGTGTCACATCGAACCGCGCGCACATCTCCTTGAGATCCATTTTGTCGCCGGACATCGCCCTGTCTCGTCCCGGTGGGTGACGCTTGGGCAGCTAGGTAGCATCGCCCACCCCGATTGCAAAGCGCCCGGCCGCAGCGGCACGGGCTTTGCCCCTTGCGCCCCGGCCCGTGCGGGGCGAAACCTTGTCGGAACGGCACCAACGCAGATCAGGATGGGTTCAGCAGATGGCCGACGAAAGCCACACCAATGCCGAGCAGAAGGCCCGCATCGCCCGGCAATTCATCGAGGCGATCCCCTTTTCCAAGGCCTTGAACATGCATTTCGACGAGATCGGCGATGGCGTCGCCCAGATCTCGATGCCCTATTCCGAGGCGTTGGTGGGCGACCCGCGCACCGGCGTGGTGCATGGCGGCGCGGTTTCGGCCCTGATGGACACCTGCGGCGGCGCCGCCGTCATGAGCTATCCCGACGCCCCTGCCGGCACCGCCACCATCGATCTGCGCATCGATTACATGCGCGCCGCCGAGCCCGGCTGCCGCATCACCGCAAGGGCGGAGTGCTATCACGTCACCCGGTCGGTCGCCTTTGTGCGCGCCAAGGCCTGGGACGTCGACGAGGCCAAACCCCTCGCCGCCGCCAGCGGGGCCTTCACCATCGCCCAGGGCAAGGGCGCGGAGGTCAAACCATGACGACGCCCCGCAAGCCACCCGAGCCGGTCCATCTGGTCAAGCAGCGCCGCGACAAGGCGCTGTCGGCCCTGGTCGATGGCGTGCCCTATATCCGGTTCATGGGTATCGGCTTCGACCGGCGCGGCGATGAACTGACGGCGGTGATGAATTTCGACGACAAGCTGATCGGCAACCCGTTCATCCCGGCGCTGCACGGGGGGGCGACGGCCTCGTTCCTCGAGGTGGCGGCGATCGTCGAGTTGTCGTTCCAGATGCTGTGGGACGATATCGAGACCGGACAACTCGATGTCGAGGCGCTGACACCCGAGGTGCTGCCGCGCCTGCCCAAGACCATCGACTTCACGGTGGATTACCTGCGCTCGGGCCTGCCGCGCGACGCCTATGCGCGGGCGCGCGTCAACCGCTCGGGGCGGCGCTATGCGTCGGTCCATGTCGAGGCCTGGCAGGACAACCGCGACAAACTGTTTGCGCAGGCCACCGGGCATTTCCTGATGCCACCCCGCGAGGGGTAGGCCCGTGTCGGGGGCTGTGGCCGATCCGCCCGCGCTGTCGCATGCCCGTGTGCTCAAGATCGCCGTGCCGGTGGTCCTGTCGAATGCGACGGTGCCGTTGCTGGGCGTGGTCGATACGGGCGTCGTAGGGCAACTGGGCGATCCGGCCCCGATCGGCGCGGTCGGCATCGGCGCAGTGATCCTGACATCGATCTACTGGATCTTCGGCTTTCTGCGCATGGGCACGGTCGGCCTGGCCGCACAGGCCGTGGGCGCGCGCGACGATGCCGAGGTGGCGGCACTGTTGACGCGGGTGCTGATGATCGGGGGCGGGGCGGGGCCTGCTGCTGATCCTGGTGCAGGTCCCTCTCTTCTGGGCCGCGTTCCAGCTCTCGCCCGCCAGCGCCGAGGTCGAGGAGCTGGCGCGCCTTTACATGTCGATCCGCATCTTCTCGGCCCCGGCGGCCATCGCGATCTACGGCATTCTGGGTTGGTTGATCGCCCAGGAACGCACGGCCGGCGTTCTGGCCATCCAGCTTTGGATGAACGGGTTCAACATCGTCATGTCGGTGGCTTTTGTCCTTGGCCTCGGCATGGGGATCGAGGGGGTGGCGCTGGCGACATTCATCGCGGAATGGAGCGGCCTTGCCCTGGGCCTGTGGCTGTGTCGCGGGGCGTTTCGCGTGCCGGCCTGGCGCGACTGGGCGCGGGTGCTGGACGTGGTCAAGCTGAAACACATGGCGCTGGTGAACACCGACATCCTGATCCGCTCGGTACTGCTGTTGGCGGCGTTCACGTCCTTCATGTTCCTCGGGGCCGATTTCGGCGACATCACGCTGGCCGCCAACCAGATCCTCATCCAGTTCCTGCATGTCACGGCGCATGCGCTGGACGGCTTCGCCTTTGCCGCCGAAAGCCT
This sequence comes from Roseibacterium elongatum DSM 19469, assembly GCF_000590925.1. Lineage (NCBI taxonomy): Bacteria > Pseudomonadati > Pseudomonadota > Alphaproteobacteria > Rhodobacterales > Roseobacteraceae > Roseicyclus > Roseicyclus elongatus. The sequence continues at coordinate 3,493,431 of NZ_CP004372.1, read as the reverse complement.
CGTGGGGCAGGCCATGGGCGCCCGCGCAGCGCTGCGGGTGCGGCGCGCGTCGATCCTGACCAGCGGCTGGGGGTTGGCGATCTGCATTGCCATGGCGGTGGCCTTTTGGGTGGGCGGACCGTGGGTGATCGACACCATGACCACCGCGCCCGAGGTGCAGCAGGAGGCGCGGCGTTTCCTGCCCTGGATGGTGGCCGCCCCCATCCTGGGCGTCGGGGCGTGGATGCTGGATGGCATTTTCATCGGCGCCACCCGCACGCGCGACATGCGCAACATGATGGTGGTCAGTTTCCTGGGTTATGTCGCCCTGGCGGCGGCGCTGATGCCGCTGATGGGCAATCACGGTCTATGGGCCGCGATGCTGGGCATGTTCGTTCTGCGCGGCGTGACGCTGGCCTTGCGTTATCCGGCGCTGGAACGTGCGGCGGGGTGAGCCGGGGTGGCATTTTCTTCCGTGAAAGAAAATGCGGCCTCAGTTCAGCGTCAGGATATCCTCGGGCGGCCGGCCAATGACGGCGCGTCTCCCGTCATCGAGAATCGGGCGTTCCAGCAAGACGGGGGTCTCGGAAATCGCCATGGCCAGCGCCGCGTCATCGGCTGCGGCCAGCCCCAGCGCGCGATAGGCCTTTTCCTTGGTCCGCACGATTTCGGACACGGGCCTGCCGATGCGATTTGCCAGCCCCATCACCTCTTCGGCGCTGGGCGGCTCCTTCAGGTAGAGGCGGATGGCATGGGCCACGCCCCGGTCCGCCAGCAGTTTTCCGGCTTCGCGTGATTTCGAGCAGCGCGGGTTGTGCCAAAGGGTCAAATCCATGCGTCCACCCCCGTGCCGGTGACCTCGGTGACCGAGCTGGCCCCGGCCTTTTTCAGTTTCTCGTCCAGCCCCTCGGCGATGCGGGATGCCAGCGAAAGACCGCCATAGACAAGCGCCGTGTAAAGCTGCACCGCGCTGGCCCCGGCGCGCAGCTTGTCCCAAGCCTGATCCACGCTGCCGACACCACCCACGCCGATCAGGGGCAGGCGGCCGTCGGTCAACTGGTAGAGCCGCGCCAGAACCCGCGTGCTTTTCTCGAACAGGGGCTGGCCCGACAACCCGCCGGTCTCGCCCCGGTGGGGGCCTGTCAGCCCGTCGCGGGACAGGGTGGTATTCGTGGCGATGATCCCGGCAAGCCGTTGCGCCAAAGCGACCTCGGCAATCTCGGCAAGCTCGTCATCGGACAGGTCCGGCGCGATCTTGAGAAAGACGGGCAGGGGGCGGACCAGATCGGCATTGGCCTGCATGACGCCTGAAAGCAGACCCTCCAGCGCCGCGCGGCCCTGCAGATCGCGCAGGCGTTCGGTGTTCGGCGACGAGACATTGACCGTCGCGAAATCCAGATGAGGGCCGCAATGGGCCAGCACGCGGGCGAAATCGCCGGCGCGGTCCGCGCTGTCCTTGTTCGCGCCGAGGTTCAGACCGACCGGCACCTGCCGCGGGGCCTCGGCCAGGCGGCCGCAGATCGCCTCCATCCCCTCGTTGTTGAACCCGAAGCGATTGATCGCGGCGGCATCCTCGCTCAGGCGGAACAGACGCGGTTTTTCATTGCCGGGCTGGGCGTGCGGGGTGGCGGCGCCAACCTCGAGAAACCCGAAACCCGCCCGCGACAGGGCAGGGACGGCCTCGGCGTTCTTGTCAAAGCCTGCGGCAAGACCAACGGGGTTGGGCAGGGCCAGTCCGGCCAGCGTCGTCGCCAGCCGGGGCGAGGTGACCGGGCCGCCAAGCGGCAGCAAGCCGGTTTTCAGCGCGGTGATGGCGAGGGCATGGGCACGCTCGGGGTCCATGCGTTGCATCACCGACAATCCGAAGCGTTCCCACATCGCCTACATGTTCCTTGGAAGTACGTGGACGCCATCGACCAGCGGCAGCGGGCCATGCCAGATCACGTCGGACCGGCGCAGCGGACCGTAAAGATGCGGGAACAGCGCGCCGCCGCGCGACACTTCCCATTTCAGCGCCTCGCCCATCGCCTCGGCGTCGAAGGCCGCGATCACGAGGCCCTCTTCACCGGCGAAATGCCTGGCGGCGGTCTCGGGCGTCTGCTCGGCTGTCGAGAAATGGATGAACCCATCGGCCACGTCGATCGGCGCGCCGGCGGTTTCGCCCTGTTCGTCTAGCTCGGCCCATTCGGCAGGCCGCAGGATCTTGTAGATATGCATGGCGCGGGGAGTGGCGCGTTCGCGTCCTCGCGTCAAGTGTCACGCGACCGTCAACTTGCCGCTTTACTTGATCCCTGCACCTCGCCAATCTGGTGGGCGTCCAACGAAAAACGGGAGTTTCCAATGCTTGCTCGGATCATGGGCACGACGGCGATGATGGCGGGCCTTGGCCTGGCCGCGCCGGTCGCGGCCGAAACCACGCTGCACATCCTGCATATCAACGATCTTCACAGCCGCATCCAGCCGATCAACCGCTTCAACTCGACCTGCCCGGCCGAGGATGACGCCGCGGGCGAATGTTTTGGCGGGGTGGCGCGGATCGGCACCGCGATCAACACGCTGCGCGACGAACTGACGGCCGACGGCGAAAACGTCATCGTCCTCGATGCCGGAGACCAGTATCAGGGCAGCCTGTTCTTCACCACCTATGACGGCGCCGCGGCGGGCGAGTTCATGGAGGCCATCGGCTTTGACGTGATGGCACTGGGCAACCACGAGTTCAACAACGGGCCCGAGGGCATCCTTCCGCTTCTCGACGAGGTCAGCTTTCCGGTCGTCGGCGGCAACCTCGACGTCAGCGCGCAGCCGGCCCTGAACGGCCGCGTCGACGACACGGTGGTGCTGGACGTGAACGGCGTGCAGGTCGGGATCATCTCGGCCGTGACCCGCGACACGATGGAGATCTCGTCGCCCGGCCCCGATGTGGTCTTTGCCGACGAGATCGCGTCGCTGCAGGAAGATGCCGACACGCTGACCGAGGCGGGCGTCGACATCATCATCGCGTTGACCCATGTCGGCCTGCCCGACGATATCCGGATTGCCGAGGCGACGACGGGGATCGACGTCATCGTGGGCGGACATTCGCACACCTACCTCTCGGCCGACGATCCCGATCGCGACGGTCCCTATCCGACCTGGATCTCGAACCCCGACGGCGTGATGGTGCCGGTTGTGCAGGCCATGTCTTTCGGCAAATACCTTGGCCACCTGACCGTGACCTTCGATGACGCGGGCAATGTCGTCTATGCCGACGGCAACACGATGTTGCTCGACGCCTCGGTGACGCCGGATGCCGATATCGCGGCGCGGGTCGCGGAGCTGGCCGGCCCGATCGAGGAAATGATGGGCGAGGTGGTTGGCGAGACCACCGAGTTCATCGAGGGCGACCGCTCGGTCTGTCGCGCCGTGGAATGCCCGATGGGCAACCTCGTGGCAGATGCGATTCTCGATCGTGTTGCGGGGCAGGGCGCCCAGATCGCCATCTACAATGGCGGCGGTTTGCGGGCCTCCATCGATAGCGGCGAGGTCACGATGGGAGAGGTGTTCACCGTGCTTCCGTTCCAGAACACTTTGGCGACATTCGACTTGGCCGGTGCGGATGTCCTGGCCGCGCTCGAAAACGGCGTCAGCCAGGTCGCAGACGGTGCGGGGCGTTTCCCGCAGGTCGCCGGCCTGCGCTTCACCTGGGATCCGGCCGCTGACCCGGGCAGCCGGGTCACCTCGGTGGAGGTCGACATGGACGGAACCTGGACCGCACTGGACCCCGAAGCGACCTACAGTGTCGTGTCCAACAGCTTTCTGCGCAATGGCGGTGACGGCTATGCGATGTTCCGCGACAACGGCATGAATGCCTATGATTTCGGACCGGACGTGGCCCAGGTGCTGGCGGATTATTTCAGCGAAATCACGCCCTACACGCCCTACACCGACGGCCGCATCGCCGAGGCCAACTGAGCCACGGCTTCGAAAACCGAATGAAATCAGGCCGGTGTGCATCTGCGCGCCGGCCTTTTTGCTGCGTTGCAGAAAATGCAAGACGGCTATGGCGCAGCGGCGATTGAATGCGTGGTTAGCGCTATCATATTGCGGGTCGAGACGAGAGACATCCAGCCAAGGAAAGGAGCTTCGACATGACCTCGATCCTCGCCCGTATCTGCTCCGCCGTCGAGAAACGCGCCGCGTATCGTCGGACAGTGGCAGAGTTGTCGCGCATCGAGCCCGCCCGCGGGATCGAAGACTTGGGCATTTATCCGGGCGACGCCCGGCGCATTGCCCGCGCTGCCGTTTACGGCGCCTGAGCGAGGGGCTAGGCTTGCGCCCATGTGCGGGCGCATGACCATGACCCATCCCGACGACGCGATGGCGCGGCTGTTTCAGGCCGCGCCGTCCAATGATCTGCCGCAGGGGCCGCGCTACAACATCTGTCCGACGCAAGGCGTGGGCGTGGTCACCTCGGACGGGCAGGGGCGGCGCTATCGCCCGATGCGCTGGGGCTTTCTGCCCCATTGGTACAAAAGCCCCACCGACGGCCCGCTCTTGATCAATGCCCGTGCCGAAACCATCGCCGAGAAACCGGCCTTTCGCGCCGCCTGCCGCGAGCGGCGCTGTCTCGTGCCCGCCACCGGCTTTTACGAATGGACCAAGGATGCCGCGGGCAACCGCCTGCCGTGGTATTTCACCACGCCCGACGGGGCGCCGCTGGTCTTTGCAGGGATCTGGCAGATCTGGGATCGCGGTGAAACGCCCCTGACCACCTGTGCCATCGTCACCTGTGCCGCAGGGGACTGGATGGCCGAGACCCACCACCGCGAGCCGGTCAGCCTGGCACCCGAGGAGTGGGCCAAGTGGCTGGGCGAAGAGGGCAAGGGCGCGGCCCTGTTGATGAAGCCCGCCCCCGAGGGGCGCTATCGCCGTTGGCGCGTCGATCCGCGCGTCAATTCCAACCGCGCCAGTGGCCCCGAGTTGATCGAGCCGCTGGCGGCCTGAGCCGCGTGCGGCACGATGCCCGACCGCTGGCCGGGGCCGCATCCGCGCCTATCTCCGCCCCATGACTGACCCACAGGACACGCATTTTGCCCGCATCTGGGCGTTGCTTCGCGGCGCGCTTGCCCCTCCGCCGGGGTTGGGGCGCATCGCGCTCGCGCTTGCACTCGGTGTGCTGTGCCACGCCGTGTTCGCCGCCGCCGTCCTGGCCATGATCCTTGCCATGGCCTTCGGCATGAGCGAGAGCCTTGGCCGCGTCCCGTGGCCCTGGGCGGCGCTGGCCAATGCGGCGCTGGTGCTGCAGTTTCCCATTGTTCACAGCCTGTTGCTGACGCGCCGGGGCGGGCGGCTGCTGTCGCGTTTGGGGGCGCATGGCGGCACCTTGGCCACGACGACATATGCGATCATCGCCTCGGTCCAACTCTTCGTGCTGTTTGCCTTCTGGACCCCATCGGGCATCATCTGGTGGCGGGCCGAAGGCATGGCCCTTTGGCTGATCTTGCTTGGCTACGGGGCAAGTTGGCTGTTCCTGGTCAAGGCCAGCTGGGATGCCGGGGCCGAGGTGCAATCGGGCGCGCTGGGCTGGATGAGCCTGATGGCCGACCGCCGCCCGCGTTTTCCCGACATGCCCAAGACCGGCACTTTCCGGGTGATCCGGCAGCCGATCTACCTGGCCTTTGCGCTGACCACCTGGCTGGTGCCGGTCTGGACCCCGGATCAACTGCTGCTTGCCCTGAGCCTGACCACATACTGTGTCGCCGCACCCGTTCTCAAAGAGCGCCGCTTTCGCGCCCGCTATGGCGCGCGCTTTGATCGCTATGCAGCCCGAACGCCCTACATGGTACCGCGATTTGCCCGATCCGAAAGGTCCCCCGATGAACCGTCCTCTGCGCAATGACCTGAGCATCTATGACGCGGCCGCCGACGATTGGTGGTCGGACAGGGTCCGTTGGGTGCGGACGCTCAAGGCGATGGTGCCGGGGCGCCTGGCGTGGTTCGATCGGCATATCGACTGGTCCGGCCAGACGGTGCTCGATCTGGGCTGTGCGGGTGGGTTCATGGCCGAAGCGCTCGACGCGCGCGGGGCGAAGGTGACCGGCATCGACCCGGCCGAGGGGGCCATCGCCGCCGCCCGCGCCCATGCCGACGCGACCGGGCGCGCCATCGCCTATGACGTCGGCGTGGGCGAGGCGCTGCCCTATGGCGATCAAAGCTTCGACGCCGTGGTCTGCGTGGATGTGCTGGAGCATGTCGCAGACCTGAACCGTGTCATGGCCGAGGTGGCGCGCGTCCTGCGCCCCGGCGGCCTGTTCATGTTCGACACGATCAATCGCAATCTGCTGGCGCGTCTGGCCGTCATCACAATGGCCGAGGATGTTCTGCGCCTTTTGCCGAAGGGCACGCATGACCCCGACTTGTTCATCCGGCCGGGCGACCTGCATCGCGCCATGACCGGGGCGGGCCTTGTTGTCGGCCCGATGACGGGGCTGGGACCGCGCGGCATCGGGCTCAATGGCGACATGCGCTTTGGGCCGCTGCCCTTTCGGGGGATCATCTACATGGGCGTGGCGCGACGCCCCGGTTGAGCGCCCCGAAAAAGAAAGCCGCATCCGGGGATGCGGCCAGTCGTCTTTCGGAGAGAGTGGACCGCGCGGCAGGGAGGGCACCACGTCGCCCGCACACATGACGATGACGGACCGCCACGGCAAGAAAAGGGCGATTCCCGTGCAATTCGGTGGCGCTCTGCGATCCGGCCCGACCTGACACAGAACTGCGCCGCCGGCGCAGCCGCATGCGGTCTGCCGTGAGATGGGGGTGCGGTTGGAGCGGGCGGCGGGAATCGAACCCGCTTCATCAGCTTGGAAGGCTGAGGTAATAGCCAGTATACGACGCCCGCTCAGCACGGGTGATCTATGCGATGGCCGGTGCCGCGTCAAGCCGACCCGATCGCTCGGACCCTATGCCGAGCGCGTGCGCCTGGTCTCTGGCGGTGCGGCGGGGTCTGTCCTAACGTGGTCTCCTGACAGGCGGTGGGGCAGGTGTGATGGGGCTGCGTTTTTTCTCGAACAGGAACCGGCCGGTTCATCTGGGCCCCTACCCGACCGAGCGGCTGCGTCGCCTCGTTGCCGTCGATCTGTCGCAGGTGCCGACCATGTGCGGCCTGCCTTTCGACTGCCCCGAGCGGCCCGAGGCGCTGGTCAACGCGATGGCGGGGCATCAGGCCATGCTGGATGCGATCCGCGACGGGTTCGTCAACAAGGCCCGCGCCACGATCCCCGACGATCCGGCCGCCCGGGCCGATCACATCAAGGCCTTCGGCTATTTCAACGATGCCGCCATGGTGGGCATCTGCCGCCTGCCCGACAGCGCGCAGTTGCCCGAGCCGATCGCCAACCCCGCCATTGATCGTCTGGCCCGCGACCTGCGCCGCCGCCAGACCAAGACGCTGGCCTCCGGGATCGATGTGATCATGGCCGACCTCAAGGAGTCGATGGAGGCGCCCGCCTCGGGGATCGGCGGGCACAGCCATGCCATCGTCTTCCTGTACCAGGCCCCGCGTCCCCCCCGCCGCGACGAGCCGGGCACCGAGTGGCTGGCCGGGGCCGAACGCCACAGCGCGGCGATGCGGGCCAATGAGACCGCTTGTGTCATTGCAACCTACATTCGGCTGTTGGGGTGGGATGCAAAAAGCCACTCGGCCACTGCCAGCGATGTCTGCCTGAACCGTCTGGCGGTGGCCGCAGGTCTGACCACGGTCGAGGACGGAGAACTGAGCGCGCCCTGGATCGGGGCCGGGTTCGGCCTTGCCGCCGTGACGACAACCCTGGATCTGCAGGTTGATGCGCCCCTCGCCCCTTGGGCGCAGCAGCCCTGGGCGGAAACAAGGGGCCCGGCCTGGTGGCTGGGAACCCGTGCCGCCAGATCCGCGCTCACTCGCGACCCGTTTGCCAGGCGTGGTTTCGTGCAGGGCGCACACCCGTTCGAACGGTTGCGGCGCGTGGACGCCCCGACCACCCATATCGACGAAGCCCGCGTGCCCCGCGTGCCCAAGCGCACCGACATGTTCGCCCGCGCGCAGTTCGGCGACATGGGCAAAACGGTGCAGGACGGGGCCAAGGGCGGGCATTACGCGCGAAAATCGGCCCCCTCCTCGGCGCAGCGTCGCGCCTTGGGGGCGTTCGTGTTGTTGCAGGACGGTGCGCCAAACCCCGCGGGCGCGCGCCCGACGGACGCGGTGCGCAATGCGCAGAACCTCAAGGCCGCCAGCCATTTCCTCGGGGTCGATGCGGTGGGCCTGTCGCGCTGCCCGGACTGGACATGGTATTCCCATGACGCGACAGGCGCGCCGATCGACCCGGCCCACGATCAGGCCATCAGCATGATCATCGATCAGGGCTATGAAACGATGGAGGGCGCCTCGGGCGATGACTGGATCAGCGTCGCGCAGTCGATGCGCGCCTATCTGCGCTTTTCCCTGCTGGGGGGTGTCATCGCACAGCAGATCCGAAACCTGGGCTATTCCGCCAAGGCCCACACGGTCATGGATGGCGAGGTGTTGCAGCCGCCGCTTTTGCTGTTGTCGGGGTTGGGCGAGGTCAGCCGCATCGGCGAGGTGATCCTGAACCCCTACCTTGGGCCGCGCCTGAAATCGGGCGTCGTGACGACCGATATGCCCATCGCCCATGACGCGCCGATCGATTTCGGCCTTCAGGCGTTTTGCGAGGCCTGCAACAAATGCGCCCGCGAATGCCCCTCGGGGGCGATCACGGCCGGCCCGAAGTTGATGTTCAACGGTTACGAGATCTGGAAATCCGACAGCCAGAAATGTGCCACCTACCGCATCACGACCGAGGGCGGCGCGATGTGCGGGCGCTGCATGAAGACCTGCCCCTGGAACCTCGAGGGACTGTTCGCCGAGGCGCCGTTTCGCTGGGCGGCGTCCAATATTCCGGCGCTGGCCCGGCCCTTGGCGAAACTGGACGACGCACTTGGGCGCGGCGGCCTGAATGACACCAAGAAATGGTGGTGGGATATCGAGTTGCAGGAGGATGGCGCCTATCGGCCCACGCGCCACCCGGTCAACCGGCGTGGGTTGCAGCGCGATCTCGACCTGCGGCCCGAGGATCAGACCATGGCCGTCTACCCGGCCAACCTTGCGCCATGGCCGTGGCCCTATCCCTTTCCGATGGATCGCGAGGCCGGGATCGCGGCGTTTCAGGCCTTGGTCACGGCGGAGGAGTACAAGCTGAAGCTGTCGCGCGGCGAGACGGATCATTTGCATGCTTATCACGTGCCGGGCGACGCGCCCGTGCTGCGGGTCGAGGTTGCCCGCACAGAGCAGATGACCGAGGACATCACGAAATACGAATTTCGCGCGCTGGATGGAGGTGATCTGCCGGAATGGACGGCGGGCGCGCATCTCGACATCGTCGTCGCGCCCGAGTTCCTGCGCCAGTATTCCATGTCCGGTGACCCGGCGGATCGCACGCGCTATGAAATCGGCGTGCTGCGCGAGGAGGCGGGGCGGGGTGGGTCGAAACTCATGCATCGCATCTTTACCGAGGGACGCAAGGTCTTCATTTCGAAACCGATCAACCATTTCGACCTGGTCGAGGATGCTGAAAAGACCTTGTTGATGGCCGGTGGCATCGGGGTGACACCGATGATCGCCTTTGCCCATCGCCTGCACACCTTGGGACGCGATTTCGCGCTGCATTACTCGGTCCCCAGCCGGGATCGCGCGGCTTACTTGGCGGATCTGGCCGCGATGCCTTGGGCCGACCGGGTGCATCTGCATATCAGTGACGAGGGCACGCGCGCCGACCTCGAGGCGATCCTGCGCGGCTACCGCCCCGGCTGGCACGTCTATACCTGCGGCCCGGATCGCTACATGGACAGTGTCATCGCGGCGGCCGAGACGGCGGGATTCCCCGACGAGGCGCGGCATCTGGAATACTTCTCGGTCCCCGAGGTGCCGGAATACGAAAACCACCCCTTCACCTTGCGCCTGTCGGACGGGCGTGAGTTCGCCGTCCCGCCCGAGAAATCGGCCACGGATGTGCTGGCCGAAAACGGGGTGCAAGTGGATGTGAAATGCTCTGACGGCATCTGCGGCGTGTGCAAATGCCGCCTGATCTCGGGTGCGGTCGAACACCGCGACTGGGTGCTGTCCAAGGCGCAGCGCAGGGATACGATCATCCTGTGCCAGTCGCGTGCGGTCGAACCCAATTCTGTGATCGAGGTCGAGCTGTAGCGGCTTCAGATGTCGAAAAACACCGTTTCATCATCGCCTTGCAGGCGGATGTTGAAGCGATACACGGTCTGCCCGTCGCGCGTGCCCCGTTCCGCGATGAGGGTGGCGCGGCGGTTTTCCCACTCGATCCCGTTCAGGACAGGGTCGCTCGCATTCGCCTCGGCCTCGTCCGAAAAATAGAGCCGCGTGTTGAGGCCCAGGTTGATCCCGCGCGCAACGATCCACAAGCTGATATGGGGGGCCTGCATCGTGCCGTTCCGGCCACGCACCGGGCCCGGTTTTACCGTGTCAAAGCCCCATTCGCCGGTCTCGAAATCGGTGATGACACGGCCCCAGCCGCGAAACCCGTCTTCGACCTCGCCGCCGCCCTCGGGGTGGGGATAGTGCCCGGCCGCGTTGGCCTGCCACGCCTCGAGCAGCACATCCTTGACCGGGCTGCCCATGGCGTCGATCACCAGCCCTTCGACGCGGATGCGCTCGCCCGCAGCATTTGGTCCGGCGATGTCCCAGCTCAGTTCATGCTCGTAGATGTCGAAACCCGCCGCCCCCGGCGCAAGGCCGATATGGACATAAGGGCCGGCGGTCTGCGACGGGGTTTCGCGCAGCAATGTCGGATCGTTGGCCATCAGTTCCCCTCCAGCCGGTTTTCGAACAGGGTGGATCGCCGCCCGCGCAGCACGATGTCGAAGCGATAGGCAAGGCTGTCGAGCGGGATGGCCGCGCCCATGTCCAGCTTGGCCGTCAGCATGTCGATGGCCACCGGATCGGCGATGGATTGCGCGATGGGGCAACGCGGGATCAGCGGATCCCCCTCGAAATAGAGTTGCGTGATCAGCCGTTGGCAAAAGGCCCGGCCAAAGACCGAGACATGGATATGCGCCGGTCGCCAGTCGTTGATGCTGTTGCGCCAGGGATAGGCGCCGGGTTTGACGGTGCGGAAAAAGTAGGAACCGTTTTCATCGGTGATCGTCCGCCCGCAGCCGCCGAAATTCGGGTCGATCGGGGCGAAATACGTGTCCTTGCGGTGGCGATAGCGCCCGCCGGCATTGGCCTGCCAGACCTCGACCAGCGTTTCGGGCACCGGCCGCCCCTCTTGATCCAGAACGCGGCCATGCACGATGATCCGCTCGCCCACTGGGTCGCCGGTGGTGGCGTAATTCTTGAGCAAATCATGATCCAAAGCGCCGATATCGCCATGACCGAAACGCGGCCCGGTGATTTCCGACACGGTCTGTTCGATACTGATCAGCGGCAGGCGGGGCGAGCGTGACACGCTGGTCTTGTAGGCGGGGGAAAGAGCCGGGGGGTGCCAGGTACGGTCGCGCTGAATGTATTCGGCGTCATGGGGCATGGCGGTCTTCCTCTTCCATCTCGGCCAATGTTTCCTTGGCCAGCTTGATCGCATGGTTGGCCGCCGGCACGCCCGCATAGACCGCGACATGCAAAAACGCCTGCATGATCTCGGGCGGGGTGGCCCCGGTCCGGGCGGTGGCGCGCACATGCATCGGGATTTCCGCGAAATTGCCGGTTGCCGCCAACAGGGCCAGCGTCAGCAGCGACCGATCCCGGCGGCTGATCGTGTCGTCGGCCCAAAGAGTGCCCCAGGCCCCTTCGGTGATCATGTCCTGGAAGGGTTGGTCAAAGACGGATTTCGCGGCCTCGGCGCGGTCGACATGGGCATCGCCCAGAACCTCGCGCCGCGTCTTCATGCCTGCGTCGTAGCGGTTGCTCATCTGTCGTCCTTCAATAGGGCAGGCCAACATAGTTCTGCGCCATGGCGGTTTGCGCGGCGTGATTTTCGCGGAGAAAGGCGATCTCGGCCACCTGCATGCGCTCTTCGAAGTCCGACATTTCGGGGGTGCGGTGCATCAGCGAGGTCAGCCACCACGAAAAGCGCTGCGTTTTCCAGACCCGCGCAAGGGCTTGATCGGAATAGCCCTCGATCCCGGCGCTGTCGCCGGTCTGGTAATACTCGGAAAGTGCATGGAACAGGTAATGCACGTCGGACGCGGCGGTGTTCAGCCCCTTGGCGCCGGTGGGCGGCACGATATGGGCCGCGTCCCCGCACAGGAACAGCCGCCCCCACTGCATCGGCTCGCAGACGAAGGATCGCAGCGGTGCGATGGATTTCTCGATGGATGGGCCGGTGACCAGATCGGCGGCGACATCCGATGGGATGCGGCGTCTGAACTCGTCCCAAAAGGCGTCGTCGCTCCAATCCTCGACCCGGTCGGTCAGGGGACATTGAATGTAGTAGCGGCTGAGCGCGGCATTGCGCATCGAACACAAGGCAAAGCCGCGCGGCGAATTGGCATAGAGGATTTCGGGCACAACCGGGGGCGTTTCCGACAGGATGCCCAGCCAGCCGAAGGGATACAGTTTTTCGAACTCGGTCCGGGCGCTGGCGGGGATGGTCTGGCGGCTGATGCCGTGAAACCCGTCGCACCCGGCGACGAAATCACAGTCCAGGCGATGGCTGTCGCCGCCAAGGGTGTAGGTGACGAACGGGGCATCGGATGTCGCGTCGTGGATCGCGACATCCTCGGCCTCGAAGATCAGGCGCCCGCCGGCGGCCTCGCGCGCGGCATAGAGGTCGCGGGTCACCTCGGTCTGCCCATAGACGACCACGGGTTTGCCGGCGGCCTCGACGATGTTGATATGCACGCGATCCTCGCCAAAGGACAGTTGCACCCCGTCATGGACGAACCCCTCGGCATGCAGCCGGTCGGCGCAGCCGGCCTCGTCCATCAGGGCGATCAACCCCTGTTCCAGCACGCCCGCGCGGATGCGGCCAAGCACATGGGCCTTGGTCCGACGTTCCAGAACGACGCTGTCGATACCGCGGGTATGCAAAAGCTGAGACAGCAACAGGCCCGACGGACCGCCGCCGATGATCGCCACTTGGGTCTTGCCGGTCGTCATGCGCGTCGTGTCCTCGGTTGCCATCTGTCAGGTCCGGCATCGCCCATGGCGGACGGGACGCTGCCCGTCAGCGCCGCGCGGCGCGGCAGCACCCGGTCCCGCGCCGGTCGCGGCTGATCGACATCGCGCTTTGCAGGCGCGCAAAAACTGGCAGCGGTTGGCATCGGTGCGTCCCCTCCCTTCGTCAGCGCCGCCACGCTGCGCGCGCCATATTGCGCCCGGACCCTCCCTCCGAACGGCCATGCGCGGTGCGGCCTGTGTTCGCCGGGGCATTGGGGGCGAATTGGCCCGGCCTGTCCAGTGGTTTTCCCTTGGCGGACTTTGATCGAAGCTAAGTTTATTCATATTTTTCAGATCTCTAGGATGTATACAGTTTTTTGCCATGGTGTGGCCCGCCCCATGCATATCAAGAAAAATCAGTTGATTTCTTGCGAATCGCGGTCATCCTCGGCCGTGGGTGTATACAGGATGCGCCTGACGGGAGGTCGGCTCTGCGCCATGCCGCAGCGCCGGAAAAACAGGGAGTATCATGGCAGACGCGGCCCGCAACGCGCAGTCGCACAAGGCCCTGATGGGGCTGCGCTCGATCGTGCTCGGTGGCGAGGTCGCGCCGGGGCAGCGCCTGTCCGAGCCGACCTTGTCGGCGCGTCTGGGGATTTCGCGCACACCTCTGCGACAGGCGATCCAGCAGCTTGTCGAGGAAGGTCTGCTCGAACGTGTGCCCTCGGGCGGGGTGCGGGTGCGCGCGCTCAGCATCGTCGACGTGGTCGATGCTATCGAGTTGCGCGGCGTGATCGAAGGCACCGCTGCACGGCTCGCGGCCGAACGCGGCGCGCCGGTTGCCGATCTGCGCGCCTGCAGATCGGTGGCCGACGAGATCGACATCGCCCTGGGTCAAAGCGCCGCCGATGTCGATTTCGAACGCTATGCGGCGTTGAACGACCGCTTTCACGACTTGGTCAACGGCCTGTGCGGCAGCGAGATGGTGATGCGGGAATATCAGCGCATCACGGCCTTGCCGATGGCCCGGCCCAGTGCCTTCTTGCAGGCGCAGGCGGCCATGTCCGAAATCCGCCAGTCGCTCTTTGGCGCGCAAGAGCAGCACCGAGCGGTCCTGCAGGCCATCGAGGCCCGTGAAGGCAGCCGGGCCGAGGCCATCTGCCGCGAACACGCGCGCCTGGCGCATGCCAACCTCAAGGCCGTGCTCGATGCCCGCCGTTCGGTTCAGGATACCGTTCCGGGCTTGTCACTCGTCTCCGATACCGGGAGGGTAGGAGGCGGATAAGACCAGAACATTGGTTGCAACCAGGGAGGAAAAAACCATGAACCCATCGAAATTGGCCGCGGGTCTTCTGGCCGCCGGCATCAGTGTCGCGGCGGTCTCGGCCGCATCGGCGCAGGAGTACACGTTTCGCCTGCATCATTTTCTAAGCGCCCAGGCCCCCGCCCATAGCCAGATGCTGGCCCCCTGGGCCGAGCGGGTCGAGGAACTGTCGGAGGGCCGCGTCGAGATCGAGATCTTCCCCGCCATGACGCTGGGGGGTGCGCCGCCGGAACTGATCAGCCAGGCCCGTGACGGCGTCGTGGATCTGGTCTGGACGGTCAATGGCTACACGCCGGGCCTGTTTCCGCGATCCGAGGTGATGGAACTGCCCTTTGTCTTCCTCAACGATCCGGTGGCCGCGAACCTCGCGCTCTATGACATGTTCGACGACCACCTGTCGGCCGATTACCAGGGCGTCGAGGTGATGTTCCTGCATGTGCATGCCGGTCAGGCCCTGCATACCGTCGATACCGAGGTGCGTACGCCCGAGGATTTCGAAGGCCTGCGCTTGCGCATCCCGACCCGCACCGGGGCCTGGATCATCGAGCAACTGGGCGCGCAGCCCGTGGCGATGCCGGTGCCCGACCTGCCGCAGGCGCTGCAGACCGGCAATGTCGACGGCGCGCTGATCCCCTTCGAGATCATCCCGCCGCTGCGCATCCAGGAGCAGACCGAATACCAGATCGAGGGCCATGACGAGGCCCGGTTCGGCACGACCACCTTCCAAGTGTCGATGAATGCCGATCGCTGGAACGGCCTGCCCGAGGATATTCAGGCCGCCTTCCGCGAGGCGTCGAACCGCGACTGGTGGGGCGAGGTCGGCCGCATATGGCGAGGGACCGACGATTTCGGCATCAACATGGCCGTCGAGGCCGGCAATACGCATGTCACCCTGACCGAGGACGAAACCGCCGCCTTCGAAGAGGCGCTGCAGCCCGTGGTCCAGCGCTGGATCGACGAGCTCGGTACGCAGGGGATTGATGGCGCCGCGCTGGTCGAAGAGGCCCGCCGCCTGATCGCCGAAAACGCCGAGATGTGATGGACACCCCCATCCACGACACACCCCGCCGCACCGGTTGGACCGGTGCGGCGGAACGTTTGATCACCGCCTGGGCGATCCTTGGCGGGGGGATCATCCTCGCCGTCGTCGCCGTCAACGTCCTGACCGTTTTGGGCGGCATCATCGGTCGTCCCTTTCCCGGCGATTTCGAACTGACGCAGATGGGCGTGGCCATCGCGGCCTTTGCCTTTCTGCCCTATTGCCAACTGACCGGCGCGAATGTCTCGGCCGATATCTTCACCTCGGGGGCCGGGCCGCGCCTCATCTCGATCTTCACGCTGGTGGCCTCGGTCGTCGCCTTGCTGTTTTCGATCCTGCTGGTGCGCCAGGTCTTTCTGGGCATGGGCAGCCAGCGTGAGTTTTCCTACGTCACGGCCATCCTTAGCATCCCGACATGGTGGGCCTATCTGGCCGCGATCCCGTCGCTTGTGCTGCTGGTCCTGGCCTCTGCGATCACCTTGCTCGAAAGCCTTCGGCCCCCGTCGCGGGGCAACTCAGCATGAGCCTCGATCCCATCACGCTGGGGATGATCGGCCTTGCCGCCCTCGTCGCGCTGATCGCGATGCGCATGCCCATCGCCTATGCCATGATCCTTGTGGGCGGCATCGGCACGATGGTCATGAACGGTCCGATGACCGTGATGAACCAGCTCAAGACACTGGCCTATGGGCAGTTTTCGAATTACGGCCTGTCGGTCGTGCCGATGTTCGTGCTGATGGGGGCCATTGCCGCCAAGACCGGCATGAGCCAGGCCCTGTTCCGGGCGGCGAATGCGTGGCTGGGCTGGGCGCGGGGCGGCACCGCCATGGCCGCCATCGCCGGCTGTGCGGGGTTCGGGGCGGTCTCGGGCTCGTCTCTGGCGACGGCCTCGACCATGGGCAAGATCGCCCTGCCGGAACTCAAGCGCTACAATTACGCGGGCTCGCTGGCGACGGGCTCATTGGCCGCGGGTGGGGTGCTGGGCATCCTGATCCCGCCGTCGGTCGTGTTGATCATCTACGCCATCATCGTCGAGGCCAACATCGTCACCCTGTTCATGGCGGCGATGATCCCCGGCGCGCTGGCCGTGATCTTCTTCATCGCCACCATCGCGCTGGTCGTGCTGATCCGCCCCGAGGCCGGCCCCAAGGGCGGCGCGGCGGATCGGGCCGAGTTCATCGCCGCCACCCTGGGGATGCTGCCCGTCCTGGGGATTTTCGCCATCGTGCTGGGCGGTATCTATGCGGGGTTCTACAATCCCACGCCGGGGGCGGCGGTCGGGGTGGCGCTGGTGCTGCTCTATGGTCTTGTGCGACGGTCGCTGGGTCTGGGGGCGCTTCTGGAGAGCCTCAAGGAAACGGCCAGCACCACAGGCATGATCTACCTGATCCTGCTGGGGGCTGAACTGGTCAAGATCTTCATGTCGCGCATCCGCATGCCCCAGGCCGCGGCGGAATGGATCGGGGCCTCGGGGCTGGAGCCGATGACGGTTCTTATCCTGCTGCTCTTGGCATTGATCCTGTTGGGCTGCCTGATGGATTCGCTGTCGATGATCCTGCTGGTCATCCCGTTCTTCTGGCCCGTGCTGGTCGAGATGAACGGCGGGCTCTACGCGATGGGCGACAATACCGGCTTTGGCATGAGCACCGAAGACCTGAAGATCTGGTTCGGGATATTGGCGTTGATCGTGGTCGAACTGGGCCTGATCACGCCGCCGGTGGGCATGAATGTCTTCGTCATCTCGGCCTTGGCGCGGGACACGCCCATGTGGGACACCTTCAAGGGCGTGATGCCGTTTTTCGCCGCGGAACTGGTGCGCGTGGCCGTGCTGATCGCGTTTCCGGGGCTGGTATTGTGGCTGCCCGCCTTCATCAGGTCGCTGTCGTGACGAAAGAACGGGGCGGCATGACGGCGGGGGGCGCCATTTTCCAGCGGCTCAAGGCCCTGGGCGTCGAGTATGTCTTTGCCAATTCGGGCACCGACTTTCCCCCGATCATCGAAGGTCTGGCCGAGGCGGCCGCCAAGGGCGTCGAGCTGCCCCAGGCCATTCCCATCCCGCACGAACATGCGGCGATGGGCATGGCGCATGGCCACTACCTGATGAGTGGCCGGGCACAGGCCGTCATGCTGCACACCAATGTGGGCCTCGCCAACGGGGCCATCGGGGCGATCAACGCCGCCTGCGACCACGTGCCGATGCTGCTGATGTCCGGCCGCACCCCGGTGACCGAAGGGGGGCGCTTTGGCGCGCGCACGGTGCCCATCGGCTGGGGGCAGGAGATGTTCGACCAGACAGCGCTGGTGCGCGAAAGCGTCAAGTGGGACTACGAGTTGCGCTTTCCCGAACAGGTCGCGCCCTTGCTGGATCGCGCGCATGCCATCGCCAGTTCCACCCCCAGGGGGCCGGTTTACCTCGCGCTCCCGCGCGAGGTCCTGTGCCAGCCCGTCGCGCCCGAAACCCTGGCGGGCGGTCCATCGATGGTGCCGGCCTGCGCAGCGCCGGACCCGGCCGCGATAACCCGCGCCGCCGAGATGCTGGCCGGGGCCGCGCGCCCGGTGATCATCGCGCAACGCGGCGCGGGGGATGCGGCCAGCTTTGCCGCCTTTGCCGACTGGGTGGCGGATTGGGGTATCCCGGTTTGTTCGTGGTGGGCGACGCATCTGGCGCTCGACACCGACCACCCGTGCCATGTCGGGCCGGACCCTGGCCCCTGGCTGGCCGAGGCGGATGTCGTCGTCGTGCTCGATTGCCTCGCCCCATGGTGGCCGGACCGCCACTGCCTGAGCCCAGAGGCGAAGGTGATCCATCTCGGGCCCGATCCGCTGTTCTCGCGGGCGCCCGCCCGGACATTTCGCTGCGACCTCGCGGTTGCCGGGGAAACGGCGCTGACGATCCCGGCCCTGATCGCGGCGATGGGGCAGGCCCCGGCCGACCATGTGGCCCTGTCGGCGCGGCGCCAGAAGGTGGCGGCCGCCGCCGCGGCCGATCTGGCGGGCCGGCACGCCCAGGCGCAGGCCGGACGAGACGGGGGCATCAGCAAGGCCTGGGTCAGTCACTGCCTGTCCGAGGCTTTGGCCGACCGTCCGTCGAGCGTCTTTTCCGAATTGGGCACCATCCTGGGCCCTTTGGAGCGGCGCGGTCATCGGTCATGGTTTCAGGAACCCCATTCGGGTGGTCTGGGCTGGTCGTTTCCGGCCGCCATGGGGGCGAGGCTGGCCGCGCCCGAACGGACGGTCGTGGCGACCATCGGCGACGGGTCCTACATGTTCGCCAACCCGACCGCGTGCCACCAGATCGCCGAAGCGTTGGGCCTGAACATCCTGGTGATCGTGTTGAACAATGCCGAAGTGGGGGGCCGTGCGCGCCTCGGTCCGGGGGCTTTACCCCGACGGGTATGCCGCGCGCGCCAACACCGTGCCGTTGACCGCGCTCAGCCCCGTTCCTGATTTCGTCAAGACGGCTCAGGCAAGCCGGGCATGGGCGCGGCGGGTGACCTTAGCCGACGAGGTGCCGGCCGCGATCGACGCGGCCTTGACCGCGATTGACCAAGAGCGACGCCTCGCCTTGCTGGATATCGCAACGCAGCCCGATACGGCCTGACGCCCGCGGCTCGGGGCCGGTCAGAATATGAAATCGTTCTCGTCGAGTTGGTCGATCAAAATGCCGCTGAGCCAGATCGAATTGCCATCGCCCGTGTCGATCCGCACATTCTCGCCGATCGCTTCCATCACGCCATCGGCCTGCAGATCGGCGAAGCTGCCGATCGCAGACACGCCGGACAGGTCGATTTTTTCCAGATCGCTGTTTGCGTCGAAATCGTGGATCATGTCCTGGCCGTGTCCGTCCGCGAAAATGAACGTATCGGCATCGAGATTGCCCCAAAGCTGATCGTCGCCGGCGCCACCATCGATCCTGTCCCCGCCCGCGCCGCCATTGACCACATCCGCGCCGGCACCGGTCGAGATGGTATCATCGCCGCCATAGGCGATGACGATATCGTCGTCATCACCGCCATTCAAAACGTCCGCGTCGTCGGTTCCGTACTGCGGCGGGATTTCCGCGCCGGGCTCTTCGCCCGGTTCCTCTCCGGGTTCTTCGCCAGGCTCCTCTCCGGGCTCTTCGCCCGGTTCCTCTCCGGGCTCTTCGCCCGGTTCCTCTCCGGGTTCCTCGCCCGGTTCTTCTCCGGGTTCCTCGCCCGGCTCCTCTCCGGGTTCTTCACCCGGCTCCTCTCCGGGTTCCTCGCCCGGTTCTTCTCCGGGTTCCTCGCCCGGCTCCTCTCCGGGTTCTTCACCCGGCTCCTCTCCGGGCTCTTCGCCCGGTTCTTCTCCGGGCTCCTCGCCGGGTTCCTCTCCCGGCTCGCACTCTCCATCGCCGGGGTCATTCGACGGCCGGTCATCGCCGTCGTTCGGGACATCAATGTCCCACGGGGCGTCGTCTTCGGCCATGTCCCTGATTTCCTCGAGCAATTCCTCAAGGAAGGCCTCGAGCCAATCAAGCGTTGCGCTGCCGTCGGCCCAGTCGTCGAAATAGTCCGCCTGGCTGAAATTGAACGTGGGCAAGGCCGCCAACAGTTCCGCGATCAGGTCCACAAGCGTTGACGTGTCGAGCGCTTCGTCGCCTTCGTCCGGCGGACTGCCCGAACCGACGTCCGACCAGTCATCGCTCGGTGTACCCGACGAGTCGTCGCCGTTTCCGGGGACGTTCCCGGGCGGGTCCGTGATCGGGGTCGTTCCATCGCTGGCAAAGCCGGAATGAGGATCCAGATCGTCGCCCAGTGACGACAAGGGCCCCGTATCGGACGCGAAGTCCCCGACCCGATCCCACGGGAACCCGGCATTGTCCATGCTTGTCATCAACTCGGCCGGGACCGTGTCCCCGGTCGCGCTGCCATCCACTTCGCCGCGGTTGCCCGTCCGGGCCGCGCGCCCGTCAGTCGCCGCAGACCCATCCGGCATCGCGGCAAGGTCCTGCAGGGCCGCGAAAAGCGCGCCCTGAGGGTCATCGCCACCGAGAATTTTCGATAAGTCCAATGTCTCGATCAGGCTTGGCATGGTGCGTCGGCTGCCCTGGCAATAAAAAAATGGAATGCGGTTAAGGGTGGCCGAGATGGCCACATGCGTCAACCGAGATTGTAGCCTGAAAAGGTTAAATGATCGCAAATACGCCCATAAAAACCGTGTCGAGCGACCTAAGGCGGATGCGGCGCGGGCGGGGCCTGGGCCGCATGACGGGTGTGGCGTCACCCGGCGCGCGCCCGCATCCGTCAAGACGCGGGTCCCGGCGTTGGCGGGGCATGGGGCGGGGTGCGGCCCCGGTCGGGCTTGTGTGACAAGGGCGCCGAATGTATGCCCGACCTGAACAGGACCAAAGAGACGATCGAAGCGATGGACGCCCCCGCGCCGCAGCCCGACGCCGCCAAGCCGGCACAGGACGCCACCCCGCAATCGGCCACCGAAGAGCGCGCCAAGTCGCGCCGCATCGGCAGCCTGCAGGCCCTATGGCCTTTCTTGATGCCTTACAAACCCATGCTGGCCGCCGCGATAACGGCCCTTGTGCTGACGGCGATCGTGTCCCTGACCTTGCCGTTGGCCGTGCGCCGTGTCGTCGACGGGTTCGAAACCGAAAGCTCGGAATTGCTGGATCAGTATTTCCTCGCCGCGCTCGGGATCGCCATCTTGCTCGCCTTTGGCACTGGCCTGCGCTACTACCTCGTCACGCGCCTTGGCGAACGGGTCGTCGCCGACATCCGCAAGGCGGTGTTCGACCGGATGATCGGCATGAGCCCGGCGTTCTACGAGCGCATCATGACCGGCGAGGTGCTCAGCCGCATCACCACCGATACGACGCTGCTGTTAAGTGTCATCTCGTCTTCGATGTCGATCGCATTGCGCAACACGCTGTTGCTGCTGGGCGGTCTGGTCCTGATGCTGTTCACTTCGGCCAAGCTGACGGGGGCGGTGCTGCTGATTGTGCCGCTGGTCATCGTGCCGATCATCATCCTGGGTCGACGGCTAAGGGTGCTGAGCCGTCAGAACCAGGACTGGATCGCGGAAAGCTCGGGCAACGCGTCCGAGGCGCTTCTGTCGGTTCAGACGGTGCAGGCCTTTACCAATGAACGGGCCTCGGCCAGCACTTTTGCCGGGGTGACGGAAAAGAGTTTCGACAGCGCCAGAAAGCGGATCGCGACGCGGGCCGTGATGACGGTGATCGTCATTTCGCTGGTATTTGCCGGCATTGTCGGGGTGCTGTGGGTCGGGGCGCGCGATGTGCGCGGCGACGCGATGTCGATCGGCGAGCTGATCCAGTTCCTGATCTACGCGATCATGGTGGCCGGGGCCGTCGGCGCCTTGTCCGAGATCTGGGGCGAGTTGCAGCGCGCGGCCGGCGCGACCGAACGTCTGGTCGAATTGCTGCGCACCGACGACGCGGTGTCCGACCCCAGCGTCGGCAAACCCCTGGCGCAGGGGGGGCAGGGCGCCATCCGGTTCGACGCGGTGCGCTTTGCCTATCCCACGCGGCCCGACAGCCATGCGCTCGATGGTGTCAGCTTCACGATCCAACCCGGAGAGTCGGTGGCGCTGGTCGGCCCGTCCGGGGCCGGCAAGTCGACCATCTTTCAGCTTTTGCTGCGGTTTTACGATCCGTCCTCGGGGCAGATCACGCTGGACGGCGTGCCATTGACCGACATGCGGCGCGAGACGTTTCGGGCGGCCATGGCCCTTGTGCCGCAGGACCCCGTGATCTTTGCCGCCTCGGCGCGTGAGAATATCCGCTTTGGCCGGCCCGATGCCAGCGATGCCGAGGTCGAGGCCGCCGCCCGCGCCGCTGCGGCCCACGAGTTCCTGTCGAAGCTGCCGCAGGGGTATGACACCTATGTGGGCGAGCGGGGTCTGATGCTCTCGGGCGGCCAGAAACAGCGCATCGCCATTGCCCGCGCGATCCTGCGCGACGCGCCGGTGCTGCTGCTCGACGAGGCCACCAGCGCGCTGGACGCGGAAAGCGAACGCCTTGTGCAACAGGCCGTCACCCGCCTGACCGAGGATCGCACGACCCTGATCGTGGCTCACAGGTTGGCCACGGTGAAGCAGGCCGACCGTATCCTGGTGTTCGACGAGGGCCGCATCGTTGCCGAGGGCACCCATGACAGCCTTGTGGCGCAGGGCGGGCTCTATGCCCGGCTGGCGCGCCTGCAGTTCACCGAAGGTCTGGCTGCGGAATAGCACGCGTTTCGCTGCGTCAGGCTTGCGCGCCTCAGGCAATGCACCCACATTTGCGCGAAGGGGACCCCCGCAGGAGGGCGGGGACAGGACGAGAGGGGAGGACCTGAGCCGTGGTGAGATTCGCCAATCCGCAGGATATCAAGCAGATCGAGGGGGATCTGCCGTGGCCCGACAGTCAGCCGGCCACGACGCTCTACGAGATGCTGAGCAACACCAAGGCCAATCACGGCCCGTTGAACGCCGTCAGCTTTCAGATGTTTTCCGGCCCCAAGGACCCGGCCGAAACGCTGACCTGGACCGAGTTGCATGCGCGCGTGACACAAGCGGCCAACCTGTTCCGGTCGCTTGGGGTCAAAGAGACCGACACCATCGCCTTCGTGCTGCCCAATTCCACGGAAACGGTCGTCACCCTGCTGGGCGGCGCCGTCGCCGGGATCGTGAACCCGATCAACCCCTTGCTGGAACCCGAACAGATCAGTGCCATCCTGCGCGAAACCGACGCCAAGGTCGTGGTCACGCTCAAGGAATTTCCCAAGACCGACGTGGCGCAGAAGATGGCCGAGGCGGTGCGCCATGCGCCTCATGTGCATACCGTGCTCGAGGTTGACCTGCTGCGCTACATGACGGGTCTGAAAAAGCTGATCGTGCCGTTCATCCGGCCCAAGAACCCCGTTGGCCACCATGCCCGCGTCGTCGATTGGGACAGCGAAGTGTCCAAGCATCCGCGCGACGCCCTGACCTTCGAAGACCGCGCCTCGGAACGGGTGGCGGCCTATTTCCATACCGGCGGCACCACCGGCATGCCAAAGGTCGCGCAGCACAATTACAGCGGCATGATCTATAACGGCTGGGTCGGGCACACCCTTCTCTTCACCGAAGAGGACAACGTGATCTGCCCGTTGCCGCTGTTTCACGTCTTTGCCGTGCACGTCATCCTGATGGCGATGATCGCCTCGGGGGCGCATGTGATCTTTCCGACGCCGCAGGGCTACCGGGGCGAGGGGGTGTTCGACAATTTCTGGAAGCTGGTCGAACGGTGGAAGGTGACCTTCATCATCACCGTGCCAACGGCGATCGCCGCCAAGATGCAGCGCCCGGTGAATGCCGATGTGTCGACGGTCAAGACGGCGTTTTCCGGATCGGCCCCTTTGCCGGTCGAACTGTTCCACCGGTTCGAGCGCGCCACGGGCGTCACCCTCGTCGAGGGGTACGGCCTGACAGAGGCGACCTGCCTTGTGTCGTGCAACCCGGTTGACGGCGAGAAAAAGATCGGATCGGTCGGCATTCCCTTTCCGCATTGCAACGTCAAGATCCTCAAGCAAAGCCCCGAAGGTGTGGTGGAATGCGAGGTGGACGAGGTGGGCGAGATCTGTGTCGACAACCCCGGCGTCCGCCAGGGCGGCACCTATACCGAAACCGACAAGAACCGCGATCTCTACCATTTCGGGAACTTCCTGCGCACGGGGGATCTGGGCCGCATCGACCCCGATGGCTATCTCTGGATCACCGGCCGCGCGAAGGACCTGATCATTCGCGGCGGGCACAATATCGACCCTGCCGAGATCGAAGAGGCCCTTGCCGGGCACAAGGATGTCGCCTTTGCCGGGGCCATCGGGCAGCCCGACAGTTTCGCGGGCGAACTGCCTTGCGTTTATGTCGAACTGGTCGAGGACGCGACGGCGAACGAGGACGAACTGATGACCTGGTGTCGCGAACATATCCACGAACGCGCGGCGATCCCCAAGCATCTGGAAATCCTGCCCGAATTGCCCAAGACCGCCGTCGGCAAGATCTTCAAGCCGGATCTGCGCAAACGCGCGATCGCGCGGATCTACGATGCCGCCCTCCAGAAAGAGGGGCTTGCCGCGCATGTGGCCGCCGTGACCGAGGACAAGAAACTGGGTCTGGTTGCGCATCTGGAAAAGACCGGCGACGTGGACGAGGAAAAGCTGACCCATGTCCTGGGGGAATATACCCGGCCATGGCGCTGGAAGGATGTGGCCTGAGGCCTGGCATTCGGGGGGCGCGGGCCGGTGACGGTGCCGCGCCTTTCCAATCCGATCGCGCGGCGGCTGTTTCTCGACCGGCACGCGCTGGCCGAACCGCCGGCCGGACCGGCCAAGGGGCAGGCGCTGGCCGATCTCATCAACCGCTTGGGCTTTGTGCAGGTCGACAGTGTCAACACCTTTGCGCGGGCCCATGACCTGATCCTGTGGTCCCGGCGTGCCAGTTATCGGCCGGCCTCGTTGCGCTGGTTGAACGATCGGGCCCGGGCGACCTTCGAGCATTGGACACATGACGCCTCCATCGTGCCGGTGGCGTTCTTTCCACATTGGCGGTTGCGCTTTGCGCGGGATCGCGCGCGCCTGCATCACCGCTGGAAGGACTGGCATGGCGGCGCCTTCCACGGCGAACTGGACCGTGTGCTGGCGCATGTGGCCGATCACGGCCCCGTCTGCAGCGCCGATTTCTCGGGCGAACGGGCGTCGAAATCGACCGGCTGGTGGGATTGGCACCCCTCCAAGACGGCCCTGGAATACCTCTGGCGCACGGGCGAGTTGTCCGTCACGCGGCGCGACGGCTTCCGCAAGCAGTATGACCTGACCGAGCGTGTCATTCCGGCATCGGTGCGCGACCGGCGGGTCACGTCGGCCGAAACCGTCGATTGGGCCTGCAGCGCCGCCTTGGCGCGGCTGGGGTTTGCAACACGGGGCGAGTTGGCGGCTTTCTGGGCGTTGGTCACACCGCAGGAGGCCGGCGATTGGGTGGCCGGGGCGCTTGCGGATGGCCGCATCGTCGAGGTCGATATCGAGGGGGCCGATGGCCGATTGCGGCGCTCGGTGATGGCGTCCGATCGTCTGGCCGGGCTTGGTTGCGTGCCCGAGCCGCCGCGCCGCATGCGGATCCTCAGCCCGTTCGATCCGGCCCTGCGTGACCGTGCGCGGGCCGAGCGCCTTTTTGGCTTTCGGTATCGGATCGAGATCTTCGTTCCGGCAGCGCAGCGCAGATATGGCTATTACGTGTTTCCCGTATTGGAGGGCGCGCGGATGGTCGGGCGCATCGACATGGCGACGCAAGAGGCCCGAACGCGCCTGGCCGTGCGGGCTTTCTGGCCGGAAGCGGGCGTCGCGATGGGCAAGGGCCGGGTGGCCCGCCTGCAGGCCGAAATCGCGCGGGCGGCGCGGTTCGCGGGCTGTGGTGATGTCACATATGCCAAGGATTGGGTGCGTCCGGCGGCCGCGAAACCTTGACACCCCATGCCCATCGACGCGATCTTATCCACAGATGTTGCATTTGTGAAATTAATGAAAACCAAGGGCATGCAGGCCACGGCTCAGGTGATACACAGGTTTATCCCCATGTTGGCGCTGGTCCTGGCGGCCTGCGTACCGAATGACGCCAGCGGCCCGTCGGTCGCTGCACGCGCGGGCACCTGCCCATCGGAGGTGGGCGTGTTTCGCGCCGGGGCGGCCACGGTGGCCGCGGCCGGGGATGTCCTGTTGCATCGTCTGATCCAGCAGGATGCGACAGCCCGGCCCGAGGGGTTCACACCGGCCTTTGCGCCGGTCGCCCCCTATCTGTCGCGAAGCGATTTGACCATCGTGAACCTCGAAGGCCCGGCCGCGCGGGGTGTTTTGCCCGGCGGTCGCGCGGCGGCGGTCGCGCCCGAAGTCCTGTTCGACGACCGGGTCTATTCCGGCTATCCGCAATTCAACTACCACCCGTCGATCGCCTCGGCGCTTCGGTCGATTGGCATCGATGTCGTCCAGACCGCCAATAATCACGCCCTCGATCGGGGTCCGCTCGGGGTGGATCGAACCCTTGCCGCCTTGGCCGAGGCGGGTTTGCGCAGCACCGGCACGCGCGCGCGGGGTAGCGATGGACCGTGGCACACGACGGTGCGCCTTTCGATGGCCGGTGGGGCGGCGAAGGTGGCCATTCTGGCCTGCACCTATGATGTGAACGGTCTGCCAAACCCGCACGATCAGGCGCTGCTCTGCTATGGATCCAATCCGTCGGTGCCGGGTCTGATCGAGGCCCTTTCCGTGCGGCCACAGATCGACGCGGTCATCCTCACCCCGCACTGGGGGCAGGAATACAGCGCCAGCCCGGATGCGCGGCAACGGCGCCTTGCGCGCGCCGCGATCGAGGCCGGCGCGGCGGCGGTGATCGGGGCGCATCCGCATGTCCTGCAACCGATCGAGGAGATCACGGCATCAGATGGCCGGCGTGGCTTCGTCGCGTATTCGCTGGGCAATTTCCTGTCGTCGCAATGGGCCTTGCCACGGCGCACCGGGGCGATCCTGTATTTCGATCTTGCCCGCGATGCGCGCGGTCGCGTGATCGCGCATCCACCGCGCGCCCTTGTCACCCGTGGCGAACGCTATGCCAGCCAGGGGGTCGCTGTGGCGCCAGCGGCCACGATCCCCAACGGGGCGGCCAGTCTGGCCCATGCCGAACGCATTCTGGGGGCCGGGCGCGTGATCTCGCCCGAGGACCTGGCCTGCGCGCGTTAGATGGGGGCGCTGCCCGCGATCTTCGCCATACGCCCCAGCACATCGACGCCCTGGGTCTTGAGCATGTGCAGCATGTCGATGAACACCCAGTTCTCGGCGAGCTTGTCGCCCTCGCGGCGATAGATGTCGATCACCCGGAACTCGGCCAGTCGGTCGGTGGCGGGCAGGCCCATGAACCCGCCTGTCGGCCGCGCGGTGAAGTTGGGCCAGCCGAAAAAACCGCCGAAATGACCTTCGGCAAGACGGGCGAGGTGGCGAGTCTTGGCCCTGTCGGCAAACCCGGCGCGGAACGGGCCGGAATGCTGTTTCGCGTAGCGCTCGATCGTGTAGGTCGCGCCGATCCCGTGCGGCCCCCACCAGATCATGTCGTCAGCCCATGTGCGCGCCAGTTCCTCTTCGAGCGGCAGGCCAAGGCCCCATGTCCCCAGATCGCCGATCATCGCGTTGATGGCGGCCAGCGTCGCGGCGCCGGCCTCGGGTGGTTGGGCGTCATGAAGCAGCCCGCCATGGCCCAACGGCCCCGGTTGCACCAGATGCGCGGCAGTGGCCGGGCCGAACGGGTCTTGTCCGGCCTGGGCCATGAGGTGGGGGATGTCACAGAAACAAGCGGTTTCGACGATCTTGCCGTGCTCGACACGGTTGAACTCGCAATAGCGCAACATGACGATCTTGCGACTGGGACGGATGCCGAGCCATGGCGCATCGAACAGACCCATCAGGTGACCCATCGACACGACCCAGCAGTTCTCGAACCCGTCCATCTCGTTCAGGCCGGCAAAGAAGATGTCCTCGCGCCGCTGCATGCGGGCGATGGATGACAGAAGCGGCCCCCAGAACCCATGCGCCACCGCCTCGGCACCGTGTAGCGTGTTGAACGGGTGCATGCCGCGCCAGTGCCAATCGGGCGCGGTGCGTTCGGCCAGAACCGCGGCCACGGTGTCGGGCGTGGCGCGCGCCAGCGCCGCGTAATGGTCGCGCACCAGCTGCTTTTCGGCTTGGAACCCGATGGTCACCTCGTCCCTCATCCCTTGACCGCCCCGGCGGTCAGGCCGCTGACGATCTGGCGCTGGAAGAACAGGATCAGCACGAACAGCGGCGCAGTGGCCGAGACCACGGCGGCGACGGCGAACATGACATTGCCCTCTTGTTGGGTGGAGCCGAGGAAGGACGCGATGCGCGGCACCATGGTCTGGTTTTCCTGGCTGAGCAGCATCGCCGTGACGGCAAAGTCGTTATAGGCGAGCAGGAAACTGAACAGGCCCGTGGTGATGACGCCCGGCCACATGACCGGCATGATGACCAGCCGGAAGGATTGGAAGCGCGTGCACCCGTCGACCATGGCGGATTCGTCCAGATCCTTGGGGATGTTGAGGAAGAACGAGTGCAGCATCCATAGCGTGAAGGGCTGGTTGATTGCCACCAGAACGATGATCGTCGTGGGCAGATGCCCCCAGAGGTTCCATTCGAAGAACGGCAGCAGGTAGCCCGAGACCAGTGTGATATGCGGCATGGCGCGAAAGATCAGCGCGATCATCAAGAGCCAGAAGGCATAGCGATAGCCCGAGCGCGCCAGCGCATACCCCCCCAGCGTTCCGAGGGTCAGAGAGATCACGACCGTGGCCGAGACGATGATCGCGGTGCTCAGCACGTTGCGCCAGAACCCCGACTCGATCCACGCCCCCCAATAGCCCTGCCCGGTAAAGCGCGCCCCGGTTTCCTCGAGCGTCAGGGGGCCGCGAATGGCATTCATCCAGTCGGCGCGGGAAAAGAAATCGCCCTGCACCTTGAACGACCCCCACAGCGTCCAGAGGAAGGGAAAGGCGGCGAGGATCAGCCACAGCAGCACGAAGCCCGTGGACAGCACGATCAGGCCGGTGGATTTGCGATGCGCGGCGGCGGACATGACTCAGGCCCTCTTGCGGTTGAAATCGCGCCAGGTGCGGATCAGCACCGGCGTCAGCAGGATGGCGACGCCAAGGATCGTCAGAACCGAGGTCGCCGCGGCCGAGCCGAATTGCTGCGTGTCGCCGCGCAGGTCGGAATAGATGATGTAGCTGAGCGAGGTCGCGCTGGCCTGCGCCTGGAACCCGACGATGGGCTCGAAGACGCGGAAATTGTCCATCAACTGGATCAGCGTGATGAAGACGACCAGCGGCATCAGATGCGGGATCACCACGTAGCGCACCCGCTCCCACCGGCTGGCCCCGTCGATCATGGCGGCCTCGAGCGTTTCCTCGGGCACGGTTTGCAGCCCGGCGTAGAAGACGATGAAAGCGAAGGGGGCCGAGTGCCAGACGCCGTAGACGAACAGCGTCAGCCAGGTCAGCGTCGGCGAGGCCTTGAGCGACAATTCCGGGTCGTCGAAGAGCAATTGCAGCGTGGCCCCGATGATCCCGTCGGCATCGATCATCCAGAACAGAACGAGCGATCCGATCAGCGGGGTCACGATCATCGGCAGAAGCGAGAAGAAGATCGTCACCCCACGCAAGCGTTGCGGCAGGCCGTTGACCCCGAGGGCAATGGCCAGGCCCAGCACCAGGACCAGCGGCGTGACAATGAAGGTGTAGGCCAGGGTAAAGGCAAGCGCCTTGTAGAAGGGCAGGTTCATGACCTGGCTGCCGAACTCGGCCAGGCTGTCGCTTTCGGCCCAGGCCGCGGCCAGTTCATCTGTCGCCAGATGGGCCCGGCTGACATAGGTGCCCAGGCCATTGAACCGCCCCAACGGCTCGGCCTCGCGCAGGGCGCGGGTGGCCTCGCTGTCGACGCGGGTTTCCTCGTTGCAGCCGAATGGGCCGCAGGTTTCCACGACTTCCAGAACCTGCTCGTGTTCGACATGCAGCGACTGGATCACGACCGACACGATCGGCAGCGCGATGAACAGGAACATCGCCGTCAGCGACGGCAGGATGAACCAGAAGAAGGTGCGATGGGGCATGGTGGCCTCGCGTCGGCGCGGAGGGGGACGGGGCGAGGGGGCGGGCAGGGCGGCCGTCGGGCCGCCCTGCCGCTTGGGTGGGTTATTCGAGGAAGCCCTGCTGGCGCGCGGCCGCGATATAGGCCGCCTCGACATCGGCCAGCGCCTGTTCGGCGCTTTCCTCGCCTTGCAGGAACTGCGCCAACTCGTTGCCGAGCGCCGTGTGCATCAGGCCCGCATAGGGCAGCATCGGGTAGGGCGTGGCCCCGGCCTCGGCCGTCGCCGAAACGCCGGCGGCGGGCGCGCCGGGCGTGTAGCCCGCCAGCAGCCAGACGGCGGCATCGTTGTTGGCCGTGATGATTTCGGGGCGCAGGCCGTTCATCAGGGCCACAAAGGTCGCCTCGGCGTCCTCGTCCGAGATATTGGCTGCGATGGTGAACCCGTCCCACCACAGGGTCGAGGCCGGACGATCGCCGCCACCGACGGTCGGGGCCGCGACAAGCATCGTGTTTTCGACGACGCCCTCGGCCGCGCCCTCGTCATCGAGGATGCCGCCCCCGCGCGAGCCCCACATATAGGCCATCGCCAGTTCGCCGGACTCCCACAGCGCCTGCGTGGCGTTGCTGTCGAAGGTCAGGAAATCGGGATTGGCATATTCGTTCAAGGCCGCCAGCATTTCCAGCGCGGCGACACCCTCGGGCGAGTTGATCGCCGGCTCGGCGCTGCCGGGTTCGAACAGGGTGCCGCCCATGCCGAGGATCATGTTGACGAACTCCTCGCCAAGGTTCCAGCCCGAGGCGGTGTTCATCGCCCAGGGGTGGTCCATGATCCCGGCCTCGCGCACAGCGGCCAGCACCTCGAGCACCTCTTCGTAGGTGGTGGGCACCTCGGCGCCGACCTGTTCGAGGATGTCGGTCCGCACGTAGAGGTGCTGGGCGTTGGCCATGAAGGCCACGGCCATGACCTCGCCATCGATGGTGATGCGGTTCAGCGCCGGCAGATCGGGGGCGTGTTCGGCGATCAGATCGTCGAGCGGGCGGATCAGCCCGTCATTCAAAAGCGGCACGATCGACGAATTCGCCACCACTGCGCTGGTGTACTGGGCCGGATCGGCGGTCAGCGCGGCGACCTGGATGTCGCGATGTTCCGTTGTCTGGTTGGCCGTGACCTCGACCGTGTCGCTGGCGCTTCGGCGGCCCCGGCCGCCATCGCCTGCAGCGCGGGAAAGTCGTTCGACAGGATCGCGACGCGGCCGCTGTCGATGGTGCATTCGGCCAGCGCGGCGCCGCCGGTCAGCGCCGTTGCGGCAAGGGTTGCGGCCGTCAGTCTGATGAAGGTCATGGCACAAAGGCTCCCTGATGTGGTCGGCGCGTTCGCGATGCGCCCTTTGTCTTGTCGTCCTCTCGGCATCGGCATTCGCTGCACGGCGAATCGCCAATGCGCTTGCATACGTGTGCAACATTGGGCCAGCAAATCCGTGGCTGACAAGCATTTTCGTCGTTCGAACGGTGTTTGGATTATCTTGCAAAATATGGCTTGCTTGCCTTTTCGGTTTGGCGATAGCGTCGTTGAAAACGTATGCAACATCTGCGCAAGGGTGGACGAACATGGCCGAGATACAGTTGCGCAACCTGTCCAAGCGCTGGGGCAGTTTCGTCGGTGTGGACCGGTTCGACCTGACCATTCCGGACCGCGAGTTTCTTGTGCTGCTGGGGCCGTCGGGCTGTGGCAAGACCACGACGATGCGCATGATCGCGGGGCTCGAGGGGATCACCGAGGGGGAGATCCTGATCGACGGCAAACGCGTCAACGACCTCGACCCCAAGGACCGGGATGTCGCGATGGTGTTTCAGAGCTACGCGCTCTACCCCAATCTCGACGTCTACGAGAACATCCGTTTTCCGCTGAAGGTGCGCAAGGTCGACCCCGCCACCCACAAGGACCGCGTGATGCGGGCCGCCGAGATGGTCGAATTGACCGATTTCCTGCATCGTCGCCCGGCCGAGCTGTCGGGCGGTCAGCGCCAGCGCGTGGCCCTGGCCCGCGCCATCGTGCGTCAGCCCAACGTGTTCCTGATGGACGAGCCTTTGTCGAACCTCGACGCGAAACTGCGCGTGTCGACCCGGGCACAGATCAAGAACCTGTCCCATGAATTGCAGGTCACGACGATCTACGTCACCCACGACCAGATCGAGGCGATGACGCTGGCCGACCGTGTGGTCGTCATGAACAAGGGCGTCGTGCAGCAGGTGGGCAGCCCGACCGAGATCTATGATACCCCGGCGAACACGTTCGTCGCCGGGTTTATCGGCAGCCCGGCCATGAACCTGGTCGACGGCGAGATGCGCGGCGGCACCTTCACCGGGGCGGGCCTGGAGATACCCGGCCTGTCGGCCCCCGATGGCAAGGTCACCCTTGGCTTTCGCGCCGAAGATGCCACGGTCGAGGGCGGCGAGGAGTTGCACGCGCCGATCTACACGCTGGAATTGCTGGGCGACAGCACGATGGTCACCGTCCGCATCGGCGGCGCGCTGGTCTCGGTCAAGGCCCCCCAAGGAGTACCGGGCCGAGATCGGCGACATGTTCCGCGCCCATATCCCCGCCGCGATCTGCCATGTTTTCGACGCCGTCAGTGGCGACCGGATCTGACCCATGCCGACCCGCGACGTGAAAGCCGCGCTGCTCCCGCTCCGCAAGGCGGCGGAAACCACCACGCCGGATAGCCTGCGCCTTGCGCTAGCCGGGGTGATGGCCCCCGATGCCACGGTGCATCTGTGTCACCCGTTCGGGGACCTGTCCGGCCCGGAGGCCCTGTTCGACGCGGCCTATGCCCCGCTGCTGGCCGCCATGCCCGATCTGGAACGGCGCGACATGATCGTGGTGGCCGGCACCACCCCCCAGGGGCAGGATTGGGTGGGCTGCATGGGCAGCTATATGGGCTCTTTTCTGGCGCCGTTTCTGGGCATTCCGCCCACCGGGCATCTGGCCCATATGCGTTATCACGAGTTCTTTTGCATCAAGAACGGGCAGGTCACCGAGATGCAGGCGATCTGGGATATCCCGGAACTGATGATGCAGGCCCGCGCCTGGCCCATGGCGCCACAACTGGGCGCGTTCCTGAACACGCCCGCCCCGATGAGCGGCGATGGCCTGCGCCTGTCCGGCGACGGGCAGGCGGCGCTGGATCATGTCATCGCCATGCTGACCGATCTGTGCCGCTATCCCGCCGAAGGCAGCCCCGAGGTCATGAAGCTCGACCGCTACTGGCACCCGCGGTTCAACTGGTATGGCCCCGCCGGCATCGGCACCGGGCGTGGGGTTGCAGGCTTTCGCCATTGGCACCAGATCCCGTTCCTGCGCGCGATGCCCGACCGCAAGCTGGATGCGATGGGCGATCTGATGTCCCATTGGATCGCCGAGGGCGATGTCGTCGCCGAAACCGGGTGGCCCAATATGCGCCTGACCCTGACGGGCGGCGGCTGGATGGGCCTGCCGCCCAGCCATGGCGAGGTGTTGCTGTGCAGCCTCGATTTCTGGCGGCTCGAAGACGGGCTGATCCGCGAGAACTGGGTGCTGGTCGATCTGCTCGACCTTTATCGCCAGGTCGGCGTCGACGTTCTGGCGCGGGTGGCCGAATTCAACAAGGCCCGCAATCTGGCGGCGGTGCAGATCCCCGATCCGATGGCCGAGGACCTCCGATGACCGAGGCCAAGGTCACCTCTGTCGATGTGGCGCGGCTGGCCGGTGTCAGCCAGTCGGCTGTCAGCCGGGTGTTTTCGGGGGTCGATCCGCCTCGCCATCGACCATCGCCAAGGTCCGCGCGGCCGCCGACCAGCTTGGCTATCGCCCCAATTCGCTGGCCCGCGCCATGATCACCGGCAAAAGCCGGATCATCGGCCTTGTCGTGGCCTATCTCGACAATCAGTTCTATCCGGCCGCCATCCAAAGCCTGGGTCATCGCCTGCGGGCGCGCGGGTACAACATCCTGCTGATGATGGCGGAAAACTCGACCGAAGGGGTGGCGCAGGTGGTCCAAGACCTGATGGCCTATCAGGTCGAGGCGATCATCACCGCCTCGGTCGCCATGTCGTCCGACCTGACCGAGCGCTGCGGCGCGCTTGGCATTCCCGTCGTGATGTTCAACCGCGGTCAGGATGGCGCGGGCTTCAGCGCGATCACATCGGCCAACCGCGCCGGCGGCGCCCGCGTGGCCGAGTTTCTGGTCGCGGGCGGGCACCGGCGCATCGCCCATATCGCCGGCTGGCAGGGCGCCTCGACCGGGCGTGACCGGGCCCAGGGGTTTCTGGCCGCACTCGATCAGGCGGGCCTCGCCCCGGTCGCCGTCACCGACGGCATGTACAATCGCGAGGC
Organism: Roseibacterium elongatum DSM 19469; assembly: GCF_000590925.1. Lineage (NCBI taxonomy): Bacteria > Pseudomonadati > Pseudomonadota > Alphaproteobacteria > Rhodobacterales > Roseobacteraceae > Roseicyclus > Roseicyclus elongatus. Next base: position 3,458,910 of record NZ_CP004372.1, on the reverse strand, counting down.
CGCAGCACAGGCGGCGCGCGACCTGATGCGCGCAGCCGACCGCCCCGATGCGATCTTCGTCGGGAACGATCACATGGCGTTCGCCGTGATGGATACCCTGCGCAGCGAGTTGGGCCTTTCGGTGCCGGGTGACGTCTCGATCGTGGGCTATGATGACGTGCCGATGGCCGAGTGGCCCGCCTATGATCTGACGACGCTGCGCCAACCGCTCAATCGCATGGTCGAGGCGACGGTCGAGACCGTCCTTGGCCAGATCGAGGACCCGAACCGCCTGCCCGAAAAGATCGAGATTGCCGGGCCGCTGATCCTGCGCGGCTCGGCCCGTATTCCTGAAGGATGGACAAGATGAAGGGTTTCGACCCCAAGTTTCGCGATTTTCCCCATTACATCATCGGGATCACCAAGGAGATCTGGGAAGATCGCGGCATCGCCACGCTGCATGATTATTACGCGCCGGAGATCGTCGTGCGCTCGCCCGCCTCGGTCGTGACCGGCAATGCGGGCGTGATCGCCGCCACCATGGCCACGCTGGCCGAGTTTCCCGACCGAACCCTGTTGGGCGAGGATGTAATCTGGTCGGGCGACCCCGAGGACGGCATGCTGTCCTCCCATCGCATCTTCAGCCAGGCGACCCATTCCGGCGACGGCGTCTACGGCGCGGCGACCGGGGCGCAGCTGGGCTATCGCATCCTCGCCGATTGCCATGCGCGCGACAACATGATCGACGATGAATGGCTGATCCGCGACCAGGGGGCCATCGTGCGCCAGCTGGGGTGGGAGCCGCGCGATTACGCCCGTGACCTGATCGCGCGCGAGGGCGGGCCGCTGGCCTGTGTCAAGCCGATGACTCCGGAAACCGACCGTCCGGGCCCCTATACCGGGCGGGGCAACGATAACGAGTGGGGGCAGCGCCTGTCCGATCTGCTGACCCGCATCATGGCGGCCGATCTGCGGGCCATCCCGCAGGTCTATGACCGGGCCTGTCATCTTGAATATCCCGGTGGCCTGACCGCCCATGGGCACGAGGCCGCGGACTGGTTCTGGATGGGCCTGCGTGCGGCGTTCCCCAACGCCGTCTTCACCATCGAGCACCAGATCGGCCGCGAAGACCCGACCATGCCGCCGCGCGCGGCCGTCCGGTGGAGCCTTTGGGGCAAGCACGAGGGCTGGGGCGCGTTCGGTGCCCCCACCGGCGCGCCCGTCTACGTGATGGGCATCACCCATGCCGAGTTCGGCACGCTGGGCGCGGCCGAGCCGACGCTGCGCCGCGATTACACGCTCTATGACGAAACCGCCATCTGGAAACAGATCCTGCTTTATGCCGGCCCAAATGAATGACGCCCGAGAGAGGGCGCGGAAACCTCGAGGTTTCCGTCCGTTTTCCTCGAGGAAAACGGCGCCCCGTCGACCGACCATGACCCGCAAAGGACCCCACAGATGACCCCGCCCGAGATGGAAGCCCGCATCGTTCGCTACGGCGACCTGAAACCGTGTCGCACCGCGTTCATCGATGCCCATACACCGGGCAGCGACCGAAAGGAGAACTTCACCATCATCGGGGGCGGCGTGTCCGAGGCGGCCGACCAGCACGTCCACATCACGATCCCGCATGGGTTCAATATCGGGGCCGCCGGCCAGCCGCCCAAATGCCGCAACTCCTTGCATTCGCACCGCACGGCCGAGGTGTTTTTCGTCCTGTCGGGGCGGTGGCGCTTTTTCTGGGGGCGCTGGGGCGACGCCGGCGAGGTGGTGCTGGAACCCGGAGACATCTTCAACATCCCGACGGGCATCTTTCGGGGCTTCGAAAACATCGGGGAAGATTACGGGATGATCATGGCGATCCTGGGCGGGGATGACGCGGGCGGTGGCGTGATCTGGGCCCCGCAGGTGATCGAGGACGCCCGCGATCACGGTCTGGTCCTGTCCGCCGAGGGCAAGCTCTATGACACCAAGAGGGGCGAAACCCTGCCCGAGGGCGTGGGCGCGATGCCGTTGCTCACCGAGGAGGAGTTGCAGAACTTCCCCGAGCCCACGACGCGCGAGGTCATTCCCGGCTACGTGGCCCGCTACCTGGACCTTGCGGCCATGGCCGATCGTGACCCCGTTCCGGTGATCGGGGAACACGGCGTTCTGCGCGACAAGCCGGGGTTCGAGGTGGCACTGGTCACCCGCGCCTCCGCGACGCGCCGGATGCACCGGCACGACCGCCCCTCGGTCCTGATGCCGGTCAAGGGCCATTGGCGCGTGGTCTGGCAGGGCAATGACAGCACCCCGGCGGGCGAAGCGACGCTGGCCCCGGGCGACACGATGAGCGTGCCGGAAAACCTCGACCACACCGCTTATCCGTCGATGACCGGCGAGGCCGCCCTGTATCACGTGGTAGGCACCGACGATCCGGCCGGCGGAACTTGGCGCGTCGACGAGCCTTGATTTCCAAAAAAGGGGTTCCTGTATGGCACTAGAGTACTTCCAAGATAGAGGCGAAGAGGTTTCGTGGCGAGCAATACAACTCTGGCCCATCCTTGCCGCCGCAGCGGTATTCAAACCGGAAGAGCAAGGACTATCAGCAGGATTGATCTCATACACAGAAGCTGGGCGGTGGATTGGGTTGCCAGCGTTTGGCCTCTCGCGGCCATTGGGCATCATTGGAATGATTTGCGAACACGAACAACTTCCTAGGTTGAACGCGATTGTGGTGAAGAAGAACAGCACAAATGTACCGGGAAGCGGCGTAATTCTTGCTCCCGAGAATGATTATTCGGAAGAGCAAAGCAATGTGCTGGCTTACGAGTGGTTTTCAGTAGGCGTCCCTGACATCCAGTATGCCCGTTATGTGAATGAGGCCACGAAATGGGGTTGTTGACCACTCATGTCGGATCACTGCCGCGCACGCAGGCGGTGGTCGATTTCATTTTCGCCCGCGAGCATGGCGAAAGCTACGAGCCTGCGGATTTTGACGCCTGCATGGCGCAGGCCGTGATGGAGACTGTGGGCAAACAGAAAGCGGCCGGGGTCGATATCGTCAGCGATGGCGAGACGTCCAAGATCAGCTATGCGACCTATGTCAAGGATCGCTACACCGGCTTTGACGGTGACAGCCCGCGCAACGCGCCTGCCGATCTCAAGCTGTTTCCCAGTTTCCTCAAGCGCATCGCCGAGTCCGGCGGCACGCCGAAATATGCGCGCCCGATGTGCGTGGGCGAGGTACGCTCGAAAGGGCAGGGCGAGCTGGAAAAGGACATCGCCAATCTCAAGGCCGCGATGGAGGCGCACGGGGTCGCGCGCGGGTTCATGAACGCGGCCTCGCCCGGCGTCATCTCGCTGTTTCTGCAGAACGACCACTACCCGACGCGCGAGGCGTATCTTGCCGCGCTGGCTGATGCGATGAAGGCGGAATATGAGACTATCGTGGCCGCCGGGCTGGACCTGCAGCTCGATTGCCCCGACCTGGCCCTGTCGCGTCACATGCTGTTCAACGATCTGTCCGATGCCGAGTTCGTCAAGGTGGCGGCCTCCCATGTCGAGGCGCTGAACCACGCCCTGTCCGAAATCCCCGAGGATCGTGTGCGCATCCACATCTGCTGGGGCAATTACGAGGGGCCGCATGTCTGCGACATTCCCATGGCCAAGATGTTCGACACGCTAGTGTCGGCCAAGGCGCGCTACCTGCTGTTCGAAACCTCGAACCCGCGCCACGGGCATGAATGGACCGTCTGGCGCGACCGCGCCGCCGATATCCCCGAGGACAAGGTGCTGGTCCCCGGTGTGGTCGATACGACAACGAATTTCGTCGAACATCCCGACCTTGTGGCGCAGCGCCTGCAGAGGTTTGTCGAGATCGTGGGGGCCGATCGCGTGATCGCCGGCTCGGATTGCGGATTTGGCACCTTTGCCGGGTTTGGCGCGGTCGATCCGGAGATCGCCTATGCCAAGCTTGCCGCGATGGTCGAGGGCGCGCGGCAGATCGCATGACACCGCTGGTCCTGTTGCCGGGCATGATGTGCGACCGCCGGTTGTTCGAACCGCAGATCGCGGCAGTGTCACCCGGTCGCTCGGTCGTCGTCGGCGATCTGACGGGCGCGGATACCGTGCAGGATCTGGCGACGCAGGTGCTTGCGCAGGCGCCTGCGCGGTTTGCGCTGGCCGGGTTGTCGATGGGCGGCATCGTGGCGATGGAGGTCCTTCGTCAGGCGCCTGACCGCGTGGCGGGGCTGGCCTTGCTCGATACGAACCCCCTTGCGGAACAACCCGAGGTCAAGGCCCGGCGCGGTCCGCAGATGGCCAAGGTGCGCGCGGGTCTTCTGGATCAGGTCATGCGCGAAGAGCTCAAACCCAACTACCTGGCCGCCGGCGGCAAGACCCATGCCGAGATCCTCGATCTGTGCATGGCCATGGCCCGCACTCTGGGGCCCGAGGTCTTCCTGCGACAGTCGGTTGCCCTGCGTGACCGGCCCGATCAGCAGGCGACGCTGGCCGCGGTCGAGGTCCCGTCGCTGATCCTGTGCGGAGCCGAGGATCGGCTGTGCCCGCCTGACCGGCATCGGCTGATGCACCGCCTGATCCCGGCGGCGACGCTGGTCATGGTCGCGAGGGCCGGCCATCTGCCGACATTGGAGCAGCCCGCGCCCGTGACCGCCGCGATGGCCGACTGGCTCGGGCAGGTGGATCTGCCGTTGGGCGATGCGCTATCGGCGCGCAAGGCCCCGTCGCCGGGCAATCCGGATTGACCTGAGTCATGTCAGCCGGCCGACCCCACGCCCTAGGCTGAGCGCATCCGGTTGTCCCGGACCGTGCAAAAGGGTGGTCGACAAATGGACATGATGCTCCCGATTGCGGGGTGCGCCGCGGGCCGTGTGCCACGTGTCGTACCTCTTGCAGAGGTGGCGCGATGACCGGGCGGGGCCTGTCGCTTGCGCTGCAGCGGGCCGTGACGGTCGCGCTGTTACTGGCTGCATGCATCGCCGCGGCGCGCCTGTCCTGGGCCGCGGGTGTGGGCTTGGGTGTGCTTGCCCTTGTCGTTTACGTTGCCGCCCCGATCCCCAAGCCGCCTGCCGACGCTTGGGTCTATGACCGCGGTCCTGCCGTGATCGGCCCGGATTTGCTCAGCTTTCTGTTCGCGCCGCCATTCCTTGCGATCCCGTTCTGGGCCGAACCCGCCTGGCCTATGGGGGGCGGCGCGCTGCATCCTTCGGCGGTGCTGGCCTGGCCGGCCGGGCTGTTCTTCCTGATCTTCACCGGCATCGGGTGGCACTATGCCGCGATGGCCGTGCGCATCACGCAAACAGGGCTGGAGGTCGAGACCGGTCGCCGCCGCTTTGCGGTGCCCTTCGCCGAGATGGCCGAAATCGGGCCGTGGCGGCGCGGCTTGCCGCGGTGGGTTAGGGCGCTTGCCCCGTTGGCGTTGGCGCTCGGTCGGCCGGGGGCGGCAGGGGCGATCATGATCGCCCGCGACAGCAACGGGATATCGATTGCGCGGCGCTCGGGCCCGCCGGTCGTGATCGGCTCGGACGCGTTCGCGCGCGCGACCAAGGCGATCCTGACCGCCTGCCAACAGCATGACGTGCCGATTGCCCGATCCTTGCTGCGCTAGCGCGAAAGGGCAGGCGCCCGATGGCGCGGTTAGGATCGTGGCCGCGTCTTTTGCGGGTCGTAATGGGGAAAGGGCACGACACGGGCGGCGTATCGTTTCAGGTGCCCGTCCAATTGCCCGACTTGCAGCTGGGTGCCCTCGGCGGCATGGGCCACGTCCAGCCGCGCCAGTGCAATCCATTGGCCGGTTCGGGGCGAGCGCATGGCGGAACAGACCTCGCCCACCTGAGCGCGCCCGACGCGGAGGCAATCGCCATGGGCCAAGGCGTTCTGCCCTTCGATCTCCAAACCCACGAACTTGCGCGAGGGGTGTTCCTTGCGCCGTGACAACGCCTCGCGCCCGACGAAATCGGCAGTCTTGGATTTCAGCGGTACGGTAAAGCCGATCCCGGCCTCGAACGGGTCGGTCTGGTCCGAGAAATCGTAACCGGCAAAGACCAGCCCCGCCTCGATCCGCACCATGTCCAGCCCGGCCAAGCCCATCGGCCGGATGCCCATCGGCTGCCCCGCCTGCCAGATGGCGTCGAAAATCGCGCGCCCATCCTTTGGGTGGCAAAAGACCTCGTAGCCCAATTCGCCCGTATAGCCCGTGCGCGAAATGACCACCGGCACCCCCTCGGGGCCGCCGAGGCGCGCCGGGGCAAAGCGGAACCACCCCATTTCCGACAAATCGACATGATGGGGCGCGGTCCAGAAGATCGAGGTGATCAGCTCGCGCGATTTCGGCCCCTGGACCGCAAGGTTGTGCATCTGGTCGGTCGAGGACCGGATCATCACGTTCAGGCCAAGGCGATGTGCCTCTTCGCGCATCCATGCGCCGCCCTCGTCCGAGCCGCCGATCCAGCGGAAATTATGCTGGCCCAACCGAAACAGGGTGCCATCGTCGATCATGCCGCCATGGGGGTAGCACATGGCAGAATAGACGACCTGCCCGATGGCCAGTTTTTCGACATTGCGCGTCAGCACCCAGTTCAGCAGCGCCTCGGCATCGGGGCCGGTCACCTCGAATTTGCGCAACACCGACAGGTCCACCACAACGACCCCCTCGCGGCAGGCCCAATAGCTTTCGACCGCATCGCATTGCGGGAAGCTGTTGGGCAGCCAAAAGCCGTTATAGTCCGCGAAATCGCGTGTCATCGCGGCAAAGCTGTCGTGAAAGGCGCTTTCTCGCGTCATGATCGGGTCCTCGTCAGGGGTCGGGCGCCAGGCCGTGGCGCGGGAAAACCGCTCATCCGCGCTGTAGGTGCGCAGATGAATGTCGGTCAGGTGCCAGCCATTGGCGGCGCTTGTGTCATCGGGACAGGCGGACGACACGCAGATCAGGTCGGTCAGCGCGCGCAACAGCACGTAATCGCCGGGGCGCGACCACGGCTCGTCGGCATACATCACGCCGTCATGGTCGATGGCGGTGTTGAAAAAGAAATTCGCCGCCATCCAGCCGGGGGCGTCCGGGGATGCCGTAGTCCGCAAGTTCCGCGTTGAAATTGTCGGAACAGTTGGCGTGCCCCGGATAGCCGATATCGTCGTAATACTTGGCGTTGCAGGCCAGGGCGAAGGCATCGTGGCGGCCGCAGGTGTCCTGGACCACCTCGACCAGAGGGGTCAGGTCTTGGTCGAAATACTTCGCATGCAACCCCGGCATCGGGTAGGCATGGCCCTGGATCGTGCGGGTGCTGGTCACGTCGAGCGGGTGGAAGATACCCCTGTCGACCTTGCGCGCATCAAAGCATTGGAAATCGGTGCACTGGCGGCCGTCGACATCCATGATCTGGATGAACTCGCCCTTTTTCACACGGTAGGCGCGCGCGGTGGCAGAAGCCACGCGGATGTCCTGCAGCGGGTCAGCCAGCGGGTCGGGCAAGGCATAGCTGCCAGCATGGCGGGGCGTTGCGCGGGTGATCGTGACCGACAGCGGCGTGGCCGTTAATTGCGCCTCGAAATCCGGGGCGGGTGCGGGCGCGGTGATCAACACCCAACCTGCCGCTTGGGCGGTCAGGCTGACCGCCTCGCCAGCCGGGGTTTTCGGACCGAAAAGGCCTATGGCGGGTGCGTTGGCGATCTCGATCTCCCGTCGCGCCAACCCTGCCCGCAGACGCGCCATGCCGGGGCGGTCACTGGCCAGCGTGGCGCGCAACCCGTCGCCCGCGGCATCTGCCGATGCGCCCAAAAGCCCCGGCGCGATGCGTCCGGCCGCGTCAGCAACCAGCATTTCGCCCATCTGCCCGCCCTCGGCATTGGTGATGGCGATGCGGTCGCCGGGTTTGACCTCCCACAGGGCGGCACCGCCGCCGGGCACGCTATGGCGTTCCTCGGTCGGGGCCAGGCGATAGGCGGCGGCGCGCCGCGCATGCGAGCTTTTGGGCGGTCCGGGGCGAAAGGGCAGGCCGGAAGGGTCGAGGATCACGGGGGGCTCCAACGGTCGTATGGAAAATGACCGGGGGGCACATTGCGCGCCCCCCGGCGGGACAGAGCGATGCGCTCAGTTCTGCAGGTAGGCTTCCATGCTGTCGTCGAGCGCATCCTTCCAGGGGGTGTGATGGATCGGCGCCATCGTGCCGGTGATGACCGATTTGTAGCAGTTGTTGCGAAACGCCATGATGTCCTGTGCCTTGTGCTTCTTCCACTGCAGGAACGCCTCGGTCGCGCCGTCCACGTCGAAGGACGGGTAATCGGTATCCGCGATCAGTTCCTTGATGTAATCGGCCTGGTAGGTGATGGCGTATTTCACATCGTCCGAGGCCTCTTCGCGCGCCTCGCGTTCGGCCACGTCGGCCATCAGCACCTGCTTGTCGGCGGGCACCGCGATCCGGCCCAGGATGATGTCGCGCACATACCACGCCTGCGCATCGAACATGTTGAAGGTGAACCACTGGTCCTGCATCCCAAGATAGAACAGCTTGGGGTTATGCACATAGGCCACCCCCTTGTAGAGGTCGGCCGTGGCCAGCCGGTTGGCCGTTTTCAGGCGCAGATCGTCGGGCAGGAACGGGAAATAATGCCTGTAGCCCGTGCACAGGATGATCGCGTCGACATCCTTGGTGGTGCCGTCCTTGAAGAACACCGTCTTGCCCACGACCTTTTCCATCGCGGGCTTTTCTTCCCAGTTGTCGGGCCAGGCGAACCCCATGGGCGCCGAGCGATAGCAACTGGTGATCGACCTGGCGCCGTATTTCCAGCATTGCGAGCCGACATCCTCGGCCGAGTAGGACGATCCGACCACCAGCACATCCTTGCCCGCGAACTCGCGCGCATCGCGGAAGTCATGGGCATGCACGATCCGGCCGTTGAACTGGTCGAAACCGGGGTATTCCGGCACATTGGGTGACGAGAAATGCCCCGACGCCACGATCACGTGGTCGAAACGTTCCTTGTAGACGCGATCTGCGACCATGTCGTGCACCGTCACCTCGAAATCGCCCGCCGCCTCGTCATAGTCGACCCAGCGGATGACCGAGGAAAAGCGGATCCAGTCGCGGACATTGGCCTTGAGCACACGGCCTTCGATATAATCGAACAACACCGCCCGCGGCGGGTAGGAGGCGATCTGCTTGCCGAAATGCTCCTCGAAGGAATAGTCGGCGAATTCCAGACCTTCCTTGGGTCCGTTCGACCACAGGTAGCGATACATCGAGCCATGAACCGGTTCGCCGTTTTCATCGACGCCGGTACGCCATGTGTAATTCCACAGCCCGCCCCAATTCGATTGCTTTTCGAAACAGACGATCTCGGGGATGTCGGCACCTTTCTGGGCGGCGGACTGGAACGCCCGCAGTTGCGCAAGGCCCGAGGGGCCGGCACCGATTACGGCGACTCGTTTTGTCATGGTCATAGCTCCATTGGTTCGCTGCTTTGGTATGAACCAATCTTCACAACTGGTTCTATCTGATGACTTCGGTGTGGGCCAATATTTTTCCTATGGTCAATGAATTTTCTTTGGAGGAATATGAATCCACCGACCTGCGAATACGGATTGGCGAAAAAATATGCGGGAGACCAAAAAGTGAGCACATCGTCGCTGGCGCAGAGACTTGCCGTTGCCGGCGCGCTTCCGAGATTGAGTGTTCAGGATCGCGCGCCGATCCGGGTCGGCGCCCTGGTGCCGCTATCGGGCCGCGAAGAACGCTGGGGCCGGCCCGGTGTCCAGGGCTGCCGCCTGTGGGTCGAGTGGATCAACGCCCATGGCGGCATGATGGTGGCCGGGCGTCGGCATTTGGTCGAGTTGATCGTCGAAGACAGCGCCGCCGGGCCGGAGGGCGCGCTGGAGGCCGCGCGGCGGATGGTCGAGATGCAGCGCGTGCGCCTGGTCATGACGCGTGGGGGGCGGCGAGTTGGGCCTTGCCTTGGCCTATCTGATGCAGCGACGGGTGCTGACCGCTACCTTGCTGCCCTCGGACCTGTCGCCGGATCACCCCTATCTGATCGCCCCGGCCGAGGTGCACCCGTTCTTCAATGTCACGGGGGTGGATTGGCTGGCGCGGCATCGGCCCAAGGCGCGGCGCGTGGCCATGTGTTCGCAGACCGATCTGATGGGTTTGCCGTCACTGGCGACCTATCGCGCCGCCTTCAAGGTGGCCGCGCGCGAGATCGTGGCCGAAATCTCCTACGATCCCGATACTGCCGATGCGGCTGAGATCGTCGCGCGGATGCTGGCCCGTGATCCGGATATCCTGTGCTGGTGTTCTTCCGCGCCGCCGATGGTCGAGGCGCTGACGGTGGCGGCCTTCGAGGCCGGGTTCACGGGGCAGATCCTGTCCTGCACCTGTGACAATTACCAACGCCTGATTGAACGCACCTCGTCCCGGTTCATGGAGCGGGTCACCTTTCAGTTTCCCGATTTCGATGACCCAAAGCTGGGCGACTCGGCGTTTTTCTTTCACCGGCCCAAGGCATTTTTCGACAGCTACAACGAGAGGTTTCCGGGCCTGTGGTCCGCGGTCAGCTGGGAATATGCCTTCATCCTGGATTTGTGGCACGAGGCGGTCGAAACCGCCGACAGTCTGACGCCCGCCACCGTTCTGACGGCGTTGAAGCGGGGGCGGCGGATGCCCCATGCCTTCGGTCTGGCAAGCTGGTGGGGAACCGAGGTGTTCGGGATCGACAACGCCCTGGTGGGGGATTGGCCGGTTGTGGCGATCCGCGACGGCAAGGCGCGCATACAGGAATTCGGCTCGGTGCTGGATTGGCTCAAGGGCAACGGCCCCCTTCTCGTCGCGGAACTGGAGGCATTGCACCAGCTGTGGCACCAGCGTGCCAAGCCCGACCTGGCCCGCGCCCTGGCCGACGACTGAGAAACCCGGTGCGCCCCGCACCGCCGGAGGAAAGGAAAGACATGCCCGAGCGCAACAGGCTGCAGCAAAACCCCCATGCCGTAAAGGAACCACGGGAAAAGAACCTCGAGGTTGCGATCGGGCGGCAGGTGCGCGAGCTGCGCAAGCGTCAGCGCATGACGGGGGCCGATCTGGCGGCGCAGACGGGTATCTCGGTCGGCATGCTGTCGAAAATCGAGAACGGGGTGATTTCGGCCTCGCTCAACACGATTTCGGCGCTGGCGCACGGGTTGCGCGTGCCGTTGGTGCAACTGTTCGCCGGATACGAGGAAGATCGCGGCTGCATGCATGTCAAGGCGGGGCAGGGCGCCGAGATCGAGCGCGCCGGAACGCGCGCCGGGCATCAGTACAACCTGCTGGGACATATCGGATCGAACAATTCCGGCGTGGTGGTCGAACCCTATCTGATCACGCTCGACAGTACGTCCGATCGGTTCCCGGCCTTTCAACACGAGGGGATCGAGGTCCTCTATATGCTGGAGGGGCGGGTCAGCTACCGCCACGGCGACAAGATGTACGATCTGGAACCGGGCGACTCGCTGCTGTTCGATGCCGACGCCCCCCATGGCCCCGAGGAGTTGGTCGAGATTCCCGCCCGCTACCTGTCGATCATCACTTATCCCCAAGCCCACTAATCGGGCGAAACATGCCCGAAAACTGGGCGGAATCGACGATGGCTGGCGGTTTCTGCCCGAAAAACATGCAAACGCAGCCACGGGGCGGGATTTCTCGCATATCGTGGAATACTTTCTTGAAGGGAAAATAGGTTTCTCTTTAGTGATGTCGTGACGGCGCGAACCTCGCCGGGATCACACCCATCACGGAGGAACCTATGTGTGGCATTGTTGGCCTCTTCCTGAAAAAGGATGACCTGCGCCCGCAACTGGGCGACATGCTGACCGATATGCTCATTACCATGACCGATCGCGGCCCCGACAGCGCGGGTATCGCGATCTACGGCCCCGAGACCGAGGGCATGGTGAAGATCACGGTACAATCGGACAGCCCCGAAGAGGCGTTCGGCAATCTCGACGTCGCGGTCTCGGCGGCGATCGACGGGCCGGTGACGATCAAGGTCGTCGATACCCATGCCGTCCTGACCGTCCCCGAGGCCTCAGAGGCCGCAGCGATCGCGTGGCTGGAAGAGGTCGGCCTGCGCATCATGGGCGCGGGAAGCTCGATGGAAATCTACAAGGAGGTCGGCCTGCCCAAGGATGTCACCGCGCGCTTTGGCCTGCGTGACATGGGTGGCTCGCACGGGATCGGGCACACCCGAATGGCCACGGAATCGGCCGTGACCACGATGGGCGCGCATCCCTTTTCGACCGCCGACGACCAATGCCTTGTGCATAACGGGTCGCTGTCGAACCACAACCAGATGCGCCGCACGCTGGCGCGCAAGGGCGTTTTCACCCGCTCGGAGAACGATACCGAGGTCGGCGCGGCCTATATCTCGTCTCGGATCGCCGATGGGGCCACCCTGGGCGAGGCGCTCGAGGGCACGATCAAGGACCTTGACGGGTTCTTCACCTTCGTCACCGGCACGAAAGACGGGTTCGGCGTGGTGCGCGACCCCATCGCCTGCAAGCCCGCCGTCATGGCCGAGACCGAGGATTACGTCGCCTTCGCCTCGGAATACCGGGCCTTTGCCGATCTGCCGGGGATCGAGGCGGCCCGCGTCTGGGAACCCGAACCTGCCACCGTCTATTTCTGGGAGCGCTGAGCCAATGACCACCACGCTCGATCTGACCGCGACCGACCTGCGCGCGGTCAACACCACGCTTCAGGCCGCGGCCCGCGCACAGGCCAACGAGGATTACGAGATCATCAACCCGCGCGGGGCGCATGCGATGGCCTGCGGCCTCGACGGGCCGCTAGCGGTCACCATCAAGGGCTCGACCGGCTATTACTGCGCCGGGATGAACAAGGAAGCCACCGTCACGGTCGAAGGGTCCGCCGGGCCGGGCGTGGCCGAGAACATGATGTCCGGCACCGTCACGATTGAGGGCGACGCCAGCCAATATGCGGGGGCCACGGGGCATGGCGGATTGCTCAACATCAAGGGCAATGCCTCGTCGCGCTGTGGTATCTCGATGAAGGGGATCGACATTGTGGTGCACGGAAACATCGGCCACATGTCCGCCTTCATGGCGCAAAAGGGCAACCTTGTCGTGCTGGGCGATGCGGGCGATGCGCTGGGCGACTCGCTTTACGAGGCGCGGCTGTTCGTGCGCGGCAGCGTCAAGTCGCTGGGCGCCGACTGCATCGAGAAGGAGATGCGGCCCGAGCACCTGAAAATCCTGGCCAAGCTGCTGGACGAGGCGGGCGCTGATGCCAAGCCGGAAGAGTTCAAGCGCTATGGCTCGGCCCGCAAGTTGTACAATTTCAACATCGACCACGCCGACGAATACTGAGGAGCGCGACATGGACAAGACACCACAGACCGAACCGCGCCAGAGCTGGACGTTTTCCAACTCGATCAACTCGGAGATCCGTCGCGCGGCCGATACCGGCATCTACGATATCCGGGGCGGGGGCGCGAAACGCCGTGTGCCGCATTTCGACGACCTGCTGTTTCTGGGCGCGTCGATGTCGCGCTACCCGCTCGAGGGCTACCGCGAAAAATGCGAGACGGCCGTGACGCTGGGCACGCGGTTCGCGAAAAAGCCCATCGAGCTGAAGATCCCGATCACCATTGCGGGCATGTCCTTCGGCTCGCTGTCTGCCAATGCCAAGGAGGCGCTGGGTCGCGGCGCGACGATGGCGGGCACCTCGACCACCACGGGCGACGGCGGCATGACCGAGGAAGAGCGCGGCCATTCCGAAAAGCTGGTCTATCAATACCTGCCGTCGCGCTACGGGATGAACCCCGACGACCTGCGCCGCGCCGACGCGATCGAGATCGTCGTGGGGCAGGGGGCTAAACCTGGCGGCGGCGGCATGTTGCTGGGGCAAAAGATCACCGAACGCGTTGCGGGCATGCGCGACCTGCCGGTGGGCATCGACCAGCGTTCCGCCTGTCGTCACCCGGATTGGACGGGCCCCGATGATCTGGAAATCAAGATCCTCGAGCTGCGCGAAATCACCAACTGGGAAAAGCCGATCTACATCAAGGTGGGCGGCGCGCGCCCCTATTACGACACCGCGCTGGCGGTCAAGGCGGGCGCGGATGTGGTCGTGCTGGACGGGATGCAGGGCGGCACGGCGGCCACGCAGGACGTGTTCATCGAACATGTCGGCCAGCCCACGCTGGCGTGCATCCGCCCCGCCGTGCTGGCCTTGCAGGATCTGGGCATGCACCGCGAGGTTCAGCTTGTCGTCTCGGGCGGGATCCGCAGCGGGGCCGACGTGGCCAAGGCGCTGGCGCTGGGGGCCGATGCGGTCTCGATCGGGTCGGCGGCGCTGATCGCCATCGGCGACAATGACCCGAAATGGGAGGCCGAGTATCAGGCGCTCGGGTCCACCGCGGGCGCCTATGACGACTGGCACGAGGGGCGCGACCCTGCCGGCATCACCACGCAGGACCCCGAGTTGATGAAGCGTCTCGACCCGATGGCGGCCGGGCGCAAGCTGCGCAACTACCTCAACGTGATGACGCTGGAATGCCAGACCATCGCGCGGGCCTGTGGGCACAACCATGTCCACAACCTCGAACCCGAGGACCTGTGCGCGCTGACGCTCGAGGCGGCCGCCATGGCGCAGGTGCCACTGTCGGGGACCAACTGGTATCCGGGCAAGCCGGGTTTCTGACGCGAGCGGACAGGATCGAGAGGGGCCACTGCGCCCCTCTTTCATCAACAGGATAAAGGATGACGACGATGAGCAAACTGGCAGACTTCGCCGCGAAGACCGGCGTCAAGTATTTCATGATCTCCTACACCGATCTGTTCGGCGGGCAGCGCGCCAAACTGGTGCCCGCGCAGGCCGTCGCCGACATGGAGGAAGAGGGCGCGGGCTTTGCCGGGTTTGCCACATGGCTGGATCTGACGCCGGCGCACCCCGACATGCTGGCCGTGCCGGACGCCGACGCCGCGATCCAACTGCCGTGGAAGCCAGAGGTCGCCTGGGTGCCCGCCGATTGCGTGATGGAGGGCGCGCCCGTCGAACAGGCCCCGCGCAACGTGTTGAAAAAGCTGATCGCCGAGGCCGAGGCCGAGGGGCTGCGCGTCAAGACAGGGATCGAGGCGGAATTCTTCCTGCTGACGCCCGAGGGCGATCAGATCTCCGACCCGTTCGATACGGCGGAAAAGCCCTGCTACGACCAGCAGGCCGTGATGCGCCGCTACGACGTGGTGGCCGAGGTCTGCGACTACATGCTCGATCTGGGCTGGGGGCCGTATCAGAACGACCACGAGGACGCGAACGGCCAGTTCGAGATGAATTGGGAGTTCGCCGATGTGCTGGTCACGGCCGATCGCCACAGTTTTTTCAAGTTCATGGTCAAATCGGTCGCTGAAAAGCACGGGCTGCGCGCCACCTTCATGCCCAAACCCATCGCGGGCCTGACGGGCAATGGCTGTCATGCGCATATCTCGGTCTGGGATCTGGACGGCAAGACCAACGCCTTTGCGGGCGACGCGGGCGGCCAGATCGGCGAGGTCGGCCTGTCGCAGCAGGGCGGGTATTTCCTGGGCGGGATCATGAAACACGCCGAGGCGCTGGCCGCAATCACCAACCCCACGGTCAATTCCTACAAGCGGATCAACGCACCGCGCACCATGTCGGGCGCGACCTGGGCGCCCAACACGGTGACCTGGACGGGCAACAACCGCACCCACATGGTGCGCGTGCCGGGGCCGGGCCGGTTCGAGTTGCGGCTGCCGGACGGGGCGGTGAACCCCTATCTGCTGCAGGCGGTCATCATCGCGGCGGGCCTGTCGGGCATCCGCACCAAGGCCGATCCCGGCCCGCGCTACGACATCGACATGTATGCCGAGGGCCACAAGATCGAGGGCGCGCCGAAACTGCCGCTGAACATGCTGGACGCCATTCGCGCGCTCGAGGCTGATGACGAGCTGACGGCAATGCTGGGCCCCGATTTCTCGTCCTCTTTCATCAAGATGAAGCACCAGGAATGGAACTCCTTCGTGTCGCATTTTTCGCGATGGGAGAAGGAGCACACGCTCGATATCTAAGCGCGACGATCTTTTGCCAGAAGGCCCGGCTCAGTCCGGGCCTTTCTGTTTGCGCAAGGTCGAAGGCGCCGCGCCGAACAGCGCCGAGAACGCATCCGAGAAATGCGCCTGCGACGAAAACCCTGTCATATGCGCGATCTCGGCCAGCGGCAGGCGCGTCTCGGTGACCAGGTCGCGCCCGGTTTCCAGCCGGATGCGGCGGTATTCCTGCATCACCGACCGCCCCGTCACGGCCCGGAACTGGCGCTGCAATTGCCGGATCGACAGGCCCGACAGCACCGCGATCTGGTCCTGCGAAAGGGGATCGGCGACATGGCTTTCCATCAGGTCCAGCGCAGCCTCGACCGGGGGCGGCACCGCGCCATAGGCCCGCGCCGTCGCGCGGCGTTGGGGGGCATCCGCGCCGCGTATCTCGGTCTGGATGAACCAATCGGAAATGCGTTGCGCAAAGCCCGTGCCGTGATCGCGCGCGATGATCGCGTGCATCATGTCCAGTGGCGCCGATCCGCCCGCGCAGGTGTAGCGGTCGCGGTCGATCACGAACAGGCGCCGTTCCAGCAGCCACTCGCCGGGCAGGGTTTCGAATTCCTCGTAGTGGTGCCAATGCACCGTAAAGCGGCGGTTTTTCAACAGCCCCGCCTTTGCCAGCACCACCGCACCCCCCGAAATGCCGCCAAGCGCCACGCCATTGCGATCCGCTTGCCTGAGCCATGCGAAAAGGGCGGGGTCATGCACCTGCGCAGGGTCGCCGCCGGCCACCACGAACAGCAGATCGTAAAGCGGCACCGCATCGCGATAGGGCCGCGCCTCGAACACACCCCCGGCCGAGGACGTGGCCTGCCGCCCGGTATCTGACAGCAGCGTGATGTCATAGCGGATGGTTGGCGAAAACAGGTTCGCCGCGCGCAACGGCTCCAACGCCGAGGCCGTCGACATCAGCGCGAAACCGTCCAGCAGCAGAAAGGCTATTCTCTTCATCGGGCATTTGGGTCCGCAACTTCGAAAGCATGTCTCGATTATGAATGAAAATGGCCTGAAACAGGAAGAGACAAACACGTTTCCCGGTTAGAAAAATCACAAGGCATTTGGAGAGCACCGCATGACATTCTCTGGCTTCAAGGTCGTGAAAGAGGCGCTGACCGGCCACAAGGGTTGGCGCCCCCTCTGGCGCGACCCGGATCCGAAACCGGCCTATGACATCGTCATCGTCGGCGGCGGCGGGCATGGGTTGGCCACGGCCTTTTACCTCGCGCACACCTTTGGCGAATTGAAGGTCGCGGTGCTGGAAAAGGGCTGGCTCGGCTCGGGCAATATCGGGCGCAACACCACGATCATCCGCTCCAATTACCTGCTGCCGGGCAACGAGCCGTTCTACGAGTTTTCCATGAAGCTGTGGGAGAACCTGGAACAGGAAACCAATTTCAATTCGATGGTCAGCCAGCGCGGCATCATCAACCTGATCCACACCGATGGCCAACGCGACGCCTATCGCAGGCGCGGCAACGCGATGCTGCTGGCGGGGGCTGATGCGCGCTTGCTGGGGCGAGATGAGCTGCGCCAGATGGTGCCGTTCCTGAATTACGACAACCCGCGCTTTCCCATCAAGGGCGGGCTGATGCAGTCCCGCGCCGGCACCGCGCGCCACGATGGTGTCGTCTGGGGATATGCGCGCGGGGCCGACCAGCGCGGCGTCGACATCATCCAGAATTGCGAGGTCACCGGCTTTCGGATCGAGGGTGGCGCGGTGCAGGGGGTCGAGACCTCGCGCGGGTATATCGGTGCGAAAAAGGTGGGCGTCGCCGTGGCCGGCAATTCGAGCCGCGTGATGTCCATGGCCGGCATGCGCCTACCGATCGAAAGCCACGTCTTGCAGGCCTTCGTCTCCGAGGGGCTGAAACCCACCATCCCCGGCGTCATCACCTTTGGCGCGGGGCATTTCTATGTCAGCCAGTCCGACAAGGGCGGGCTGGTCTTTGGCGGCGATATCGACGGCTACAACTCCTACGCGCAGCGCGGCAACCTGCCCGTGGTCGAGGACGTGATCGAGGGCGGCATGGCCCTGATGCCGATGATCGGGCGCGCCCGCCTGCTGCGCGCCTGGGGCGGGGTGATGGACATGTCGATGGACGGCTCGCCCATCATCGATCGTACCGACATTGACGGCCTCTATTTCAACGGTGGCTGGTGCTATGGCGGGTTCAAGGCGACGCCGGCCTCCGGCTACGCCTTTGCCCATCTGCTGGCCACCGACCGCCCGCACGAGACGGCCACCGCCTACCGGTTCGACCGCTTCGCGCGCGGCCATGTCATCGATGAAAAGGGCGTTGGCGCCCAACCCAACCTGCATTGAGGTCGCCCGGATGCTGATCCCCCATCCCCTGCTTGGCCTGCGTGACGCGCAGGAATTCACCTATCTCGGCGACGCATCGCTGATGCAGCGGCCTGACCCCACGCGCGACGACGCCGAGGAGGCCTTTGCCGACTACGTCTTCCTGCGCGACAACCCGGCGGGCGTGCATCGCGAGTTGTGGTTTCACGAGGCCGGCGACCGATCCTGGCTGGTCGTCACACGTGACACCACCACCCATGAGATCCTTGGCGCGGAACTGGCCAGCGACGTGAAACCGGGGGGGGCGCAATGACCCGTCTGTCCAAGGGCGGTCTGATCGACCGCGCCGCGCGCCTCCGCTTCAGCTTCAATGGCACCGAGTATAGGGGCTATCAGGGCGACACGCTGGCCTCGGCGCTTTTGGCCAATGGCGTGCAGCTGATGGGCCGCAGCTTCAAGTATCACCGCCCGCGCGGGGTGTTCGCCGCTGGGTCGGAAGAGCCGAACGCCATGGTCACCCTGCGCGATGGCGCGCGGGCCGAGCCGAACACCCGCGCCACCGTGGCCGAACTCTATGATGGCCTCAGCGCGCGCTCGCAGAACCATATCGGATCGCTTGGCCGGGACCTGTTGGCGGTCAACGACCTGCTGTCGCCCTTCCTCGCAGCGGGCTTCTATTACAAGACCTTCATGTGGCCCAAGGCGTTCTGGGAAAAGCTCTATGAACCCGTGATCCGCCGCGCGGCGGGGCTGGGGGCCTTGTCGATGCAGGCTGACCCTGATGCCTATGACAAAGGTTTCCTGCATTGCGACCTGTTGGTCATCGGTGGCGGCGCGGCGGGGTTGTCGGCGGCACTGACGGCGGGCCGAGCAGGCGCGCAGGTGATCCTCGCTGATGAGGATTTTGCCCTTGGCGGGCGTCTGCTGGCCGAACGCGATATGCTGGACGGGGCCAAGGCGGCCGACTGGGTGGCCACCACCCGCGCCGAGTTGGAAAGCCTGCCGAACGTCCGCGTCATGCCGCGCACCACCGTTTTCGGCGTCTACGATCACGGCATCTATGGCGCGGTCGAGCGTGTGGCCGACCACCTGCCCACACCCGGCGACACCGTGCGCCAGACGCTGTGGCGGATCACGGCGAAACGCGCGGTGCTGGCCGCCGGCGCGACCGAGCGGAATATCCCCTTTGCCGACAATGACCGCCCCGGCATCATGCTGGCCGGGGCGATGCGCGCCTATGCCAACCGTTGGGCCGTCACGCCGCTGAAGCATGCCGATGACCCCATTGCCATCTTCACCAATGGCGAGACGGCCACCGCACGGCAATGGACCTGATCGCCCATGGCGCGCGTGTGCTTGGCGTGATCGACAGCCGCGCGGATGCGCCGTGTTTTGGCGACTATCAGGTCTTTGCCGGGGCCACCGTGACCGGCACCAAGGGCCGCCAGAGCCTCTATGCCATCGAGGTGACGCGCAACGGCCAATCCGAATGGCATTCGGTCGGCGCGCTGGGCGTTGCGGGGGGGTGGAACCCGAACGTGCATCTCGCCTCGCATCATCGCGGGCGGCCAGTTTGGGATGACGATTTGCTGGCCTTCGTGCCGGGGCCGAACGGCCCGCAAGGCCTGATCCCGGCGGGCGCTGCGGCGGGCAAGGGCGGAACGGCGGAGGCTCTGGCCGATGGGATGCAAGCGGCGATTACGGCGCTTCTGGAGATCGACATCGCCGCCAGGCCCATCCCCCTGCCGCAGGCCGAAAACGCCCCCGCCGCACAGGACGCTTTCTGGCACGTCCCCAGCAAACGTCGCGCCTGGGTCGATTTCCAGAACGACGTCACGGTCAAGGATATCGCCTTGGCCCATAAGGAAAACATGCGCCCGGTCGAGCATCTGAAGCGTTGGACGACGCTGGGCATGGCCACCGATCAGGGCAAGACCGCGAACATCTCGGCGCTGGCGGTAATGGCCGAACTGACGGGCAAGACCATCCCGCAGACCGGCACGACCATTTTCCGACCGCCCTATACCGGCGTCTCGCTCTCGGTGCTGGGCGGCGGTGACACGGGGCCGCATTTCCGGCCCAAACGCCTGACCCCCACCCACCACTGGGCCGAGGCGCTAGGTGCCGAATTCGTCGAGGTCGGCCCGTGGATGCGCGCGCAATTCTTCCCGCAACCGGGTGAAACCCATTGGCGCGAAAGCGTCGATCGCGAGGTTCTGGCCGTCCGCTCGGGCGTGGGCCTGTGCGACGTGACCACGCTGGGCAAGATCGACGTGCAGGGCGCGGATGCCGGTGAATTCCTTAACCGCGTCTATGCAAACATGATGGGCACGCTGAAGGTCGGCATGGTCCGCTACGGGTTGATGCTGCGCGAGGATGGCCATTGCTACGACGACGGCACCTGCGCCCGACTGGCCGAGGATCACTATGTCGTCACCACCACGACAGCGAACGCCGGTCTGGTCTATCGCCAGATGGAGTTCTTTCGCCAAGCCGTCTGGCCCGATCTCAATGTGCAACTGATCTCGACCACCGATGCCTGGGCGCAGATCGCCGTGGCCGGGCCGCAGTCTCGCACGCTGCTGCAGCGCATTGTCGATGACGCCGACATCTCGAACGAGGCGTTTCCCATCATGGCGTGCCGTGAATTGACGATTTGCGGCGGTTTGCGCGCGCGTCTTTTCCGCATCTCGTTCTCGGGCGAGCTGGCCTACGAGGTTGCCGTGCCCGCCCGCTACGGCCACGCCCTGATGGAACGTCTGATGGAAAAGGGCGCGGATCTGGGCGCAACCCCCTACGGCACCGAGGCACTGGGCGTTCTGCGGATCGAAAAGGGCCACGCCGCCGGGGCCGAGTTGAACGGCCAGACCACGGCGCAGATGCTGGGGCTGGGCCGCATGGTCTCGGTCAAGAAGGACAGCGTCGGCGCAATCCTGTCGCGCCGCGAGGGGCTGGCCGCCGACCGACGCCGCCTCGTGGGGCTGAAACCCGTGAACGCACAAAAACCCGTGGCCGCCGGTGCGCATCTGTTCACCAAGGATGCACCGCGCGACATGGCGAACGATCAGGGGTGGGTCACGTCGGCTTGCTATTCGCCGCATCTGGAAAGCCATATCGCGCTTGGCTTCCTTGAAGAGGGCGACGCTCGCATGGGCGAGGTCATCACCGCCGCCAACCCGTTGGAGGGGCAGGAGGTGAGCGTCGAAGTCGTCTCGGCCCATTTCGTCGACCCCGAAGGAGGACGCTTGCGTGACTGACCTGACCCCCATCACCGCGCTTGGCGGCACGGTTGCGCGATCGGAAGTTTTCGGCGCGCTGACCCTGACCGAGCAGCCTGACCTCTCCCTCGCCTCGCTGAGCCTGCGCAAGGGGCAGGGGGTGCCCACGCCCTTTGGCCTGACCCTGCCCGACGTGGGCCGGGCCGTGCAGATGGGCGACTACGGCGCCTTCTGGACTGGACGCGACCAATGGATGATCGAAATGGCGGGCGCTCAAGACCTTGCCGCGTTGCTCAAATCCGAGGTGCCCGAGGCGTCGGTCACCGAACAGACGGACGGGTTTGCCGCCTTCGACATCACGTCGACCGGCGGCGCAGCCCCCCTTGATGAGATCATGCGCAAGCTCGTCAATCTCGACCCGCTGGCCTTCGGGCCCGGCTGCGCGACACGAACGACCCTTGAACATATCGGGGTTTTCCTGATCCGTCGGGCCGAAGACAGGCTTGCGGTGATCGGAATGCGGACCTACGCGGGGGCGCTGTGGCACGCGCTGAGCACCGCCGCGCGCCGGATCGGTGCCCAGACAGACGGAGAATTGACGTAATGACGGCACATATCATCGACGGAAAGGCCTTTGCAGCTACCGTCCGCGACAAGGTGGCGGGCCATGTGACGCGCCTGAAAGACGATCACGGCATCACACCGGGTCTGGCCGTGGTGCTGGTGGGCGAGGATCCCGCCAGCCAGGTCTATGTGCGCAACAAGGGCAAGCAGACGGTCGAGGTCGGGATGACCTCGTTCGAGCACAAACTGCCAGCCGACACGTCCGAGGCCGATCTGCTGGCCCTGATCGAGCAACTGAACGCCGACCCGGCGGTGCATGGCATTCTGGTTCAATTGCCGCTGCCGGGGCATCTGGACAGCGACCTTGTCATCAACGCCATCGACCCGGCCAAGGATGTGGACGGGTTTCATATCTCGAATGTGGGGCTGCTGGGGACAGGGCAGAAATCGATGGTACCCTGCACGCCGCTGGGATGCCTGATGATGCTGCGCGATCATCTGGGCAGCCTGTCCGGCCTGAACGCGGTGGTGATCGGGCGCTCGAACATCGTCGGCAAACCGATGGCGCAACTGCTGCTGGGTGACAGTTGCACCGTCACCATCGCCCATTCGCGCACCAAGGATATCGAAGAGGTCTGCCGCCGCGCCGATATCCTCGTCGCCGCCGTGGGCCGGCCCGAGATGGTGACGGCTGACTGGATCAAGCCCGGTGCGACGGTGATCGACGTGGGCATCAACCGTGTGCCGGCCCCCGAAAGGGCGAGGGCAAGACGCGGCTGGTCGGCGATGTCGCCTTTGCCAGCGCGGCCGAGGTGGCGGGCGCCATCACCCCGGTTCCCGGCGGTGTCGGCCCGATGACCATCGCCTGCCTGCTGGCCAATACCGTGACCGCCGCCTGCCGCGCCAATGGATTGCCCGAGCCCGAGGGTCTGACGGCCTGACCGCCTGAGCCCTCACCACACCGAAACCGACCAACCCAAGGATCAACAGGGGGCGCGACCCGCGCCACCCCGCAGATGGAGAGCACCATGACGAAATTTTGCCTGACCGTGACGTGCCAGACGCAACGCGGGATCGTCGCGGCGATCGCGACCTTTCTTGCCGATCAGGGCTGCAACATCACCGACAGCTCGCAATATGACGACATGGAAACGGGCCAGTTTTTCATGCGGGTCAGTTTCGCGTCGCAGAAAGGTGCCGACCAGACCGCGCTCGAGGCCGCATTCGCCGACATCGCCGAGGCCTTCGACATGAGTTTTGCCTTCCATGACGAGACGCGGAAGATGAAGGTCGTCATCATGGTCTCGCGCTTTGGCCACTGCCTCAACGATCTGCTCTATCGGGTCAGGATCGGCGCCCTGCCGGTCGAGATCGTGGCCGTGATCTCGAACCACATGGATTACCAGAAAGTCGTGGTGAACAACGACATTCCCTTTCATTGCATCCGCGTCACCAAGGACAACAAGCCCGAGGCCGAGGCCGCGATCATGCGGGTGGTCGAGGATACCGAGGCCGAGTTGATCGTGCTGGCGCGCTACATGCAGATCCTCAGCGACGAAATGTGTACCAAGATGTCGGGGCGCATCATCAACATCCATCACTCGTTCCTGCCGTCCTTCAAGGGCGCGAACCCGTACAAGCAGGCCTATGCCCGCGGGGTAAAGCTGATCGGGGCGACCTCGCATTACGTCACGGCCGATCTGGATGAGGGGCCGATCATCGAGCAGGACGTGGTGCGCATCACCCATGCGCAAAGCGCCGAGGATTTCGTGTCGCTGGGCCGTGACGTCGAAAGCGCGGTGCTGGCCCGCGCCATTCACGCCCATGCGCATCGCCGCGTGTTCCTGAATGGAAACAAGACGGTGGTCTTCCCGGCCTCGCCGGGGGGATATTCCAGCGAACGCATGGGCTGAGGCCTTAAACCCGTCTTTTTGGGCGATGGGGCTTGGTGACAGGGGCGCGGGGGGGCTTGCCGCGCCCCTTGGCCTGTTTTGGGGCAGGGCGCTGGACCAGTGCCCAAAAATTGGTCTAAACGAGGGAAAAGGCCCAAAGGGAAACCGACCTTGCCCAAGACCAACCCGGCGCGCGGCGCCGCCCCGTTCCCCGGCGCAACCGTCAAATACGTGTACGAGACGCTGAGCACCCGCATCGTGACGCAGGAATACGCCTCGGAAGAGCGTTTACCGTCGGAACGGCAACTGGCGCAGGATCTGGGCGTGGCGCGCAACACGGTGCGCGAGGCATTGGACCAATTGGAAAGCCGTGGCTTGATCCGCCGCCGGGCCGGATCCGGGTCTTTCGTCACCTATGACCCGGAGGGACAGGACGCTGCGCTGGCGCCTGTTGCGCTGGATACGGGGCCCCTGCAATTGCAGGTGGTGCGCGGCATCCTCGAGCCGGAAATGGTGCGCCTTGCGATCGTGAACATGACGCCCCGCCAGATCGAGGCCCTGTCCGTGGTTCTGTCGAGGATGGAAGCTGTCCAGACCGACGCGACCGCCTTTGTCCGACTGGAAGAAGAGTTTCATCGCCTGTTGGCCGAAGGCACGGGCAATCCCCTGCTGTTGGCCTGCTACAACCTGGTGCTGGATGCCCGGCGCCAATCGTTTCGTACGGCCATGTATCGGCGCCATCTGACACCGGCGCGGATCGCGATCTACCAACGCGGCTATAACGGCCTGTTCAACGCGATCACCGCGCGCGATATCGAAGAGGCCAGCGAGTTCATGAAGCTTGCCTTGATCGAAGATCAACGTCTCCTGTTGCAGGAAGACTGACGCAGGATTGGTGCAACCAATCTGACCGCCTGGTCAAAACCCAACCCACGCCATGTCAGGTCGGGGCGTTCGCGAATCCCCGTCGGCCGAGGCGCCGTCCGACGGGTGGGCTGCGGCCGATCCGGTGCGGGGCTGCATTCGCGGAGGGTTTTGGCAGGTTTGGAATGAGTCCAACTCTGCTCAGAAATTGATCTCGGGCTGTGCGTAGCGCCATTCATTACGCCACAGCGGGTCAGATCAGGGCCTCGAAGAAATTCCCATCAGGAAAAAACTTTGACCAAAGGTGATCTCTTGCGCCTCGTTGAGACACCAATTGAGCCAGTTGACAGGATTGGTCCCAACCAAAATTCGGCGCGTGACCCGCCGAAGGCTCTCAAAACAAGGAGACGGACGTGGAACAGGAACTCGAGACCTTGGCTGCCGCCGTGGCCGAACTGCAAGGGAGCATCGCCGCGACGAACGGCACGTTCTCGGAAACCTTCTATTATCTGACGATCCCGCTGATGGTGTTGATCCATGCCGGGTTCCTCGCCTACGAGATGGGGGCCTCGCGCTCCAAGAACGCGCTGTCCTCGGGCATCAAGAACATCCTCGCCATCGCGATGATCGTGCCCTTTTTTTATTTCGTCGGTTGGTGGATCTATTGGGCCTTCCCCACGGGCTTTACCCTGTCCGAGGGCGCGATGGGCATTTCCGGCCTCGCCTATGCCAATGCCGTGGCCCTGCCCTGGAGCGAGTTCATGGGGCCCAACCTCGATGATCGCGCCTCGGGCGTGTTCTGGGGCGCCTTCGTGCTGTTTGCGGCCACCACCGCCTCCGATCCTGTCGGGTAGCGTCATCGAACGCATCAAGCTGACGGGCTTTGTCGTGCTGTCCATCGCGCTGGGGGCGTTTGTCTGGATCCTCGCCGCCGCCTGGGGCTGGCATGCCGATGGCTGGCTTGTCACGCAGTTTGGCTATCACGACTTCGGCGCGGCCGGGGTCGTGCACATGATCGCCGGATTCTTTGCCCTCGGCGTCCTGATCAACCTCGGGCCGCGGGTGGGCAAGTTCAACGCGGATGGCAGCGCCAACCATATCGCCGGCCATTCGATGCCGATGACCCTGATCGGCCTGATGCTGATCATCGCGGGCTTCTGGGGCTTTCTCATGGGCTGCGTGATCGTGCCGGGCGAGGCCTGGTCCTGGAGCGCGTCGATCGAAACCACGATCTACGGCACGCCCATGACGATCTCGGGCATGACCTTCAACACGCTGATGGGTTTTGCCGGCGGCATCATCGGGGCCTGGATGGTCACGCGCGATCCGTTCTGGATGATGTCCGGCGCGCTTGGCGGCATCATCTCCTGCGCGGCGGGTCTCGACCTGTGGTACCCGCCCATGGCCTTCGCCATCGCCTTCATCGGCGCCAGCGCCATGCCCTTCGTCGCCTCCTTCGTCGAGAAGATGGGCATCGACGATGCCGTGGGCGCCTTTGCGGTGCATGGCTTCCTCGGCATGTGGGGCCTGATCGCGGTGGGCATCGCGGCCCAGGGCTACCCTGCGCTGTTCGGCGAGGATGTCGTCACTATCACCTTTGTCGGCCAGCTTGTCGGCGCCACGGTCATGGGTCTGCTCGGGTTCGTTCCCGGTTACGTGATCTCCTTCCTCCTGAAGGTGACGGGCCAGCTGCGTGTCCCCGAAAGCGCCGAGGTCATGGGCCTCGACAAGGTCAAGGTGCCGGCATCGGCCTACCCCGAGGCGCTGCACCCCTCGGTCAGCCCGGCGGAATAACCCCCTGAAACGGAAAGGAAACCACCATGGAAGCCCCTTTTGAAGCAAGAAGCTGGGACGGTATCGGCGGTGCCATCTACGCAGGCTACGGATCGGTCGAAGGCCTCTGGCTGATTGCCATCCTCGCCATGATCGTGACCGCCATCGTCTTTGGCTGGCGTCACGAGGAACACGCCTACGCGGCCACCAAACCCGACAGCTGACCCCATCGCACGCCCCCGGCGGCCTTACCTGCCGCCGGGGCACCCCACCCCACAGCCCAATCGCACAAAGACCCTGAGGACATACAGACATGATCGCATCCTGGAGATTTTCGGCGTTGGCCGACCGTCACCGCGCCCTCGGCTCCGACCTGGAAGACTGGAGCGGAATGGGCACCGCCTGGAGCTATGACAAGGACCAGACCGAGGAATACCTCGCGATCCGCACCAAGGCCGGCGTGATGGATGTCTCGGGCCTGAAAAAGGTCCACCTGAACGGGCCGCACGCCCAATACGTCATCGACAAGGCCACCACCCGCAACATCGAGAAACTGAAGCCCGGCCGCTCGACATATGCCACGATGCTGAATGACCAGGGCAAGTTCGTGGACGACTGCGTCATCTACCGCATGGGGCCGCACAGCTTCATGGTGGTTCATGGCTCGGGCGCGGGTCACGAGCAACTGTCGATGTACGCCGCTGGCCGCAACGTCACGATGATGTTTGACGACGATCTGCACGATATTTCGCTGCAAGGGCCGCTGGCCGTCGATTTCCTTGAAAAGCAAGTCCCCGGCATCCGCGAGGTGGTTTATTTCAGCCACATCCAGACCACGCTGTTCGGCAAGCCCGTCATGATCTCGCGCACCGGCTACACGGGCGAACGCGGCTACGAGATTTTCTGCCGCCGACAGGACGCGCCCGAGATCTGGGACACGATCGTGGCCGAGGGGGCCGAGATGGGCATCATTCCCACGCGCTTTACCACGCTCGACTGGCTGCGCGCCGAAAGCTACCTGCTGTTCTTTCCCTACGACAATTCCGAGATGTACCCGTTCGACGACGAGGGGCCGGGCGACACGCTGTGGGAACTGGGCCTCGATTTCACGGTCTCGCCTGGCAAGACCGGGTTTCGCGGGGCAGAGGAACACTATCGCCTCAAGGGCAAGGAACGCTTCAAGATCTTCGGCGTGAAGCTTGAGGGCACGGATCCCGCCCCCGAGGGCGCGCCGCTCATGAAAGACGGGGTCGCGGTCGGGGTGGTGACCATCGGCATGTATTCGCCCCTGAACGCGCACAACGTGGGCATCGCCCGCATGCCCGTCGATTGCGCGGTCGAGGGCACGCCCCTGACCGTCAAGATCGGCGAGGCCGAGGTGCCCGCCATCGCGCACCCGATGCCGTTCTACGACGTCGAGAAAAAGCGCCGCACGGCCAAGGGCTGAGGCCCTGACGCGACACGGGCGGGGAGGGGACACATCCACTTCCCGCCGATCCAGACATCCGCAAGACCGAGGCCCGATCATGCCCAACACCGTCTTTTCCCCGTCCATCGACAGTCGCCCGACCTATGCCGGGCTTGCCCCGCGTTCCGGTGCCCCCGCGATCATGGTCGCGGACGAGGCCGGGGCCGCGGCGCTGACCGACCTCGCAACGGCCGATGCCACGGCGATGGCCAAGTCGCATGTGGTCCTTGTCGGCGTCGCGGCCGAAACCGGCGCGGCGATGGCCGCCCTGTCGCCCGCCGCCATGCAGACCGTGCCCGATCTCGACACGGCGACCCCCATCGTCCGCAGGTGCTGTCGCAGGCGCGGATGGGCACGCAGATGTTTCTGGCCGGGTCCGAGGGGCTTATGGGCCATATCTCGGCCATGGCGCTGGCATCCGGCTTGGCTCTGGAAGACATCCAGATGGAGCATCGCGGCTCGATCGCACGGCGCATGCAATGTGTGCATTGCAAGGGCATCACCGACGGGGTCACGACCGATCCCTTCACCTGTTCCCATTGCGGCCTGACGCTGTTCGTCCGCGATCATTTCTCGCGTCGCCTTGGCGCGTTTCAGGGCGTCTGCGTCGATGCCGAAACGCCCGGCGACATCCCCGCCACCGAGGAGATCCGCCCATGAGCAAACTTGCCCTCAAGGTGACCGCCGTCGAAGAGCTGACGCCTCTGGTCAAGCGCTTCCGCTTCGAGGACCCGACCGGCGCGCCGCTGCCTGTCTTCTCGGGTGGCGCGCATATCACCGTCGAGATGCCCGATGGTGACACGATCCGCCGCAACTCCTATTCGCTGATCTCCGACCCTTATGACCCGTCCGGCTATGAAATCGCTGTGCGGCGCGAGGATACAGGGCGCGGCGGCTCGCGCCACATGCATACCGCCGTGGCCGAGGGCGACACGATCACTGTCTCTGTGCCCGCGAACCTGTTCCAGCTGGACCTGCGGGCGCGCAAGCATGTGCTCATCGGCGGCGGCATCGGCATCACGCCGTTTCTGTCGCAACTGCGCCAGTTGGACCGCGCACAGCAACCCTATGAGTTGCACTACGCTGCCCGGTCCCGCGCCGAGGCGGCGGGCATCGCGCTGCTGCCGCAAGCCGCGCATATCCATGTTCACATTTCCGAGGAAGGCAATCGGATGGACCTTGGTGCCATCCTCGATGGGCACCCGCTTGGCACACATGTCTATACCTGCGGCCCCGAGGGGCTGATCGCTGCCGTGGCCGACCAGGCCGCGCGCCTTGGCTGGCCGACAAGCGCCGTTCATTCCGAGGCCTTCACTGCCCCGCCGCCGGGCGAGCCGTTCGAGGTCACCATCGCCTCGACCGGCCAGACCGTCGCGGTCAAGGCCGACCAAAGCCTGCTGGAAGCGCTGGAACAGGCCGGGGTCGAGATCGACTATTCCTGCCGTGGCGGCGCCTGCGGGCGCTGCGAAACGGCGGTCACGGCCTGCGATGGCCAAATCGAACACAACGATCACTGGCTCAGCGCGGATGAACGCGCGGCGCAAACGAAAATCATGCCCTGCATGTCGCGGTTCACGGGAACGCGGCTGGAACTCGACCTGTAGAGAGGACCCCGACCATGACGATGCAATTCAACGACGAGACCTTTCGCGGCGATTACACCTATCGCAATTCCCCCGAGGCGATCCGGCGCTTTCCCTTCCCCTTCGATCGCGACAGCTACGCCTATTCCGTCAATATCGAGCAGCACCCCGGCGGCCCGAAAGGCAGCCCGTTCGAGCATATGTTCGATGTCGACGAGCATTACGTCGCCGAGATGCGCGACCGCGAGATCACGCTGGCCGAAGACCCGCTGCGCTGCCAGTCGCTGCCGCATATGGAACTGGCGGGCTGGGATCTGCTGGAGCTGATCATGGTCAGCAAGGCACGGGATTATCCCGACCTGTTTTCGCTGACCCGCGCCGGCAACGACTGGCACTGGATCAACAGGCCCATGGGCATCGACAAGCGCTTTATCTTTCTTGATGCCGCGACGCTGCCCTACGGGCCGATGGAATACATCACCCGCCAGACACAGGGCGATTTCGCGCTGCTGCATGAACGAGATGGCAACCTGTGGATGGATGCGGGCATGGTCACCTCGCAGGCCGACTGGTCGCTGGATTTCGATGTCGGCATGAACTTCTTCGAATGGCACGCGCCGGTGCCCAAGGCGCGCCAGATGGGGGTCTTCGACAAGGCGTTGAAATTCCTGCTCGCCGTCGGGCAGGGGCAGCATTACCGCCGCCTCAACTGGACCATGACGGTGAACCCGCGCCTCGATACCTCGCCCGAGAACTATCACAAATGGGGCCCGGAAAAACGGACGATCACGCCCGAGAACGTGGGCCACAAGCAATTCTTGCGGGTCGAGTTGCAGACCTTTTTCCGCCTGCCGCGCTCGCACGCGCTGGCCTTTCCGATCCGTTGCTACCTTGCCAGCCTCGACGATCTGGTCACGCAGCCGAAATGGGCCCGCCGCCTGCACCGCGTGCTGCGCGACATCGACCCCGATCTGGCCGATTACAAGGGCTTTGCCGTCAACCGCGACGTGATCGTGAACCACCTGTCGCAATTCGACGATGGCGCGCCCACCTCGCCCGGCATCTTTCCAGAGGATTGATCAACACATGGCATGGATATTGGTGACGGTCGCGGGCCTGCTGGAAATCGTCTGGGCCACGGCGATGAAACAATCCGACGGCTTCACCCGGCTTTGGCCCAGCGTGATCACCATCGTGACCATGCTCGGGTCGTTCGGGCTCTTGTCCATCGCGATGCGCAGCTTGCCGCTGGGAACCGCCTACATGGTCTGGGTGGGCATCGGCGCGGTCGGGGCCTTTATCGCGGGCATCATCCTTTATGGCGAGGCGCTGAACCCGATGCGCATCGCCGCCGCCGCCCTGATCGTGCTGGGCATGGCGCTGATGAAACTGTCTACCCAAGGGCCTGTCGCCTGATCGCCCGATGGTGCGGCCCGCCTTCGGGCCGTCTGGCTGCTTCTACAGGGGCCAGACGATCAGCAGCATGGGGATGGAGACGGCGATCACGATGATCTCGAGCGGCAGCCCGATGCGCCAGTAATCGGCAAAGCGGTAACCGCCCGGCCCCAGGATGATTGTGTTGTTCTGATGCCCGATCGGTGTGAGAAAGGCACAAGAGGCCGCCACAGCCACGGCCATCAGATAGGTGTCGGGGTTCGTGCCCGTCTCGGCCGCAAGCGACAGGCCGACCGGCGCGGCGATCAGCGTGGTGGCCACGTTGTTGAGGAAATCGGACATGGTCATGGTGACGATCATCAAGACGGTCAGCATTGCCCATTCCGGGTAGCCTTGCATCGCGGCGATGATCTGGTTGGCCAGAAACTCGGCCCCGCCGGTTCGTTCAAAGGCCGCGGTCAGGGGGATCAGGCTGCCAAGCAGCACGATGACCTTCCATTCCACCGAGGCATAGACCTCGCGCCCGCTGATCAGACCCAGTCCGATGAACCCGATCACGGCAAGGGCCAGCGCGACCAGCAGGGGCAGCAGCCCCAGAACGGCCAATAGCACCGCACAGAGGAAAATCGCGATCGTTGCCGCGGCCTTGTGGCGTTGGATCACATCGGTCCTGCGCCCCTCGATCGGCAGAACGCCCATCCACTCGATGGCATCGGCAACCCGTTCCGGTGTCCCCAGCAAAAGCAGGACATCACCGGCCCGGATCGCCAGCAGGCGGACCCGATCGCGGAACCTCCGCCCCTCGCGCGCGACACCCAGCAGCGTGACCGAATGCCGGTTCAACAGGTGCAATTGGCGCGCGGTCCGGCCTTGTATGCGCGCGCCGTCGGGCACGATGGCCTCGCTCAGCGTCAGCCCCTTGCTGGTCAGGCCGCCTTCGTGCTTCTCGGCGCCGGCAAACTCCAACGCCGCCTTGCCCATGAACGCCTCGATCGCCTTTGGGTCGCCCTCGACCACGAGGAAATCGCCGCCCCGGATGGTCTCGCGCCGCGCCAGGCCGGGCCGCCGCGACCCGTTTCGGATCAGGCCGATGATGTGGACGTCGGCGGCGTTGGCCTGCTGGTCGAGATCGCGCACGAGGACGGGTTGCTCGGGGTCCTGATCGCCGACGCGCAATTCGGCGATGTAGCGTCCGCGCGCGACCTCCTCCGGGGTTTCATCCTGCAGGCGCGCCGGCAGCAGCCGCCACCCGATGACCGACAAGAAAAGGATGCCCACACAGGCCACCGTCAGGCCCACGGGCGTGAAGTCGAACATCGAGAAGGGTTCGCCCAAAGCGTCCGTGCGATACTCCGAGATCACGATGTTGGGCGGCGTCCCGATCAGCGTGATCATGCCCCCCAGGATCGTGGCGAAGGACAGCGGCATCAGGGTCTTGCCGGCGGCGCGCTTGGCCGTTCTGGCCGCGTCCATGTCCAGCGGCATCAACACGGCCAGGGCCGCGACGTTGTTGATGACCGCCGACAGGATCGCCCCGATGCCGGAAATGACCGAGATATGCAGCGGCACCGGGCGTTCCGGGTCGATCAGGCGCGCTGCAACCAGTTCCACGGCCCCAGAGGAAGAAAGCCCGCGGCTGATGATAAGCACCAGCGCGATGATGGCGACCGCCGGATGCCCGAACCCGGCAAACAGCCCGTCATAGGGCACAAGCCCCAGAACAGCGGCAAGGACCAATGTGCCAAAAGCCACGAGGTCATAGCGGATACGCCCCCATAGCAGGAGGAGGAAGAACCCGACAAAAAGCCCGGAAATCAGGGTGCGATCGTCCAGCATGCGCGCAGGCTAGCAGCCGGGATTGCCGCGAAGAAGGGGCGTTTTACTGCGCAAGAGGGGCATGACCGGGCGATGCGCGGCATTAGGCCAAGGCAATTGCGCCGCGCCCGTTGACCGAAAGCCGCCGTCGGCGGCATCAAGACCGCATTGCATGTCGAAAGCCGAGAGGGCGGTGGTGCCGCAGGGGAGGATTGAACTCCCGACCTCACCCTTACCAAGGGTGCGCTCTACCACTGAGCTACTGCGGCGACATCATGTGGGCGGTCCTCTAGACGCTTCGACCGGACGATGCAAGGGCAATCTGGACGCCTTTCGCCGAGCGCGGTAAACCCCGCCCCATGACGATGCGACGCAAGGCAGACCAGCCCGCCAAATCGGGCGCGGCCCGACAGGCCGGGGATCGAGAGGCGCGGCTCAAGGCGGCCCTCAAGGCCAATCTGGCGAGACGCAAGGCACAGGCCCGCAAACGGGCCGGGCCCGCGACCGACAATGACGGTGCGGAGCCGCAACAGGATTGAGGAAAGGGCAGAGCCGTGGACAGAATCATCGTCGAGGGGGCAGGCCCCTTGCATGGGGAAATCCCCATCGCGGGCGCAAAGAATGCCTGCCTGACGCTCATGCCCGCCACGCTGCTCAGCGAGGAACCGCTGACGCTGACCAATGCGCCGCGGCTGTCGGACATCCGCACCATGTCGACGCTGCTGCAATCGCTGGGTGCCGAGGTGCAGCCGCTCAATGACGGCCAGGTCTTGACGCTGTCGTCACATAGTCTCGACAATCACACCGCCGATTACGACATCGTGCGCAAGATGCGCGCCTCGATCCTGGTGCTCGGGCCGATGCTGGCGCGCGATGGCCGGGCCGTCGTCAGCCTGCCGGGCGGGTGTTCCATCGGCGCGCGCCCCGTCGATCTGCATCTCAAGGCGCTCGAGGCGATGGGGGCCGATCTGGAATTGCGGGACGGGTATGTCCATGCGCAGGTCAAGGGCGGGCTCAAGGGGGCGGTGTTCGAGTTTCCGCTGGTCTCGGTCGGGGCCACGGAAAACGCGCTGATGGCGGCCACCCTGGCCAAGGGCACGACGGTTCTGAAAAACGCCGCGCGAGAGCCGGAGATCGTCGATCTGGCCCAATGCCTGCGCAAGATGGGCGCACAGATCGAGGGCGAGGGGACCTCGGACATCGTGATCGAGGGGGTCGACCGTCTGCATGGTGCCACGCATCCGGTGGTGCTAGACCGGATCGAACTGGGGACCTACATGCTGGTCCCGGCCATCGCGGGCGGGGCGGTCGATCTGCCCGGCGGGCGGATCGACCTGGTCGCCGCCTTCGTGGACAAGCTGCGCGCGACCGGGACCGAGGTCGAGGAGACGCCGCGCGGTTTGCGCGTGTCACGCGGCGAGGGCCGTATCCGCGCCGTCGATGTCGTGACCGAGCCCTTCCCCGGCTTCCCGACCGACCTGCAGGCGCAGATGATGGCGCTGCTGTGCCTGGCCGACGGGGTCAGCGTGCTTGAGGAGCGGATCTTTGAAAACCGCTTCATGCACGCGCCCGAACTGATCCGCATGGGCGCCAGGATCGACGTGCATGGCGGCACGGCGACGGTCACCGGCGTCTCCCGTCTCAAGGGCGCGCCGGTCATGGCGACCGATCTGCGCGCCTCGGTCAGCTTGATCCTGGCCGGCCTGGCGGCAGAGGGTGAAACGGTGGTCAGCCGCGTCTATCATCTCGATCGCGGATACGAACGGGTCGAGGAAAAGCTGTCCGCCGTTGGGGCAAAGATCAAAAGGGTCAAGGACGATGGTTGAAGACGCCCGGTTCGAAGACGGTGCAGACCGGCCCGTCGCCCTGCGCGCGCTCGATGCCGGCGATCTCGAGGTCATCTCGAGCCTGACACAGGACGCGGTCCTGCCCGTCGTCGAGATGACCTGGGACCGGCCCCGACGCCGCTTTGCCCTGTTGCTCAATCGGTTTCGATGGGAGGACGCCGGCCGCCACAGCCCGCCCGAACGGGTCCAGAGCGTTCTGGCGATCGAGGATGTGCAGCGCGTCTCGAGCCAGGGGATCGATCGGGCCGATCGGGATATCGTCTTGTCGTTGCTGGCGATCGAATGGGCTCCGGCCGAGGATGGCGCCGGACGTGTGACGCTGGTCTTTGCCGGCGATGGCGCGGTGGCCTTGGACGTCGAAGCGCTGGAGGTGACGTTGCGCGACGTGACCCGGCCCTATGTCGCGCCGTCGGGCAAGGTTCCGGGACATCCAGAGTGAGTGTTGCTGCCCCTTGGGGCAAAGACCGCCTTGGACCAAGTGCAGCCTAACGTCGTGGCCGGCGGCCGTCACAGATACGGGGCGTTTTGCGCCCTGATGCCCTGATCGTTGCGCGGACCTCGCGACAAGCGGATCAACAATGGCGTCAGGTGGCCCAAGTCGCGGGCCACCTGACAGGATCAATCGGTTGGCAGGATCACTCCTGAATGGCCTCGAGATGGGTGGCCAGTGCCAGAACCCGGCCGCGGACCATCAACTCGGTGGCGTAGGTGCCCATGTCATCGGGCATCTGCGCCTCGAACCGATCGCCCCAGATGGGCATCGGGAACCCGTGACCGCGCACCCCGGTCCGCCCGTCGATGATCTGGATCACCTGAAGCATCGGGAACACGCCGTCATTGTTGATCGCGATCTGGGTCAGGTCCGGGACTTCGACCGTCATGAACTCGGCGAGCGGCCCATCGCCATGCCCGGCCACCCCGTGGCAGCTTGCGCAGGCTTGAACGTATTCCTGGGCACCCGCATCGGATTGGGCAAACGCCGCCCCGCCAAGGGCGATGCCGACCGTCACGATACTGCTGAGTACTGCGTGCTTCATTGGATCCTCCTCCGTCAATGAATGCGCGTCCCTCGCGCGCATGATCCAGGCAAGGCCGGGACCAAGCAGATATTATCGCGTATGGAAATTGTTGTAATTGATATGAGTCAACGCGGCGCGGGTGCTACACGATCACCGCTTCACCCTGTCGCCGAGAGGCGCTAGACGGGGCACGGCCAGAAGGAGAGGACGATGCCCCAGTTTCTCGACAGCAGAGACGCCGATTTCGACGCGCGCTTTGCCGCGCTGCTCAACATGAAGCGTGAAGATGCGCCCGAGGTCGACGATATCGTCGCCGGGATCATCGCGGATGTGCGTGACCGCGGCGATGCGGCGGTTATCGAGCTGACGGAAAAATTCGATCGTTTGACACTGACGCCGGACACGCTTGCGTTTTCACCCCAGGAGATCGACGCCGCCATCGCCACCGTCCCCGCGGCGGAGCGGGACGCGCTGGAACTGGCCGCCGAGCGTATCCGCGCCTACCATGTCCGCCAGCGCCCCGAGGATGCACGTTGGACCGACCCCGAGGGCGTGGAACTCGGCTGGCGCTGGACCGCCGTGGGCGCGGCGGGGCTTTATGTGCCGGGCGGGCTTGCCAGCTACCCCTCGTCGGTCCTGATGAACGCGATCCCCGCGCAGGTGGCGGGGGTCGAGCGCCTTGTGATCTGCGCGCCCACGCCGGATGGCACGGCCAACCCGCTGGTCCTGCTGGCGGCGAAGCTGTCGGGCATCGACACGATCTATCGCATCGGGGGCGCACAGGCCGTGGCGGCGATGGCCTATGGCACCGAAACCATCGCGCCCGTCGACAAGATCACGGGCCCCGGCAATGCCTTTGTCGCGGCAGCCAAGCGCCGGGTTTTCGGTAAGGTCGGGATCGACATGATCGCGGGGCCGTCCGAGATCCTGGTGATCGCCGATGCCGAGAACGACCCGGATTGGGTGGCGCTCGACCTTCTCAGCCAGGCCGAACATGACGAGGTGGCGCAGTCCATTCTCATCACCGATGACGCGGCGTTTGGCGAGGCGGTGGCGCGCGCCGTCGAGGCGCGGCTCGAAACGCTGGAGCGGCGGCACATCGCCGGGCCCAGTTGGCGTGATTATGGCGCGGTGATCACCGTCCGCGACCTGACCGAGGCGGCAGAATTTTCCAACCGCGTGGCGCCCGAACACCTTGAGCTGTGCGTCGCGGATACCGAGGCGTTGTTGGGCAAGATCACCCATGCTGGCGCGATCTTCCTGGGGCAATGGACGCCCGAGGCGATCGGCGATTACATAGGCGGCCCCAACCACGTGCTGCCCACCGCGCGCTCGGCCCGCTTTTCCTCGGGCCTGTCCGTGCTCGATTTCATGAAGCGCTCGACCCTGGCGCAGATGACGCCTGCGGCCCTGCGTGCCATTGGACCTGCGGCCGAAACACTGGCAATCTCGGAAAGCCTCGAGGCGCACGGCCTGTCCGTCCGCGCGCGGCTGGATCGGCTGAACCGCGAATGAGGGCGCAGCAGGGGGAGAGGGCATGAGCATCTGCCACATTGAAATCGACACGGCGGGCATGCCCGCCCCCACGCCCGAGATCGAGCAGGAACGCAAGGTCGCCATCTTCGACCTGCTGGAGGAGAACAGGTTCACCATTCCGCCGCGGGACGGGAGCGATGCCGCGGACGGCCCGTACCGCGTGACCCTTGCGATCCGCGAAAAGCGGCTGGTGTTCGATGTCGATACCGACGAGGGCGCGGATGCCGCCGAGTTCCATCTGTCGCTGTCGCCCTTTCGCCAGGTGGTCAAGGATTACTGGCAAATCTGCGAAAGCTATTACGATGCGGTGAAAAAGCTGCCGCCCAGCCAGATCGAGGCCATCGACATGGCCCGCCGCGGAATTCACAACGAAGGCGCGCGCATCCTGCAGGAACGGCTCGAGGGCAAGGCGGATGTGGATATCGACACCTCAAGGCGGCTGTTCACGCTGATTTGCGTGCTGCATTTCGGGGGCTGACGGGCCGTGTCGCAGAACTTCCCCCAGTCGGTACTGTTCTGCTGCGACCACAACTCCATTCGGTCACCCATGGCCGAGGGGATCATGAAGAAATTCTACGGCCACCGGGCTTACGTGCAATCGGCCGGCGTGATGAACGAGTTGGAGATCGACGGCTTTGCCGTGGCCGTCTGCTCCGAGATCGGTGTGGAGTTGCAGCGCCACCGCGTGCGCAGCTTCGACGATATGCAGGAATGGGGCGACGATATCTCGGGCTTTGACCTGATCGTGTCGCTGTCGCCCGCCAGCCAACGGCGCGCGTTGGAACTGACCAGCAGTTATCATCTCGATGTGGAATACTGGCCTGTCCTGGATCCCTCGGGTCTCGGGCATTCCCGCGAGGAAAAGCTTGCGGCTTATCGGCAGGCGCGCGACATGATCGTCAAACGCATGGTGGACCGGTTCGGCCCCCCCTCCGGAACCCGGAGAGGACGCAACATGAGCGACGCGATGGAGGCCACGCGGGCCCTGGTGACACGCTACTATGCGGCGTTCAACGCGGGGGATGTCGAGGGCATGATCGCCTGCCTGTCTCCAGATGTCGCGCATCATGTGAACGAAGGCGGCCTGCGCGAGGGGCACGAGAGGTTTCGTGCCTTCTGCGCCCATATGACCCGCTGCTACCGCGAAAGCCTGTCGGATGTCTTCGTGATGGCCCATCCCGATGGCACGCGCGCCGCCGCCGAGTTCACCGTGAACGGCACCTATCTGGCGACGGATGACGGCCTGCCCGAGGCGACGGGGCAAACCTATGTCCTGCCGGCCGGCGGGTTCTTTTCGGTCGAGGGTGGGCTGATCACGCGCGTGGTCACCTATTACAATCTAGCCGACTGGATGCGGCAGGTCTCGGAATGAGCCTGACCTTCCGCGACTATCGTGGTGACGCGATCACTCAGGTCGTGGATAGCCTTGCGCGCCTGCGGATTTCGGTGTTTCGCGACTGGCCCTACCTGTATGACGGTGACCTCGCGTACGAACGGGCCTATTTGGCCGATTACGCCCGCGGCGACAGCCTCGTCGTCGCCGCCTTTGACGGGTCGGAGATGGTGGGTGCCTCGACCGGCATGCCATTATCCGATCATGCGGATGATTTCGCGTCGGCCTTCGAAACTGTGAGAATTGACTTTAATAAAGTCTTCTACTGCGCTGAATCTGTTCTTGCTTCGGGCTTTCGCGGGCAGGGTGCTGGACACGCGTTCTTTGACCGGCGCGAGGCCCATGCAAAGCGCCTCGGTTTCACATTTTCCACATTTTGTTCAGTGATCCGTCCACAGGATCACCCGGCGCGACCGGCCGGCTATCGCCCCCTCGATCCGTTCTGGCGAAAACGCGGCTATGCGCCGCTTGATGGGGTTGTCGCGCGGTTTCAGTGGCGCGATATCGGCGATCAGGCCGAAACCGAGAAGCCGCTGCAATTCTGGATCAAGCACCTATGAAACTCGCGGCTGCAGCCTATCCGCTGGACGCGCTGGCCGACTGGGCGGCCTACGAGGCCAAGTCGCGGGAATGGGTTGGCGCGGCGGCGGCGGCGGGGGCCGATCTGCTGGTGTTTCCCGAATACGGTCGCATGGAATTGGCCGCATTCGATGGTGCCGATGTCGCCGGGGATCTCGAGGCCAGCCTCGCGGCGGCCGCGCGCTGGACCGGATCCGCCGACAGGCTGATGGAGGATCTGGCGCGCGAGCATGGCGTTCACATCCTTGCGCCGTCGGGGCCGGTCTTCGACGGTGGGTCGCGCCCGGTAAACCGCGCCACGTTCTGCGGGCCGGCGGGGAAACTGGGGCATCAGGACAAACAGGTGATGACGCGGTTCGAACGCGAAACCTGGGATGTCGTGCCGGGCGGTCCCTTGCACGTCTTCGACACGGGCCTGGGGCGTGTCGGTGTCCTGATCTGCTATGACGCCGAGTTCCCGCTTTTGGGGCGCGCATTGGCCGAGGCGGGTGCGGAAATCCTGCTCGTACCCTCGTGCACCGATGCCCTGGCCGGCTATTCGCGCGTGCGGGTGGGGGCGATGGCGCGCGCCTTGGAAAATCAATGCGTTGTGGTGCATGCGCCGACTGTGTGCGATGCGGCCTGGTCGCCTGCGGTCGATGAGAACGTGGGCGCGGCGGCGATCTACGGGCCGCCGGATCTGGGGTTTCCGCCCACGGGCGTGATCGCCGAGGGGGAACTGAACGCGCCCGGATGGGTCATGGCCGAGGTAGATCCAACGGCGATTGCGCGCGTCCGCTCGCACGGGGCGGTCTTGAACCATGCCCATTGGCCGGAAAGCGCCACGCGGGCGCAGGTTTTGCCCCGCGACATAGATTAGCCTTGAAAAACGGGCGGATCAGGCGCATTTAGCGCCTACCTGCACCGGCATGGTGCGACAATGAAGGAGTGAACATGGCCAAGGAAGAAATGCTCGAATTCCCTGGTGTCGTGAAGGAACTCCTGCCGAACGCGACGTTCCGGGTCGAGCTTGAGAACGGCCATGAGATCATCGCGCACACGGCAGGCAAGATGCGCAAGAACCGCATCCGTGTTCTGGCAGGCGACAAGGTCCAGGTGGAAATGACCCCCTACGACCTGACCAAGGGTCGCATCAACTACCGCTTCAAGTAACGGTGCGCCTGATCCTCGGGTCAGGCAGCCCGCGCCGGCGCGAGTTGCTGGGCGTTCTGGGCCTTGTGCCCGATGCCGTCACCCCCCCCGACCATCAACGAGGATCCGCAGCCGGGCGAGTTGCCGCGCCCGTATTGCGCGCGCATTGCCCGTGACAAGGCGGCTGCCATCGCGGCAGGCCCCGAGGATATTGTGCTCTGCGCCGATACGACGGTGGCTCTGGGGCGGCGCATCCTTGGCAAACCCGCCGATGAGGCCGAGGCGCGGCGCTTTCTCGATCTTCTGTCGGGGCGCCGGCATCGGGTCTACACGGCCGTGGCGGTCAAAACCGGCGACACGATCCGTGAACGCCTGGTCGAGTCGCGCGTGCGGATGAAGCCGCTATTCCCGACCGAACGCGACGGCTACCTCGCGACAGGCGATTGGCAGGGCAAGGCCGGCGGCTATTCGATCCAGGGGCCGGCCGGGGCGTTTATCCCATGGATTTCAGGAAGTTACACGGCCATCGTTGGCCTGCCAATGGCCGAGACGGCGCAGTTGCTGCAGGCGGCTGGCCTGCGCATCTGGGGGGCGGCATGAAAGGGCGTGTCGTTCTCCTCGATCAGGTGGCCGGTCGCCGGGCGGCGGCCCTGATGGTCGATGGTCACCTGGCCGATCTGCTGATCGATCCACCCGAGACGGCTGGCCCGCAGCCCGGTGCGATCTACCGCGCGGTGGCCGACCGGCCGATGAAAGGGCAGGGCGGGCTGACACTGACCTTGGGCGATGGCGAAAAGGGGTATCTGCGCGCGGCCAAGGGGCTTGCGCCGGGCACCACGCTGTTGGTTCAGGTCGCGGGCGTGGCCGAGCCGGACAAAGCCGCGCCGGT
Organism: Roseibacterium elongatum DSM 19469; assembly: GCF_000590925.1. Taxonomy (NCBI): domain Bacteria; kingdom Pseudomonadati; phylum Pseudomonadota; class Alphaproteobacteria; order Rhodobacterales; family Roseobacteraceae; genus Roseicyclus; species Roseicyclus elongatus. The sequence goes on along the minus strand of NZ_CP004372.1, from coordinate 3,417,564 downwards.
CACCCTCAAACCGCTGTTCAAAAGCCGCTTTGCCATCATCACGCCCGATGCGCCGGGGCTGAATATCTCGCGCCGTATCAAGGACGAGGCCGAGCGCGACCGCCTGCTGGAAATCGCGCATGCGACCATGCAGGGCGCGCCCGATGGCCACGGCCTGATCCTGCGCAGCGCCGCCGGCGACCAGCCCGAAGAGGTGCTGGCCGAGGATATCGCGGCGATGCGTGATCTTGCCGCCGCCGTGATGGCCGATGCTGTCGGTCGGGCCGAACTGCTGGTCGATGCCCCCGACGCGCATCTTCTGGCCTGGCGTGACTGGGCCGAGCCGACCCCAGACGAGGTCGAGGATCGCCCCGGCTGTTTCGAGGCGTCGGGCGCGCTGGACGCGATCGAAGAGGCCTTGTCGACGCGCCTCCGCCTGACGGGGGATGCCTTTGCCTTTATCGAGCCGACACGCGCCCTTGTCGCCGTTGACGTGAATACCGGCGGGGATACGTCGCTTTCGGCCGGGCTCAAGGCCAACCTGGCACTGGCGCGCAGCCTGCCTGGTGCGTTGCGGATCAAGGGCTTGGGCGGGCAGGTGGTGCTCGACCTCGCGCCGATGCCAAAGAAAGAGCGCCGCGTATTCGAGGACGCCTTGCGCCGCGCATTCCGGCAGGATGGGGCCGAGGCGGTGCTGGCCGGCTGGACGCCGCTGGGCCATTACGAAGTGCAGCGAAAACGCGACCGCTTTCCCTTGGCCCAGGTGTGGCCCGGCGCGCATAGCTGAGGATCAGGCGCGCCGCAGCGCCATCAGCAGGTCGGGCGACGCCTCGCCCGTCACGGGCAGCCCCCGCGCCTGTTGAAAGGCGCGGATCGCGGCCTCGGTTCCGCGGCCGATCACCCCGTCCGGTGTGCCGGCATCGAACCCCGCACGGGTCAGCAAGCGCTGCACCTCGCGCCGCTCGGCCTGCGTCAGCCCGGTGCTGTCCGGCCCGAAGCTGCGCGACAGCGGTCCGCCTCCTGCCAGCCGGTCCGACAGGTAGCCGACGCCGATGCCGTAATTGGTCGAGGGGTTGTAACGCAGGATCACATCGAAATTGCGCCACAGGATCCAGGCAGGACCATTTGCGCCGCCCGGCGCGTGGATGGCGGCCGCACCGTGGTCGGGCAGGGAACCGCCGGTTGGCTGCCGGACCCCCATGGCCTGCCAGTCGGTGGTGGCGCGGCGATTGCGCCGCCCGGTGGACGATGTGTCGAACCCCTCTGGCAGGCGTACTTCCATGCCCCAAGGCTGCCCGCGCCGCCAACCGTGGCGTTGCAGATAGGTGGCCGCGGTGGCAAGGCTGTCGGTCGGATCGGCCGACCAGATGCCGCGCCGCCCGTCCCCGTCGAAATCGACCGCGTATTCCTGGTAGACCGAGGGCATGACCTGCGTGTGCCCCATGGCCCCGGCCCAGGACCCCAGCATCCGGTCCGGTGTGGTGTCGCCCGATTGCACGATGCGGATGGCGTCCAGCAATTGCGCCGTGAAAAAGCCCTCGCGCCGCCCCTCCCACGCCAAGGTCGAGGTGGCGGAGATCACGGGAATATCGCCCAGGCGCGTGCCAAACGCCGTTTCGACGCCCCAGATCGCCCCGATGACCGCGGCGGCGACACCCGTGGCGTCCTCAATCGCCCCGAGCGTGGCCCGGTGCGGGCGGATGCGGCCACGGCCGAGGCTGACATCCGCGTCCGAGGCGACCAGCGCCAGGTAATCCTCGGTCGTGCGGCGGAATTCGGTCTGGTTGCGATCGCGCTCGATCACGCCGGGCAGATAGCCCTGCCCCCGAAAGGCCCGGTCAAAGGCGTCGCCGCTGATGCCTTGGGCCAGTGCCCGTGGGCGAAACGCAGCGACCCAGGCGTCATACGCGGCATTGGGTTGCGGGCGAAAGGCCGGATCGTCGCTGGGGCCCGCGGCACCCACGGCCCCGCTCGGGCCGAGCGCGGGTGTGCAGCCCGTCGCCGCAAGGGCCGCCGCGCCCGCCGTCGTCAATACATTCCGTCGCGAAACCAGCATCTGTCTCTCCCGCCCACCGTTGCAAGGTATTGGTAGCCGCCGCGTGGCCGTGACGTAAAGCGTGGCCTTGGCCCCCGTTGCGGCCCCGCGGTGCGTTCGGCATAGTGCCGCCGAGTGGTCGCGCAACCCCGGAAAGGAGGGCGAGATGAGCTGTCCCATCTGCGGCAAGAACACAGAGCCAAGCTATCGCCCATTCTGTTCGCGACGCTGCGCGGATGTGGATCTGGCGCGTTGGCTGAACGGCTCCTACGCGGTGCCGTCGCAAGACCCGGAGGACGCAGAGCGCGCCGAGCAAGAGGCGCGCCGCGCCGCGTCGAAACCCCACTGAAAGGCGGGTCCCGGCGAGAGGCGATTTTTCATGCCCGAGGGTATGGACACCCCGCAAGGAAGGCCCTAGAACGCGCCTCACCCAAGGCGGTCGCGCGATTGCCTCTCCCGTGCCCGGGTAGCTCAGGGGTAGAGCAGTGGATTGAAAATCCTCGTGTCGGTGGTTCGATTCCGCCCCCGGGCACCATTTATAACCCACTGTGAAATATGGATTTATTGCGCCCGTAAGGTTGCTGCGAATGCGCTGTATTTGGCTGTGGGACGACAGCGGGACGACAGACTTCCCTCCTTTGATCGATTGCATCAGGCGCGAATACTGGCACATCTCCGTTTCCGGCGAAACTCGATCAACACCATTTCACCTCCAGTCCAGCACCTGGAGAAGAAGAATGAGTCACGAAAAAATCCCACACGACGTTCTGCTGCCCATCACGACGGTCTGTGAAATTGTCGCTCGTTCCAAGGCAAGCATCTATCGCGACATCGAACGGGGCACGTTTCCGCCACCGCAGAAACAAGGTCGTTCGAGCCGCTGGCGCCACTCTCTCATCATGAAAGTGGTCGAAGGGAAGTATCCGGAGTGATGCAGCCAGTCGGATGCAACCCGAAGCAGGCTAAAGTCTGAGTCGCCCCCAAATTGAGAGGCGACTACCCTCGACTTCCGCCATCCTCTGGACCGACATGGGCTGACGGACGAAACCTTCGCGAGATGAACGGACACCGCGCCGGCAAGGGGATCACGCTGTGCTCGGTCACGCGGGTGCGTACTACGATCATCGACGCGCCGTCCATAAAGAAGGGCACCAATGGGTACACCGCCATGAAGGCTCATGTGGGCGTCGATGTGTATACCGGTATTGTTCACGGCCTTCAGGCGACGACAGCCAAGGTGCATGACAGCTTCGTATGCCTGGCGGCACGAGGCTAAGGGGAAGGGGCTCTGGTCTCCGGATCAGGCCCGCAGTTTTTGTGCCGCTCGACCTTCGGCCAGCAGGTGATGTTGTGCCCGAACCTGCGTCGGTAAGATCTGTTCCGGTGGCAGTTCGCCTCTCAGGCGGGCGATGTCTTCGGTTCGACACTACCATGGCTGGGGCGGCACTGATCCGGTTGATCCGGACGGTGGAGACGGCATGATTGGTCCCGGGGCTGGCATTCGCGTCTGTCTCGCGGGCGGTGTTCAGCCCTCACCTTCCTGTGATTTTTCGGTCCTGCGAGTCCGTTATCGTGGGACTACACGGATGGATTCTCTCTATGGAGACGATGACGTAGTTGCTCAGGTCACTGGGATTGGTGATCTACGAGGACTGTCGGCGGCGTTCGCCGGATGATGTGAAGGCGCGGTTGGTTTTGTGCGACGCAAGCGGGCGACGGCTTTCCCGGAGGCCGCAATTCCGATGGAGCGGATCGAGATTGTTCCCGGCGCGGTGGAAGGCCGTGTCGAGGTGGCTAAATGCATGCAGGCCATGCATGTTCGCGCTGGTACCATTCAGGGAACTGGCGACGTCATGCGGAGGGCAGGACATCAAAGGTATCCGCGGCGGGACATTTTTTTCACTTTTTTCGGCTTTTCGATTTTGGGAATGTTCGAAGAGAACCATCTCTCCTGTAGCGGGGCCAACGAGCCAAGATGTTTCGCAGATCTGCATCGCATCAAACCGCTCGTGCTTCGCTTACCCCCTTGAGGGGTCATGACAGATGCGGCTTCGGCCGTTCTGAACATGCAAAATCCCCCATGAGGGGTCACGACAGATGCGGCTTCGGCCGTGCTGAACATGCAAAATCCCCCATGAGGGGTCACGACAGATGCGGCTTCGGCCGTTCTGAACATGCAAAATCCCCCTTGAGGGGTCACGACAGATGCGGCTTCGGCCGTTCTGAACATGCAAAATCCCCCTTGAGGGGTCATGACAGATGCGGCTTCGGCCGTTCTGAACATGCTACTTCCCCCATGAGGGGTCACGACAGATGCGGCTTCGGCCGTTCTGAACATGCTACTTCCCCCATGAGGGGTCAGGACAGTCGCGGCTTTGGCCGTTCTGAACATGCTACATCCCCCATGAGGGGTCATGACAGATGCGGCTTTGGCCGTTCTGAACATGCTAAATCCCCCATGAGGGGTCAGGACAGTCGCGGCTTTGGCCGTGCTGAACATGCAACATCCCCCATGAGGGGTCATGACAGTCGCGGCTTTGGCCGTGCTGAACATGCAACATCCCCCATGAGGGGTCAGGACAGTCGCGGCTTCGGCCGTGCTGAACATGCAACATCCCCCCATGAGGGGTCATGACAGATTCGGCTTGGTCCGCGACGAGCTCGCACGAGTCCAAGGCCAATCACTCGGCAACGACCGCGGCGCATCGATCGATGCTCGAGAAATAGCGCGTCCGGCGAGTCTGTTGGAAATACGTCACACTGCCCTCAAGTGGTCCTAAGACCACGAAATCCGGTGAGAACGACCGAGTTGTGCTCCGTGAAACAGTCACGCCGCTAAGTATGCGCAGCCCAAATCACCTACATGCTGCGTGCCATTGCCTCGGCTTGCTTGATAACCAGCTTCACAGCCTCAGCCTGCAGGTCGGGAGGGTAACCGTAGCGCCTCAGGATCCGTTTCACGGCGACGCGCATCTTCGCCCGTACGTCATCCCGCTGCCACCAGTCCACGCCGGAATTCTCCCGGACAGACCTGACGAGCTCGGCCGCGATCACCTTGAGCTGGTCGTTGTCCATGACCTCCACCGCGCTCTCGTTTTGCGCCAAGGCGTCGTAGAAGCTCCGTTCCGCCTCCGACATGTCGTCCTCGGGCTCGGCGCTCAGGTCTTTTGCCATGCCGATGAGTTCCTGGATCACCTGAAGGGCATCGACGCTGCGGTTGTGATACCGTGCGATCGCGTTTGTGAGGCGCTCGGAGAACTTCTGGTTTTGCACCACGTTGCCCCGCGTTCGCGCCTGGATCTCCCCGTTCAGAAGCTTCTTCAAGGCTTCCACGGCAAGGTTCTTGTGCTGCATGTGTTGTATCTCGAGGAGAAACTCCTCGGACAGAACGCTGATGTCGGGGCGGTCGAAGCCGCACGCTTCGAGGATGTCCACGACCTCGGTCGAGGCGACAGCCCGGTTCAGCAGTTGCTCGATCGCGAAGTCCGGTGAGGAATTCCGACCCCCGCCGCCTTTCACATCGAGCTTTTGGAGGGCCGACCTCACCGCCAGGAAGAAGGCCACCTCTTCGGCGTGCTGTTTGGCTTCCGGCGACCCCGCCGCCAGCTTGAACGCCTTGGCCAGCGCCGCAACGGCATCCAAAAACCGCTTACCGAAATCCTTGTGACCTTCCTTCCCATCTGCACGCGCCTGGTGGAGAACATGGTCCGCCGCCGCCGGCAGGATTTCGATGCGGTCCGCCGCCGTGCCGCCGAGGACCCGGGAATAATCGAACCCATGGAACAAGCCACGTGCGACATCCAACGCACTCAGGAACGCCGAGACGGCCTCGCGCTCGTCGACGCCCGTCTGAGCCTGATCCCCCTGCGAGTAATGCGCGAGAGCTTTCTTCAGATCGGCCGCAAGGCCGATATAATCGACAACAAGACCGGCGGGCTTTCCGGCGAAGACCCGGTTCACCCGCGCGATCGCCTGCATCAATCCGTGTCCCTTCATGGGCTTGTCGACATAGAGGGTGTGCATGCAAGGCGCGTCGAAGCCGGTCAGCCACATGTCACGGACAATCACCAGCTTGAGCGGGTCGCCAGTGTCCTTGTATCTCTTTCTGAGGGCTTCCAGCTTCGCCTTGCTGCGAATGTGGGGTTGGAAATTCGGCGGATCGGTGGCGTTTCCAGTCATGACGACCTTCACCGCGCCGGACTCGTCGGTTTCCGAATGCCAATCGGGGCGGGCAGCGACGATGCGCTCGTATACCTCGACACAGATCCGGCGGCTCATGCAGACGATCATCGCCTTGCCGTCAATAGCCTCAAGGCGGGCGTCGAAATGCTCGAGGATGTCAGCGACCACCGCGTAAAGGCGCGGACCAGCGCCAACCAATTTCTCGATCTGCGACCACTTCCTGGCGGCTGCCCCTGCCTCATCTTCGGGCAGCGCCTCGGTCGCTTCGTCGAATTCCTCGTCGAGGCTGTCGCGCAGATCGTCGGCGATCTCTACGCGGGCAACACGTCCCTCGTAGTAGATCGGAACCGTTGCGCCATCTTCGACTGCCTGAGCGATATCATAGACGTCGATATAGTCGCCGAACACCGACCGCGTGTTTGCGCCGACCAATTCCACCGGCGTGCCGGTGAAGGCAACGTAGACCGCCCTCGGCAATGCTGCGCGCAGGTGATGGGCCAGCCCATGGCGAAGCTCGCCAGTCTTCTGATCCATTCTGGCCTCGAACCCATACTGTGTCCGGTGCGCCTCATCGACCATGACGATGACGTTGGAGCGATCGGTGAGCTCGGGGAAGTCTTGACCGCGCTCCGGTCGGAATTTTTGAATCGTTGAAAATACGATGCCGCCGACCTGCCGGTTCAGCAGCGTTTTCAACTCCTGGATGCTGTCAGCCTGCACCGGCATCTCGCCGAGAAGATCCTTGCATCGACCGAACGTGGCGAACAACTGGTTGTCGAGGTCGTTGCGGTCGGTCAGGATCAGGACAGTCGGGTTCTCCAGCTCAGGCAGGTGCATTGCTCGACCGGCGAGAAAGGTCATCAGGAGCGATTTTCCGGAGCCCTGCGTGTGCCAGATGACGCCGCCCTTGCCATTGTCACCGCGCGCACCGATGATCGACTCCATGGCCTTCCGGACTGCGTGGAATTGATGATAGCCGGCCGCCTTCTTGATCGGCCCCTTGCCCTCGTCCTCGAACACGGTGAACCAGCGCAGCATGTCGAGAAGAACAGGCCGGTTTAGCAGCCCTTCTGTCAGCGTGTTCAGAGCGAGCCCTTCACGCTCCGAAAGGATGGTCTCGCCATCGACGGTCCGCCATTTCATAAATCGATCCAGTCCTGCCGAGAGCGTGCCGTATCGCGCGTTCAACCCGTCGGAGATCACCGAAAAGACCGAAGTCCGGAACAGGTTCGGGATGTCGGCCTTGTAGGTTTCGATCTGGTTGAAGGCCGCCTCGATATCAGCTCCCTCCGTGCCCTTCAGCTCCACCACGACCAAGGGCAGACCATTCAGGTAGATCACGATGTCGGGGATGCGCAGGTTCCGCCCAACCATGTCGACCTGGTTGAAGGCGTGCCAGGCGTTGTCCTGATCGCCCCAATCGATGAGGCGCGCCCGTTCATGGCGCTCCTCTCCCTGGCTGAAGTAGGTGATCGGGACGCCGCCCGTCATCAGGCCGTGCAGTCGGCGGTTCTCGGCCATCAGGTCGCCGGCGAAGACCTCATCGGTCACACGGGCCATCACTTCCTGCACGGCGCCGTCAGGCAGCCCGGGATTGAGGCGCCGCACCGCCTTCTCGAAGACCTTCCGCAGGATCGCCTCGTGGAAGCTGCGGCGCTCCGGATCGCGCTTCTCGGGTGAGATCTCGGCGCCGGAATCTGCAGCATAGCCCAGCCCGGCCAGCTTCCCCATCATCCAGTCTTCAAGGTCTGATTCCGAGTTCCAAGCCATTATATCGTTGCCTCGCCTGCCTTCAGGCGTTGGTTCAATTGCGTCAAAGGTTCTGCGAACGCGGCTTCAAGGCGCCTGACTCGACCACTCATCCAAGAGATCATGTCAGGCCAGTTCTCAGAGTCGAAGCCATCCCAGGGCTGCGACAAGTTGATCAGGCATCGCTTCTGATCGTCATTGCGATGCCAATCGAGCTTTTCGCCGAACTCGTGCTCAATCACTTCTCGCTGTGCAAACAACTGATCGAAGATCCATTTGTTTTCTGCGGCGCTCGCTCTCTGGATGGTGACCTCCACGCGCACTTGGCTCTTCAACAGCACCAAGGTGTAAGAACAGCCCGAAACGCCAGTTCCGACACTCAGCCAATTCTCCTTAGTGGGGCTGACATTCTGATGCCTTGATGATCCGTCTTCTCGGAGTTTTTCCAAGGCCTGTTGCCAGAATGCGAGCCTGACCTTGTGCCGATGACCTTGTGCGGTGCTGGCTGATCTTTCTTCACTCTCTTTTTGAGCCATCCGGATCATGTAATCGGCCGCCTCCGGCGTCGGGATCACCTGTTGGAGGTCGACGAAGATCTCCTCGCCGAACCGGTAGGGCACGACCTTCACACAGCGCGCGTCGATCTGGTGCTCGCGCAGCCAGAGCACCGTCGCCGTCACCTCACGCCGGAAATTTGCCGCGATGAAGACGACGCGCTGGTTGGTGCCGTCGTTCAGGACGACCTCGTCCAGCGTGTCCTCACCAAGGAACTCGCAGATCAGCCCGGCTGCGTCTCCGCCGCCTTGGCGGTCGAGATACTTCTGGAAGATGCCGACGATCTCAGCCTTCTTCAGACTCGAGCAATAGGCGGCGTATTTCAGGGCCTGCCAGACGACATCCCGGCCGGAATCGTCCAGCTTGTTCTCGATGATGACAAGCTGCCCGGTCCGGTCCAGCGCCAGCAGGTCCAGCCGCTCCCGGGTGCCATCGAACCCGTCGAACTCCTTCTGGATGATCAGAAGGCCGTCCTCACCCTCGCTCATCGCCTCGCAGAGGGCGTCCGGCATGGTGGCAAGCCATTCCTGAAGATGCTCCCGCTCTCGGAACCCGACCTCGGAGAAGCTGGTGCGCTCGAGCTTGCGCAGGCGGTTGGCGGAACGGTCAATCTGGAACATGGAGAGCCTTACACTTCAGGAAACGTGTGAATTTCAACCTCAAGTTCATTGGCCAGTGGGCGCAATTCAGCACAAAGATTCAACCAATCGGCAACGCCAACCTCGCTGCATCGACCGTTCTGGTCGAAGAGAGCGTCGACGTGACTTTCGCTATCGCCACCAGCGGCTGGGCTATAAAACTGGGCGGAATGGGAAAGCGCCAAGGTATCCTCGTTCAAAGAGATCGCGGTCGATCTGTTCTCTCCGCTGGCGACATGATTGAACGAAACCGTCGCTGCGGCGTCTGGCGTTTTCCCGGCCAAAAGCGCATCTACACCAGAAACGATCGCACCCAAGGCAAGCAGGTGTTCGGGACCACGACAGACCGATCGCCACGACCAGATCTCGTCTCGAACAAGTTGGAGCAAGCCCAGATCCTCTTCCGTCAAAAGCCAGTCGGCCGCAGGCTCGCTCATAGGACTTCCTCGACCTGCTTCTCGGCCTCGCGGATGCGGAGGTCTCCGGACATGAGGCGGGGGAGAAGGGTGTCGCGGAGGGCGGCGAGGGTCTGGCTCTCTCGTTGAGCGCCAAGAATTCGCTCAAGCATTACACTGGCTTGCCCGGCGAACGCTTTGATAACGGGATCTGGCGCATAGACAATCTCGAGACCGTCGAAGGTCTTTCGCGTAATTGTGGAAAAGACCGACCCATGAGACATAGATTGCAGGATGTCCACCGCGCGAACAGCGGAGAAATAGACGAACTCACCCGTGTGCTGACGGGTCGCCTGCAAGCCATAGCAAGACTGGTTGAAAACCATGTCGCCTGCCGCCATCGCCAGTTTGCCCACGGTGCCCCTTGCGCTGATAATGGTTGTGCCTCCGGAGATCATTTTCGCTGAGCAACTATCAAAGCCAGCAGCAGTGATCTTCTTTTCGGTATCAAGAACGAAGACCGCTCCGGCTTCGGGCGCATCGACGACCGAATACCACGGAATTTCGCCTCCCCAGTATTCCGGCACACCTGTCTTGGGGGTGCCACCGCTGATAATCGCGACCTGATCGGAGAATGGCCGACGTTCCCACCCCTTCGGCAGGCCGTCGGGGCCGAAGCTGTCGGGGAAGAGGGCGGCGGTGGTGGGGGCCATGTGGACGGGGGGCTGGCCGAGGGCGCGGGCGTGGACGGGGTCGAAATCCACGAACCAGGACCGATAGAGCGCCCGCGCCATCTCCTCCAGCGTCGCGCTCATCCGGCGGTTCAGCTCGATCTTGTCGTCGAGGGCAGCCAGTGTCCCAGAAATCCGTTCCTGCTCGGATAAAGGGGGAAGCGCGATCTCCTGCATCTTCAAAAGGCCCTGCGAGACATTCTGAATGCCTGTTCCACCGCCCTCGCGGCTCAGCTTTTCTCGCGTCGTCGGCGATCTCAACCAGTAATGAACGAACTTCGGAAGGGCCTGCGATTTCCTTACCCGAGCTCGGATGCAGAAACCGGCAAATGCCGTGGTCCTCGCCGGTCCTGCGTAGATCATCGAACGCCCGACGAGGTCCTTATTCCCATTGGACCGGACAATGACAATATCGTCTGGCTCCAGATAGACTTTTTCCGATATCTTCAGCCCCGTTGGGTTAATTTCTGATAGCTCCGTCCAGTCGACGAAATGCCGATCCCCGAAGTCCTTCACGCGAACGATTTTCAGGCCAACGCCGTCGTTTTTCTCTGAGAAGTTCAGGCCATTGCTGAAGTCGACAATGTCTTCCAGGGTTCGCAACTGCCAGCCGGTCATCCCAAGCTCTCCAGCCGGGCCTCTATCTCATTCTCCAGCCGTCGACCCTCCGCGAACTGCGCCCGCAGGTCCGCCGTCAGCCGGTCGAATTTTTCCTCGAAGGGCTCGCCATCCTCCTCGGCCGCGCCGGCGCCGACATAGCGGCCCGGGGTCAGGACGTAGTTGTGCTTCGAGATCTCCTCCGTGGAGGCCGCCTTGCAGAAGCCGGGCTCGTCGGCATAGGCGCCCGCGTCCGGCTCTCCACGCCAGGCGTGATAGGCAGTGGCAATGCGCGCGATCTCCTCGCGAGACAGCTCCTTCTGCTTGCGCGAACCCGGCACCAGCGCGCCCATCTTGCGGGCGTCGATGAACAGCACCTCGCCGCGCCGGTCGCGCAGCTTGGCATCCTTGGCGACGCCGTTCGACTTGTCCTTGGCCAGGATCCAGATGCAGGCCGGGATCTGCGTGCCATAGAAGAGTTGCCCCGGCAGGGCGATCATGGCGTCCACCGCCTCGGCCTCGACCATGGCGCGGCGAATGTCGCCCTCTCCGCTCGACATCGATGACATGGAGCCGTTGGCCATGACGACGCCCGCGATGCCGGTGCTGCCCAGCTTGTCGTAGATGTGCTGCATCCAGGCGAAGTTGGCATTGCCGACCGGGGGCGTGCCGTGTTTCCAGCGCCGGTCCTCGGCCAGGATATCACCGGACCAGTCCGAGATGTTGAACGGCGGATTGGCCATCACGAAATCGAATTTCTCGTCCGGGAAGGCATCGCGCAGCAGGGTGCCTTCGGCGTTCCACTGGATGTTCGCGACGATGCCCCGGATGGCGAGGTTCATCCGGGCCAGGCCATAGGTCGTGTGGTTCCGCTCCTGCCCGTAGACGGCCAGATCGGCGCGACGGCCGGCGTGGTTTTCGAGAAAGCGTTCGGATTGCACCATGAAGGAGCCGGAGCCGCAGCATGGCTCATAGAGGCGGCCCTTCATCGGCTCGATCATGTCGACGATCAGTTCGACCACCGGTTTCGGAGTGTGAAAATCGCCACCGCGCTTGCCCTCGCTGCTGGCGAATTCCGAGATGAAATATTCATAGATGCGGCCGATGAGGTCGAAGTCCTTTGGCGTGCCCGAAAACTCGATGTTCGAGAAAAGGTCGATCAGGCCCGTGACGATGGCCGGGTCGAGCGCCTCGCGTCCGAAGACCTTGGGGAGCGCACCCTTGAGTTGCTCGTTGTCGGCCTCGATCGCCCGCATGGCATTGTCGACCTTGACCCCGATGCCCTTGTCCTTTGCATTCGCGGCCAGCGTGCTCCAGCGCGCGGCCTCGGGCACCCAGAAGATGCCCTCGGCAAGGTATTCATCGACATCCTCGGCCACATCCATGCCCTCGGGGAGCAGGTCGTCATACTTCCGCTGGAAGGCCACGCCGATGTAGCGGAGGAAGAGCAGACCGAGGGCCACATGCTTGTATTCGCCCGGATCCATGGACCCGCGCATTTTGTCGGCGGCTGCAAAAAGCGTCTTTTCGATGGTCATCTGCCGTCTCTTCCTTGGCGCTGTTTCGCCAGTCGTTTGAATTGCTTGCGCCTTTTATCTTCGGAAACCTGCGTGGGATCAATTCTTGTGATCTCGATCAGAGGTTCGATGCGGTGTGAGGCGAGTGTCCAGCGGTTCAATTTTTACGGGGCGGATTCCAAGGGCCCTACCACCTTCTCAAGCGGTGAACCCAAGTATGCCGCCTATGCGTTCGCCTGCCTCCCTGCTGCGCGCTCCTCTTGATGAGAGCGCGCAGCAGGGAAGCGGGCTCAACGAAAGGGTCTTCGCCTGTGAAGCCCTCTAACCCGGAAAGGAGGGAACCTGTTTCTGACGCTGCCGATCGGGCAGCATTCCTTGGAGATCAACATGCAAAAATTTCCGAAAACCAATGCACATGGCATATCGCCGAACGCGGATGCTGTTGCACGAACCCGCCGGTTTCTCAACGAATACGGGTCCGCACTTCGGACATGTGCCGCCGCTCTTGGCGGAGACCGGTGGCAACGCCGCGCATTGGCGCTGTGTGAAGCGGTCAAAGACGGAACTCTCTCAAGCAAATCCTGCATCAGGGAACTCAATGCTTTGCTCGCGCTTCTCAGTCTCGAGCGGGTAGGGCAGCTTGAGCCGGACGAATGCGGTTACTTCGGCCTTGTCGAGCCGGACGACCCGCGAGTCCACGATATCTGTTTGATGTCGGATCGCTTGGAGGATTTCGTCGAGTTTTTGAAGACATCGGACGAAATCGTGCAAGCCTCCATCGCTGCGTGATTTCTCGGCCCCTGCCACGACAGGGGCCGTTTCTGACGAGCTGGCGAAGGGTCAGCTCAGCACAGAAAGGGATATTTCGTGCACCATATCGATGACCAAGATCTCGACACAATCACCGCCGCCGCGCATCAAAGTGTAAGACTGTTTGCCGATGCAGTACGCCTGACTGCGCCTGGCTCGGCTGCAGAGCGGTCAACGACACTGCGATGCCTCACCGACCTCGAAAATGGCGATCTTCTCCGGGAGAGCGTCAGCGGCGCGATCGCGGCCCTGAGGGACATCATCTCCCGCGAATTGGCAGGAGAACATCGCGGCCACAGACGGGTGTTCGATGGCCATTACGATCCGGAACTCGGTGCGGTCGGCGATGTGATTGATCTGCCGATCCTCACGGAAAGAGGGGAAGAGCTTGATCGATTGATGGGCTTGCTGCGGGATTTCGAACATGCCCGAAACAATGCCCTGCACCGCCTGCGAGCTGAGCAAGCGATCCGGCGACACCTTTGAGCGCGCAGAAATGATACCTGCGCCCTGAAGAAGGGGGTGCCAGTATTCGTGCCAGGAACCAGCCGGCGCCGCCCGCGGACGGCGCCGGAACATTACAAATGCTTCAGACAACCAACAAGACGGCGAAGCAAATTCGCGCAGCAACTTGTCGGCTCGCTGTCGGCTCGTTAGATCGAAAAAAAAGACATTTTCACAATGGCTTATGTGAAAGTTGTCGGCGTTCGTTTCCGTCGGGAAATCGATGAATGCACGTCCTGCCTACCAGCATGGCAGAGGCAAAAATGACCACAACACGAAAGACCCCGACCACCGCAGAACACGCCCTCTTGCGCGAACTCACCGTCAAAACACGCAAGGGTACACGCCGCCTCAAGAAATATGAACGCGATGCGCTGATTCAAATGCTGGCAGTCAAAGCCGCGCCTGAGGAATTCGATGTCCGGAACCTGATCCCCAAGGGCAGTTTTCTGGAGCGCATCGTACGCCATTTCGAGGATACGGACATTTCTTATGCCTTGCCGGTCATGCATGTCGTCATGATCACAGCTTCCTTCCTTACGCAGAACGGAGCCTGTCTCGAGGTTCCGGGGGTCGGACGCGTTCTGCCGACCCTGTGGACCATAGGCCTTGCAGGCTCGGGTTCCTCCAAGACGCTCGCTTCCGAGGAAATCGACCGCATCATCTCACGGGGTAAGGGCCTCCCATTGAACCGTCTCGCGACCGGCTGCACCGATGCCCAATGGATCGTGGAACTGAACGACAATAACGGCGCGTTCTGGTTTCAGGATGAGGTCGGGAAGACCTTCAAGAGCATCCTTACCGACGGAAATTATCGCCGCATAAAGCCCTGGTGTCTCGATGCGTATTCGCACAAGCCGATCGCGAACCGGCTCAAGAGCGAGAAGAACAAGCTCGTCATCGATCGGCCGTATTTCACGTTTCACGGGCTCACGGTGGATGAGACCTGGCGGGATGATATCGACCTCAGCAGCATGCTCGACGGCTTCTGTCAGCGGTTCAGCTACTATGTCGCTGTCCCGCGGGGTGACACGGACATCTTCGATCACTTCCTCTATTTCGAGGGTCCGAAGGTGGATCCGCGCCGCGACTGCCTCGCAGAGATCTGGGATGCGCTCTGCGACCAAGACGGCGCCTGCGAGGCCTACACGCTGAACGACGAGGTTCTACCTTATCTCAAGGCTTGGTGGTCCGGTCTGCGCCAGTCATGGGGGCAGAGCGCGCTTCCGAAGTCGTTTATACGGAGGATTGGTTTCGCCGTGCTTCGGTACCTCATGGTTCTGCATTTCCTGCTTGGGAAGTCGCGCCGACCAGTCGATATAGAGACCGCTGACCTCGCAACCCGTTTCGCCGAATATCATTTCCTCAGTGCGCTCCATATCGTCCAGCAGTACGACCGCGCGAAAACCTCCCGGATCCAAGTTGCCGCCGATGCAAGAGCGCGCGTGTCGGACGCGGGCAAGCCTGTGACCGGCCGGGAGGTTAGCCGGGCCCTCAGCAAGCAGCAGCGTGCGCAGTTCGAGAAAGGCGAGATCGGGGAGATCCTTTCAGTCCTGAACCAGATCGAGGAAATGCCCGGGCTTTTCGATGCAACAAGTGATGCACGGGAGAAATCCTCGGCCATCGAGGGGCGCCGGGACGAGATTAAAGCGCGGCTCTTGCTGAACGAGCGCAAGCGCAATGAACGCCGCCTGCGCGAACTGTGCCGTGGCCGCGAAAGGTCCAATCCGGCTTCCCACCTTTATCGGGACGCCCGAGATGATCTGGAGAGCAATGTCGTCCAGCTCCATCTGCCCCTTACAGGCACGGAGTGATTTGGTAAGGGGGCGGGTAACTTGCCAGAAACACCTCAAGGCCATGTCAGTAAATTCCTGACGCGGTGTTTGGGTTCGCCGCCCTCGTTTCCCTATTTCCGTTCATGCCGAGTAAGGAGAGAACGGAAATGGAGAGAAAAATATATACGACAGAGGAACTTGCAGCCCGTTTCAGATGTACGCCGCGCTGCATAATCGACTGGATCCGGAAGGGCTGCCCCACCGGTGACGGGCGTGTGAAGCTGCCTGCCCGGAAGCTGGGACGCCGGTGGTTCGCCACCGAAGAAGACGTCGTCCTCTTCGAGCATCGATCCCGGCCTTCTAATGATGGAAGGCCGGCTCTCGAGCTCGATGACGAGTAACGGTCGCAGGTTCACAAGAGGCAAGACCATGACCGTTCGCAATGAACTGCAAGCGTACCTGAAAGAAACCGGTGAATCCATGCGCGCTCTTTCGCTGCGGGCAGGACTGAGTGAGAAAACCGTATCCGCAATCCTGTCAATTGAAGGCCTAAAGTCGCGGCACAAAACGTTGGCCGTGACCTGAGACCCGACTTCCCTCCAGCCTTCAGGAGAATCCGTCGGTTGATTTCTGGCCTCATGCGGCCTTCGTTTCCAGTCTCGATTTCATTGCAAACTCCTGCGGCGTGAGATTGCCCAGGGATGAGTGGGGTCTGTTTCGGTTGTAGTCCTCCTTCCATGCGCCGATCTTTTCACGGGCTTCGGCCAGCGTTGAGAACAGGGTCTCGTTCAAGAGCTCGTCCCGGAAGCTGCCGTTGAACGATTCGATGAAGCCGTTCTGCATCGGCTTTCCCGGCGCGATGTAGTGCCAGCCGATCCGCGTTTCCTGGCACCATCTGAGCACCGCCATACTGGTTAGTTCCGTGCCGTTGTCGCTGACAATCGTTCTGGGTCGTCCGCGTCTGGCCATGATCGCTGACAGCTCTCGTGTGACCCGCAGCCCCGAAAGCGAAGTGTCCGCAACCAATGCCAGACATTCGCGACTGAAGTCGTCCACGATGGCCAAAACCCGGAACCTGCGTCCATCTGTAAAGGCGTCCGAGACGAAATCCAGGCTCCAGCGCTCATTGGGCCGTTCCGGAACCAGCATCGGCCTGCGTGTCCCGAGCGCCCGTTTGCGACCGCCGCGCTTCCTCACCTGCAGCTTCTCCTCGCGGTAAAGCCGCCTCAGCTTCTTCAGGTTCACTTGCCAGCCTTGTCGTTCCAGCATCACATGCACCCGCCGATAGCCGAACCGACGGCGCTCGGCCGCCACAGCCTTCATCGCCTTGCGTAGATCGGCATCGTCCGGGCGCACGCTTTGATAGCGTACGCTCGACCGATCCGCCCCGACAACTGAACACGCCCGCCGCTGGCTCACCTGGTGCGCTTCGCACAGATGCGCCACGGCTTCCCGCCTGGCCGCGGGCGTCACCATTTTTTTGATGCAACGTCTCGCAGCATCGCGTTGTCCAGCATCTGCTCGGCCAACAGCTTCTTCAGCTTTGTGTTCTCGTCCTCAAGCGCCTTCAGCTTCCGGGCATCCGACACTTCGAGCCCACCAAACTTCGCTTTCCATTTGTAGAACGTGGCCGAGCTGATCCCATGTTCCCGGCACACATCCGCCGTCGCCAGGCCGCTCTCCTGCTGCTTCAGGATCGCGATAATCTGCTCTTCGCTGAACCGTGATCTCTTCATTCCGTCCGTCTCCTTCGTTGGGACGGACTCTACCTCAAAATGGATGAGGAAACGGGTCTCAGGTCAGCCGCGCTCTCGCGGGCGACGGGGCGAGACCTCGTCAGTGCTGCGGTCGGTTCGACACCTTTGACCTTTGGCAAATTGGTCGCAAAGCTCGAAGGGGCTGGCCACAAGACCTTGGCCAGCCGGGTCCGTTGGATCATGCGCAAGGCGAACTGGCATCCAAACCAACCGGTCTGCCGGCATGACGTTATCGATTTTTTTCACCGCCATAATGAGGTCAGCCTTGGTCTCTCGAAAGGAAGCCGGTCGACGTACAAGTGCGATATCCTTGCGGCCATCGATCAACATGGCGTTCGCAATCGTCCGCGCGGTGTCGCCGATATCGGCGGCATCTGGGCCGACGCTTACAAGGCTGCGAAGGACTCCGATATCCCGACGGACTGCCGACTGAAGGCCGGGCCGTTCATGGTCTATCTATTTGATCGCGGGATCACACCTGCAAAGATAACGACCAAGACATTGGCAGACTACTACGCGCATCGGCTTGAGACCGGAGTCGTGACGGAACCAAAATGCCGCAAGCATGTCTGCAATGTGGTCACGCTTCTTGGCCATCTCGAAAGCCACCCGTGCACCTCACATTTCGGGTTTAAGGCCGTGGCGTCGCCATTTTCTGATCAGCGCGACAAATTCGGTGTCGACACGAGTATGCTCGAGGCTCTGCTGACCGAGTTTGACACCCGAGTGGCCCCTTGGGCGGCGGGAGAGATCTCCCGCGACGGACTGACCTACGACGCCTTCCTCGAGGCACTGGATCGAGAAGAGCAGCGGGACGCGGATCCGCTTTCCGAGATGAAGGCTCGGCTTCAGAAGAGCATGGCTGAGAAGTCGAGGTTGCCGGGGGAATCCCCCAACGGTGGCGCGTGTGGAGCGCCGCGAGTCGAAGATGCGGGAATACGGGTTCCTTACCACCGATTACCGCTGGTCCGAGGACACCATCGCGACTCGCCGCGGCTACGTCATCTCTCTCGCGAAGGCCTTGGTAGCGTCGCACGACATAGTCGTGCCGGGCATGCATGCTCTCACGGATTACCATATCTTGCAGGCCGCTGCCGCCGCTCTCTACGAGGCCAACGGGGGACGAAAGGACACCGGATATCTTGTGTCCGTACTCAAGGCAATGAAGAAGATCGCCGTCGGCTACGCCGCCAAGTCGGAACAGGAGGTCGAGGATATCCGCTCCCTGATCCGCTTTTACGAGACCGGCCGTCGTGGCATAGCCCCGAAGAACAAGAAGAAACTGCGGGAATTCACCGAAGCCCGCATCCAGTCGACAATCGACCTGTCCGGCACCGTGATGACGGGTATCAACACCGAGATTGATCGACGGCGGAAGGCGGTCAGGAAGAAGACGGGCGTCCTGCCGGATCGCCTCGACGTCATCGACGTCGAATTGGCACGCGATATCGCAGCCGTGCTGGCACATGACATCCTGCTCACGCGCGCGCCACGCAGCTCGAACGTGATTGAGGCACATCTCGACTGGATCGCGTACCAGGATGGTAAGGCGGTTCTTACGATCCCCGCGCCAGAGGTGAAGGGGCGGAAAGCAGGCGATCCGGACTACGTCGTTCACCTGGGGGACCGCGCCAGCCGGTTGATGGAAAACTATATCAACAAGATCCGCCCGATCCTCCTGCACTCCGAAGATGCAGAGAATCCGTACCTGTTTCCGCGTCAGGAAGGTGGCAAATTCAAGATCAACGCGCCTTATCGCGCGATCCTGAAACGCGTCACGCGCCTGTTGCACCAGCATGTCGGGGTGCAGATCAACCCGCATCTCTACAGACATCTCATCGGATGGATCTGGCTCAAGGCAAGCATGGACAACCTGCCGCGCGTCCAGCGCCTGCTTGGGCACAAGAGCCTGAAGACCACCGTCGAATATTATGCCGAGCTCGACGAGACGCTCGTCATGGATGGCTGGCAGACCTACCTCGAAACCAAGGCGAAGACGGGTGCGTGAGCGGCCGTCCGGAAACCTATCGAATTCTCGGACATGACATGATGAACGATCACCTTGCCCTCCTGCGCAAGCTTCGCGGCGCATCGCCCTTGGACTCCGCTCCGTCGCGCGAGGCGTTGACCGACCACTTGGCCGTCCGGATCGACGAGGTCGGTGTAACGGCCTTTGCCGAATTCTCCTATCTTCAACGGATGGCGGCCAATGCCCTGGGCACCGAGAAGACCGCGCACTTCGCGCGCGTGTTGAGGGAGGCGCGTGTTTCGATCAAGCCGCCCGACCGATGCCCTTGGGAGGCGGTTGGGCGGATGATCGCGTCTCTGCCGGCCGAGTGGCAGGAGCCACTTGCCGAGCAGATCACGGTCTCGAAGAAGGGGCAGGCGGTTCTCGGAAAGACGATTTGGAGTGTTGATTACACAAAATCGGTTCTCGCTGCGCTTAGCCGTTGGGTCACCTACTGTGCCGCAGAGGGGATTCCTCTGCTTCCTACCGCATCGGCGCTTCATCGATATGCCTGTCGCCTCGTTCAACCGGTGTCCGACCGGCTGCCCACAAGCACCGGCACTGCCGCGAACTACCTGCAGAGGATCCTCGCCGGGTTGCCCGTGGCGACACGTGGGCAATTCCGGTCGACCGCCTGTGGTTTCGTGGTTGCCGACTGGCGCGAGCGGGCAAGGGCGGAGGGGGCCTCGACGAAGACCGGCAGTCAGCTCGTGGGCGCAAGCATGCTCTACCAGTTCGGCTTCCGCATGATGGCGGAGGCGCATTCACGGCCCGTCCGGGGTGTCCGGGCGGCAACGATCTTTCGCAACGGTCTCATCCTGGCCGTAGGGGCCGCGCTCCCTGAGCGTGCCCGGGCGCTCACCTGGCTCGAATTCGACCGCACCCTCAATCTGATCGACCGCAAGTATCTGCATGTGGTCCTGCCCGGGGAAGCCCTGAAATACCCCGAGGCGCGCAAGGCCCGGGAAGGCTATGACGTGGTCTTCGAGAATGCCGGGCTCGCAGAGGCGCTGCATGCCTATCGCTCGTTCTATCGTCCGCTCTTCGACGACGGTCTTCACCTCTTCCCATCGGTCCGTGGAAAGCGGGGCGCCATCATGTCGAAACAGCTGGGCCGCTTGACGGGGAACCTGACCGAGCGGGAGTTCGGCGTGCGTATCCCGATCCACCGTTTGCGCGACAATGTCGCCACGGAGGCTTCGGAACATCTGGTCGGTGGCGCGTACGCCGCGAAGACGCTTCTCAGACACGTGGACGAGGCCATTACGCTACGGCATTATGATCATGCAGAGGGGCTGAAATCCGCCAATGAATTCGAGGATTACATCGAAGGGCGGCGGACGACCCGGGTGGAGTTGATGCTATGAGCCCGTTCCGCCCAATTCTGCCGATTGCCGCTTTTTCCTCTGTTTCCGTCGCCTGTTGAGAAAGGGACAACATCATCCCCATGGGGTGAAACATCCCCATTCTCAACTTTTTCCGAGGGTTTCTTTAATTTCCGCGCACCGCCGTCTCAGAGGCGAGAAGCATTCAATTCTCGACGGTCTGCACAATTTCGATTGAAGAGAAAACGTTAGATGTCGTCGGACGGCCACCCGGTTTTCAGTTTGACGGCTGGACTATCCACGGGAATACATCGTCCCGCTACCTTCGCGGACGGCCGGTGGCGAAGGGTCAGCGCCTGCTACAGAATAGACATTTCGGACAGGGTCTCCTTTTACCAGCGCGCGAAATCGGCCCAGAGCTGCCCTTTATGCTGATCGCGCTGGATTAATGCTACCAACTAAAAGCGGACATGATTCCTACCGCCGCTCACGCCGGAATGCCCCGCAAGAAGGGCAGGATTTGGACCTTTGATGCAGTTGCAAAGCCCGAGGGCGTACGGATATTGGGTTTCCTCCTACTCATCAGGAAGCAGCAGTACACACGGGTCACCTTTTGGTGTCAAAATCGTTGTACGCTGTCGCCCTCTGGTGACGCTTACCCTGAAATTCTGGCGTGATCCGTCATTGATTTCGTCACGGTCATTGTTGCGTACAATACGGTCAAGATTTGCGACGATCTTTCCCTTATTCCTGCGCGGCCAGCCCTCGAAGATGACTACTTCGTCGAATTGCTTTCCCTTGGCCTTGTGCATGTTCATCACAATCACACCAGTCTCAGGCTTACTTCCCGTGGCGAAATGCTCTTGGACAAAAGCCTGCTGAACGATTGCGTGCGCGTTTGCATAGGAACCGTTATTCCGCCAGTCCTGTGTGAGGTCCTGACGTAATTGGCCACCACGCTCTAAGAGACGAATATTGCGAACCTCCAAGCCAATTTCCTTCAGCCGGGAACACGCCCCTGCTTCCAACGTGGCTCTTACGGCTCGCCAGTCCTTATCAGGGTCTCCCGTCAACGTGACTGAGCGCGCTTGCTCGTAGACCGAAGCAAGAGCATGTATCATGCTGTTCGCATGCGGTTTCTTTCCAGCGGCAAGTGCCGCAAGCCACTTTTCATAAGCACTGCGGACAGCTGCCGCCTCTTTGAGAGCGCCGGTTGTCGGCCGATCACCGCCTTTCCCCTGAAAGAAGTTGCAGACCAGATCAATGAATTCGGAAAAATGAGCGTCGCCCAAGTCAGGCAGCATCAAATGCGCAATAATCTCTGATCCGAGAATAGCCGCTTCGAGTTCAACGACAGCGGTATGGGCAATGGGCTGCATCCCGGCTGGTGGTTCCCGAAACTTGTCAGACACGAGACGGGTCATTTTCTTCGTCGGCACCAGCACAGCCAAGGACCAATCAGATTTACCGGACGCTACAAGTCGTCCTCGTGCAGCATAGGTGGTCGTAATCAGCTTGGTCATGGCCGGGTCCGGGAAGGGGTCGAAAAGCTCAAAATCGATACCGGTGTAGGAGCTCTGGCTAAAGGTGCCCTTCAGAATGTCGTTCGCGAATGTGGCGATGTCCGTACCGCTACTTCGATAGTTGTCGGTACCGAAGTCGATCTCGGTTGGAGCAAAGGTGCACCGGAAATGATTCAGTCGTTCCGGATCGGCCCCGATGAAATCGAAAATGCGTTGCTCCGGGTCAGCAAGTGCAATGAGGCGACAGAAGGCTCCGAGCGCCTGAACCACACGCCATTGCTCTGGGTTCGTATCCTGAAATTCATCAAGGATGATAACGGGATACATGGTGGCGATAAGCCGCCTCAGTGTCTGGCTTCCATGCAGCAGATCGCCGACATACGGCGCGAAGAGGTCGAAGCACACGCGGCCCTCGTGAGTTGCCAGACGGTATCTTTTAGCCGTCTCCGCCGCTCGCTTTGCCTGTTTCTGAGGGTCGCTCAGTTTGTTGTCGGCTCCGTGGCTGTTGCGAATGTCGGAAAGGGCAATCGCTTCGGCGGAAGGCGTAAGAATCGTGAGGTCCCTCGGAAGACCTGCGAGGTAACCGTGCGCCTTGAGGATGCGCCAAAAGAAGGAATGGTAGGTCTCAACGTCTATCCGGCGTTTGATTTCCTTGGGGATTTTTTGCTCAAATTCGATAGCTTCCACGACCCGAGATACTGTCGCTCTGGCAAAGCTCAGAAACAGCACCTTTTGCCCTGGCCGGAGGATAGCCTCGGCAACCTGAGCGGCCTTGAATATGGAAATGGTTGTCTTGCCGGACCCCGGCCCTCCGGTAACAAGAAGGTGGCCGTCAGCATCCAAGACCTGGATTTGCTTCTCAGTCAGCTCCATCCGCAGACGCCCCCGGATCAGCATCGCTCTCGCCGACGGGTTCAGCCGCATCATCCAAATGCGGGGTTGGGTCGCAGGCCGTTTTCAGTTGAGAACAGGCATTTCGTACCCATTCCGGAATTTCATCCTCTGCGCATTGGGCGAAGAAGTCGGCGATGCCCCAATTCCCCTTCGACCATGAGAAATAATCGGCAAGTGCATTGAAAACGTCGGCGGATGGGTCCGGATACTTGCTGGTAAGGTGACCGGGCCAATCGAGAAGAGCGGCGAAGCGCTTGAGCGCATCTTCATTTGTGCCTTTCAGCACAAGATCCTCGAAGCCCTTTTCGGTATGCATGAGTAGGATATCAACTTCCGCCTCGATCAGGGTCTTGTTCGCGGCGTCTTGTTGGTCGCATAGAGCGAAAATGCGTTTTCCGAGTTCTCGATACAGCTTTGCCATGCCCGGGATGTTTTTCTCTCCATCGGCATCGACGACGCAAATGCCCAAGGCTTCGAGGGAGCTGTATGTGCCAGGATTGATCTCTGCGAGCCTCCGGCACGCCACTGGAAAGGCGGACGCTTCTGTCGGGCCTTCGGCGATCAGGACCCGGCGTGCCAACAACCCTTCACAAAAGCGGGTGCGGAATTCCTGCCGGTAACGCTTCAGTTTGACATTATCTGGGAGCACAATCGGCTTTCGAGAGAGAGCCCCATCCGTGTCACGACCGAGAACTACAGTTTCCTCCGTCGCAAACTCCTCAAGCACGTAGGGCGAATGAGAAGTGAAGATGGCTTGCGAGGCCAGTTTGCGGATTTCGTGCACAATCCTTTTCTGTGCATAGGGCGGTATGGCGGTTTCCGGCTCCTCCATCGCAAAGATGACGTTCTGCTTATCGGCTGCGATCTGGGACAGCATGGCCAGAACGAGCATGTTGATGGTGCCGGTTCCCTGTCTGAAATAAGGCGCAGCATGTTTGCCTTCACCGGTGGCAATAAACGCCGTGATCACCTTTCGGAGGTGGTCACGGGTCAGATTGGATACCTTCAGATGTGGTTCGACGCCCCATTCCTTGGGGACGTATTTCTTCAGGGCTTTGTTGATGCTCTCAAGAACACCTGAAATGCCGAGAGCCGGGTCAGCGGCAACAGAATACTCAGCGAGTGTTCCCAAGGTGTCTTCCCACATCTGCGGGCGCACTTCCTTGAGCCGAAGAATGATATCGAGAAGGCTTCCCCGCTCCAGGCTCAATGCTCGTGAACCCGTTCTAAGCGAGCGCAGATACAAGAAGCCGCATATCTGCTTGTCTTTTTTGCTGAACGGGACGGGAGAACCGCCTTCGGAAAGGCTTCGGGAAAAGTATGTTCGCCCCTCAAAGTCATCCTCTTCGGGGTCGTACCAACCATGGAAAGTGACACGAAGCGCCTCCGCGACATGGGCTGGGTCCACGCCAGCTGGGTCAGGCTGGTCGTAGAAGGCATCGGTGGTCGAGTCCCAGAATTCGAGAAAGTCGCCGAAGCGAGCCTTCTGCTCTTCCGAGAGGTCGGTCACCGTCACTTCGATCTCAATGCGCGGTGCTGCATCGTCCGTCACATTCTCGAGCTCACCTTCAACCGTCTCAGCGTCACCCCCCTCAGGTGAGACGTCCTCACCCTCGGTCGATGTGTCAGGAGTTGCCTTGGCGAGGTATCGGCCCTCATAAAAGTCATGTTCATCAATTGGCGGTGTACGGTTCAGTCTGTCTGGACCCAGCGCCAGGTCGAGCGACTCGAGTAGTGTAGTCTTGCCAGTATTATTATCGCCAATAAGAACAGCGTGGTGGGGAAGCATAATCGTCGCGTCCTTGACGCCTCGAAAATCGCTGACTTTGACACGACATGCTCTCAATACTTCACTCCTTCTGTGATTCAGGCTTTCAACCTACGGGCGTATCCGGATTGCAGGGAACTGTCATTAGAGGAGGAGCCTAAGCGGTGGCCCCGTTGACATTTGCAGCTCGAGGAGGGTGTCGGCTTTCTGCGCATCGCTGACCTTAGGGCTCCGCGCAGCGAAGGTCTGGTTACCGCCGATTCTGTGGAAAAACACCCGTTCGCGAGCGCAGAATATCGACGGCTGAAGTGGCGTGGGCGCCTGTCTTGTCAGGCGTTTCTTGGTTGCTGCGGTGCAGGAAGGATCTTGGCCAGTTTGCGAAGGTTCTGGGCTGTTG
Organism: Roseibacterium elongatum DSM 19469; assembly: GCF_000590925.1. NCBI lineage: Bacteria > Pseudomonadati > Pseudomonadota > Alphaproteobacteria > Rhodobacterales > Roseobacteraceae > Roseicyclus > Roseicyclus elongatus. The sequence continues at coordinate 3,392,425 of NZ_CP004372.1, read as the reverse complement.
CGGCGAGGAGGAATTCGTCCTTTGCACCGCATGGTCCACGTAATCGGAGCCGGTTGAGGCCAAGGATCCGTTTGAGATGGGCGAAGAGCATCTCGACCTTCTTCCTCAGCTTCATCGAGATCACGTATTGCTCGGTCTTCGCAATGTCCCGTGCGACCTGCCGGGCGTCCTCATGTTCTTCGCGGGTGATCTTGCGGGCATCCGCATTCGGGCAGCACTGTGCCTTTGATGGGCAGGCCTGACAGACTTCTTTCAGGGCGCGATACCGGGCTGTGCCTTTGCCGGTCGGCCCCCGGTTCGGGTCGGAGTAGTTCCGGCGGAACTGCTTCAGCTCGTGCCCCTCGGGGCAAATGTAATGGTCGTTCTCCGCATCCCATTCAAAGTCGGCGCGGGTCCAGGTCCCGTCACTGCGTCCGGACTTGTCGAATACGGGAATGTGAGGGGCTATCTTGCGGTCTACCAGCCAGCCCAGCATCGGCCCGGTGCCGTAGGCGGTATCCGCGATCAGGCGTTCCGGGTGCAGGTCGAACCTGACCTTCACCCGATCCAACATGGTTTTGGTCGATCCGACCTCGGCTTGCCGAATAGACCGTGTCGCCTCGACATCGACAATCACCCCGTGATCGGTGTCGATCAGGTAATTGTCGGAATAGCTGAAGAACGCTGGGCCCTTGCGGGCGGCCGTCCACTGGCTCGCCGGGTCGGAATGCGAGGTGAACTTCGGCTGGACCTCGCTGGCGGCGCCAAAGGCGGCCTCATCGAGGGTTTCGAGATACTCGCGAACGGCCAGCGGTGCATCGGCGAGATTGATCACCCCGGCGTCCCATTCCTCCTTCGGCGTCGAGTTCTGTTTGTTGGCATCGGCTTCGATGAGGCTCGCGTCCACGGCCATGCGCTGGCCACTGACCAAGCCCTCTTCGATGCATCTCGCGACGGTCGTCTCGAATAGATGCCGCAGCAGTTCGCTGTCGCGGAAACGGCCGTGCCGGTTCTTGGAAAAGGTCGAGTGATCCGGGACCCGGTCGCTGAGATCCAGGCGGCAAAACCAGCGATACGCAAGGTTCAGATGCACTTCCTCGCATAGCCGCCGCTCCGACCTGATGCCGAAGCAATAGCCCACAAGCAGCATCCTGATCAGGAGCTCGGGATCGACGGATGGCCGCCCGGTGTGGCTGTAGAAATCGGCAAGGTAGGCGCGGAGGCCCGAGAGGTCCACAAACCGGTCTATGGAGCGCAGCAGGTGGTTCTGCGGGACATGATCCTCGAGCGAGAACTCGTAGAACAGCGCCGGTTGCGCCTCCTGCCGCGGTCCCATCATCGCCGGATCCTCCCACCCTACACGGGAATTGAATCAGCCGAAGGCCCTTCGATCAAGGGCGAGTTTTTCAACGAAATACGCCCTCTTTGTCAGTATTGCGCGGGGCGCGAACATTATGAGGCCTGAACCGCGCCGGGTTTGCCGGAGGCTCCAACTCCTGAGTAGGATGGAGCATGATGAGCAAGACGACGAACAAGTTTTCCCCCGAAGTGCGCGAGCGTGGTGCGCGGCAATGCCTCGGAAATTCTTGCGCTGGCGGGGCTGGGCGGGGCCGCGCGCGGCGTGGATGCCGGCGACAGCGTCGATGCCGCCGAGGAGGCGGCGCGCGTCTTGGCATCACGCACCGGCGGGGTGGTCGCCGTCTCGGGGCCGGTCGATTTCATCACCGACGGACCCCGCGCCGCGCGCGTTGCCAATGGCCATCCGATGATGGCCCAGATCACCGTCATGGGCTGTTCTCTGAACGGGGTCATCGCGGCCTTTTGCGCGGATCAGCCCCCCTTTGACGCCACCGTCGCGGCGCTGGCGGCTTATGGCGTCGCGGGCGAGGTTGCAGGCGAAACAGCGCAAGGGCCGGGCAGTTTTCAGGTGGCGTTCCTCGATGCGCTGTATCACCTGACGCCCGAGGCGCTGGACACCGCCGCCCGGATCGAGGCCATGGCATGATCGGCCCGATCTACGTCGTGACCGACCCTGATGCGCCGCTTCCCCAGCGCGATCAGGCCATGGCCGCCGCCCGTGGTGGGGCTTGGGCGGTGCAGATCCGGGACAAGACCGCCCCCGATGTCGAGGTCGCGCGGCTGGTCGAGGCGCTGATCGAGATGCTCACCCCCATGGGCGTGCGCGTCTTCGTCAATGACCGGGTCGAGGTTGCGCGCGCGACCGGCGCCGACCTGCATATCGGGCAAGGCGATGGCGACCCGCTGCGCGCCCGCGACAGGATCGCACCAGATGCCCTGCTGGGCCTGTCCATCGAGACCGTCGCGCAATGCGCCCGCATCCCCAAGGGTGTGGCCTATATCGGCGCGGGCCCGTTTCGCGCCACGGCGACCAAGCCCGACGCCGCCGCGCCCATCGGGGCCGAGGGGTTGGCCCGGATCGTCGCGGCCGCGCCCGTGCCGAGCATCGCGATCGGCGGGCTCACCTCGCGCGACATCAACACCCTGAAACAGGCGGGGGCGGCTGGCATGGCCGTTGTCTCGGCCGTCACCCGCGCCCCGAACCCCGAGGCGGCGACCCGCGCCCTTGTCAACGCATGGAGGCAGCCATGATTCCCAATATCCTGTCCATCGCAGGCTCCGACCCTTCGGGCGGGGCTGGCATCCAAGCCGATCTCAAGGCGATCTCGGCCAGTGGCGGCTACGCAATGGCCGCGATCACGGCGCTGACGGCGCAGAACACCCAAGGCGTGCGCGCCGTGACGCTGACCGACCCCGAGATGGTGGCCGCTCAGGTTGCCGCGATCCGCGACGACACCCGCATCGACGCGGTTAAGATCGGCATGCTCGGCAGCGCCGCGATTATCGAGGCGGTGGCCGAGGCGCTCTCGGGCCTGACCGCGCCCGTGGTTCTGGACCCGGTGATGGTGGCCAAGGGCGGCGACCGCCTGCTGGCGGCCGAGGCCGTGGCGGCCCTGCGCGACCGGCTTGTACCGCTCGCCACAATCATCACCCCGAACCTGCCCGAGGCCGCCGACCTGCTGGGCACCGAGATGGCCACGGATCGGCCCGGCATGGAAGCGCAGGCGCAGGCGTTGCTGGCCCTCGGGCCGCAGGCGGTTCTGCTGAAGGGCGGGCATCTCGATGGGCCAGACAGCCCCGATCTGCTGCTGACCGCAGAGGGCGCCCATTGGGTCGAGGGCCAGCGCCACGCCACGCGCAACACGCATGGCACCGGCTGCACCCTATCCTCGGCGCTGGCGACGCATCTGGGCCATGACCTGCCGCTGCCCGAGGCCGTGGCGCGGGCGAAATCCTATATCGCCGAGGCCATCGCCCGCTCGGGCGACCTGACTGTCGGCTCCGGTCACGGTCCCGTCCACCACTTCCACGCATTCTTTCCGGAGGTCTCCTGACCATGGCGCAAGCAATCGACACCCAAACCGTCCTGATCATCGGTGCAGGGCGCGGCCTTGGCGCCCGCGTCGCGATCAATTGTCCCATAAAGTAAACCATGTGGTGCCGTCGCGGTTCGCGATCCGCGTATTGCCCGCGGTACCTCATGACGCGCAACGAAGATCAGCTGCTATGGCCCTCCTCGGGCGAGTTATTGCTCGCCCTCTTCTATTGCTCGGATGGCTTCCGCGAGAGTCTCTACTGCATCTCGAAGGGGGTTTGGCATGCCTTTCATTTCCTTTGCGAGTTTTGCGTAGCTTTGCAAGGCAGGGCTTACCGCCTCTTTCGACATTGGGTTTTTGTGCGACAGCAACGTATCTACGATCTGTGGCGGCACGCCCATAAGTGAAAGAATTGTGGCTCCGGTTCGGCGAAGATCGTGACGGTGCCAATCCGCGACTCCCGAGATCTCCTGCAATTTAAGTTTCGATCGATTCCAGTTTCCAAGTGGACCGCGTTCTTGGTTCGGAAAAAGTAGGTCTTCATCCTTCCGATGAGCAAAACCAGGCAGCGCTTCGAGCAAAGAAATGGCGGCATCCGACAACGGGTGTGTAACCTGGCGGCCGCCTTTCACGCGCTTTGTCCACGTTCTATCTGTGAGATTTACGTCCGCCTTGCGGGCGGCTTCGACTTCTTCCTTCCTCGCCAGAGTGAGCAAAATGAATCGCAGCGCAGCCGGGCGGAGGTCCTCCTTCCACCATTCCGGAGAACCATCATCTGGGACCCGCAAGTGGGGCAGAATACACCGTAACTCCTCTACGGAAAGCACACGATCCCTTTCTCCCGTGATCATGGGATCGTCGATGGATGGATCGTGGATGAGCGAAAGGTCGGCAAGGGGTAGAACAGGGGTTCGGCCGGCGCCAATCTTCTGAAAGCGAGGAGTCCGGTTCGATGCCCAGTTGAACACCGTTCTGAGATAGCTGAGCGCCCTGGAAGCTTGTCCGTTCGCGGTGTTCTTTCCTGTCCGGCTCTTGCTTTTGGGTTTGTAGGATTGGATGAGCGCAGATGCCTTTTCGGGGCTCAACTCCACAGCGGGGCGGTGCAGCATTGGACCGAAGACCGTCGAGATGACTTGCCGAGCTGTAGAGGCGGAGTTCGTCTTTCCGCGCTGTTGCCAAATCTTCTTCGTTGCACAGAACTTGCCTTCTGCCTCGAGCAAGAGTTCCAGCAGTGTAATTTCTTCTACGAGGGCAGGTGGCTTGTGGTATTCGGCGAGCGCCTCAGGCGATGCGAAAACTTGCCGGAGCTGACCGGCTTTCTGACGGGCGGCTTTCAATGTCATGTCGGGATACCGACCGATCGTCTCGGTGCGACTCTTGCCGCGGCAATCGCGGCCCATGAAAGACCAGGATTTCGTGCCTGACGTGCCAAGGCGCAGGACCAAGCCCTGACATACCTCATCGGAAATTGTCTGACGCTTGCCAGTAGGTTTGAGGTTCTGGACATACTGATTGGTGAGCCGTTCTTTGCGGCTCTTCCGGTTGCCAATTTTGCCCGTTTCTTCGGTTCGATCGAATGGCATGTAGATCTCCTGATTTTGTGATCAGGAGGGAAGTCGGTTCATCTTGGTCGTCCCGGGATCGATGTCGAACAGAACGGAGCCCGGACGACGCCGGGACGACACTGGGACGACAAAACGGCAGCGCTTCAGTGATCCGAGGTGGGACAGCTTGAGACACCGTGAGAAGGACAAAGGGATGCTGAGAAGCGAAGCTAAGTATTTACTATCAAATGCTTAGGCTTCTCAGTTTCCCTCAAGGGGTCTCAGGCCGTCTCATAGCGTAGCACGCGCATGAAACCATATCGGCGGATTGAAAATCCTCGTGTCGGTGGTTCGATTCCGCCCCCGGGCACCACAATAAATCAAGCCTTTGACGTAATTCTGATCTGCCACGCTGCTCTTAGCAGGCGGCTGGCCTAGGCATCGAGCTGAGATTCTGGCTAGCCTATCGGCGGCATCAGAGCGAAGAATTGAGACTCGGCTGCATCAAAAGGCCCAGAGCCCACGTTCGGCAGTGTCCCATCAAACGTTCGCAAAGCGCCATCGCCTTCGAGGAAGGTGCTGTGCTAGCATCATATTCGTATCCGGAGCCAACCGTAGCCTACTATGCCATTTCGCATAAAGAAGTTGGCTACGGTCAATCTAATGAGCGAGGACCAAATGGAAGCACCGGACGATATGGCCGCCCTGGAGATGGACGCGGCAGCCGACCATTCGGAGGTCGAGTCAGCTGAGACGCCCGACGTGTTTTTGGCTAGTGTGTCCGAGACCCTTAAGGCGTGGGCCGATGTGGACGCCGATCTTGCCAGTATTCTTTCCGATCATTCACTTTCCGTCACGCCGCATGCCAATGCCGTAGCCAATGCGACGGTCGCAATCTTCGCGATAGCGGCGAAGCGTGCGGCACCAGCTGATGAACAGGTCGATGGCTGATCCGACGTTTTTCAACTCGCTGACGCTGGAAGGCTTTCGTGCCTATCTTCAGCCCAAGACCTTTGATTTCAGCAAAAAGCCCTGCTTGGCAATTTTCGCGCCGAACGGTAAGGGAAAGTCGAGTGTTATCGATGCGATCGAATTTCTATTTTCCGAAAATGGCACGCTCGAACGGCTCGGGCAGCGCACCTTAAACAACCAAGCCGGACCGCCCGCGCTCATGCATTACGGCGCGCAGGCAGCAGGCATCACGCCGACCGTCCGATTTACGACGATCACCGGCAAGACGATCTCCGAAGGTAGCCGCTCCGCCGCAGGCAACCCGCGACCGATCCACGCGGCAGCGACAGCGATGAAAGCTGGTTTCGTCGTCCCGCCGATCATCCGAGGCTATACACTGCGAGCGTTCGTAGAAACGCATAGCCCCGAAAACCGCTATAACGACGTAGCGGACTGGCTCCAGCTTTCACCGCTGGTGGATGTGCAGAAGAACCTTCGCCTCCTGCGTCGCGATGTGAAAGCCGCTGCCGAGAGCACTACCGAAAAGGAACGCTTGGCTACTCTCTTGCGCACCGAAACAGCCCAAGCTGTTCAAGCGTGGGACGAAGTAGCCGTGCTCAGTTTCATTAACAAAAGCATCATAGCACCCCTCGATCCGGCGCTGATGCTCACAGCGCTTTCCGCCGAAGACGAGAGCTTTGTCGAGATCGGCAAACGTGTCGAGGCGGAAGAGAAGCGGGTCGGGCTTGCCGGTCTTAAATTGATCCGCAGTTCGGTTGCGGCGCTGTGGCAGAAAACTGTCCCCGAGAACGGTGGCGATGTGAAACTCACCGGAGCCATCGCGGACTTCGAAAAGGCGCTGGCCGCTCAGGCCGATGCGAAGGCGACCGAGGCCGATGAGCGGGACAAGGCATCAGGAGCGGTTTTCCGATCGGTTTGGACGGAAGCCGAGAAACTGTTTGCTGAAGACTCGACAGCTCCCGACTCCTGCCCGGTATGCGCCACAGCAGTCGGCGCGACCGCTGCTGGTAGCGTGCCGGCGATCCGCGATCTGCTGCAGACTAATCTCAACGATCTTGCAAGTTACAACAAAGCGAAGAAGGCGCTCGACGAAGCCGAGACCGCGGTGATCCAAGCGCACCACCAGCTCGTAGCGCGTCTTCCCGCCATGATCGAGCATCTGCCCGAAGATGACGGCGCCGGGTTCAAGACTGAGCTCATTATCTATCAGGCTGGCGTGGCCAGATGGCCGGCCGCCGATGCGCCTGGGTCCGCCGCTATCACCTCCGAGCTAGAGCAGCTTTTGGCAGATCTCGATCAGGAAATTGCGGATATCGAAACGAAGCAGGGCGAACATACTTGGGTTAAGGCGAAGGCCGGCATCGACCGGCTGTTGAAACTCCAGAACGATTTTGCACTCGCAACCCGGACCGCTGAGGAGCTGACCAAGCTCCACGGGTCACTCGTCGAGCAAGCTGCGTTTATCTCGGGCAAGATCCGGGAAAAGGTCCAGTCGCTGCTCGACACGCTTCAGGCGCCGATGAATGAAATATATAAGGAAATACAAGGCCCTAAAGCTAAGCCGATACGGCTGGAATTGCCAGGCGAGGACGACGCCAACCAGCAGCGAATGCAGCTGGTGATCGATTTCGCGGAGAATCGACAGAGCGTTGCGCCGGGTGGCTATCTCAGCGACTCCCAGATCCATTCGGTTGCGCTCGCGCTGCGCCTAGCGGCAATCAAAAAGCTCAACTTCGCCGCACCGGTGATCGCGTTGGATGATGTCGTCACATCATATGACGCCGATCACCGCCGCGCTCTTGGTGCGCTCCTAGCGAAGATGTTCACCGACTGCCAGATAATCCTCGTCACCCATGATGAGCGTTTCTTCAATCATCTGAAGGATCAACTCGCCGTAAAGGCTTGGCAGTTCACCCGTATCATCGGGTTGGACCCGGCGTTCGGGCCGCGTTTCGCAGACCATAGGGTGACTGATGAGATGATCGCCGATCGCTGGGCCAATGGAGAATCTGCCGCCAACGAGATGCGTCAGGCGGAGGAGGAATGGCTGCTGGGCATTGCGCGCGGCTTTGGCGTCAGTGTTCGCATCCGGCAGCTCGAAAAGGCCTACTCCTATGAACGCTCTGAGCTGGCTTCTGCAATTGGCGGGTTTCTCCGCGATCTCAAGTTGGCTCCCGCCGACGTGCCAGGTGTCAACAACCGCTTCATCGACAGTCTCATCAAGGGTGACATCGAGAATTTTGGAAGCCACTTTCAGGACACACCTTACGGCGACGGATCAATAGGGGACGAAAAGGCCAGATGGGAAGAATTTAAGGTGTTCCGCACGCAGTTCGAATGCGCATGCGGCAGGACAAAATATAAACGGCCGTTCGGCTTAAGTAAGCCGGTGTGCGCACATAAGAAATGCGAAACGCAGTTCGCCTTCAAGCCGGTTGACGCAGACCCGGTGGCCGCGCCAGATGACGTCGCCGGCCCGGTTGCGCGCAGGTGAAGGCATTATTACGGAACCGCCACAATTTTTTTGGCACAGCGCCTCTTTCGGGACGCAATACCTGACAACGGCATAACCATGGATTCTGCGCAGATGCTCCAAAGCGGATCGGTAGCTGAGCGCCAAAGCCGGGCGTTCGAGGACGCTACAGGGAACGGCCGCCGCTTGACAGCGCTTCCAAGTATGCGCGCCTCGTATTCTCCATCCAGTCGATGATGGCGGGCCAGTTCGCCTCTTCGGAAAACTCCAATCCGGCCCGATTCCAAAGGAACTGCCCGTTATTTCCGTTGAACGTTGCACCCAGCGTCTCTTCCAGTCTCTGCGCATGGGGCTGCAAGTCCGCAATGAGGTCGCTCGCATCTGACCCGCGCGCGCCGCGCATGAATGCCCCGCAGTCGTCGGCTCCGATCCATAGTGACAAGTAAGCCTCGCTTACTAGGCCAGACAATGGAACCCACATCGAGGAAAGACGGCTCGGCTTCAGGCCCCACTCCGCGGCCGAAGGAACGCGTTCAAGATAGGCGGTCCAGAAGGCCAGCCGGCGATCGCCAACCTCGGAGGCCGAGCCGCGCGCACGCGCCACTTGGCCGAGAGTGCGTTCCCATCCGCTCGGCTTCTCTACGACGTCAAAGATCGGCGCAAATGGGCTGTCGCCGATCCGAACGACCCTGGCGCGGACCGCGAAGAACGAGAAGCCATCAGCCGTATGCTCATTGAGCCAGCGGATGGCTGATAGATGGGGTTCTCGGAAGGCAGGCGCGATCCAGATGACAGTCTGAGCTCCCAGTCCGGCCAGGTAGGTCATGATCTGACCGAGGTGAGTGTGGTCCGTCATCTCGAGCTGGTTCTCGATAAGGACAACGCCGTCGTTCATCGGGTTGCGGGCAAGTATGTCAGCCGAGAATGTCTCGACAGAGACCTCGGTCCCGGTGAGTTCAAGCGGCACGCCGATCGCTTCGCTCAGGTGTTCGATATTCTCCGCAAGCCACGGCGTGAAATCGAGGGCTTCGTGCTTCCAGGCATCACGCAATGGCAGGTCGATGAGGCGGTCAAAACGGATGTCTGTCATGCTCTTTCATTCTCCGTCAGCTTTCCAGCTATCGTCATGCCGCCGAACTTGGCCTTCCGGGTGTAGAACGTGCCCCCGACATGCCGTGCTTCCGACACAGTTAGGCGCACTTCGCGCCAGCCTCGTGTTCGGCCAAGATGCCGATGATCTGCTCGCCCGTGATTCTTGTTCGCTTCATTGTCCGTTCTAAAGTTGGGCCCGACCCTAATCGACGGTGGAGGAAAAATCCCGTGGCAGGTTACAATATGTCATTATCTCCGCCGGGCCCAGCTACGCCCACTGAAAGACCGACGCGACGATTCATGGCGGTTGGCGGTGTGCGACCGCAAACGGAGTAGCCTCGGCGCCATCACCTGCGATTTCCCCATGCCGGACCGGATCGTCGCTATGCCCCATCGCCGAAGTAGGGCTTCTCAGGAAATTCGCTACTTCGTCGATCAAAGGACGAGCTACCGCTCTTCCGATCGCGCATTCCCAGACAGTCAAAGTCCGCCAACCAAGTTCATCAAGCTTCAAGAGTGCACATCGGTCTCGCTCAATATTGGCGGCAAACTTATTCTGCCAGAATGAGGTGTTTGACGTGGGAGACTTAGCCCTAGGGCAACCGGGATGCTGGTGCCAGAAGCAGCCATTCACCTGAATGATGGTATTCCACTTTTTCAGGACTATGTCCGGAGTTCCGGGGAGGCCCTTTACATTGATTCGAAAGCGGAAGCCTTCGGCATGAAGCGCTTTCCGAAGAAGAACCTCCGGCTTGGTATTGGACCCGCGGATCCGCGACATCATGCGCGAGCGCGTCTTCTGATCGACGATATCGGCCATGGTTTTGGTATTGCTTAAGTGGTCCTCGTTTTCGACCTGGCGTGATTGATCAGACCTAGTAGAACACACCAATCCCAGAGGTGCACCTTGACAAGAAAATTCGCAATAATCGATCTCTTCGCAGGGCCAGGCGGGCTAGGAGAGGGGTTTTCGCGGGCCGGCTGCGACACGGACACCCCGATGAGTATTCATCTCTCTGTGGAGATGGACGACCACGCTGTCCAGACGTTGCGGCTACGCTCCTTCCTGCGCAGCTTCGATACCTTTCCGCCTGAATACTACGAGGCGCTGAACAACGGAACACCGCTGCCTTCTTGGAAGGACCTTTATCCGTCCAACTGGGAGTTGGCTCAGAATGAAGTGCGACAACGCGTCCTTGGTGCAGATGGCGTATTCGAGGAGATCGCCGTCGAACTCGACAAAGCACGTGAAGTCAACCACGGCGACACGATCCTGATCGGTGGCCCGCCGTGCCAAGCCTACTCTCTGGCTGGGCGTTCGCGAAACAAAGGTAAGCAGGGATATGTCGCGGAAGAGGATGACCGGCACTACCTTTATCGCGAATACGTGCGCATCCTAGATAGGTTGGTTCCGGCCGCCTTCGTGATGGAGAATGTGAAGGGCATGCTCTCCTCCAAGGTGGATGGCGGGGGGATCTTCAGTCGAGTGCTCGACGACCTCGAGAACGCTGGCGGCATTGGCTATCGTCTGCTGCCGCTGGCGACCATTCCTCCGGCGGATGGGCAGCGAGCCGATGGCAGAGACTTCTTGATCAGGGCCGAACAACACGGTGTGCCTCAAGCACGGCACCGGGTAATCGTTCTCGGCATTCGCAAGGACATTCCGGCTACTGAAATTACGTCTCCCCTGCTGGGTGACCCCGCAGAACCTGTTAGTGTTGCCGAGGTTATTAAAGATCTCTGGCAGTTGCGAAGCGGCCTCAGCAGGCAGGATGAAACGAGCGCATGGCAGAGTGCAGTCAGGGCACAGGCGGAGGCAATCGCGAGCTACGGAAATATTGACCGTGGGGTCCGGGACATCGCTCTGCAGGTGGCTCGGGATGAAGCATTGCCGTGCGAGCGCCAGTCACGCAGGTTCCTCAACTCCGAATACCTGCCCGGCGACCTGAAGGCTTGGTTCAGTGACGACCACCTCTCGTGCGCACTCCAGCATGAAACCCGTGGCCACATCCCAGACGACCTTGGTCGCTACCTGTTCTCCGCAGCCTACGCACAGGTTCACGAACGGGCCCCGAAACTCTCGGAATTCCCGGATTTTCTGCAACCTCGACATCGCAATCGTAGCTCAGGTGATTTCGCCGATCGGTTCCGGACCCAAGTCGCGACCCGACCGTCCACAACCGTAACAAGCCACATTTCGAAGGATGGGCACTATTTCATTCATCCTGATCCTGCGCAGTGCCGTTCTCTCACCGTTCGCGAGGCCGCCCGGCTGCAGACATTCCCGGACAACTACTTCTTCTGCGGTCCTCGCACGAAGCAGTATCATCAGGTCGGCAACGCCGTGCCGCCATATCTGGCCTACCAGATCGCGAAGGCGGTCCGCCGTCTGATCGGCTGAACTACTTAGCTGCTTCGGCGGCCCCGAAGCCCTCGGCCTCAAGCTTTGCAAGGATCTCCAGAGCAAACTCGGTCTGGCGCTCAGTCGGCAGGCGAGAAGGGATCTTCGCACAGATCTCGAGCGTGTTGTATTCGGCAGGCGACAGCAGCCGTTGGCTACGTCCCCACGTCTTGGCTTCGGCCCAGAATGCCGCTCCGAGTTCGAATACGCGGGTCTGTGCTTCGACACTCTTCGTCAGGTTCTCGTCTTCCGTGACCTCGTCTTCCTCGGACCTCGCATCGTCCTCCTCCACGAGAACATTCTGGAACGCGTCGCCATAGGTGAGGTTTCTCTCGGAGAAAGCCTTCCAGCAGGCTTGGGTCTTTGCCCACTCCGACATGTTGCGAACGCCATCGGGCGGGTTTGTTATGATATCTTGGGCTGCGGCAGCGGCTGCGAGGAGCGCAGCCTCCAAGTCGCTCGGAACGGCCTGAGCGCGCCATATCCGCGAAAGGTCTACCACCTTTTCCATCTCCCGAGCATCGTGCGCTACCTTGGCGATGGCATATGTCACGATGTTTGCCCGGTATCCTCCTTCATACCAGTCCTGAGCCGAGACAAGTTTTTCGAGACGGCGGAAGATGATCGCCTTGGCGACCAGATTGCGATACCAGACCTCGTTTATCTTCGCCCCGCTGCGTCCCCAGACCTTCTCGATCGTCTTCGCGAACTCCGCAAAGTTCTTCTGGGCGCCTTTCGACACCCATTCGGGGCTCCCAGACCACGAATTCTCGAACTTGGCCAGATCGGTCTTGGTAAAGAACTGGTTCTTCGGGAACTCCGCATCCCATTTCTTCTTCTCCGCATCGGTCTTGCGGCTCCGCTCGTCCGCATACTGGCCACGCGCCCTTTCGTAGAACCACTTGGTCTCACGATAGCCGGCCTCGCCTGCGGGAGCGAGGATCTTCCGGGAAAGCTCCTCGATCCGGATATGGAAGGGATGGTTGGCGAAGAAGTCGGCCGCGGCGACCTTGTTCTGACTGTTGGCGTATTCCGAGATTCTCGGCACTACCGTATCCGCAGAGATGGTCGGAATGACGTTGAGCTTCATCTGGACATAGATGTCCTTCATGCCGTCACCAGCCTTCTTTCGTGCGGCGTGAAGTGATGCAGTTGTCTGCCCGCCGTTGACGATCTGGAGGTTTTCGGCACTCACGAGAAGCAGGCCGTCCGCGGTCTGCTCGAGCTCCACTCCTTCTGCCGTGGCGGCGAGACCGTTGTTGTAGGCCAAGAACATCTGGGGCTCTTCCATGATTGTCTTGCGGATCCCCTTGTTCACATTGCCCCGCGCTTGGAGAAAAGATCGCACATTCGACTCGAGAAGCCGCGCCCCCCAGCGATCGTAGATTTCGGCCAGTTGCGTCCCAGGGATGACGGCAATGTAGCTCTCGAAGGCAGTGTCGGAGCCTGAGGCCTTCAACACCGGGACACCCCCGCCGAAATCCTCGGAAAACCGCACGGTCATGTCGGCTCGCGCCTTGCCCTGCTCAACGAAGGCCTGCAAGCGTTTTAGGTCCCAGACGCTGTAGGTAACTGGCTTTTCCCCGACACTGCCTGCGGGGCGGGCATCGACGACGGCGCGGTTGTCTGAGTTCGTGACGTAGATCAGCTTGATCTTTTCGATGCTCTTCCAGCGGGACTGAACAAGGTCCGACAACTGTGCCGCGTGGCTCGTCTCCTCGAGTTCGTCCGAAAAATCCGAAGTCCTGGCATGGCGGAGGAATTCCACGAGGCGATTGAATTGCGCTTTCAGGAACTTTCCATCAGTCCTTCGCACCTCGGCGTTCACCTGAAAGTCGCATAGGATCAACGAAAGCACGTCTCCGGCGTCGGCCGGATCGCCGCCATATCCCGAAACGGCAAGTGATACTCGACGCTTCTTGCCTTCGCGCACAGCCTGCCGCTGACCCTCGAAATGGCAATAGTCAGCCTGGTCGATCTCACCGGCCTCGGTCAGGATTTCACCGATCTTCTCGAAGAAGGCTTCTTGTGTGTAGAGGCCCAGCGCATCGGCATCACCTTGGATATCGGCGATCAGGCTGTGGTGGAATTCTCCCAGATCAGACATTGCACTTACTCTCGAAAAATAGCTGCTTCAGATTGCTGCTGGCCTGGAAGTCGGCGCAGTCGCCCAGGCGAATGGCATACTCCACGGCTTCGACGCCGGTCGGCAGAGGCGGCACGAGGCGAGGGAAACCTTCGCGCACTTCGAACATACGCACCGCCCCAAGATGCCAGGTTCTGTTCGCCTCCACCATTTCCGGATCGTAGCCGGTTCCGAAGAGGCGCTGTTCCCAAACATCATGCGCGATGAAGTCACTTTCGAACAGTTTGCCTGCCTGTTCGACGTGTTGGCTCAGATTTCCGCCGTCGCCATCCAGCGCCGTGTCCACATCTTGGACGCGTAGGAATAGTCTGGCGCCGGGTATATCCATCAGCTGCGCTTCTGAGGAAATCCGGACCTTGGGATGCGCGGCGCTTCTACGCGCCTTGCACTCTATGTAGAGGCCCGGCAGTTCGAAATCTTTGGCGCTCTCTTCGGGCCCGCGCCAGGCCTCTGCAGCGGCCATCGGGCCAACCTCGGCAACAAGTTCCCGCAGCAGGGCCAGTTCGCCGACGAGGCCGCGTTGTTCCTCGATGCTCAGCCCTCGTCCACCACCACGAAGCAGATAGTGCCAACGCATCGTGCGGCGCACGGCCCGCTGCAGCGCCGATTGCAGATCCTCGGCCGCCTCGGCGGCCCCCACGACATCTCGGCAGAGTGTCTCGAACAGATCCAGATGAGTGCGCTCATTCAGCGTGAGACAGTAGCAGTCCTGCCCCTCGACGACCCGGTAGAAGGCGCCGACATGGCGCAACTTGGGGAGGGGCTGCACGGGTTTGATGGCGTCGTTTAAACGCAGAACCAGCGCCGGGGACCGATCGGGCATCCTGCTCCAGAAGAAATCGTGCCGCCCGTTCCTGTCCACCCGATGGGCGATGCCAGGCTCGATATGCTCCCATGGGCTTTCAGTCGTCATCTTCGAGCGCCCCTTCGTCCGGTTCCTCGTCATCGAAGCCATACAGCTCGCGGAATTTCACGGTGTTGATCACGTATTCCACTCGCTGATCAGGTCGGGCCGACTGAGGGAAGCTGATGGACCAGCCGATGATTGGCCGATCGGGAATGCGATCGAGATGGGGCCGCTCCGCATCCTCGCCTTCTGGCTGGCGCACCCGGACCACATGAAGAACGAAGAGTGGCCTGTCACGCACAGCGCGGTAGATGCGGTCGGGATAGGAGATACGAGCATCTTCGCCGGTCTTCTCGACGCTTCTGTAGAGCGCTTCCGCCTCCGACGCTTTCTCAGGATCCACTCCGATCTTCTCAACACCGCGTGAGGCGATGCGGGCCCTCTTGCCGCTGATCGACAGAAGATCATCGGCGAGGTCTGCATAACCGATCCGGCGCAATTGCGGCCCTACGGTCCAATTGGCAATTTCTGCCTCGGGGCCCTCGCTGTTCACACTCGTGACGAGCACATCCCAGTTCTTGAGTTCGTTCTGCCTGCGATCACGAATGTAGCTCCGGATGGGTCCGGTCTGGGTGAGAAACGCCTGATCATGGTTCCGCCAGGCAAGAAGGAAATCGTCGATGCTCTCCACATCGACACCACGCAACAGATAGCCACCAAGGACCGTCTCGGCATCCTGCTGCCGATGCCCAGCCTCCTCGACCGCTTCTAGGAAACGGACCGCCGCTTCCTCATTTCTGGTTAGATCATCGACACGCGCGCTGATTTTCGCCGTCTCGACCCAGGCATTGGAGAGGCCGATCATGACGTGCTTCTGGCCCGACCCCATCTTGTTCCGCGCAGTGACCATCAGCGAAGTCGGGTGGCTCCGCACTGCGAGGCCAAAATCGGCCGGGGTGGCCTTGGCTTTCTGCATCTTCTTCAGCTCTTGGTGGAGCTCGTCGGTGGCTTCAGCAATGTGTGCATACCAGTCAATGGCATCGATAGGCATCCAGATACGACAGACATCCTCGTAACCGCCCCGGTAGCCGAACCAGCGGCCCATCTGCATGAGGGTGTCATACATCATGGTATTCCGTAGAAACCACGTCACGGTGAGCCCCTCGAGCGTCAGTCCTCGTGACAGGGAGAAGCCGCCGATCGCGATGAGTGTCTGTCCGATGCTGCTATCGTCCGAATAATCAAGACCGTTGGCCCGGCTGTTCACCTCGACGACCTTGGCTGCGGCGACGGATTCGAGCATGGCGCCCTGGATCTGGGTCCAATCGAACTCGAGGTCCGAATATTCTTCGATCCAAACCTGACGAAGCGCAGCAATCTCGGGGTCACCCAGACCTTCCGAACCACGCGCGCCGTTGACGCGAAGCGAATCCAGTATCGCATCCAGTCGCTCGTGAATCCGGTTGCGGATCTTTCCCTGCACATTGGTGAAGCGGCTGGCATTGACCAGCATCGAGCAATGTGACCGGGCCTGGCCACGCAGATTTCGTATTGTTCGTGCAATCAGGAACGTGCGCAGAGCCTTTAGAAGACTGTCGGGCAGTTCGTCCAAGCTTTGGTCGATCCTGTGCTTGATCGGAAGGATGTCCTCGTTGTCCGAAATGTAGCGAAGCCAAGTTGGCTCACTTTCCTCCGGAAGCCCGTCAATGAATATCTTCTTCGGCCCGAAATAGTTCGTCGGGGCATCGAGCCCCACGATGAAGTGTCTGGGAAAGAGATCCTCCTTTTTTGCTTCATCATACGAGTCGGGGTCCACGAAGATGTTCGCGAACGGAGTGGCCGTGTATCCGACATAGCAGCTGCGGTGGAACATCCCCAGAAGGTCACGGATCTGTCCGTTGATCTTGGTGATCTCCTCCTTCGAATACTTGGTATTGATGGAGGCATTGTCCGCCTCGTCATCGATCAGCAGCATGGGTTGGCTGATCATCTGGGCATCACCCTTTGCGCTGTTCTCGCGCAGCCAGTCGAGAAGGTTCTTGAGGGTCGAGTGGTTCTTCTTGATGACCAGGACGACCGGAACCTTGTAGGAGTCGATCTCGCTCGTGTTGCTGGTGGCCGTGTTCTTCCGAAAATCAGAGAGCGTGTTGGTCAGACTGACGGGCGTCCGCCGATCATCGAACAGTCCAACGCCTATCGCCTTGTTGCCGTCCCTCTTGCCTTTCATGGCCAGCCTGCCCGTATCGCGGCCGATGAAGCCCTCGTCGATCCGCTCCTGGGTCTGATTGCGCAGGTTGTTGTGGATGCCGGCGATCACCACGATCAGACGGTATCCGGCATCCGCCGCCTTGCAGATGAGACCAGTGTAATTTCCAGTCTTCCCGCTCTGAACGTGCCCCACTACCATGCCACGGCGGTCCCATTCTTCGTCGAGGTTCGGGTTCCCCAAGCGTCCGAGGATCTCGTCGGTTACAGTATCGGTAGCTGTCACGACATCCTGCGGAAGCCCATTCTTCAGCATGAGCTTCCGGTAGCGCCCCCAGTAGAAGGGGTCGATCGATGCCTTGGCCTGCGGCAGCCAAGGCCGAAAATCCCCATCGTCGACCATTGCTCCGAGGCCCATGCTGATGCCGAACCTCTCCTCGATCTCGCGTGCAAGTTGTTCTTGGGCGTCCGGATCAACTCCAAGGTTGAGGGCGCTGTTCAACGTGGTGATAAGTGTTCTCAGATCCTCTCCGCTCTTGCGCTCATTCGAAAGGGACTGTGAAACTATTCCGTCGAGGTGCTCGATTTGGTCATTCACTGGGACTCTCCATCTTCAATATCTTCTGCCAGCTTGCGCACCGAATCCTTGTGGCTCCGCAGTGGCTCGTTCGAGCATAGGTTTGCGATGATGTCAGATACTGTCATGCCCGTTCCATGGAGTATTCGGATGGCGGTTTCCACGCCCTCCGCCAGCGATGCGAAATCGGTCTCGTCTGCGTAGACATCTTCAGCCCCGCCAAGCATGTCGGCATGCAGGGATTCCATAGGCAGGCCAGAACCGATCAGTTTGAGACAGGTGCGAAACCCGTTTCGGAATTCCTCGGGGAGGCTTTCCTCAAATCCGCTGATCGACGGGTGGTCGATGTTGGGCCGGTAAATGATCCTGCCGTCCTGCTGGATGCGACTCCAGAATGGCAACTTCTTGTCGTCGACGAGCTTCTGCCCACGCCGTTTATATGTGCGCTTGGAGGTGCCTTGAAGCCGCTCGACGATCCGCCGCAGCCGATCACGGACGATCGGCGGCATCTGCGCATTCGCTTTCCGGACGTCAATCTTCCAGTCGGCGTCCATGGTGTTGGGTATATCGACCCGCACACGCGAAAGCTTGGTCAGTTCGGTTTGTCGCGCCAAGCCCAACCAGCTACCGGCAATGATAAGGCGTTTTTCCCGATATATGTAGAATCCCTGAGTTCGAAGATGCCCTTCCGGCCCTCCCAGTTCGTCCCATGCGGTTCGCGACATCATCTTGTGATGTGGCAATGTGAAACATTGGGTCTCCACGATTCCCCTCGCCAAGGGCAGGAGTTCTACCGGATCGACCTGCGTAGCCTTGTGGTCCTGCGCGAAGGGGTCGATGGGTGAAAGCTTCCTACCATTCAGAAGCAGACAAAGCTTGGGTCGATTGCCTTCCATGTAGCGGTGAAAGCAGAGCCGCAGATGCCGCTCTGCCCCGGAAAGCGCCTTGTTGATCTCCGCAGCCCGCTTTGTCGCGTCGTGCCGGTAACCGGTCGAAAGTCGATCCAGCTTGCGCCAAAGGACAATAGTTCCGGTTTCCGGCAAATGGTCCGCCGCAGGAACGCTCGACAAATCATCTTCGAGCTCAACGGCCCAGACGTTCGTCTCAGCCACCGTGTCGAGATCCCATGTCGCCGCCGACGTCAGGCCGGCCTTCCTGGAGATGACCGTCAGCTGGCGGCACTGTGAGAAACTGGCACTCTTCAGGCCGAGCCCAAACCGCCCGAGGTCGTGATCCTCGCGCTCCTCCAGAGGATTCCGAGATCCAGGCCGCATCGCCTCGATCAACTCGACCTCGTGCATGCCGATGCCATCGTCAATGATGGCGATCCAAGGCTCATCGGAGGAGGTTTCCGCCAGAATCTCCACCATCGAAGCATTTGCGGTTACGGAGTTGTCGATGATATCGGCCATCGCCGTCTCCAAAGTATAGCCGAAATCTCTCATGCCTTCGATAAGGGAAGCAGCGTGAGGCGTCGCGTCAGCTCGTCTCTTCATCGACATTGTCTTGCGTTTATTGACTCTCAAACCCCTAGTCCCTTGAATAATAACATTTTAGGCTGAACCTGAGCGGCAATCTTCGACCGTGCTCACTTCGATGCAACCACACAGTGTCACGGTCTTGAAGAAACCATGTTCGCTCCGAGACAGCATGGTGGTCGAGCAACAGTCCTCGGTATTCTGTCGTCCCGCTTCTGGGCGAGATCGGTCTGGCCCACTGACGTCCCTCATACTCACCCTCACAACTCCACGACCGGATACATGGGCGTGCCCCAGTCTCCCTCGGGGTCGTCCATCATCAGGTGGAGCATGACCGGCACCACACTGCCGAGGATCGCCGCTCCGTCGCGAAGCTGGTCGCGGTTCACCGAGGATCCCCAGGTGGCGCCACCATGCATGACCTGATTGCGGAGCACATAGAGCCGGTCGAAGAGCAGGGAGAGCACCGTCACCGTGTCCTGGTCGCGAAGGGCGATATGAAAGCGGCGCTTGGCGGCGGTGAACCGCTCCTCCCAGTCCTCGCTGTCTGCCTCGCCATGCACATGCGCCCAGAAGGGGGAAAAGACGTAACGGTTTTCGAGGAACAGGCGGATCGGTCCCGGGAAGTCATTCCAGACGATGTCATAAAGGCGATGCGCACCATCGAGACGGCAGAGACGGTGAAAGAAGGTCTGGAACGCATCGCGCGCGCCAAAGCTCGATCTCTCTCCGCCATAGGCAGCATTGAAGGCGATCCAGAGAAACAGGAAGCGCGCGGCAGGGTCTTCAAGCTCTTCCTCGGCCCGACCGATCCAGCTGATCGCCCGGTGCACGCGAAGACCGAAGGGAGAGGGCCATTCCTCGCGTTCGGCCCGCTGCCGCGATTTGAGGATCTCAAAGTGCGTTTTGATCGTCATGCCGTCTCCTCGCCAGTCCAGATGGGCAAGGCACAGAGTGCGTTCACGAGGCGCATCTGGTCCACCGTCGTGCATTTCGTCTCGAGCAGTCGCGGTGAGGCGAAGACGAGGCTCAGCGCCTTGCCCCGACTGATCGCGACGTTCATCCGTTGCCGGGAGAGCAGGAAATCGAGGCCTCGAGGGGTCTCGTCAGCAGAGGAGGCCGTCATCGAGACGATGGCGACCGGGGCTTCCTGGCCTTGAAAACGGTCGACAGTGCCGACCCGGATCTCAGGTGACGCCTCGCTCAGGGCATCGACCTGCAGGTTGTAGGGCGCGACCACGATGATGTCGGCAGCCTGCAGGGCTCGGGTGTGGCCGTCCTTGTCCGTCCACTGGCCCCCCAGCAGGTTTCGGACGGTTGACGCGATCGCATTGATCTCTTCCGGGCTGACTTGGCTCCGGCCTGCATGGTCGACCGGAACGAGATGGGCGCCGGTAGACGGCAAACCCTGCGCCAAGACCCGTTGGCCCGTTGTCGAGGGATGGGCGTGGAGCCTGTCCTCGTAGAATTGTGAAGAGATATAGCTGCAGAGATCCGGGTGCATGCGCCGCGTGGATGAAAGAAAGAGCCCCCGGTCTTCTGGAATGGTCTCCTCTTCCCCGATGATCCATTCTAGGCAGGACTTGTCTGCTGGGGTAGGGTGGGCTCCCTGGATGACCTGTGGAAGCTGGTTGGGATCTCCGATCAGGACGATGTTTCGTGCGGTGTTGGTCATCGCGACGAGGTTGGCGAGCGAGACCTGGCCGGCCTCATCCACGAAGAGATAGTCGAACGCGTCCTTCATCTCTGGTCGCGAGAAGAGCCACGCCGTTCCGCCGACAACGTCGGCACTCGAGAGAGAGCGGTCCGTGTTGTTCCGCGCGATGCGGATACGATCGTAGGGCGCTGTAAGAGACGTATCGCCTTGCTTGCCCTTGTGAGCGATTTCAAGGTTCTCGACGCTGAAGTCCGAGGTTTCGTCATCAAGGGCGTCAATGCACCCCATGAGCACGTTTCGGATTGCTTCATGGGCATTTGATGCAACGCCGACCCTCTTGCCCGATGCAACCAGTGAAAGAATGGCGCGGGCCGTGACGTAGGTCTTTCCGGTTCCGGGTGGCCCTTGGACCGGCAGAACGGAATTGTCCAACGCGTTGCAGGCTCGGATCAGGGCGGTCACTGGCTCTTCGCTTGCAAGCGAAGCCAGGTTGAGCCCTGCTTGCATCCTTGGAGGCCGGTGTGCCAGCAGATCATCCGCAGCCTTATTGGCGCGGGAACCAAGCTGGTCGGCCACGACAGCCATGATGGCTGCTTCAATGGCATCCGTGTTGAGCGCGAAGGTCGGGATCAGATCCAGCCTGCCCGGAAGATCGGTTTCGTATTTTCCGGACAGTTTGAGATCAACGGTTCGCGCCCTCGGATCCCATTTCTTGATGGACACGCTCGCGATCTGCTCACCTAGGAGAACGTTGGCGTTGGGCTTGCCCTTGAGCTTGGACTCCTGCACCGGGAACCGGTAGCGCCGAACCACGGCGGATCCTTCCGCGGATTGAGGACTCACCGCGTTGAGCCCGCCAAGGCAGTCGGGATCTTCGCAAAGTTCGTCCGATGTCTTTGTGGCGGCATCGAAGACCGTCCAGGCAGCAGGCTTTTTCTCGCGCGTATGGAACTGCGCAAGGTCGAAAAGCAGTTGACCTCGTCCTTCCGGAAGATCCGCCGCAAGAAGCTGTTCACGAAGCGCCTCGGCCGTGTGGTCAACGAGGTCGTGATGAGCGTCCTGCTCTGGCGCCGGATCCGGCCATGGGCCGTCCGGGCGCACGGAGACGAGCCAGTCACGCAGCTCCTCCGTGGAGATGCAGTCGAGGCGGTTGTAGTCCTCGATTTCCGCCAGGATGGTTGGATCCCCGTTCTCCCGCCAATTCTCATAAGCCACGACGGAGCCGCCGGCCGTCGTGACCTCTCCCGTGCGCTCGAAACCGTAGAGCGCTTCCATATCCTTGATGGAGTAGGACTTCTCTGAAGCCGCGATGCCGCCTCGGACCACGGCGAAGAGATCGCAGAAGCGCTTCTCGCGGAGCCACTTGTCGAGCTTCGCCTCACCTACACCGTAGTGTGTGCAGAGGCGGCGCAATGCAGTGATCTCATAAGCCGCATAGTGGTAGATGTGGGCTCCGGGATGAGCCGTCAGCCGTTGGTCAAAGATCTCGAAGAGCCTGACGAGTGCGTTGCGTTCCTCGGCATGGTCGTGAGCCCAGATCGCAGTGAAATCCGCGCCGTCCCAGATCCCATGCAGGTATTCGAGGCCGTCGATACCATTCTCGGCGTAATGCGGATCGCCTTCAATGTCGTAGAACAGATCGCCCGGATCGGGTCGCCAGAGCAGGTCGAAGCCTTTCCCCTCGACAGGCGGGCGTAGGACATGATGGGGCCCCTTGGCATCGCGGTCCGTCTGGAGGCGTGCCTGCAGGCGCAGTTTCTCCAGGGTCGGTTCAGCCAGTTTCGCGACAGGGCCGTCATGCTCCGCGAGGCCGCGCATGGTGGTGACCCCGGCGCTCTCGAGCTTGGCGACCTGGGGCGCGGATATGCCGGCAATGCGCCAGAGGCTGTCCTCGGCCGTCCAGATCGATCCACAATGCTCGCGCCACCGACAGAGGGCACAGGCCGACACGGGCACTGGCCGTGTCTCCCAGGGCTCCGCCACGAAAGCCTCGAGCCGATCCCGCGCATTCCTCGCGTAGGCTGCGTATTCCGCAAGCCGGAAGGTAGCCCGCTCGCCGTTCCCGAGGATCACATGCGCGCGCTCCGATGCACGGCCCTGCAGCGGCGTGAGCAGGTCCGAGTAGAGCACGAGCTGAAGAAGATGCTTCGGGTCGGGCTTGCGCTTCAGCTTGGTGTCGGCGACCTCGTAGGACCAGGGGCCCAGGTCGGACGGCACATCGACACGTTCCAGGAAATCCGACCAGCCACCCCATGCATCGCCTTCAAGGGCTCCTTGGAAGACGATGTCGGGTCCCTCCAAGAGGGCCGCCTGTGTCGCTTTCACGGCCGCGTCGAACGGCTGATCCTTGTCGATCTCGATGACGGTCTCGGTGAACTTGAGCTTTGCAAGGTGCTCCGCCTCGTGGGCATCGCCCTGCTTCTGCAACAGGGCTGCGTCTTCGCTGTCCTCGACATGCTCAGGGCCCCGCCCGTGGAGCTGCTCTAGGTCCAGGCGTGTTGCATGCGCGCAGGATGTGAAGCGCATCAGGTCCGACGCCGAGAGGCGGATATCGCCATTCTGAAATCTCATGAGGCTACCGAAGCCTGGATCTGCAGCGCCTTCCCGCCGAGGTCGCGGAACGCGCGCTGCCGGCAGCTCAGCACGATGATCTGAAGATCGCCTGCCTGCCGATGCAGGGCGTCGAACATCCGCTCGATCCGATCATCATCCGTGAAGACCAGCGCGTCATCGAGGATGACCGGCGCATGCCGCCCATCCTTCGACAGGAGGCGCGCGAAGGCCAGTCTCACGAGGAGCGCGATCTGTTCCTGGGTGCCGCCCGACAGAATGTCGACGGTCTCCTCCTGGCCATTCCGGATCAAGGATTGCGGCAAGAGCGTATCATCTGCCCAGTTCAGCTCGGCGTCCGGCCAGAGCAGATGCAGGAGGGGCCGTAGTTCACCGGCAACGGGCTCGAAATAACGGTCGCGGGCATCGGAGCGTGCGCCCTCGAGAGCAGCTTGAAGCCGTTCAAGCACTTTCACCTCGCGCGCGATGCGGGCAAGCCGCGCCTCCACTGCCTCGAGCTTGTCCGCAGTCTCTTGAAGCCGTTCCTCAACGGCCTCGCCGGCACTTCCTCTGATCCGTTCGTCGAGTGCCGCTATGGCCGGTCGCAGCTCGCCGATGCGGGCCAACGCGGCATCCTCGATGGACTGAGCTCGGGTCAGCGCAGCTTTCGCCGCAGCGATGTCCGGCGCGCCCGATTGTGCGTCTTTCAGGTCAGTCTCGGCCTGGCGGCGCTTTTCGTCTGCTGCGGAAGATTCCGATGCCAGTTCGACCTCATCTGTCTGGGGCAGGCGGTCCATCGCTTCGATGGCCGAGGTCAAATGTCTTGTGGCCTCCTCTTGAAGAACGAGAGCCGTCGTGTGCTTTGTGCGCGCGTCGTCCCGCAAGTCCCGCGCGGCCTCCATCTTGGCTCGGAGCTCCGCGACCACGCCACTCTTGATTCTGAGAGCTGCCTCTGCCTCTTCCAAGGACGGCAGGTCTTCGACCTCTTCCTCTTCCGCCGGCTGGGGCAGGGCGGCGAGTTGCTTTTGCAGATCTTCAATGCCCTTCGGGGCATGAGCCAAGAATTCGGCTTCCAGCTGAGTTAGCAGGGATTTTGCATCCTGACGCGCCCGGTGGGCGCGAGCGGCTTCTTCGAGGGACGTGACCCCAAGCGCCTTGAGCGCATCGTCAAGATTGGCCTCGGCCTGGGAGACATCGGCAATGTCCTCTGGCCCTGCGCCTGGATGAACGGTCAACTCGCCAAGACCGTCGAGCGTCAGCACCGTGTCAGAATGGATCGTCAATGCCTTGCCATCGGCAAGAACTTCACCTGCGTGGACTACGCTTCCGTCATGACCCGAGGCATAGCGCATGGTCACCCGGGTCGCCGTGCTGTCCCTCAGGGCGCGCGCGGTCACCAACGCGGAATTGAGACCGCGAAGCCGGTCCATGTCTTTGTCATCGGGCCCAATCGAGGAGCCGGCCTTGGCAGCTTCAACCTTGCCACGGGTCGACTGGGCTTTCTCAAGCCGCTCCTCGAGCTCCGTGCGGCGATCACGAGCGCTCTTTGCTTGCACACGGCGCACCAGAGCATCTGCCTGCCTTCGCTTTTCCTCAGCCGCGTCATGAGCCCTGGTCGCGTCTGCGAGGTTCTGCTCAGCCTCCGCAAGTATCTGGGCAGCCTTTTCGAGCTTGTCGCGGGCCTCCTGATCTGCCGCTTCTGCCTTCGATCTGGTTTGCACGACATCCCGGAACGTCTGAAGGTCCTGTTTCGCGCGGTCCGCCATCAGCCTGGCCGTCTGGACAGCCTGCTCGGCGGCCTGAACCTTGCTGGCATGGGTCTCGGCTGCCTGGAAGGCGACCTTTGCCGCCTCGAGCCGCTCCGTGCGCTCTGCGACAGTATCCGGCGCTTCCAGCTCGGCCAATTCGCGCCGGTGGCGATTGCGCTCGTCGAGTGAGGATTGCAGCGCTGCAACCTGCTGAACGAGGCTGTCCCGATCCTCCGTCAGGGTCTCAACGTCGTGCAGCGCGGCGGCCCAGGGGCCACCAGCTTTGGGGCGTCCCGTCGCCGTCGCAAAGCCCAAGAGTTCTTCGCGGCAACGTGCCAGAGCGGCGTCCATCCGGCGGCCTCCGGTCATGGCCTCGACTTCACCCGTCACCGACGACAGCAGGTCCCGGCGCGCTTCGAGAGCGGCCGTCTGTTCGTTTTTCTCTCCGTCGGACAGCCCGAGGAGTCCCTGTCGCACCCAGAGGAGACCGGATGGTCCTCCGTCTCCGCCGCCGAGAAGTCGCGAGATCCAGGCTTCAGCCTCGTCAGCCTGTGCGATCAACACGTCGCCTCGGGTGACCTTCGCTTCGGATTTTCCGAACCAGGTCTTGGAAATCACGAAGCGCCCCTCGGCTGTTTCTACCTCGACGGAGACCTTTGGAGAGCCTCCGGCGTGAGGCCGCAGGTGTTTGATATCCTTCTTCGTCGAGCCATGCGGCACGAAGAAGAGGGCGCGGAGCGCGTCGAAAACGGTCGATTTCCCGAATTCGTTAGGTGCGCTCAGAACGTTGACGCCATCGGATATGCCATCGATGCGAACCGGGTCGATGAAGCGCCGGACGTTCTCGAGCGTTATGGAGCGCAGCTTCATTTCGAGGTCTCCTTCGCATAGGCGTAGAGGCGGTTGAGGGCAGCGGCTGCGATTGTGCGATCCTCCTCGGAGAGAGCCATGTCCGCGG
This sequence comes from Roseibacterium elongatum DSM 19469, assembly GCF_000590925.1. NCBI lineage: Bacteria > Pseudomonadati > Pseudomonadota > Alphaproteobacteria > Rhodobacterales > Roseobacteraceae > Roseicyclus > Roseicyclus elongatus. The sequence goes on along the minus strand of NZ_CP004372.1, from coordinate 3,366,403 downwards.
CTTCAGCCATCAGTTGGTCCGCGGCGAGGCGCATGGCCCCCGCATGATCGATCTCGTCGAGATCGCTCACGCTGTGGAGGGTGCCGAGATCATCCGACTGGCAGTCAAGGAAGGCGAACTCCGGGGCATGGCGCTCAGCGGCGCCACGCAGTGCCGCGTGTTCCGACAGCGACGCCCAGCCGGTGGCCTTGATCCTCATGAGCGTGTTGCGCCGCTCCGAGTCCGGCAACAGCGCTTCCAAGGCAGCCGCAGCGTCTTCGCCCTCATGGAGGGCGAGGCCCACGTCCTCCCAGAGAAAACTTCCGGTCTCGATCTCCGCGACCTCCGGCTCCAATCCGCGGCCGGGGATCGTTATCGCAAGGCAGCAGCCACGCCGGTTGTGCTTGAACTGATCCTGCTCTGGTGACCCGGAATAATGAGTGCGCGCCGAGACCCCGAGCCGCCCGTGCCAGTCGCCAAGTGCGAGGTAGTCGAGCGCCGCTGTTCGGTCCCGATCCGGCGGGATCTGCTCGCCACTCTCGGAGAAATCGACAACCCCACCATGTGCAAGGCCAATCCGCAGAACGCCTTCAGGCGTCTCGATCCTGGGAAGCGCCTCGGTCAGGTCGCGTCCGGACGACCGCACGGGGACGGGGCAGGGGAGGAGCATCGCGTCCGGCGCGAGTTCGACCGGCTCGCTGTCGAGCAAAGCCTGAATGTTTTCCGGCGCATCCTTCCTGATCGTTTCCCAGACGGGTTCCGCATTGCGCATGTTGTCGTGGTTTCCCGGGAGCAGCCACCAGGTGACATCCGTCTCGTCCCGCATCGCGGCCAAGGCCTGACGCAGCACCTGCGGCGATGGCGTGGATGAATCGAACGTGTCACCCGCCAGGAGGATGTGGTTTGCACGATGTTGGCGCGCCGCTTCGGCGAGATGGTGGATCTGGTCGAACCGGGCCTCCATAAGGCGACCACGTAGATTGCCGTCTGGCGGCTCGGGGATATTCAGAAAACGGCGGCCAAGATGCAGGTCGCTCGAATGAATGAAGCGCAAGGCAGGCATGTTCAACTCCTAACTCTTTACAGGGCAGTCTTCTCTGAAAGGCAGAACGCTATTGCGAATTACAAATGATGCGTGAGGGTGACAGATCTTGTCGGGGGCCTCGCGCCCGCCAGCGGAAACCTGTTGATAATTTGGAACAAGGCGCGAACTTTCATGGGAACACCGCGGCTCGTGATCCGTCGCCTTCAACCAGTCGCTTCAAACCTCTTGGGGCCACCACTTCGACAGCATCGCCCCAGCAATGAAGGTGCCATGCCATTTCCTGCCACCCCGAGGCTTCAAACCGAACCTCTAGCCTGCCATCAGGGAGCGTCGCAAATGACTGGCTTGGATGAAAACGCCATTCGGAGGCGCGGTCCGCAGCATCAGCAGAGAAGCGCCAAATCACCTCACCGAACTCGTTTTCGTCCTGAAAGGCCCCGAAGGACCGTGAGGCATATTGCGCAATGCTGAACTCGGGATCTTTTGAAAACCACTCTGCGGTCACGGAGGCGTCGCGAATGCGATCAAGTCGGAAATGGCGAAGCTCTGCACCTTTGGCCGGTTGGCGCGCAACGAGATAGCGTCGAGGTCCGATCAGCACGCCGTAGGGTTCAACAAGGCGCCGTTCTCCGTTGTAGTCGAACAGCATCCGGAAGGGGCCACGGAGAGCTTCGGCGACTATTTCGGCCAAGGCGCGATTCGTCTGGACAACGGGACCTGGGCGCGCAGCCATGCCGTAGGCCTCCAGCAGGGCGTCGGCATCCGTTTCGGCGGCCCTCGCTGTGCCTCGCGGTAGCGCAGACAGAAGACGGTTCTTGAGGCCTTTCAAAGCATCGACCTGGCGTGTATTTCCCGCACCCTCGAGGTGATCAATTGCTACCTCGAGGGCCTCGAGTTCATTGGCGCCGTTTAGGCTCAGCCGGGCGATTGGAACTTCCTTCAAATGCCATCGCCTTCGCCTGTCATCGGATGTTTTGACCGTCACAGAATTCGGGAAGACTTCCTCAAGCGCGCGCATCATCCGCTGGGCCGTGCGCTCAGAGCAGTCGAAGTCTTGGCATACCTCTTCAAGGGACACCCCGAGATGTCGCGATGCCGCGAGGTCAGCGAGGCGCAGGAGTTGCATAGCGTTCGAATATGACATGACTTACCATTACAGCACTGAAAATTAATCAAAAACATCATGAAGGCTGTGTCAATCGTCCCTCGTCTATCCAAGAGAGGTCGCACCTTGTTTCGCCCACTGCTTCTGATCACTCTTACCTTCTTCGCCCAAGCTGGCGACGCCACTGCCCGCGAGATCTCGGGAACAGCCTATATCCGCGACGCCGACACGATCGTCGTGTCGGGGATCCCGGTTCGGCTAAACGGGATCGACGCCCCCGAAAATTCAAATCGCTACGGTCGCGAAGCGACCCGCTGTATTGAGCGCTTGCTGCGCGGGAAGGCCAGCTCTCTAACTGCAATCCGCTGGCAACCTGCTGCATGACTGATGTTCTGGTATGAATTTGATATCTGGGTTTTCTCCATCCCGAGGCTGCTCTATACGAGGATTTCAAGAACGGAGTGGGATATTGAAGGAAGAAAGGGAAAATTTGACTTTGAAAGAGCTTTTTATTCCGCGGCTGGATCAGTGGGGTTATCGAGGCGACCCATATCTTTGGGATGATATCCAGCGTGAGCTGCAAGATAAACCGTTGCCAGGATCTGTGGACGAGCTCGCTGATGTTCTTGTTCATGTTTTTAGGCGATTGGTTGGAGTTGACCTTGCGTTGCTAGAGAGAAAATATCTGGAAGAATACTCCTATGGCGGAATTTCGAGTGGAATGGTTTCAGGTCAGTTTTGGAGGGAGAGAGGATTTCCTATATTGCTGGATCGGTTCAGGTCGTTGCGGGATGAAGATCTTGCAACGCAAGATTTTAGTGGCGTGGAGTTTGTAAAGATAAAATAATTGTCTCAGGTTTTGATGCAAGGAGTTTTGAGCCTTTCCGGGTATGTGAGACTGATGACTTTGACTTGGTGCGCTTAATGCAAGCCATTTGATTTTTTTGGTTAGTCAACTCTTGTGGTCTCGCTTCGCGCTCAAGCCCCGGTGTTTCCCCTTGTAAAACACTGGGCCATCAGAATATATTTCAATTCCAGCTTCAGCGTAGCGGTCACCTGTCTCAGGCAAGCTACTCTTAAGACCTAATTCGTTTAATCGAGTATCTTCTGCCTTCGTCACCCACATGCAGAATGCATTCTGTCGAATAATATTCAGAATTTCATATTCATTCGAGGCTGTGGATAGTTTCCTTTCCAGGATGGTCATGGGAGTCTTATGCTCATAAGTTCCGACGGCTCGAAGGTTTCCTTGTGTCGGGCACTTGGACCATTCTTCAAAGAACCGCTTGGACATAAATCTTGCATCTGGTTTTGCCCCATATTTCCCTTCTTTGCCAATGTTCTCATTTATGAGCGAGTTTAGAATGTTGCCAACGACGGCTCTTACGATTGTCCTATTGGCCTCCATGGGTATCAATCGCCTGCTCTGATCAAGGGCTAGAAGGATGATCCGTGCCTGAATTAGTTGTTCGCTGCTATAGGCGTTCGCCATCTTTTATGGTCTCACACTTCATAAGCTTGGAGAGTGAGGTGAGATATCGTTCACCCCTTGCCAATTCTGGATTCCATGCCGTGGGTCACAACCATGCTTCTCTTTTGCACAAATCGTGTGAGCGATGTGATCCATCCCATCAATGCAGTGTGGTTGCTGCGCTGCATGTGTGCAACCCATCGCTCTCTCATGGTGCGAGTTTGAGGGCCATGCATCACCGGGATCTCAGGCTGCGCCCGTGGTCAACACATCCGGTCGACTGCTGGGCGATGAAAGGAGACGATGCGGACGCAACCAGCAACCGCCCCAGCTAGCCGCAGAGCATGCATTGCGGTAGAGAACCGATCCAGAACTCGCCGCGGTTGGCATCGTTCTACCTCGCACAGGTCTGGCTTGTGGGCCGGAATGTGTTCTGAGCGTAGATTTTACGTTGATACGATTTCCGGAGCCGGATGTGTCATAGCTCGTTGCAAGGCATGCCGCTCAGCTGGAAGAGGCCATAATGGGCGAGTTTCGAGGAAATTTACACAACCGGAGAGTGAATAGAGAGCCGCAGTTCGTATAATATATACTTATAGATACTATACACACGTATAGACGAAACGCGGGAGGATTTGACGGGCTCTGCGCCATCAGCCTCATCTCCGGCAAAGGAAGAGGCAGACCGGTTAGCAGAAGAACCATTCCGGTCCGGAAATGGTAACGCGGCACACCTTCTCCTGGATGGAGTTCCTGGTGCGATTGCGACCTGGCAGAGCCTTGGCATCGTTTCTCGCTTGTTTGAACTACGCTGGTTCCCAGGAAGGTTGGTCTGTTTCGACAAAGGGGCTGCCCTGCATACCTCACCAGACGCGCTGGCTGCGCACCTGGTGCGCATCTTTGTTTGGCCGCTGTCGTGGTGCAGAAAACACGACCATGTCGTCCCTGGGCGCTCTCAGAGCGCCTGAGGCGCATCCTATCAGCGAGAATGCGTATCAAACGGTTTGAGCGGTAATGTCGAGGTCGAGGGGCAAGCGACCAGAAGGCTCGTGCAGATCGTTGAGACGGGGCAGATTTGCGGTGACGCAGTGCGAGACCAAATGATCCACGCGCAGGCCAACTCTTCCTCCGTGATCGCATCCTGCGCCACGCGGGAGGCATGCTATCAACACGCTGTATAACGCTTCGGCGTTGCATACCGGCACAGTGGTTCGCCACACGTGAGGCCCGTCAGGCGCGTGATACCTGTCAATCACGAGAAGCCCAAAAACGCGCATTTGGTGAAATCTGTCAACTTACCGCTCAAAAAGCCAAGTTTTATTGACGTTGCAGTTGTCGCGCAGGCGACGATAAGTTGACATCTTCCGCGGAAATGGCCGCTTAAGTTTACATGAAGGTTTACATTTCGGGGTCGAAGAGTTGACACAAGTTGACGTCAAATGGTGCTGTTTTCCCGACAGATGTTATAGCTGGGCATCACGAGGTGGAGCATGTCCGGCAATCTCGCTTCGGCCAACAGAGGCAGATTTGTGTGCCGGGGATCGGTGGCGCCAGAACGCATCCCCATGAGCCGCTGGTGGATTTCCTAGGACTTCGCTTGGCGACCCGGCTGATGGTGTTGCTCTGGCCATTCCTAGTATCTGGCAATTTCCCACTCTTTCCGGGCGCGTGATTGAACCGGTTTGAGTCCAAGCGCTGCATGGAGGTGTTCCCCGCTGCTGCATGGACGTTGTCGCTCTAAGCGGGCCCGTCAGGGGACTGGGGGCGTAATCATCATGAATCGCGCGAACGCCATGTCAGTTTCGCGGCGGTCGGAGGGTCAAGTCGCCGAGCCACAACTATTTTGGGGTCTGGATCAGCTTGGGGCCATCTCTGAACGCATGTCTTCGATGATTGCGCGCGATACGCGCTCTGCCGACGCCAAGGCGCCCTCCATCAGACCTCCCATCTCCGGGGCGGTTTCGGTCGCGGCGAAGTGGAGGCGTCCATTTGCAGCTCCAACGAGCGATGGCGGCAGCCTGTAGTCCGGATGCCCTTGAACGGGCGCTTGATCTGCCGGTGTCGCCGTCCACCGCTCACCAGCCCAGTCTTGCAGGCCAACCTGCAATGGACGCGCGGCTTTGGGTCCGAAGATGCGCTCGAGCTGTTCTAGAGCCATTCCCTCGATTCTCGAGGCATGTTCTTTGCGAGCGTTTGCCGGCACACCGACGAAGCCAAACAGTGCGGCAGGGTTCCCGTCGGCACCACTTGCATCGTGGATCTCGACGAGTGGCCCGTGTCGGCTCATCGCGTCGCCTGACAGGCCCTTGTCGCGCCAGAATGGGCGGTCGTAGGTTGCGACGAATTTGGCGTGGCCTGCCATCCATGTCGGGATCGCAGCCAGACTTTTTTGTGCCTCGTTTGAGAGGGCCGGCTCATACTTCAGTCCTGAGGCGAGTCGAGGCGGGATAGCCAACACCACGTGGCGTGCTGAGCAGCGTCTGCCGTCTGACAGATGGACCGAGCCATTCCCGATCACCTCGGCCGCACAGGACAGGTGCAGGCTGTTTGCCGGCAGGGTTGCCACCAACCCTTCGATCAGGCCGATCATCCCGCCGTCGACCCGGAACGAACCCTCCATTGAAGCGAAACCCGCACCTCGATGCACCGTGCCTGTAGCATCCTCGAGCACGATATCGCCTGTGGCGTGCTGCGGAAAAGCCTGCAGGCCAAATTCAGCAACGAGTTTAGCGAAGCGAGGTTGACCGGGCCAGAACCAGGATGGACCCAAGTCTACGCGACCGCGCTGGTCCTGAAGCGCGGCTATGCGGCCGCCGAAATGGGGCCGTGCCTCGAACAGTTGCAAGGCAAGTCCAGCCCGGTGAAGCCGGTTCGCCAGCGCCAGTCCCGCAAGGCCACCGCCGATTATGGCGACATCGATGTCCATGTCTCGCTCTAAGCTATCCAATGCCATGCTCCGCTCCATTGATCCGATCGGATGGCATGGGGGCTACATAGTCTCAAGAGGGGGCGCATCACGCCGAGCGTGCTTGTTCACCTATGCTCAGCTCGCGTGATTCTCCCCGAAGATTGCGATGCCCACGTGCGATGGGACAGGTCATTCTGGTTCCAAGGCTTTTCGCAGCGCCTGTATTGCCTTCAGCGTAGGTGCGGGATCGTTTCCTCCAGATGCCAACCGGATGAATTCCACCCAGGCTTTCTCGTTGTCTGTCAGGCTGCTGTCATCCGGCAGCCTGACGCCGTCCACCAAGCGCTTATCGGTCATTTTCCGAAGATCCCCCGTATGGCACTGCGCGCGCGGCTGGTGAGCGCGGGATCGGTGTAGCCTGACGCGTCTCGTATCTCCTCGAGCCAGGCCACCTCGTTGCGAGAGACGATGGTGCCGAAAATCTCCTCAGCGGCTAGGCGCGTGGTCTCGCCGCCGGCCTGCTCGAGCGCCATGAGGAAGAGGAGCTTGGGATCGGTCTCCAAGGCGCGCGCAAGGGCAGGGACTCTGTCGAGTGGCACCTTGGAGGCGCCGGATTTGAGCAAAGAGATCATGTTCGGATTCACGAAGCCGGCCTCAGCCGCGATGTCGCGCTGGCTTTTCTTCGGTCTCAATTCCAGCACGCGCCGGGAGATGAACTCGGCAAGGCGGGTGTCGGCGTGGGGGTGGCCCTTTTTCATTTGTAGCTCCATGACAATGCGCAGCTCGCTGCTGCTGTCATCGCTATAGCGAGGCCGTTGTTGGGAGTGCGCTGGACTTCAACCCGGGTGCGAACTTCCCAACGAGGCCCATTGCTCTCCGAGGGGGCGTCGAAGCTGGGTCTGTTAGCGAGGCCGGAGCTAGCGCGGTTACGTCTGCGCTCGCCAGAACCGGAAAATGCCGATCACGGTGGCTGGGATGGCGTTAGCCGCCTCGTCCAGCGTTTTGGCCAGCTTGTCCTGCGGTATGCCCAGCACCGAGTTTCCGTCATCGTCTATCAGATGGCAAAGGATGGGGGTAATCAGCTGGCCGTGTGACCCGCTCTCGGTCAGCCGGAGCCACGCCCTGGGGCGCATCGACACCGCCAGCATGAAGCCTTCGCACCAGTCCATCGCGATGATGTGGCCGTCCTTGGTCTCCCAGAACATGGGTTCGACGTCCGGCGGCTCCTCCTCGAGGCCAGCACAGATCTGGTGATGAAGCGCCAGGATCGCATCAAGAACGTCTTTCGGCACATGTTCGGGAGATGCACCCAAGGCCGCCGGCAACCACTCCTCCGACGAGATCGGCACAGGAGAGCAAGCCACGCCATGTAGGAAGCCGTCGAGGTCAGACAGTAACATACAGTCGTCTGGCGCAGCGTCGGATGACAGGTAGGTATCGAGGGCCTCAAGCGAGAGCATCATCATGCGCCAAGTGGATAGGGTCGGTTGGGCCGCAGAATAGCGATCTTCAAGGACAAGACCATCCGCAACGCCCCTTGAACCTCGTCGGGAAACTGGTGCCTAGATACCGGGGACAAACGCCCGCCGAAGGACCCGTGCCATGCTCCCGACCCTCGCGCTCCTCCTGACATGCCAGCTGATCGGGGAAGTCGTGGCCCGGGGCTTCGGTCTGCCGGTCCCTGGGCCCGTGCTGGGGCTTGCGCTCCTGCTTGCCGTTCTGATCGCGCGGCCGACCCTCGCGGCGACGCTGAGGCCCTCTGTGAGTGTCATCCTTGCCCACCTGTCGCTCATGTTCGTGCCGGCTGGGGTCGGGGTGATCGGCAATCTTGATGTCCTATCCGAAGACTGGGTCGCACTCCTGGTGATCCTGGTCGTCTCGACGCTGCTCGCGATGCTGGCCGCGGTGGGCACCTTCCTCGGGGTGCGTTGGCTGACCGAAGGGCGTCAACCATGACCGGCGTCGAGAGCCTCTGGAGCTACCTGTCCGCCACGCCCCTCCTGTGGCTGACGGCAACAGTCGTCGCCTATCTCCTGTCAGACAGGACGGCGCGCAGCCTTGGCTATCCCCCTTGGGCCAACCCGGTGCTGATGTCCGTTTTGCTGATCGCGCCCGTTCTGTGGCTGAGCGGGACGACCTATGACGTCTATTTCGACGGGGCGCAGTTCATCCATTTCCTGCTCGGACCCGCGACAGTCGCATTGGCGTTGCCGCTCTGGGACAATCGCGAAATGATCCGGCGTTCGGTGGCCCCGATCCTGTTCGCCTTGCTCGCTGGCTCCGTGGTCGCTGCAGGCTCCGCGATCCTTATGGCACGCGGCTTCGGGCTGCCAACCGAGATCATCCTCTCGCTCGGGCCGAAATCCACGACGGCGCCGGTGGCGCTCGGGATCTCCGAGGCGATCGGCGGCATCCCGACGCTGACCGCGGTGCTGGTCATCCTGACCGGGATCATCGGCGCGGTGACAGTGACGCCGCTGATGACGCTCCTGCGCATCCGCGACTGGCGAGCGCGCGGCTTCGCGGTTGGCATCGCCGCGCACGGGATCGGGACGGCGCGGGCTTTCCAGGTGAACCAGGTCGCCGGCGCCTATGCCGGGATTGCCATGGCGCTGAACGCATTGCTCACCAGCATGATCGTGCCGGCGCTGGTTCGGTGGCTGATGTGAGCGCGCGGGGAGGCACTCGCGGATCGTGTAGATGAGGAAAACACAGTTGCTGAACCCGCTGAACCGTGTCCGGGGCATGAAGGACTTGTATTATGGCAAGCTCCTTGGGGGCGTTGGCGATCTCTTCGAGGAGGGCATCCCCGAAGATGCGACCGATCCCATGGGGTTCGTGAAGCGGGTGAATCGGCAGATGCTTGTGCAGGCCGTCCTAAACGCCGATAGCCAGAAGCGTGATGTCACACCGGCAATGAAGGCGTCTGGGGAGCTGCGATTGTCGGGGGAACTCGTGGCATTCGGGGCATGGATGGTTCGGGACGGCATGCCGGGGGCGAAAGGAAGGCCCGGTCCAGCACCGGACACTCAGCGGCTAATGAAGGTTGCGGCCTGTGCTTTCGCGGCGCTGGAACAGGCGGACCGGACGTCCGCCACCCGGTCAGCTGAGGCGCCTCCGATCACGACCAAGGATGTAGTCAAGTTCTGGAACAAGTGCTTCGACGGTGCCGAGGCGACCTCCGCCTACACGGCAAATCTACGATCACTCCGCCACATCCTCGAGGATTATCTGGGCCAAGTCAAAGCCGGCCAGGTGTTGTTCCAGGGCCAGACCGTCCAGGCATCTCCGAGGCTCAAGCGGCTCGCAGAGGCGATCGACACGGCGAAGAGTGGTCAGGGCGCAAGAACAGCGCCTGTGGCCGCCACACAGGCGTCTGCACCTGCCGCTCGGGGCATCGCCCCTCAAGCCGCTGCCACGCCTCTAGGCACCGCTGCCACGCAGGTGGGGAGCGGCACCCCTGTCGTCGCCATCCCGGAGACGTTCGATATCCCGCTTGTCTACTCCTCGGCCAACAAGGAAGCGGAGTATCGGGGAGGTGTTGCACCGCCCTACACGGCGCCTGTGTTGCGCTACAGGATTGAACCAGTCCAGCCGTCGCGACCTGGGTCTCAGGTGCGCGCCGATCTCGCTGGCCGCGTCGTGTTCAGGCCGACCCACAGGATCGCCGGAACGGTGAGTATCAAGGCGCTGATCGACAGGATCGCCCTGATCGTGAAGACGAGGAACTGCACATCTGACCAGGCCTTGAGGAGCGCTATCACGCTGGCGGGCGCGAATGTGCACGTCGAGGACCGAACCAAGATCGGCGCGGCGACCGATCATCACGCAAGCCTGCCTACACTCCCCATTTCCGAACCGACCGGATGGAATTTTGCGGTAACGGTGTTTGATCCGAGGCCGAAGATGCTCCGAACCATCCTCGACACGATCGAGAGCTGCTCCGGGATAGATGGCGAGGTGCAACTTTTTCAGCTTGAGTTGTCGGTCGATCTGTATCCTCACAAGAAACTCACGCCGCAGGACGCATTACAGATACGCGAGCAGCTCGTCGGGCTAATGCAGCGGCACGTCTGGTCGGCACCGACCGCGTTCGACGTTTCGGACGGCTCGGCACCCCGAACGATCGACCAGCGGCAGGTCTATGAGGAAGCAGGAAACCAGCGAACTCGGTATGTTTTTGCAGATGCCAAGCGCGGCTGGGACTCCGACCGCGCCATCAAGGAACCGGATGTCAGGCTGAGCCTGCTCAACGCGAAACCCGGCAACGATCTTTACCTCGACGCCACGATCTACCGAGGCCACATGAACGGCAGGAAACGCACGAATAGCCAGCACAAGATCGGTGACAGGCGCAACAAGACCAAGGGCACATTCCTCAACCTACCCGGCGGACAGCGGCGCGCCCGGATCGAGGTAACGCTGACATCGCTGGAGGCGCTCGAGGAAGCCGGGCTCAGGAGGGTGGGCGACCTGAAAGGATACAAGTTCAGATCGCTGATCCGGGACCTGCTTGTCTTCCGCCTGCCTACCAGTGATCTGGACGCCGATGAGGTGAACCGGACGATCGCACAGATGAGGACGCGGGGCGTTTATGGTGTCGAGTTCAGCCAGCGCGCGAAATATCTGGAAGAGAGGGAGCGCACGAAACCAAGACCGCGTAACACCGACCACGAAGGCCGAGGGCTGGTCGACTGGCCGGAGATGAACGAGCAGGTCGGCCGCGCCCTCGACCAGCTTCACCGACAGTGGCGAGAGTTCTGACCGTGCCGGCGCGACGGGAAGAGGAAAAGGCGCGGCGACGGCGCTGGTGGTGACGTCGTCTGACGCATGTCTCGCTTGTGCTCTCTTCAGATATCAGGGAGGCACAAGGTAAGGGGAAAGGAAGAAGGAAAAAGATATATAGTGTGTTCCCCAGTAAATGGGTGGCAGAGGAACGACACGGAAGGCCAACCAAGCCATGTAGGGTTTTTCACTGCGATACTTGGACGGAATACATGTCTTGCGGCCCCTCGCGTGCTGCTTGCAGGAGGGGTTAGGCTTGAGAAATCGGCGTCACTTTCTCGTCGGGTGAGTCAATTAATCGTCCAATACGTCGCGAATGCCGAGGTCATTATCGCCGATGCCCCTCCGTCCAATGTGCCGACTGCTGCGCGCGCAGATGGCTTCGGTGCGAACCTAAAGCCGAGGCAGAAGCACGTGATCTGATCCTGCGGCAGCGATCGAGAGAGAGTGCGCTCACCATACGAGACATCCGGAAAGCCTACCTCGCTGCCAACGACCAGAAGGTCGCCGCGACCTCGATGGACGACACTGGGCGCTCAGTGCTTCCAGTGTTCGGCGCGCTGCGCCCCGATCCGGTGCGGCTGGAAGACAACCGCGCCTAAGTCGCGTCATGTCGCGCTGCCGGCATTCAGGACGGCCGAAGTAGGCGTCTGACGCAAGCATGCCATCAATCGCGCCGTCCATACACTCCCGGGTTTGCGCTGCCTTTGGCTGGTCTTGATTGTTGTCGTCCATTGGTGCCTCATGCTCCATGGTATCGTCGGGACCGACGTCGAAATCCCTGCGCAGACGTCGAAAACCGTGAGGAGCCGGTGCTCGCGACGAGCGCTGGTAGCGCCACTAGCGCGCGAAAGGGTGACTGTCCGTCGGCGGGCGTTCTGCCGCGACGAGGACAGCTGCGGTCGCGCCTGGCTGTCTTCTTGCGTCGGGTGCTGTCCGACATCAGTCTTGAATGGGGAGCCAGCCCTGAGCTGGCTCAGCCAGCCCCAAGTCATGCTACTGCTCTCGAGAGAGCGCAGCGAGCCGGGCAGAGACCGCAGCTTCTGTCCATTCGTTGCCTCTCTGGTTACGGAGCCCACGTGCATTGGCTTCTTCGGCGATGGCTCTGAGCGTCGCTGGTCCTCCCTGATCGACAAGTTCCTGCTTGATCTTCGCCAGCGTCTCCGTATCGCGCGCCGACAACCGTTTCCTCTCCAATTTTGATGCCGAGGTGGCTTGCGTTGTATCTCTTTTTCGCTTGGGCTGCCTGCGGTCATCAGCGATCACGCGTTTGCCGGGCTTTTTCGTCATCAATAGCATGAGCCCGTCATGATCATAGTCAACTAGCCGACGCTTTTGGAGAGCGCCGTATAGAAGACCATGGTATTGCATCAGGTCATCTAGGAACTGAGCACGATCTCGCATGTCCGCTTTCTGTAGCAGGCGTGTAAGACACTCCACCACAACACGACCGCTATTATCTCCGTCAAGTTCTCTAAGTGCCCCTGCCAGAACAGGAAGGTCACTCAACCTTTTGACTTTCCGCCGATACTCATGGCGCAACGGAAAACTGCCTCCCAAACCACTCATGACCCTCTTGAGCGTTTCAATCTGTGGCTGGGCTCTTTTGCAGTCAGTAATCCTGCCCCGTGGCTTGGGCCCGTCGCTGATGAGGATGTAACCGAGAATTCTGGGCAACGCGCTGATCTCAAATGAGCGTAGTTTCTACGTGTGTCAGTTAAAAGGCATGGGTTTTTCGCATGCGGACTGGGAAACATCCCGCATTCCACTTCGTCGCTGTCTATACTGTAAGCATCTGACGAGCTGGAGAAAAGCCAAATGAGTGTGTCCAAGAAGACCGTCTACGATGCCTGCGAGAGCTGGCTCAGGACCTGTGAACGCAACGGGCTCGAACGATCTACGATGAAGGCCTACCGTAGCCACGCCCGCATCCATATTGAACCGAAGATCGGTAGTCTTCTGGTCAGCGAGCTGACGCGTGCCGATGTGCGCGACTTTATGGACGACATGCTTGACGACGGCATTTCCCGGGCGCTCGTTAAAAAGGTCATGGTGAGCCTGCGCGCAATCCTCTCCGACGCCGTCGAGCGCGAGTGGATCGATCACAACGTCGCGGCCGAGGTGAAGGTCAAGCGCAGCAACGGGCGCGACCGCAAGCGCATCGTGATCCCGACGAAAGACGAGATCCGGACGATCATCACGAAAGCGCCGGAGAGCCACCGGGTGATGTTCACGCTCGCGATCTTCACCGGCATGCGGATATCCGAGCTGCGCGGCCTCGTCTGGGATGCTGTCGATTTCGATCGCAAGATCATCAAGGTGATGCAGCGCGCTGACGAGTTCGGCGAACTCGGCGCGCCTAAGAGCAGGGCAGGGGAGAGGGAGATCCCGATGGCGCCGACGGTGGTGAAGTCGCTCGAGGACTGGAAGAAATCCGGCACGCTGACAACTGATGGGCTCGTGTTCCCGAACTCGGCGGGCAAGATCCAGAACTACTCGAACATCTACAATCGCGTATTCAAGCCGATGCTGGTCGAGAACGGCATCACCGACGACAACGGGGATGCCAAGTTCGGAATCCATGCCTTGCGCCACGCGGCCGCCTCGCTGTTCATCGAGCAAGGCTGGAACCCGAAGAAGATCCAGACGCTGCTCGGCCATGCGTCGATCAACATGACGATGGATGTCTACGGGCACCTGTTCGAGAGCCCTGATGAGGACGCGGCCATGTTTGAGAAGCTCGAGAGCGACCTTCTGGCCGCGTGATGCGTTGATGAGGCGATGACAATCTCTGCCGACTTGTGATCCAAGACACTCAAACATGCCGACACTTTAACTTGTCGGTTGACAATTTAAGGTCAGGGAGTATCTCTTGCCTAGAAAGAAGCACACGTCGAAGGAAATAGAGGGCGTCATCCAGGAGCTGGAGGCGCTCGGGTGGGGTGTGGTCGAGGGGAAAGGGCACTGCTGGGGTATCCTGCGGTGTCCGGCCAATGATCAGGACTGTCGCTGTGGGTTGTTTTGCCAGATGTCCGTCTGGTCGACGCCGAAGAACCCACAGCAGCATGCCAAGAAACTCCGGCAGAAGGCTCTTGCCTGCGTAAAGCTTCAGAAGAAGGACGACGAACATGCCGATGACTGAGGAATTCGAATTCGAACTGGTTTTCGCGCTTCCGGACGGGAAGCACGATGCATTCGCGCTGTCTGACGCCGTCTTCGAGGCCGGGTTCGAGGACGCCTTGGTTGGCACTGGCGTGGCCGGCCTGTTGGGAGTGGAGCTGGAGGCCGAAGGCGATGACGCAGAGAGTGTGATCCTCGATGCGGCGCGGGTGCTGATCAAGGCGCTCCCCGCAGGCACCACCCTTCGAGAGGTCCGTCCGGACCTGGTGAGCTTGGCCGATGTGGCTGAGAAGCTGGAAGTGAAGCGGCAGGCGCTCCAGCAGCGCAAGATGCCACTGCCTGTGTCAGGCGGTCTCTATCGTATCGATGAGATGGTCGCAGTTTTGATGGAGGCATCCAAGCCGGATCAGGGGCGTCGGCGCCCGCGCTTCAATATGATCGCGGCGTCGAAGTGGTTCCGCGCTGGCCGTGCGGCCCGCCGGGTAAACGCCCAGCTGACAATGCAGGAATTAGACCCTGCGACCATCGAGCGAAAGCCGCGAAAGAAGCGGGAAGAGCTCGCGCATATTCAGCCATGATAAAGGTCGGTCTTGACGCCGTCCTTTTCCGCTAGTCATTCCTGAAAAAGTCAGCTTGGAGGCTGGGCTCCGGTATCTTGCTTGAGAAGGTCAATGATGCCGCGGGGCCCGACCGAAATGATCAAGCACCTGTCCGCCTTCCCCTGTCGGCCTGATCCGTAGCCTGACTGGCTCGGATGAGATATGCTTGCGGCCCTAGACCATGGCCTCAAAAATCTTGGGGTTTCTCTAAAGCAGCACAGACGGCATCACGGATGCTGTAGGCGCCCGCTACGCACAGGATGTCTGCGGTTTTCTTAAAATCAGCGTAGTAGCAACGGAGATTTGAAATTTTCGCTCTGCCTTCGCTGAATTTGACCTGAGACCCGTTTCCTCATCCATTTTGAGGTAGAGTCCGTCCCAACGAAGGAGACGGACGGAATGAAGAGATCACGGTTCAGCGAAGAGCAGATTATCGCGATCCTGAAGCAGCAGGAGAGCGGCCTGGCGACGGCGGATGTGTGCCGGGAACATGGGATCAGCTCGGCCACGTTCTACAAATGGAAAGCGAAGTTTGGTGGGCTCGAAGTGTCGGATGCCCGGAAGCTGAAGGCGCTTGAGGACGAGAACACAAAGCTGAAGAAGCTGTTGGCCGAGCAGATGCTGGACAACGCGATGCTGCGAGACGTTGCATCAAAAAAATGGTGACGCCCGCGGCCAGGCGGGAAGCCGTGGCGCATCTGTGCGAAGCGCACCAGGTGAGCCAGCGGCGGGCGTGTTCAGTTGTCGGGGCGGATCGGTCGAGCGTACGCTATCAAAGCGTGCGCCCGGACGATGCCGATCTACGCAAGGCGATGAAGGCTGTGGCGGCCGAGCG
This sequence comes from Roseibacterium elongatum DSM 19469, assembly GCF_000590925.1. Classification (NCBI taxonomy): domain Bacteria; kingdom Pseudomonadati; phylum Pseudomonadota; class Alphaproteobacteria; order Rhodobacterales; family Roseobacteraceae; genus Roseicyclus; species Roseicyclus elongatus. The sequence goes on along the minus strand of NZ_CP004372.1, from coordinate 3,350,556 downwards.
CCGTCGGTTCGGCTATCGGCGGGTGCATGTGATGCTGGAACGACAAGGCTGGCAAGTGAACCTGAAGAAGCTGAGGCGGCTTTACCGCGAGGAGAAGCTGCAGGTGAGGAAGCGCGGCGGTCGCAAACGGGCGCTCGGGACACGCAGGCCGATGCTGGTTCCGGAACGGCCCAATGAGCGCTGGAGCCTGGATTTCGTCTCGGACGCCTTTACAGATGGACGCAGGTTCCGGGTTTTGGCCATCGTGGACGACTTCAGTCGCGAATGTCTGGCATTGGTTGCGGACACTTCGCTTTCGGGGCTGCGGGTCACACGAGAGCTGTCAGCGATCATGGCCAGACGCGGACGACCCAGAACGATTGTCAGCGACAACGGCACGGAACTAACCAGTATGGCGGTGCTCAGATGGTGCCAGGAAACGCGGATCGGCTGGCACTACATCGCGCCGGGAAAGCCGATGCAGAACGGCTTCATCGAATCGTTCAACGGCAGCTTCCGGGACGAGCTCTTGAACGAGACCCTGTTCTCAACGCTGGCCGAAGCCCGTGAAAAGATCGGCGCATGGAAGGAGGACTACAACCGAAACAGACCCCACTCATCCCTGGGCAATCTCACGCCGCAGGAGTTTGCAATGAAATCGAGACTGGAAACGAAGGCCGCATGAGGCCAGAAATCAACCGACGGATTCTCCTGAAGGCTGGACGGAAGTCGGGTCTCAGGTCAGACTTGGCGGCAAGGCTCGCCGGTTGCCGAGCTGGTGTTGGTTGGCCCTTTGGGATGCACATGACGCGGCGCAGGTCAGGCTTCGGGGCCGAGGACATCCGGGAAACGCCCTGTCGACGCACGTCACCGTTCAGCTTGCAGCGAGATTTGCCAGCCCGTCGGCGTCGAGAATCTCGACGGCGCCGCGCGCTTGCGCGATCCAATTGCGACGCTGAAACTCGCCCAGTTGGCGCGAGATGACCTCGCGCGCGGTGCCGAGTTCTGCGGCCAATTGCTGATGGGTGGCCTTGACCGTATCACCCTCGGCGCGCTCCAGAAGCTTCTGAGCAAGGCGGATATCCATCCGGCCGAACGCGATTTCCTCGACCACGTGGAACAGGTCGGTGATGCGCTTTGAATAGGCCGAGAAGACGAAGTTGCGGAACGCCTTGGAGGCTGCGATCAGGTCGTCAAACACCTGTCGGGGAATGGCGGCCGCGCGGATATCCGTCTCGGCCACGCCCTCGGCCGAGTAATCCTCGTAGGCCAGCAGGCAGGCCGTGGTCAGCACACAGCTTTCGCCCGCGGTGACGCGATAGAGCACGACCTCGCGGCCCGTGTCCGAGATCTGCTGCACGCGCACCGTGCCTTCGAGAAGCAGCAGCAGGTTCTGCGGGGCGCGCCCCGGCCCGAACAGCACCGTTCCCGCCGGGACGTCGATCACGGTCGAGCGCGACAGCAATATGTCCTGGATGCGCGGCTCGAGCCGGCTGAGGCCTTCGAAACGGGTGATCCAGGTGTCTTGGGTCATGCGGCGCGTCTTTCTCTGTGTCTGCCCTCCAGATGGCGTTGCATCACGCCGGGGTCAATCACCGCCGCTGATCAATGCGCCGTGCGCGCGGCAGGGGGCCGGAAATCTAGAGATTTCCGGGCAGATTTCCTCGAGGAAATCTGCGCCGCGCCTACTGCGCTGCGAGCGCGGTAGGTGCCATTCGACGTCCGTCGGCGTCGAAAAAGGTGATGGCGTCGGCGTCGCCGCCCAGATGCACGGTTTGCCCTTCGCGCACATGGGTGCCCTCGTGGCCCGCGCGCAGGATCACGCGATCCTCGCCAAGGCGCAGGTGGATCAGGTTTTCGGCGCCAAGCGCCTCGATCAGCATGACCACGCCTTCGGGGCCGTCATGGGACAGGCGCAGCGCCTCGGGCCGGACCCCGATCATTGCCGCCGCGGGCGGGTGCCCTGCGGCCAGGTGCGACAACGCGAGGCCGGCCTGCGAGCCGAGCGGGAAGACATTCATCGGGGGCGCCCCGATGAACTCGGCCACAAAGCGGCTGGCCGGGCTGCGGTACAGCTCCATCGGGGTGCCGATCTGTTCGACCTTGCCTTCGGACATGATCACGATGCGGTCGGCAAGGCTCATCGCTTCGACCTGGTCATGGGTCACGAAGACGAAGGTCGCGCCGAGACGTGTGTGCAGGTCCTTCAATTCGGCGCGCAACTGGGTGCGCAGCTTGGCGTCGAGGTTCGACAAGGGCTCGTCGAACAGGAAGACGGCGGGCTCCCGCACGATGGCGCGGCCCATGGCGACGCGCTGACGCTGACCGCCCGACAGGGCGCGCGGCTTGCGATCGAGATATTGTGTGATCTGAAGCGTCTCGGCGGCGGCGGCGATGCGCTTGGCGATCTCGTCGCGCGGCATGCCCTGGTTGCGCAGGCCGTATTCCATGTTCCGCCGCACCGACATATGCGGGTAGAGCGCGTAATTCTGGAACACCATCGCGATGTCGCGTTCGCCCGGCTCCAGCCGGTTCACGACGCGGTCGCCGATCGTCACCTCGCCTTCGGTGATCTCTTCGAGGCCCGCGATCATGCGTAGGATGGTGGACTTGCCGCAGCCCGAGGGGCCGACCAGCACCACGAATTCGCCATCCGCGATCTCGACATTGGCGCCCGACACGGCGGTCACGCCGCCGGCATAGGTCTTGCCCACATTGTTCAGGATCAGCTTTGCCATGACTTACTTCTCGCTTTCCACAAGACCCTTCACGAACAGCCGCTGCATCGCGATCACCACGATCACGGGCGGGATCATCGCAAGGATCGCCGTTCCCATGGTCAGGTGCCAGATGGGCAGGCCTTCGCCCACGTTTACCATGCGCTGGATGCCCATGACGATCGTGTAGAGGTCCTGGTCGGTGGTGATCAGGAACGGCCAGAGATACTGGTTCCAGCCATAGATGAAGAGGATGATGAACAACGCCGCGATATTCGTTTTCGACAGCGGCAGCAGGATATCCCAGAAAAACCGCAGCGGCCCGGCGCGGTCGATGCGCGCGGCCTCGACCAGCTCGTCGGGGACCGTCAGAAAGAACTGCCGGAAGAGGAAAGTCGCCGTGGCCGAGGCGATCAGCGGCAGGATCAGGCCGGTCTGGCTGTTCAGCATGCCCAACTGCGCCACCACGTCATAGGTGGGCAGGATGCGCACCTCGACCGGCAGCATCAGGGTGATGAAGATCAGCCAGAAGAACACCATACGGAACGGAAAGCGGAAATAGACGATGGCATAGGCCGACATCAGGCTGATGGCGATCTTGCCCACCGTGATGCCCACCGCCATGATCAGCGAGTTCCACATCATCAGCGCGACAGGCACGCCGCCCGTCGCCGGCACGCCGCCGGTCAGAAGCTGGGTGTAATTCTCGACGCCCTGATCGCCGAACCACATCGGGATCGGGCTGCGTGCCAGCGCCTCGCCGGGGTGCGTTGAGGCGACCAGCGCCATCCAGACCGGAAAGCACAGAAAGACGATGCCGGCGATCAGCACGACATGGGTGAGGATCTTCAGGACGGGACGGTTCTCGACCATCAGTAATTCACCCTCCGTTCGACAAAGCGGAACTGGATCACCGTCATGGTGATGACCAGGGCCATAAGGATGACCGATTGCGCCGCGCTCGAGCCGTAATCCTGCCCGACGAAGCCGGTGGAATAGACCCGGTAGACCAGGATCGACGTCGCGTCCGCCGGCCCTCCCGAGGTGGTGGCGTGGATGATCGCGAAGGTGTCGAAGAACGCGTAGACAAGGTTCACGACCAGCAGGAAGAAGGTCGTGGGCGACAACAGCGGAAAGACGATGGTCCAGAACCGGCGCGCGGGGCTGGCCGCGTCGATGGTCGCCGCCTCGATCAGGGATTTCGGGATCGATTGCAGACCCGCAAGGAAAAACAGGAAGTTGTAGCTGATCTGCTTCCACGCGGCGGCGATGGTCACCATGATCAGCGCCTCGTTGCCGCTGGTGTAATGGTTCCAGTCATAGCCGAACCCCGCCTCGAGCCAGTAGGCCACGATCCCCAGCGTCGGATTCATCATGAAGAACCACAGCACCCCGGCCAGGGCCGGCGCGACCGCATAGGGCCAGATCAGGAAGGTGCGATAGGTGGTGGCGCTGCGGATCACGCGGTTGGCGGCCACCGCCAGAACCAGCGCCATGGACATCGACAGAAAGGTCACCGACAGCCCGAAGATCAGCGTCGTGCGGAACGACCGCAGATAGCCCGGATCGTCGAAGAGCTGGCGGAAATTCTCGAACCAGACGAAATTGCGCGAGAACCCGAACGCGTCCTCGATGTAAAGGCTGCTTTCCAGCGCCTGGTAGGCCGGCCAGATGAAGAAGATCAGCGTGACCGCGATTTGCGGTGCGACCAGAAGATAGGGCAGCCACCAGCTGCGAAAGACGACGCGTTTCATCGGATGTTCCTGCCCTGGGGCATCGGGATAGAAAAGGGCCGGGCAACGTCAGGTTGCCCGGCCCAGTGCGATCGAAGGATCAGTTGGCGGCCTCGAAGCGGCGCAGCAACTCGTTGCCGCGCGAGACGGCATCGTTCATCGCTTCCTCGGCGGTCTTGTCACCCGACCAGACGGCCTCGAGCTCTTCGTTGATCACGTCGCGGATCTGGACGAAGTTGCCAAAGCGCACGCCGCGGCTGTTGGCGGTGGGCTCGTTCATCGTCAGCTGCTCGATGGCCACGTCGGTGCCGGGGTTCTCGTCGAAAAAGCCCTGCTCGGCCATCAACTCGTAAGCCGCGGTGGTGATCGGAACATAGCCGGTCGACCCGGCCCAATCGGCCTGCTGTTCGGCCGTGGACAGGAAGGCCAGGAACTGCGCGGTGCAGCTGTTCTCGGCCTCGTCACCGCCACGCAGAACCCACAGGGTCGCGCCGCCGATGATCGAGTTCTGCGGCTCGGACCGGACCTCGGGGTCATAGGGCATGGGGGCCTGGCTGAACTCGAACTCGGTGATGTCGTTCACGAACCCGCCGTAATAGGCCGACGAGTTGATCCACATGGCCGTTTCGCCATTGACGAACATGCCACGGCTGTCGCCGCGACGCCCGCCATAGGTGAACAGGCCCTCTTCGCCGGCATCGGCGATCGACTGGATGTGGTTGATCACCGCTTCGTTGTTGAAGGTGAATTCGGTGTCGGTGCCGGCAAAGCCGTTTTCCTGCGTACCCATGGACAGATCGTGCCAGGCCGAATAGTTCTCGATCTGGGTCCAGCTCTGCCAGCCGAAGCCGACGGGCGAGGGGACACCGGCATCGCGCAGCACGCGGGCCGCTTCCCAGACCTCGTCCCATGTGGTGGGCACTTCAAGGCCGTTCTCTTCCAGCAGGGTGGCGTTGTACCACATCACCGGCGTCGACGAGTTGAAGGGCAGCGACAACAGGTTGCCGTCCGTGTCCGAGTAATACGAGATCACGCCGGGCAGATAGGCGGCCTCGTCGAACTCGATGCCGGCATCTTCCATCAGCTGGTAGACGGGGTAGATGGCGCCGTTGTCGGCGGCCGACATCATCGTGGCGGTGCCGACCTCGAAAACCTGCACGATGTCGGGCTGTTCGCCCGCGCGGAAGGCGGCGATCGCCGAGGTCATCGTCTCGGTATAGTTGCCCTGATACACGGTGTTGACCGTGCAGCTGTCCTGCATGCCGTTGAAATCGGACGCAAACTGATCGACGCGCTCGCCAAGCTGGCCTCCCATGGCGTGCCAGAAATCGACTTCGGTGCGGTCTTGCGCCATGGCGGGCAGGGCGGCCGAAAGCGCAATCGCGCTCGCCGCTGAGGCTGCGGCAAGATTACGGAAGGTCATGTGTCTCTCCTACAAGGTCGGCGCATCTGTGGCGCGCGACCCTCCTGTTGGTTTCAATCAGGTGGTCGGGCTGCGCGAAGGCATGTCCCGACGTGGCGGTTATCGTTGTTATGTGACAGGCATGTTACGAACGACGCGCCATCTTGCAAGACTTTGCAGACGCTTGCGCTTGTTTCTACCTTGAGGCACAGCTGCGACTGTCGGATCGCCCTTAGATTGACCGGCGGCGTTCCGCGCCGGTCGGGATCGGACAAGCAGACATGGACAGGCATGATGCACCAGACCCGGTTTGCCCTTTTCGCCCAGCTTCGCCCCGTCGCCGTCACCTTGGCGGCCGGCGCCATCGGGGCTGTGGCAGGCTGGCTGGTCGGGGCGCCCGCCCCGTTCCTCACCGGGCCTGCGGCGGCGGTGACGCTGATTTCGCTTGCCGGCCGCGAGACCGTGATCCCCTTGCGGCTGCGCGATGCCTGTTTCGTGCTGATCGGGCTGGCGATGGGGGCCGGCATCACGCCGGATGTCGTTGCGGCCCTGCCGCGCTGGCCGATACCGCTGGCGCTGTTGTCTCTGGGTCTGGTGGTCATCGTTTTCGCGGGCGGCTGGAGCGTCGAGCGCCTGTTCGGCTTCGACAGGGTCACGGCCCGGCTGACCGCCATGCCGGGGCATCTGAGCTATGTTCTGTCGCTGTCGACCGAGGTGGCCGCGGACGTGCGCGTCGTGGCGGTGATCCAGTCGTTGCGTGTGCTGCTGCTGACGCTGGCCGTGCCCCTGGCGGTCGCCCTGCTGAGCGACGCGGACCTGTCGATGAGCGGTGTTGGTCGCGATGCGATGGGCCTTGGCCCCCTGATCGCGCTTGGCGCGGCGGGCACGGCGCTCGGGTTGGTGTTCAAGCGCCTGAACTGGCCCGCGGCGCTGCTCTTGGGCGGCATGGCAGTGTCCGGCCTGGCGCATGGGGTCGGCTGGGTCGTGGGCGGGCCGCCCGCCTGGGTGGCAATCCCCACCTTTGTCGTCATGGGCAGTCTGATCGGCACACGGTTTTCCGGCGTGACCCTGGCCCTGCTGGGCCGCGCGGCCGCAGCCTCGGGCGTGCTGACGGCGCTGTCGGTTTCGGTGACGCTGGCCATGGCGCTGCTGGCACAGCGGTTCACCGGACTGCCCCTGACCGATTTGCTGATCGCCTTTGCGCCAGGGGGCCTCGAGACGATGGCGGCCCTGTCCATCCTGCTGGGCACGGATACGGCCCTGACGGCGGCGCATCACGTCTATCGCCTGTTGTTCCTGTCGGTTCTGACGCCGATCGCCATCGCCTCGGACCGACGCAGGGGCAGGGTGGCGGGCAGGGTGGCGGGCAGGGCTGACCTAGGCCGCGAGGTCGATCCAGACCGGCACGTGATCCGAAGGCTTGTCGCGCCCGCGCACATCCTTGTCGATGCCGGCCTCCGTCATCAGATCGGCGGCCTGAGGGCTGAGCAGCAGATGGTCGATGCGAATGCCGTTGTTCCGCTGCCACGCGCCGGCCTGGTAATCCCAGAACGAATAGAGCCCCGGCGCGGCCGTGCGCGCGCGGATGGCCTCGGTGAAGCCGAGGTTCAGGATCCGGCGGAATGCGTCACGGCTTTGCGGCAGGGCCAGCGCATCCTCGGTCCAGGCGTCGGGTTTGGCGGCATCCTCGTCCTGCGGGATGATGTTGTAGTCGCCCGCCATGACCACGGGCATTTCGCTGTCCAGCAGCCCGGCGGCGTGGCGCTGCATGCGCGCCATCCAGGCCAGCTTGTAGTCGTATTTCGGCCCCGGCACCGGGTTGCCGTTGGGCAGATAAAGGCCGCAGATCCGCACCGAGTGGCTGTCACCCGTCACCGTCGCCTCGATCCAGCGGGCCTGTTCGTCCGCGTCGTCGCCGGGCAGGCCGCGCGACACGTCTTCAAGCGGCAGTTTCGACAGGATCGCGACGCCGTTGAAGCTCTTTTGCCCATGGGTCTCGACGTTGTAGCCGCGATCCTCGAACAGATCGCGCGGGAAATTCTCGTCGACCGACTTGATCTCCTGCAACAGCGCGACATCGGGGCTGGCCTCGTCCAGCCAGGCGCACAGCGCCTCGGCCCGCGCCTTGATGCCGTTGATGTTGAATGTCGCGATGCGCATCGGCAGCCCCCCCTTTCCTTTGCCCCTTTCTGCCCGCGCCGCGCGCCCTTGCCAAGCCCGCTGCGCTACCGCTCAGGCGGTGGCGTCCTGGCTCAGCGGCTCGGCCAGCCAGGCGCGCGCGCGCTCTTCCTGATCGGGGGCAAAGGCGCGGATCACCAGGTTGGGGATCAGCGCCGATTCGACGGCAGCGATGGCGCGCACCCATGTCTCGTCGGTCAGAACCGCCACCTTGTCCAGCTTTTCGACCATCGCCATCATCTGCACCCAATGCCGGATCTCGACGCCGATCGCCCCGAGGCTGGGCCAGGCGACACCTTCCGCCCGCATCAGGCACGCGCCGTGATGCAGCCCCTCCATCTCGTCGACCAGCAGGGTCAGCGCAACCTCCATGGCGCGGGCGTCCATGCTGCCCTGCACCTCCAGGACAAGCAGATCGTCGGCCTCGCGGGTCGCGTGGAACAAGGGGGTGGTCATGCGCGGCGTCCTTTGAATGGTGTCACCGGCACAGCCTGCCGCTGTGGCCGGTCGCTGGCCTTGACCCCGGTCAAGCGTGTCACATCGAAAACGATGTGCCGCAGCCGCAGGACGAGGTCGCGTTGGGATTGTCGATGGTAAAGCGCGCGCCGATCAGTTCCTCGGAAAAGTCGATCACGGCATCGGCCAGAAACGGCAGAGAGACACTGTCCACCACCACCTTCTGCCCGTCCTGTTCCAGCACCAGGTCATCGTCGGCCGGGTTGTCGAGCTTGATCTCGTATTGAAAGCCCGAGCATCCGCCGCCCTCGACGGCCACGCGCAACGCCTTGGGCGCGTCGGTGGCGGCGTTGATCTCGGCCAGCCGGGCAAAGGCACGGTCGGTGACTTTCGGGGGCACGGTCAGGGTCAGGGTCAGCGTCATGCGCAGGCTCCTCGGGCGTTCGGCTGTCGCAATTTCGGTCCATCGAATATATGAGAACGCTCAAGAGCAAACAAGGCGGCGCGTTCCGGGCAGGGGGCGCGACCACGAAAAGGGGATCAAGGGGATGCGTGCACCCTATGCCAGCGATCCGGCGACCAGTCGCGGACGCCTCATGCCCGAGGCGCTGAGCACCTTTCGCTCGCCTTTTCAGCGCGATCGCGACCGGATCATCCATGCCTCGGCCTTTCGGCGGCTGAAGCACAAGACGCAGGTGTTCGTGGAACATGAGGGCGATTATTTCCGCACGCGCCTGACCCATTCCATCGAGGTGGCGCAGGTGGCCCGCACCATGGCCCGCGCCCTGACGCTCGACGAGGAGCTGACCGAGGCCGTGGCGCTGGCCCATGACCTTGGCCACCCGCCTTTCGGCCATACCGGCGAGGATGCCTTGCGGGACGCGATGGCCCCCTTTGGCGGGTTCGATCACAATGCGCAGGCGATCCGCATCGTCACCCATCTGGAACGGCATTATGCCGAATGGGACGGGCTGAACCTGACCTGGGAAACGCTCGAGGGGATCGCCAAGCATAACGGCCCCGTACCCGAGCCGGTGCCCTGGGCGCTGGCGGCCTATTGCGGCCGGGACGATCTGGAATTGTCCACCCATGCCAGCGCCGAGGCGCAGGTGGCCGCCATTGCCGATGACGTGGCCTATAATCACCATGATCTGCATGACGGTCTCAGGGCCGAGTTGTTCTCGACCGACGAACTGGCCGAGTTGCCCATTCTGCGCGACTGTTTCGCCGAGGTGGATCGTCGCTATCCCGGCTTGAACTACTATCGCCGCCGGCACGAGGCGCTGCGCCGCTTTTTCGGGGTGCTGGTCGAGGACGTGATCGCCTATGCGCGGACAAGCCTCGCCGCGCTCGACCCGCAGAGCGTAGCCGATATCCGTGCCGCGGGCCGTTCGGTTGTGCAGTTCTCGCAACCGGTTTTCGACGATCTCAAGGTGATCCGAAATTTCCTGTTCCACCGCATGTATCGCGCCCCTTCGGTCGTGGCGATGCGGGCGCAGGTGACGCAGGTCGTGGCCGACCTCTTCCCCTTTTTCATGGCCCATCCCGAGGAACTGCCGCGCCAGTGGCGCAAGGATGTCGAGGCGGTCGCCGGTGACGAGACCGCATTGGCGCGGATCGTGTCCGACTACATCGCGGGCATGACCGACCGGTTCGCCTTGCAGGTCCACGCCCGGCTGTTCCCCGACCGCGGGGTGACGGTGACGCGCGCGCTGGAAAACCTCTAGTTACGCGGCCCGGCCTCCGTGTCAGCATGACCCAAGGTTGACATCACAGGGAGGTCGAGATGACCAGATTTCCAGTTTTTCGCGCCGCGTTCATTGCGGCCTTGATCGTGCCGTCCATCAGTGCGGCGGACGGGTTCGATGGCACCTACGAATACGGCTACTGCTCGGGCGAGGCCGGCAACGTCGCCCTTCGGATCGAGGGCACTCAAGTGTCGTATTACGAGACGCCCTGCACCCTGTCCGACGCTGTCGCGCAAGATAACCCCGCCGGCGCCGTGCAATACACCCTGACCTGTGACTATGGCTCGGGGCCGACGGCCGATACGGTCGTCCTGCGCTTCGACGGAGATGGGGCGCTGGTGATGCGCAGCGGCGATCTGGAAGACCGTTTCCTCGCCTGCGAATGAACCCGTACAGCCCCCGCATGGCCATTCGGCACGCCCGCGTTTGCCACCCGGATGGGAACCGCGCTGCGTTTTCGGGCGTTGGACTGTTTACGGGTTATCGCTAGGGTCGACCCGGCAAGCTGAAAACGAGGGATGATGCGCATGGGGGATCGAGGGATGGTGCGCCGACAGTCGAAAGGCACCTTCCCATGGCGGTAACCCCTGCCGACGGTGCGCTGTCACCTGTCACGGCGCTGGCGCTGGTGGGTGTCGTGGGGGTGGGCGCGCAATGGCTGGCGTGGAAGCTGCGCCTGCCCGGAATCGTCCTCATGCTGGCCGCCGGAGTGATGATCGGCCCGGTTCTGGGTTGGTTCGATCCGGCGCGCGACATCGGGCCGCTCACGCAACCGCTGATCGCGCTGGCCGTCGCGGTGATCCTGTTCGAAGGGGGGCTGACTCTGAACCTGCGCTCGCTGTCCGACGCGGCGCTGGGCGTCAGGCGCCTTGTTTTTGTCGGGGCGCCCCTTGGCTGGCTGCTTTCGACGCTGGCGCTGCGCTACGGTGCGGGGCTGAGTTGGGAAAGCGCGGCGGTTTTTGGCGGCATCATGATCGTCACGGGCCCCACGGTCATCGCGCCGCTGCTCAGGCAGGCGCGGCTGGCCCGCCGCCCCGCCGCGCTTCTGCAATGGGAGGCGATCGTCAACGACCCCATCGGCGCGCTGGCTGCGGTACTGGCCTTCGAGGTGGTGCTGGTCCTCAACACGGCCACCACGGTCGGGTCGGCGGCGGGCGAACTGGCGCTGGGCGTCACGGTGGCGACCGTGACCGGGGTCGCGGCGGGCTATGGCCTGGCGCGTGCGTTCCGCCACGGGCAGGTGCCCGAGCACATGAAGGTGCCGGTGCTGTTCGTCTTGCTGGTGGGCATTTTCGCCCTTTCGGATTCGGTGCTGCATGAAAGCGGGCTGTTGGCCGTCACGATCATGGGCCTGGTCATCGCCAATGCCGAGTTGCCAAGCTACGAGGAACTGCGCCGCTTCAAGGAACACGCGACGATCCTGCTGGTCTCTGGCGTGTTCATCCTGCTGGCGGCCTCGCTGGATTTTTCCGCCCTCGGCCTGCTCGACTGGCGGGCGGCGATTTTCGTCGCGGCGGTGGTGCTGGTGGCCCGGCCCCTGACGGTGCTGGCCGCGCTGATCGGGTCGGGCATCCCGTTTCGCGAACAGCTGCTGGTGGCGCTGACCGGGCCGCGCGGTGTGGTGCTGGTCGCGGTGGCGGGCCTGTTCGGGGAACGGCTGGTGCAACTGGGCGTCGCGGATGCGGCCCTGATCGGCCCGCTGGCCTTTGTGCTGGTGGCCGCGACCGTGGTCCTGCACGGGTTTACGCTGGGGCCCTTTGCGAAGGCCCTTGGCCTGACGGCGGCGGGCACACCAGGTGTGTTGATCGTGGGTGGATCGCGCTGGACGACGCAGCTGGCCGAGGCGCTGACCAAGGCCGAAGTGCCCGTGCTGATCGCGGATGCCAACCGGGGCCATCTGCGCCGCGCGCGCGAGGCGGGGATTGCGACCTTTTTCGGCGACGTGCTGTCCGAGGCCGCCGAACATCGGATCGATTTCGTGGGCTATGCGACCGTGATCGCCGCCACCGACAACGATGCCTACAATACGTTGGTGGCGACCGATCTGGCGCCCGAACTGGGGCGCGAGAACGTCTTTCAGGTCACGCGCGAGAAAAGCGAACACACGCGCCATGCCTTGCCGCCGACGCTGGGGGGGCGCGCCTTTGCCGACGGGGCCACCTATCGCGAGATGGAATTGCGCGTCTGGCAGGGGTGGCAGTTTCGCCTGACCGGCCTGACCGAGGAATTCACCCTCGAGGATTGGCGGGCCAAACGCCCCGAGGCGGTGCTGGTCGCCATCCTGTCGAAATCCGGCGTGCTGCGCCCCGTCGGCCCTGAGGAACGGGTCGAGGCCCCGCCCGGAAGCCGCCTTTTGGCCCTGCGCCCCGAGGACCCGGCCGAACGCGGCGCACAGCCCCCCGCCAAACGCCGGCCGGCAAAAGGCGGCAACTGCCGGTTGATCGAACCGGGCGGGCGCGGCACCATGTCGACACGCTGAAACGATGCGCAACGCACGGAGGTTGGCATGATACGCCTTGTACCGATCCTCGCCCTTGTGGCGGCTCCGTCCGTCGCGGCGGCCTTTCCCGCCAATGGCACCTATCACAGTGCCTGCGCCGAGGGCGGCGCCCCCGCCGAGGACGCCGCCGAGGCGACGCTGGAGTTTCCCGAGCTTTGCTTCGACGGGGCGTGTTGCGCGCTCTACAACCCGACCCGTCTACGCGGTCTCGAAGAAGAATTCCTCTATGACGGTACCTGCCGCGAGGATGACGCCGAGTTCGAGGCGCGGCTCTATTTCGGGGAAGGGCCCGTGGCGGGCTCGATGGTCGTGGTGCTGCGCGGGCTGGGCATGACCCTTTATGATTGCGCGGCGCAATCCGGCGACGCGACCGAGGCGGCCGCGCCAGCCGACGACGCCGACACGCCCGAGGAAGACCCCGCCGCGCCGGAGGAGGAAAGCGAATGATCAAGTGTCTTAAGGGTATCGCCCTCATCCTTGCCGCCGTGGTGGCCCAGGCCGGCACAGCCGATGCGCAACAGATCCGCGAGGGGCGCTATCACCCCGACAATTGCCCCTCAGGGATGAGCGACATGACCATCACCCTGTCGGCGGGTCGGATCGCCTTTTGGGAGTCGACCTGCACGCTGATGAACCCGGTGCCGGTCCGCGATATGGGCGCGGCCGTCCTTTATGACGCGCAATGCCAGGGCGAGGGGCAGACATGGACACGACGCTATCTGCTGATGCCCGGCTTTCGCGGCGATCTGGTTCTGGTGGGCGAGGGATGGTCGCAAACCTACGTCTATTGCGGGCCGTGACGGCGCGGGCGACGTGTTGGTGTTGAACCCGGCGCGCGGCGTGGTAAACCCCGCGCGACCTCAAGGGATTTGACGCCATGAACTTCTTTGCCGATATCCGCGCGTTGGTGATCGACAGCCTGACCACGCTCAGCGCCGAGGGCGCCTTGCCCGAGGGCCTAGAGACCGGCAATGTCACGGTCGAGCCGCCCCGCGACCCCGCCCACGGCGACATGGCGACCAATGCCGCGATGGTGCTGGCCAAGCCCGCCGGGAAAAAGCCGCGCGACATCGCCGAGGCGCTGGCCTCCCATCTGCGCAGCGATCCGCGCATCGCCAGCGCCGAGGTCGCGGGCCCGGGGTTTCTGAACCTGCGGCTGTCGCCCGACAGCTGGCGCGATCTGCTGCGGGCCATGCTGTCCGAGGCGGCGCTTTACGGGCGTTCGACGCTGGGGCAGGGGCGGCGCGTGAACGTCGAATTCGTCTCCGCCAATCCCACCGGGCCGATGCATGTGGGCCATACGCGCGGCGCTGTTTTCGGCGATGCGCTGGCCAGCCTGCTGGATTTCACCGGGCACGAGGTAACGCGCGAATACTACATCAACGATGGCGGCGCGCAGGTCGATGTCCTCGCGCGGTCGGTCTATCTGCGCTATCTCGAGGCGCATGGACAGACCGTTGCCTTCGAGGAGGGCACCTATCCCGGCGACTACCTGATCCCGGTCGGCGCGGCGCTGGCCGAGGAAGTGGGCGAGCAGTGGATCGACCAGCCCGAGGCCGTCTGGCTGGAAGAAATCCGCGACTATGCCACCGACGCGATGATGGATCTGATCCGCGCGGATCTGGCCGCGCTCGGCGTCGAGATGGATGTGTTCTATTCCGAGAAATCGCTCTATTCCACGGGTCAGATCGAGGCGGCGATCGCCACGCTCAAGGATAAGGGCCTGATTTACGAAGGCGTGCTGGACCCGCCCAAGGGCAAGACGCCCGAGGATTGGGAGCCGCGCGAACAGACGCTGTTCAAATCGACCGATTATGGCGACGACGTGGACCGCCCGATCATGAAATCCGACGGCGGCTGGACCTATTTCGCCCCCGACATCGCCTATCACCATGACAAGGTCAGCCGCGGTTTCGACGAGTTGATCGACATTTTCGGGGCCGATCACGGCGGCTACGTCAAGCGGATGAAGGCCGCCGTCGCCGCGCTGTCGGGCGGGCGCGTCCCGCTGGACATCAAGTTGATGCAACTGGTCAAGCTCAAGCGCGGTGACCAGGACCTGAAGATGTCGAAACGCGCCGGCACCTTCGTGACCCTGCGCGACGTGGTCGAGATGGTCGGCGCGGATGTGACGCGCTTTGTCATGCTGACGCGCAAGAACGACGCCCCGCTGGATTTCGTCGTGGACAAGGTGCTGGAGCAGTCCAAGGACAACCCGGTCTGGTATGTGCAATACGCCCATGCCCGCATCCATTCGGTCCTGCGCAAGGCCGCCGAGGCCGGGCTGCCCACGTCGGAGACGCCCGCCGACCTGTCTGCCATCGCCGATCCGGCCGAGTTTGCGCTCGTCGCCAAGCTGGCCGAATGGCCCCGCCTGGTCGAGATCGCCGCCGAGGCGCATGAACCCCACCGCATCGCCTTTTACCTCTATGACCTCGCCTCGGAATTCCACGCGTTGTGGAACAAGGGCAACGCCGAGCCGCATCTGCGCTTCGTGCAAGAGGGTGATCCGGCCACAACGGCGGCGAAATTGGCCCTTCTGCGCGGCGTGGCGATTGTTATTTCCAACGGTCTTGGTATCTTGGGCGTCACACCGGTCGAGAAGATGTAAGGCGAAAACGCCACCCCGACCGGATCGAGCAGGTAGCGAACACCCCTACGGGCGCCGGTTTGGCGCGCGCGGCCAAGGGGCGATTTGAGGGCAGGCATGGCGAATTTCGAGTATTACGAGGACGGGTCTTCCGATTTTTACGAGGATGATCCGCAAGGAGCATATGACGAAACGGCCGGCACGGGGCGTCTTGGCACGCTGGTCAACTGGGCCGGGGCGGTTGTGTCGCTGGGGCTGGTCGTGGGCATG
Source organism: Roseibacterium elongatum DSM 19469 (assembly GCF_000590925.1). Taxonomy (NCBI): domain Bacteria; kingdom Pseudomonadati; phylum Pseudomonadota; class Alphaproteobacteria; order Rhodobacterales; family Roseobacteraceae; genus Roseicyclus; species Roseicyclus elongatus. The sequence goes on along the minus strand of NZ_CP004372.1, from coordinate 3,334,983 downwards.
GGCGTCTGGGGCTGGCAACTGACGATGCGCGATGTCTCGGGCGTGCCTGTGGTGCGTGCCCTCGAAGGCCCGATGCGCGTCGCCCCCCGCCGATCCCGGTGGCACCCAGGCCCCCAACCAGGGCCTGGCCGTGAACCGCATCGCCGAGGGCGCCGAGGCCGGGCCGGTGCCCGATCGCCTCGTTCTTGCGCCGCCGCCCGTGGAACTGGCCGAACTTGATTTCGACACCGCCTCGACAGGCGGGACGGGGTCTGCCTCGGCCGCCACGCCGCAGCCCGCCCCCGAGGCCACCCCCGAGGCCGCCCAGGATGCGACGCAGGCGCTGATCTCGCGCCTGCTGGAAGACAGCGAACCGCTCGCGGCCGTATCTACCGATCCGACCCCGCCGCGGCAGGAGGGCGTGGAGCCTGAAGTCGTGCAGCAAACACCCCCGGCGGCAGTCATCGCACCGCCCTCGGGCACCGGGGTCACCGAGGCGCGGATAATTCCGGCCTCGGTGCCCGGTGTGCGTGTCTCTCTGCGCCCCGCTGCCCGGCCCGCCGGGTTTGCGCGGGCCAGCAACCCCGATGCGCCCGCGGTCCTGCCGGGCACCAGCGCCGATGTGGCGCTGCAGGTCACGACACCCCAAGGCGATGGTGTGCGCGAGATCGCCCCCGCCGACCTGCCCGAGGGCACGCGCCTGGTGCAGCTTGGCGCGTTCGACACCGCCGAGATCGCGCGGTCGGAATGGGCGCGCCTGAGCGCGCGTTTCCCCGATTTCATGGCCGGCCGGGCCCGCGTCATCGAAGAGGCCGCCTCGGGTGGGCAGCGCTTCTACCGGTTGCGCGCCGTGGGCTTTGACGATCTGGCGGCCTCGCGCCGGTTCTGTGCCGCGTTGGTGGCGCAGGGCGCGGCCTGTATCCCGGTCACGGTTCGCTGACGTGAGCGCGGCGATTTCGGCCACGATCCTCGGGCCGTCCGGGCCGACGCTTGGGCCCGCCGAGCGCGATTTCTTCGCCGAGGTGCAGCCATGGGGCTTCATCCTCTTTGCCCGCAACATCGAGAACCCGACCCAGCTGCGCGCCCTGACCGAGGATCTGCGCGAGGCCGTGGGCCGCAACGCCCCCATCCTGATCGACCAGGAGGGGGGGCGGGTGCAGCGCATGCGCCCGCCCTATTGGCGGCAATGGCGCCCCGCCCTCGACCAGATGGCGCAGGCCGGCCCTGCGCGCGCTGCGCGGGCGATGTATCTGCGCGCCCGGCTGATCGCCGATGAATTGCACGCCGTCGGCATCGACGTGAACTGCATGCCGCTGGCCGATGTGGCCCGCGATACCACCCATCCGATCCTCTTGAACCGGCTTTACGGTCACACGCCCGACGCCGTGATCGGCGCGGCGCGCGCGGTTGCGACCGGCCTGTTCGATGGCGGCGTTCTGCCGGTGCTCAAACACCTGCCCGGCTATGGTCTGGGCGAGGTGGACAGCCATCTCGACCTGCCGCGCGTCAGCGCCGCGGCAGAGGCGTTGCGCGCGACCGATTTCGCGGCCTTCAAACCGCTGGCGGACCTGCCCCTGGGGATGACGGCCCATATCGTCTACGAGGCGCTGGACGCGGATGCGCCCGCCACCCTCTCGTCTGCGATGATCGCGCTGATCCGGTGCGAGATCGGGTTCGACGGGCTGTTGATGACCGACGATCTGTCGATGGGCGCCTTGCCTGGCCCGATCGGCGATCGCGCACGGCGGGCGCGGGCGGCGGGCTGCAACCTGATCCTGCATTGCAACGGCGATCGGCCCGAGATGGAACAGGTCGTCGCCGCCGCCGGCGACCTGGATCCAGCCGAGATCGCCATGGGCGAGGCGGCGCTGGCCCTGCGCAACCGCCGCCAGCCGCTTGACATGGAGGCCGCCGAGGCCGACCTTTCCGACCTTCTGGACGGAGAGGTTTATGGCTGACACGCCGACCCCGGCAAATGACGCGCCCGATTGGGAGGCCGTCGCCTCGCGCCGCGCGGCCGAGGCGCTGATCGTTGATGTGGACGGGTTCGAGGGGCCGCTCGATCTTTTGCTCAGCCTTGCGCGGACGCAAAAGGTGGATCTGCGGCGCGTCTCGATCCTGGCGCTGACCGAGCAATACCTGGTTTTCATCGAAAAGGCCCGTGCCCTGCGGATCGAACTGGCCGCCGATTACCTCGTGATGGCGGCCTGGCTGGCCTTTCTCAAATCGCGCCTGCTGTTGCCGCCCGACCCGACCGAGGAAGGCCCCAGTGCCGAGGACATGGCCGCGCATCTGGCCTTTCAACTGGAACGTCTGTCGGCGATGCGCGACTGCGCCGCGAAGCTCATGGCGCGCGACCGGCTGGGCCGCGACCGCTTTGTCCGTGGTGCGCCCGAGGTGATGACAACCGCGAAATCGGTGACCTACACGGCGGGTCTGATCGACCTGTTGCAGGCCTATGCCCGCATCCGTACGCGCGACGATTTTCGCCCCTACGTGATGGACCGTGAAGATGTCTTCACCCTGGAAGAGGCGCTTGATCGTTTGCGCCCGTTGGTGGGCTACGCCGGTGAGTGGACCGACCTGATGAGTTATCTGCCCGAGGGCTGGCAGATGGACCCCAAGCGCCGCCGCGCCGCCACCGCCGCGCATTTCGCCGCCTCGCTGGAACTGGTCAAGGCGGGCCGGGTCGAGATCCGCCAGTCCGAGACCTTTGCCCCCATCCATCTGCGCCGGAGGGAGGAATGAGCGACAGCCCCGAGCGCGCCGCCGCCACGCCAGAGGACAGCCTGTTTCGCGCCCCGCCCCTTGGCGCGCAGGAACGCATGGTCGAGGCGATGCTGTTTGCCACCGCCGAGCCGCTCTCGGTCTCCGAGATGGCCGCGCGCATGCCACATGGGTGCGACCCGGCCGAGGCGGTGCAACTGCTGCGCCGCCGTTACGAGGGGCGGGGGATCAACGTTGTCCGCGTGGGCGAGGCCTGGGCGATCCGCACCGCGCCGGATCTGGGGTTTCTGATGGCGCGTGAAACGGTCGAGACGCGAAAACTGTCGCGTGCGGCGATCGAAACGCTGGCCATCGTCGCCTATCACCAGCCCGTCACTCGCGCCGAGATCGAGGAGATCCGTGGCGTCTCGGTGTCGCGCGGGACGGTGGACCAGTTGATCGAACTGGGCTGGGTGCGCTTTGGCCGTCGTCGCATGACGCCGGGCCGACCCGTTACCTATGTCGTGACCGAGGGGTTTCTGGATCATTTCGGGCTCGAGACTGCGCGCGACCTGCCGGGGCTCAAGGAACTGCGCGAGGCCGGCCTGCTGGAAAGCCGCCCCCCCGATGCCGAGGCGCCCGATCTGCCCCAGGACAGCACCGGCGACATGTTCGGCGAAGATGGCCCCGCGGCCGAGGATGACGAGGACCTCTGACTGTGGGGCCTGATTTTCGCCCCAATTCGCGCTATATGTAATGACAGACGCGGGTCTGCGCCCGTGGAAAAGAGCAGGAGGGGAAACCCCAATGGATCGCATGTTGAGGATGATTTTGCGCCCCTTGATCAACAAGCTGGTGAACAAGGGGGTCGATGTCGGGATCGACCAGATCGCCCGCCGCCGCAATGGTGGTCAGGCGGCCGAGGAATTGCCCGATGATCAAAGGGCCCGCGTCCGCGATACGCAGCGCAATGCCCGCCAGATGATGCGCACGGCGCGTCGCTTTACCCGTTTCTGAGCGCGAAACGATCTTCGGTGTGGATGACGCGCGGGCCAGTTTCTTGTGACCGGCCGGCGCGAGTGTGCCCGTCAGCAACCCCAGAAAACGTCGGCGAACGAAATATCGGTCGCCGACACGTCGGTGATCCCGAGGATCGTGATGGTGTGGGTGCCCGCCACGGCGCCGAACTCGTCCGACAGGTCGATCACGGTATGGCCGTTTGACAGGCTTACCCGATCGTCCGCGTCGTCCAGCACCCCGTTTCCGTTGGTGTCGAGATCTCCCCACTCGTCCAGAGATGCTCCGAAGTCCGCGCTGAAGCGGATCAGGTCGGCCCCGTCCCGCAGGTCGGTAATCGTGTCGTGCTCGAACGGGTTGGCGGTTTCGAACACGAACACGTCGGCATCGGCCCCGCCGGTCATCAGGTCATCGCCGCCATCGCCGATGACCCAATCGTTTCCGTCGTCGCCGAACAGCACGTCGTCGCCCCCAAGCCCGCGCACGAAATCGCACCCTTCGCCGCCGTTGAGCGTGGATATTCCAAACGGATCATCGCCGCCGAACAGGATATCATCCCCGGCTCCGCCGTCGAAGATCATCACGTCGCTGTTGCCCTGGATGAAGTCGTTACCCTCTTCGCCGTAGATGATCGTGGTCCCGAGGCTACCTCCGAACAACCGGTCATCCCCTGCGCCACCGTAAAGGGTGTCGATGCCTTCGCCGGAATACATCTCGTCGTTTCCGTCGCCCCCGAACATGAGGTCGTTGCCATCCCCTCCGCGCAGTACGTCGGCGCCTGTGCCCCCATCCAGCAGATCGTCATCTTCCCCGCCGATCAGCCGATCATCGCCCTCGCCGCCGTAGAGTTCGTCATCACCCTCTCTGCCACTCAAGCCGTCGTCACCGACGCCGCCAATAAGGGTGTCCTTGCCATATCCAGCGCTCAGGATGTCGTTTCCATCGCCCCCATCCAGCAGATCGTCATCTTCCCCGCCGATAAGAACATCATTCCCATTTCCGCCTTCGAGGGTGTCGCGGCCATCCCACCCCTCCAGACGGTCATCGCCATTTCCGCCAGATAGGTAGTCGTTTCCGAACTCGGGGTCGCCGTCGAAGTCGCCAGACAGCGTGTCGTTGCCCTCGCCGCCATAGAGCGTGTCATTGCCGGCGCCCCCGGAAAGCTGGTCGTCGCCCATTTCGCCATATAGCTTGTCGTGGCCCGCGTCGCCATAGAGCGCATCCTGCCCCTCGCCGCCGCGCAGGCGGTCATTGCCGTCGCCGCCGAACAGCAGGTCTGCGCCGTCGCCGCCAAACAGCTTGTCGTTGCCTTCGCCGCCGGAAAGCGTGTCGTCGTCAGCCCCGCCGTTCAACGTGTCCCTGCCCGTGCCACCAACCAAAGAGTCGTTCCCGGCATCGCCGAACAGCTTGTCGTTTCCGGCGCCGCCATAGGCCAAGTCGTCACCACTGCCCGAGCGCAGGATGTCCTTTCCGTCGCCGCCGGAAAGCGTGTCGTCGCCGCCTTTTCCGTCCAGGATGTCGTTGCCCGCAAGCCCGATCAGCCAGTCTTCCGAGAATGTGCCAAGCAGTTTATCGTTCGCGTCCGTCCCGATGAGATCGACCATATGTCCGCTCCAATCACACTGGATTTTGCGCGCGCAATTATGGTCGCTTCAGGTGCAATGGTTCTTGATGCAGATCATTGCAAAAATGAGTCGGTCAATGTTTCCAATTTGGCAACAGGCCAAGGGCCTCGCGGTTACCCACGAGCGGCAGTTCAGGTTCCTTCTGCAGAGGTTCAGATGGTGCGGCGTGCGACCGGCCCGGCGGGCAGGGTGGCGCACCGATCATGACGGCCGACTTGACGTCGACCCGGACGAACGAAAAGGGGCGCCGAACCGGCGCCCCTTTCCCCGTCTCGTGACCCCGCGATCAGCAGGAATAGTACATCTTGTACTCGACCGGGTGCGGGCAGTGTTCGAAGGCGTAGACCTCTTCCCACTTGAGTTCCATGTAACCCTCGAGCTGGTCCTTGGTGAACACGTCGCCCTTGAGCAGGAAGTCGTGATCGGCCTCGAGCGCCTCGAGCGCTTCGCGCAAGGATGCGCAGACGGTCGGGATGCCGGCCAGTTCCTCGGGCGGCAGATCGTAAAGGTCCTTGTCGGACGGATCGCCGGGGTGGATCTTGTTCTGGATACCGTCAAGGCCGGCCATCAGCAGCGCCGCAAAGCACAGGTAGGGGTTTGCCGACGGATCGGGGAAGCGGGCCTCGACGCGCTTGGCCTTGGGGCTTTCCGTCCACGGAATACGCACACAGCCCGAGCGGTTGCGGGCCGAATAGGCGCGCAGAACCGGGGCCTCGAAGCCGGGGATCAGGCGCTTGTAGCTGTTGGTGGAGGGGTTGGTGAAGGCGTTCAGCGTCTTGGCGTGCTTGAGGATGCCGCCGATGAAATACAGCGCCTCGTCCGACAGGTCGGCATATTTGTCACCTGCAAACAGCGGCTTGCCGTCTTTCCAGATCGACATGTTCACATGCATGCCGGTGCCGTTGTCGCCCGCGATGGGCTTGGGCATGAAGGTCGCCGACTTGCCATAGGCATGCGCCACGTTGTGGATGACGTACTTGTATTTCTGCAACTCGTCGGCCTGCGTGGTCAGCGAGTTGAAGATCAGGCCAAGCTCGTGCTGGCACGACGCCACCTCGTGGTGGTGCTTGTCGACCTTCATGCCGATCTGCTTCATCGTCGACAGCATTTCCGAGCGCAGGTCCTGCGCGGCGTCGGTCGGGTTCACGGGGAAGTAGCCGCCCTTGATGCCCGGACGATGGCCCATGTTGCCCATCTCGTACTCGGTGTCGCCGTTCCAGGCGGCGTCCTGGGCGTCGACCTCGAAGGCGACCTTGTTCATCTCGACCGAGATGCGCACGTCGTCGAACAGGAAGAATTCGGCTTCCGGCCCGAAGAACGCGGTGTCGCCGATACCCGTCGATTTCAGGTAGGCTTCGGCCAGTTGGGCGGTGCCGCGCGGGTCACGATTATAGGGTTCGCCGGTGTCCGGCTCGACGACCGAGCAGTGCAGACAGATCGTCTTTTCCGCATAGAACGGGTCGATATAGGCGCTGTCGGTATCGGGCATCAGTTTCATGTCCGAGGCCTCGATGCCTTTCCAGCCCGCGATCGACGAGCCGTCGAACATGAACCCCTCTTCGAGGAAGTCCTCATCGACCTGATCGGACATCACCGTGACGTGCTGCAGCTTGCCGCGCGGATCGGTGAAGCGGATGTCGACATAGGCCGCATCCTCGTCCTTGATCATCTTCAATACGTTGTCTTTGCTCATCGTGACCTTCCCTTGACGTTTTGGTCGGATCGCCGGGCGCGGGGGCCCGGTCTGGTTGCAGCGGATGGCCGGGCCCGCCAGCGGGCCGGCCGCGGAAACGGGTTACAGCGCGTCCTCGTCGGTTTCGCCGGTGCGAATGCGGATGGCTTGGCTGATGTCGGAGACGAAGATCTTGCCGTCGCCGATCTTGTCGGTCTTGGCCGCGGCGATGATCGCCTCGATCGCGGCCTCGGCCTGATCGTCGGCGAGGACGACCTCGATCTTCACCTTGGGCAGGAAATCAACGACGTATTCCGCGCCGCGATACAGTTCGGTGTGCCCTTTCTGGCGGCCAAATCCCTTTACCTCGGTCACCGAGAGGCCCTGGATGCCGATTTCCTGCAAGGCTTCCTTCACCTCGTCGAGTTTGAAGGGTTTGATGATCGCCTCGATCTTCTTCATCTTGGGGTGTCTCCTCGCCTATCCTCGCAGCGTTGGCCGCGCGACCCCGTGACACCACTTTGTGGCAGGGTCGTCCATCGGCTAGCTTAAAGCTTGGGCAATCGGACGCGGGATTCCGGAATTTGCGATCAGAAAACAGGCGATGCGCACAAAAAATGTTCGAAACTGAATCGAGCGGCGGAGGACGATCTTGATGGAATTGCTGACGGCCGCGCAGATGCGCGATTTCGAGCAGGCCGAGATGGCTGCCGGTCGCGCCAACGGCCTGGAATTGATGGAACGGGCCGGGCAGGGCGTTGTACAGGCAATCTTGTCGCGCTGGCCCGATCTGGCCGAGGGCGAGCGGCGGGCGGTGATCTGGTGCGGGCCCGGCAACAATGGCGGCGATGGCTATGTGATCGCCCGGCTGTTGGCCGACCGGGGCTGGGATGTCGCCGTCCGCGCGCTCGGCGACCCGCGTCGCCTGCCGCCGGATGCGGCCGAAAACCACCGCCGCTGGTGCGCGCGCGGCCCGGTCGCGCCGCTGGCGGCGGGGCCCGTGGCCGAGGGGGCGCCCGATCTGTTCGTTGACGCGCTGTTCGGCACGGGGCTGACCCGGCCCCTCGACGGTGCGCTGGCCCAGGCGTTCGCCGAGATGCAACGGCACAGGGCGGCCCGGGACGGCGCTCTGTGTGCGGTTGCCGTTGATATCCCCTCGGGCCTGTGCTCGGACAGCGGACGGCGCATGGGCAATGCTTTGGACTATGACCTGACGGTGACTTTTCACAGTGCCAAGCCGGGGCATTATCTGGCCGAGGGGCCGTCTGCATGCGGGGGGGTGGCCGTGGTCGATATCGGCCTGCCGGGGCCATCGCCCGAACATCCGTCCGGTGATGTCGCCCGGTTGGTGACGGGGCCGGGGGCGGTTGGCAAGCGGGCGGGCCACAAATACGATCACGGGCATGCCGTCATTTTGGCGGGGCCGATGGGGCGCACCGGTGCGGGGCGGCTGGCGGCGCGCGCGGCGCTGCGGGTCGGGGCGGGGCTGGTGACGGTGGCCGCCCCCGGATCGGCCCTGTTGGAATGCGCCGCGCAGCTGACCGCGATCATGGTGCGGCGCTGCGACGATGCCGATGGGCTGGCCGCGCTTTTGCACGATGCGCGGCTGAATGCCCTTTGCCTCGGGCCGGGGCTGGGCCTTGGGCCGGGGACGCGCGATCTGGTCGGCATCGCCCTGCGCGACGCGGCGCGCGGCGTGGTTCTGGATGCCGATGCATTGACCGCCTTCGCGGAGGATCCCGATGCGCTGTTTGCCCGATTGCACGGGCGCGCGGTCCTGACCCCCCATGATGGCGAGTTTGCGCGGCTGTTCCCGGATCTGGCCGCGCCATTGCGCGGCGCGCCGGACAGCGGCCCGGCCTGGTCGCGGATCGACGCGGCGCGTGCGGCGGCGGCGCGCGCGGGCGCGGTGCTGCTGCTCAAGGGGCCGGACACCGTGATCGCGGCACCCGACGGGCGTGTCGCCGTCCATGCCGCGGCTTACGAGCGGGCCGCGCCATGGCTGGCCACGGCCGGGGCGGGGGATGTGTTGGCCGGATTGGTGGCCGGCCTTCTGGCGCGCGGCCTGACACCCGACAGGGCCGCGCAATCGGCGGCCTGGCTGCATGTCGAGGCTGCGCGCGCCTTTGGCCCCGGCCTGATCGCCGAGGATCTGCCCGAGGTTCTGCCGCGTGTCCTTGCCGCGCCTTGAGCGGACCGGTCAGCGTGGCGCGGCCTGGGCGGCCTTGGTCGCGGCCATGGCGGGCAGCGCATCGGCCGAGGCCAGTTCCAGACCATCGGCATAGAGGATCTCGGGCTGCCCGAAGAACAGCTGCAGCACCGCCTCGGGGGTGTGGTCGGACCAGCGCACATACTGTCCGTCGATGACCTGCGTGATCCTGGGGGCGGCCGCCTTGCGCTGCCACATGGCCTGGGCGCGCCAGTCGCGGATCAGGATGCGTTGATCCGGCATCAGGACCACGTCGCGGTCGGGCTTGCCGCCAAAGGCATCCCGCGCCACCTGCACACAACGTGTTCCCGGCCTTAGGGGCCGGCGAATGAGGGCGCGCAGCGGGCGCAGGCCGCGCCGTGTCACGATACGGTCACCGGCGGACAGAAAGGCCGCCGGAAGGAGGCCATCGGCCGTCATGATCCGCGTATCGGGCGTTATCCCGACGGTCGATTGGCCAATGCGCAGTCTTGGACTGGAGCGCGGAGTCGCCGCCGCGCCGGATTTGGATTGGGTCATGGAACCACTTGCTCGATGTTCCGGGCATGAATTGCCTCTGGTTTTATGAGGGTAGCGTACCCCATCGGGCGCGGCGCGCACAGGGATTTCTGCGGCAAGGCTGATCTTGTGACCGGAATTCGGGCAATTGACATTGCAAATCCCAAGCTTCGCAGTGGTCATGACAGTCTGCGGCACAGGGATTATCAAGTGATAAAACCATGGCGCTGATGGCGCGATTGCCCCTCGCATCGGCCGGGGCGCTCTGCTAAGCACGGCCGCGTTGCGGGTGTGGCGGAACTGGTAGACGCACCAGATTTAGGTTCTGGCGCCGCGAGGCGTGGAGGTTCGAGTCCTCTCACCCGCACCATACCGGAAATGAACGAAAACCCTGGTCTTTGCCTTCGTCACCGCAACGGTGGATGAAGGGCGCAGCGTCATGCGCCATCTGCCTTGGGGGCCTCGCTCAGGCTCTTTCCGCCAAATCCCCAGCTACGGTGGCGTTGGTGCCAAAGCCGCGTTGGTCGTCGTGCCGCCGATGCAAGCGCGCGCGGGCATGAAACTTCTGTGACAGCGCCGATCGGCCATTGCGCATACATATATTTCGTATATCCACGAAATATGGAAGAAATGATTCCCTCTCGCCTGTCCATTCTTGGGCACCCGCAGCGGTTGGCCGTGTTCCGGCTTCTCATGCGCCGTTACCCCGACCGCGTGCCCGCCGGGGAACTGGCGCATGCGCTCGATCTGAAGGCTTCGACGCTGTCGGCCTACCTGTCGGCGCTGAGCCAGGCCGGGCTGGTCACGCAGGAGCGCGTGGGAACTTCGCTTCGATACGCGATTGCCATGACAGAGGTGCGACACACCTTCGACTACCTGCTCCTCGATTGCTGTCGCGGTCGACCGGAGCTTTGCTCTCCCCTCTCGTCCCCCACCGCCACAGGACACCCGCCCATGCCCGACCACACGTACAAGGTGCTGTTCATCTGCACCGGAAATTCCGCGCGTTCGATCTTTGCCGAGTCGATCCTTCGGCGCGAGGCGGGCGATCGTTTCGAGGCGTTCTCGGCCGGCACCCGGCCGCACTCGGACCTGAACCCGTTCGCGCTCGACCTGCTGCAACAGAAAGGCCATGACATCTCGGGTCTTCGGGCCAAGAACATCGCCGCGTTCCAGGGCGAAGGGGCACCAGCCTTCGACTTCGTCTTCACGGTCTGCAACCAGGCCGCGAACGAGGAATGCCCGGCCTGGTCGGGTCAGCCGGTTAGCGCCCATTGGGGCATGCCCGATCCCGTCAAGGCCGAGGGCACCGACGCTCAGAAAAGCCTCGCCTTTCATCAGGCCTACGGCGCTCTGCGAAACCGGATCAAGGCGTTCACCGCGCTGCCGATCGCCGCGCTCGATCGCATTTCGCTGCAAAAGGCGGTAGACGATATCGGGCAGATCGCGACCCGGGCCGACGCCGGAGCGGGCGCATGACCGTTTACGCTCTCAACGGCCTTGGCCGGATCGGCAAGCTGGCGCTCAGACCGCTTCTCGAGCGCGGCGCACATATGGCCTGGATCAACGATGCGCTGGGGGATCCGGCCATGCATGCGCATCTGCTGGAATTCGACACGGTACATGGGCGATGGGGGGCCGCGTTCGACCATGATGCCGACAGCGTCACCATCGACGGGGTGCGCCTGCCGTTCGTGGGCACGCGGGACCTGTCGGCCTTGCCGCTGGACGGCGTCGATGTGGTCATCGACTGCACGGGTGCCTTCAAGACCGAGGCCAGGCTCGCCCCCTATTTCGCGGCCGGCGTCAAAAAGGTGGTGGTATCGGCCCCGGTCAAGGATGGGCCCACCGCGAACATCGTCTACGGCGTGAACCACGAGGTTTACGACCCAGCGGTCCATGGCATCGTGACGGCGGCCTCCTGCACCACGAACTGCCTCGCGCCGGTGGTGAAGGTTCTGCACGAAGCCATCGGCATCCGCCACGGCTCGATCACCACGATCCACGACGTGACGAATACCCAGACCATCGTCGACCGCCCCGCCAAGGACCTGCGCCGCGCACGTTCGGCGCTCAACTCGCTGATCCCGACAACGACCGGGTCGGCGACGGCGATCACGCTGATCTATCCCGAGTTGACGGGCCGACTGAATGGCCATGCGGTGCGGGTGCCACTGTTGAACGCGTCGATCACCGATTGCGTCTTCGAGGTGGAACGGCCGACGACCGTCGAGGAGGTCAACGCGCTGTTCAAGGCCGCCGCCGAGGGGCCGCTGAACGGCATCCTGGGCTACGAGGAGCGCCCGCTTGTATCCGCCGATTATGCGAACGACCCAAGGTCGGCCATCGTGGATGCGCCCTCGACCATGGTGGTGAACGGCACGCAGGTGAAGATTTATGCCTGGTACGACAACGAGATGGGGTATGCGCACCGTCTCGTCGATGTCGCGCTGATGGTCGGGGCGTCGTTGTGAGCCAGCGTCCCGAGGGCCTGTCCGCCTATATGGCCGTTACGGCGTCCTATTGGGCGTTCATGCTGACGGACGGCGCACTGCGCATGCTGGTGCTGCTGCATTTCCACACGCTCGGCTTCTCGCCGGTGCAGCTTGCCTATCTGTTCGTGCTCTACGAGGTCGCGGGCATGGTCACGAACCTGTCGGCCGGGTGGATCGCGGCGCGCTTCGGGCTGACCTCGACCCTTTATGCGGGGCCTGGGGTTGCAGGTCCTGGCGCTGATTGCGCTGGCGCAGCTCGATCCGGGCTGGGCCGTCGGCCTTTCTGTCGCCTTCGTGATGGTCGTCCAGGGCGCGAGCGGCGTTGCCAAGGATCTCGCCAAGATGTCCTCGAAATCGGCGGTCAAGATCCTTGCGCCGGCTGGAAATGGCGGGCTGTTTCGCTGGGTCGCCATCCTGACGGGGTCGAAGAACGCCGTGAAGGGGCTGGGGTTCCTTCTCGGCGCGGGGCTGCTGGCGACCATCGGGTTCGTCTGGGCCGTGCTGGTGATGGCGGCTGTTCTGGCCGCGATCCTCGCCCTGGTGCTGATCGCCATGCCGTCCGGCCTGCCCAAGGGGCGCAAGGGCGCGAAATTCTCCGAGGTCTTCTCCAAATCCGCGAATGTCAACTGGCTCTCGGCGGCGCGGGTCTTCCTGTTCGGCGCACGGGACGTGTGGTTCGTGGTCGGCATCCCGATCTATTTCTATGCGGTGCTGTCAGACGGCACGACCGAGGGCAATCGCGCCGCGTTCTTCATGATCGGCACCTTCATGGCGCTTTTGATCATCCTCTACGGCGCCGTGCAGGCCTCGGCCCCGCGCGTCCTGCGCGCGGCGACCACCCCCGAGCGCGATCTTGTGGGCAAGGCCCGCGGCTGGGCCTGGGCGCTGGCGGCCATTCCCGCGACCCTGACCGCGGCGGCCATCGCCTTCGGCGCGCCGCAGCCTTGGCTGACAGCCGTTCTGGTGGCGGGGCTGCTGGTCTTCGGCGCGGTTTTCGCGGTGAACTCGGCCCTTCATTCCTACCTGATCCTCGCCTTTACCAAGGCCGAGCGCGTCACGATGGATGTGGGGTTTTACTACATGGCGAATGCGGGCGGGCGACTGCTCGGGACGGTTCTGTCCGGCCTGACCTATCAGATCGGCGGTCTGCCCCTCATGCTCGGCACCGCGACGCTTATGGTGGCGCTCTCCGCGCTTGCCGCCGGGCGACTGACCGCGACCGAGCCTGAGGTTACGCCAGCCTGAGCGTCGCCGAGCGGGGGGCGACGACGCGCATTGATTGGCCCCGCGCCATCCCTGGTGCAAATGGGGGCTTCCTCAGCCCGATCCGTCAGCAAGCGCCGCGCCTCGGGGCCGCGCAGGCGCGGCACCGGGCCCCGCAGCCGGATGGGGGCCCCTTGGCGTGCAACCTGCGCCGCCCCTCAGGCCAAGGCGGTGTCAGGCCTCGAATTCGACCAACAGGTCCTTGGCATCGATCTGGCCGCCGGCGGTGACGTGAACCGCCTTCACAACCGCATCGTTTTCCGCGTGGATCCCGGTTTCCATCTTCATCGCCTCAATGGTCAGCAGCAGGTCGCCCTGCTTGACCACCTGGCCCGCCGTGACCGAAATCGAGGCGACGACGCCGGGCATGGGAGCGCCCAGATGAGCGGGGTTGCCCGCCTCGGCCTTGGGACGCTTGGCCTGGGTCGCCGCGGCCTTGCGGTTGGGCACACGGATGGTGCGGGGCTGGCCGTTCAGCTCGAAAAAGACCTTCACCTCGCCGTCATCCGTTGTCTCACCGACCGCCTGAAGCTGGATCACCAGCGTCTTGCCGGGGTCGATCTCGGCCTCGATCTCTTCGCCGGGTTCCATCCCGTAGAAGAAGGTCTTCGTCGGCAGGGTGCGCACCGGGCCGTATTCCTTGTGGCGCATGGTGTAGTCGGTGAAGACCTTGGGATACATCAGATATCCCATCAGGTCCTCGCCATCGATCGGCGTGTCCAGCTGCGTTTCCAGATCCAAGCGGGTCTGATCCAGATCGACGGGGGCCAAATGCTTGCCTGGGCGGTCGGTCAGGGGTTTGTCGCCCTTCAGCACCTTGGCGACGATCGGGGCCGGGAACCCGCCCGGGGGCTGGCCCAGATTTCCGCGCATCATGTCGATCACGCTGTCGGGAAAGGCGACCTCTTTCCCGGGATCCTCGACATCGTCGCGGGTCAGACCCTGGCTCACCATCATCAGCGCCATGTCGCCCACGACCTTGGACGACGGCGTCACCTTGACGATATCACCGAACATCTGGTTCACGTCGGCATAGGTCTGGGCGACCTCGTGCCAGCGTTCCTCGAGGCCCATGGACCGCGCCTGCGCCTTGAGGTTGGTGAACTGACCGCCCGGCATTTCGTGCAGATACACCTCGGAGGCGGGCGCCTGCAGCCCCGACTCGAAGGCCGCGTAATGGGTGCGGACCTGCTCCCAGTAGTCGCTGATCTCGCGGATCGCCGCGATGTCGAGGCCGGTGTCGCGGTCGGTGTGGCGCAGCGCCTCGACCACGGTGCCAAGCGTCGCCTGGCTGGTGTTGCCCGACAGCGCATCCATTGCGCAATCGACGGCATCCACACCCGCGCGCGCCGCGGCCAGGATCGTCCCCGAGGCCACGCCCGCCGTATCATGCGTGTGGAAATGGATCGGCAGATCGACCGCATCCTTCAGGGCGGGGATCAGCACCTCGGCCGCGGCGGGTTTCAGCAGGCCCGCCATGTCCTTGAGGCCCAGAATATGCGCGCCGGCCTTTTCCAGTTCCTTCGCCATGTCGACATAGTATTTCACGTCATACTTGGCGCGGTCCGGGTCCAGCACGTTGCCGGTGTAACAGATCGTGCCTTCGCAGATCTTGCCGGTCTCGACCACGGCATCCATCGCGACGCGCATGTTCTCGACCCAGTTGAGGCTATCGAACACGCGAAAAATGTCGACGCCGCTATCGGCGGCCTGCGCCACGAAGCCCTGCACCACGTTGTCGGGGTAGTTGGTGTAACCGACCCCGTTCGAGGCGCGCAGCAGCATCTGCGTCATGATGTTGGGCATGGCCGCGCGGATGTCGCGCAGGCGCTGCCACGGGCATTCCTGCAAGAAGCGGTAGGCCACGTCGAAGGTCGCGCCGCCCCAGCATTCGACGCTGAACAACTCGGGCAGGTTGGCGGCATAGGCCGGCGCGGCCTTGATCATGTCGATCGAGCGCATCCGCGTGGCCAAAAGCGACTGGTGCCCGTCACGCATGGTCGTGTCGGTGATCAGCAGGCGTTCCTGCGCCTTCATCCAGTCGGCGACGGCCTTGGCGCCCTTGTCCTCGAGCAGCTGCAGCGTGCCGGCGGGGGGTGTCTCGACCCGCAGCGCGGGCGGTTTGGGCGGTTTGGCCTCGGCCGGGGGCAGGGGCCGGCCCGCGGTTTCGGGGTGCCCGTTGACGGTGATGTCGGCGATGTAGCGCAGGATGCGCGTGGCCCGGTCGCGGCGCGGGCGGAAATCGAACAGTTCCTCGGTCTCGTCGATGAACTTGGTCGTGTACTGGTAGTTCAGGAAGGTGGGGTGTTTCAGCAGGTTGATGACGAAGTCGATATTGGTGCTGACCCCGCGGATGCGGAACTCGCGCAGGGCGCGGTCCATGCGGGCGATCGCGGCCTCGGGGGTGGGGGCCCAGGCGGTGACCTTTTCCAGCAGGCTGTCATAGTAGCGGGTGATGACGGCGCCCGAATAAGCGGTGCCGCCATCAAGGCGGATGCCCATGCCGGTGGCCCCGCGATAGGCGGTGATGCGGCCATAATCGGGGATGAAATTGTTGGTCGGGTCCTCGGTCGTGACGCGGCACTGGATCGCGTGCCCGTCCAGCGCCACGTCATACTGGCTGGCGACGCCAGTTGCGGTGGTCAGCGACTTCCCCTCGGCGATCAGGATCTGGGCGCGCACGATGTCGATGCCGGTCACTTCCTCGGTGACGGTGTGTTCCACCTGCACGCGGGGATTCACCTCGATGAAGTAGAAGGCGCCGGTATCCATATCCATCAGGAACTCGACCGTGCCCGCGCATTCGTAATTCACATGCTCGCAGATCTTCTTGCCCAGGCGGCAGATCTCTTCGCGCTGAGTCTCGGAAAGATAGGGGGCGGGGGCGCGTTCGACGACCTTCTGGTTGCGGCGCTGCACCGAACAGTCGCGCTCGTAGAGGTGGTAGATATTCCCTTCCTTGTCGCCGAGGATCTGAACCTCGACATGGCGGGCGCGGGTGATCATCTTTTCCAGATATCCCTCGCCATTGCCGAAGGCCGCCTCGGCCTCGCGCCGGCCTTCCAGCACCTTTTCCTCCAACTCGTCCGCATTGAAGATCGGGCGCATGCCGCGACCGCCGCCGCCCCAGCTGGCCTTGAGCATCAGCGGAAAGCCGATCGCCTCGGCCTCGGCGCGGATGGCGTCCATGTCGTCGCCCAGCACCTCGGTGGTGGGGATGACCGGCACACCGGCCTCGATGGCGACCTTGCGCGCGCTGGCCTTGTCGCCCAGCTTGCGCATGGTTTCGGCCTTGGGGCCGATGAAGGTGATCCCGGCCTCGGCGCAGGCATCGACGAAATCGGGGTTTTCCGACAGCAGGCCATAACCGGGATGGATGGCATCGGCACCCGACATCTTGGCCACGCGGATGATCTCGGGAATCGACAGATAGGCGGCGACGGGGCCAAGTCCCTCGCCGATCTTGTAGGCCTCATCCGCCTTGAACCGGTGCAGGCTGAGTTTGTCTTCATCGGCGTAGATGGCAACGGTGCGCTTGCCCAGCTCGTTGGCGGCACGCATGACGCGGATCGCGATTTCACCGCGGTTCGCGATGAGGATTTTCTGAAATTCGGTCATGTGCGGGCAGGCCTCCGTCTCGCAGTTGCGAAATGTGTAAGCCGCGTGACGGCTGTGGGCAACTGATTAGAGGCCGCAAGATCGGGCCAAATCCCTGAATTGACTGCATGCTGCGGTGCACATTGCGGCGCGCGCGACGATGCCCCAAATCGGTCGGTCAGCGCGCGGGGTCGATGCCCCGGCGGGCGATATCGGCCAGTGTCGCGGCCCCGATCTGCGCCATGTTCGAGGTCATGTCCCGGCTCAGGATCTCGTGCAGATGTCCCGGCCCGGCGCGCCCCAAAGCCCCCAGCGCATAGTGCCAGGCCCGGCCCATCATCACGAACTGCGCCCCCATCGCCAGCGCCCGCAGAATGTCGAGGCCGCCCTCGATCCCGCTGTCGAAGATCAGGGGCAGATCGGTTGCGGCGCGGATCTCGGGCAGCACATCGATGGCGGCGGGGGCGCCGTCGAACTGCCGCCCGCCGTGGTTCGAGACCCAGACGGCATCGACGCCTTCCGCCTGCGCGCGGGCGGCGATCTCGGCCTCCATGACCCCTTTGAGAACCAGCGCCCCGTCCCACCGCGCGCGCAGCGCGGCGACATAGCCCCAGTCGGGCGCGGCGCGCAGCAGGTAGCCCACATGCGCGGTCGAGGGCAGGGGACCCTTGGCGGCCTGATCGGCATAACTGTCCATCAGGCGCATGCGCGGCATGCCGCTGGCCTGAATGCCCATGGCCCAGGCCGGGCAGCGCGCCACCTGTAGCGCAAGCCGCGGGGTCAGGCGCGGCGGCTGCACCAGCCCGCCGCGGGTCTGCCGCTCGCGACGGCTGGCGGCGGGCACGTCAACGGTCAGGACCAGCGTGTGAAACCCGGCCTCGCGCGCGCGGCGCAGCATGTCGTCGCGGATCTCGGGGGATTTGGGCGGATACATCTGGAACCAGCCCTGATCGCCGATATGGCCCGCCATCTCGTCGGGCGTGCGCGTGGCCACGGTGGACAGGCCATAGGGAATGCCCGCGCGGGCCGCGTGGCGCGCCAGCAGGCGTTCGGCCTCGGGCCAGATCAGGCCGGACATGCCCAAGGGGGCGATGCCGAAGGGCACGGGGTAGTCGCGGCCGAGAAACCGCGTGGACAGATCGGGCGTCACCTCGCCCCGCAACGCGGCGGGGCGGAACAGGACCTTTTCCAGCGCTTGCCGATTCCGGCGCGGGACGCTCTCGGACCCGGTGGCGCTGTCGAGGTATTCCCAGACGAAATGCGGAATGCGGCGACGCGCGCGCGCCTTGAGGTCGGACAGGGCGGGGTAACGGCTGTGCAGGTCCATGGAGCCAGCAACACCCTGGCGCAGGATTTGTCCAGATCGCTTTGGATGGAACAATCTGCGAACAAAGCTTTAACGCGGCGTCGAAGACCTATATCGTGAGACCATGAGCAGTTTCGACGATTCCGACGCCTTCGAGGCGGCCTCGGCCGCGTCCCTGTCCGCGCGCGCGATGGCGGCGCGCGCCATGCCGCATCTGGACGGGTTGAACCCCGCGCAACGCGAGGCGGTCGAACAGATGGAGGGGCCGGTGCTGATGCTGGCCGGCGCGGGCACCGGCAAGACCAAGGCCCTGACCGCGCGGATCGCGCATCTGCTGGCGACCGGCACGGCCCGCCCGAACGAGGTTCTGGCCGTGACCTTCACCAACAAGGCCGCGCGCGAGATGAAGAACCGCATCGGCGCGCTGATGGGGCAGGCCGTCGAGGGGATGCCGTGGTTGGGTACGTTCCATTCGATCTGCGCCAAGCTTTTGCGGCGGCACGCCGAACTGGTGGGCCTCAAGTCGAATTTTACCATCCTCGATACCGATGACCAAAAGCGAGTCCTGAAGAACCTTCTCTCGGTGAATTCGGTTGATGAGAAGCGGCATCCGCCACGCTGGGTCAGTTCATTTATTGAACAGTGTAAGAACAATGCATGGACGCCTGATAAGGTGCCGGCGGCCAACGATTTGGAGTTGTGGTGCGATCGTATTTTCGACCAGTCGACTTTGGCTGAAGCTCCGAATGTATATGAATTTTCCCGCCGCAATCCCGATAGTGGTGCGGTCGGGCGCCATATTATCATGGCCTCAACTATCTATGCGCAATACCAGACCCGCCTGCGCGAGTTGAACGCCGTCGATTTTGGCGACCTGTTGCTGCATGTCATCCGCATCTTCCAGGAAAATGACGACCTGCTGGCGCAATACCAGCGCTGGTTCCGCTACATCCTTGTCGACGAGTACCAGGATACCAACGTCGCCCAGTACCTGTGGCTGCGCCTGCTGGCGCAGGGGCATTCCAATATCTGCTGCGTGGGCGACGACGACCAGTCGATCTATGGCTGGCGCGGGGCCGAGGTGGGCAATATCCTGCGGTTCGAAAAGGATTTTCCGGGCGCCAAGGTGGTGCGGCTGGAACAGAATTACCGCTCGACCGGGCATATTCTTGCGGCCGCCTCGGGTGTGATCGAGGCCAACAAGGGGCGTCTGGGCAAAACGCTTTGGACCGACGGGGACGACGGCGAAAAGGTTCGCCTGATCGGCCATTGGGATGGCGAGGAAGAGGCGCGCTGGATCGGCGAAGAAATCGAGTCGATGGGCCAGGGCACCCGTGGGATGGACCCGATAGGCCCCAACGACATCGCGATTCTCGTTCGTGCGTCGCACCAGATGCGGGCCTTCGAGGATCGCTTCCTGACCATCGGACTGCCGTATCGCGTGATCGGCGGCCCCCGCTTTTACGAGCGGATGGAGATCCGCGATGCGATGGCCTATTTCCGCGTCGTCGTCTCGCCCGATGATGACCTCGCCTTCGAGCGGATCGTGAACACGCCCAAGCGCGGGCTTGGCGACAAGGCGCAGGCGACGATCCAGAAGATGGCGCGCACCAATGGTGTCAGCCTGCTGGACGGCGCGCGTCTGGCGGTCGAGACCAAGGCGCTGTCAGGCAAGGGTCTGAAGGAGTTGACCCGGCTGGTCGATCAGATCGGCCATTGGCGCGCCTTGATGCAGGGCGGATTGCGGCAGGTCGGCCCGGTCGATGACCTGATCGAAGAGGACCGGCCAACGATCGACGCGCTGAGCCATATCGAACTGGCCGAGGTGATCCTGGATGAGTCTGGCTACACGGCGATGTGGCAAAACGACAAGACGCCCGAGGCGCCGGGGCGGTTGGAGAACCTCAAGGAGCTCGTCAAGGCTCTTGAATCCTTCGAAAATCTTCAAGGCTTTCTCGAGCACGTCAGCCTGATCATGGATAACGAGGCCGACGACCATGAGCCAAAAGTGACACTCATGACGCTCCACGCCGCCAAGGGGCTGGAGTTTCCGGCAGTGTTTCTGCCCGGCTGGGAGGATGGATTGTTCCCCTCGCAACGCTCGATGGACGAGTCGGGGCTGAAGGGCCTGGAGGAGGAGCGCCGCCTTGCCTATGTCGGCATCACGCGGGCCGAAAAGGTTTGTACGATTTCCTTCGCGGGCAACCGGCGCGTCTATGGTCAATGGCAAAGCCAGTTGCCCTCGCGCTTCATTGACGAACTACCCGAGGCTCATGTCGAGGTTCTGACTCCGCCGGGGCTATACGGTCATCAGGGCGGCATGGCGGCCAGTGCCAGCCCCGTGGCCGAGATGATGCGCGGCAGCGATCTGCAGGAAAAGGCGGCGCGTGCCGATGTCTACAACTCGCCCGGCTGGAAACGTCTGCAGCAGAACCAGGGCCGGTTCGGCATGCGCCAGCCTTCCGAGGCGAAGAACGTCACCATCGACGCCGAGGCGATCAGCGCCTTTTCCGTGGGTGACCGGGTGTTTCACCAGAAATTCGGCTATGGTGAGGTGATCTCGGTCGAGGGCGACAAGCTGGGCATCGCCTTTGACAAGGCCGGCGAAAAACATGTGGTCGGCCGGTTCGTGGTGGCGGCGGACGCGGCCGGTGACGTGCCGTTCTAGCCGTCGGTCCATCCGGTCCGCAGGATCGGCCAGAGCGAGGCGACCAATAGCAGCGCCATGGTGATGTTGAACGCCCGCAACCGCCCCGGCGCCGACAGCCAGCGCCGCAGTTGCGTGCCACCCCAGGCCCAGACCGTGACCGACGGCAGGTTCGTCGCCGCGAAGACCAGCGCCACGACCACGGCCCCGGCCCATGTGATCCCCCACAGGCCGCCGTCCGGGGCGAAATTCGTCTGTGCGTAGATCGCCATGTACCAGGCTTTGGGATTGACCCACTGAAAGGCCGCGGCCTGCACAAAGGTCAGGGGGCGTCCGGTCGCCACATCTTCGGCCTCGGGCGGCGGGGCGGCGGTGGCGATCTTCCACGCAAGATAGAGCAGATACACCGCGCATCCCAACATCAGGGCGGGCCGCAACCAGAGCACAAGGTCGAACAGCCCGATCAACCCCAACCCGACCAGCGAGGTCATCACCGCATGGCCAAGCGAGATCCCCAGCATATGCGGAACGGTGCGCCTGAGCCCGAAATTCGCACCCGAGGCGAGCAACATGATGTTGTTCGGTCCAGGCGTGATCGACGCGGCGAACGCGAACAGGACAAGGGCGGTCAGCAGATCGGGTGTCATGCCCTGCAGATTATGCGCAAACAGGGACAAAGAAATTGCGAAATATGTGCTTTACGCGGTAATCTTGCAACTTATGAAGGATTGGGATGTAAGAGACCGCGATATATTGCGCGTGCTGTCGTCCGATGGGCGCATGTCGAATCTGGACCTGGCTGCGCGCGTGGCCCTGTCGCCCTCGGCCACGTTGCGCCGGGTTCAGGCGCTTGAGGCGGCCGGGCTGATCCGCGGATATCGGGCCGTGCTGGACCCTGCGGCGATGGGCGTGGGCTTCGTCGCCTATGTCGCGGTGGGTCTGAACGAGCACACCAAGACCGCGCAACAGGCGTTTGAACGCGCGATGGCCCGTGCCGATGACGTACGCGAATGTCACAATATCACCGGCAGTGTCGAATACCTGCTGCGTGTCGAGGTGGCCGATCTGGGCGCTTACAAGCGCTTTCATACCGATGTGTTGGGCAGTCTGCCGCAGGTTTCGACCCTGCAGACCTACGTGGTCATGGGCTCGCCGAAAGACGATCGCGCGTAGCGGACCCCCGAAAAGAGAAAAGCGGCGAACGACCCGAGGGAGGAGGTGGGTCGGTCGCCGCCTTGAAGATGGCCCCCGAATGGGAGGAGGGGGGCGCCGATTTCTGCCGGGAGGGAGGTCCCGGATCTCTGATGGCGGGCGCCCTCGAGGGAGGAGGAGAGGAACGCCGCCGCTTGTATCGGCCCCCAAGGGAGGAGGAGGGGCACCGATGTCGGTGGGCCGAACGGCCCGAATAAGGCGGCGGTGATCCCCAAGGGAGGAGGAGGAGATCACCGCCTGAGTACCGGCCCCCAAGGGAGGAGGAGGGGCGCCGATGCCGTTTGGGGCGCAGGGCCCCGGAATTTTTCGGCGGTGACCCTCAAGGGAGGAGGGGAGGATCACCGCCGCTGTCACGACCCCGACTGGGAGGAAGGGGGCCGATCTGCCGCCCGGGGTGAGTACCCGGGCCTGTTTTGCGGACGCATCCAAGGGAGGAGGGGGATGCGCCCCGCGTCACTGGCTTCTGAAGGGAGGAGGTGAAGCCAGCGAAATGATGTGTCCGAACGCTCAGGCGTCCTTGCCATAGGCCGCTTCCAGGGCGGCGCGGCGCAGCAGCGAGCGGTTCAGGCCCAGATCGGCCAACTCGCGGCCCGACAGAGCTTGCAGCTCGGCCAGGGTCCGGCGATACATGCGCCAGTTCGCGTACGCCTCGGCAGCCTGTTGGCCGATCTCGCCAAGCCGGTTTCCCAGTGAAACCGAGGTTCCGCGATTGCTCGAAACGAATGCCATCTTGCTCATCCTTGCGGTCTGAGAGGCGGTAGCGTTGGAAGTGCCGTGCAGCCTGCTCGTGAATGCGTTTGGGGTGTTGGCCCCGTTGTTCAAGGAAGATAAGCGAATGCTGCGCCTGCACAATAAACAAGGCTTCAACGCCGCTATGCAGAAAATGCATACATCATGCTGACCTATTTTCCCCTACGTCAACGCGGCCCGGCATGATTGCCGGGGGTGCGTTTCGCGATGCCCAGTTTCGCCGTTTCTTCAGCGGCGTGTTCTTTGCCGTGCAGGCGATCTGGATTCAGAGGGTCACGATTTCCTGGCTGGCATGGGAGCGCACGGGCTCGGCCGAGTTCGTGGGGCTGGTGGCCAGCCTCAGCCTTGCGCCGACCCTGGTGGCCGGTCCAGTTTTCGGGGTGATGGCGGATCGGGTGAACATCCGCCGCGCCGCCCTGCTCACCAATGGCGGGATGGCGGCGGTGCTGGCGGCGCTGGCCCTGGTGTTGCCGGTGACGGGGCCCGTCGCGTTGGCCCTGGCGGCTTTGGGCGTTGGCGTGATCTCGGCGGCGCATCACCCCGTGCGCATGTCCCTGGGGCCGCGCCTGGTGCCGGCCGAGATGGTGCAGCACGTCGTGTCGGTCACGGCGCTGAACTTCAATCTGGCGCGGTTGGTGGCCCCTGTGGCGGCGGGCTGGATCATCGCCGGGTTCGGCGGCGCCGTGGCCCTGTGGGTGGCGGTGGCCTGCTACATGCCGATGTTGGCCGTTCTGCCGGGCTTGCGCCCGCGCGACCTGCCGCCGCGCGCGCGGACGCCGTTTCTCGATGATCTGCGCGAGGGCGTGCGCTATGCTTGGCGCACGCCGCTGATCCGGCGCGCGCTGCTGATCACGCTGGTCTTTGCCACATTGGTTCGCGGCGCGCTCGAGGTCTTGCCCGTCCTGGCGGACGGCGCCTTTGGCCGGGGGGCGGCGGGTCTTGGCATGTTGACGGCGGCTGCCGGGGCCGGGGCGCTGTCCTCGGCCCTTTTGAAGGCCGCCGGCGCGGGCGCGGTTGGCGCACGCATTCCGCCCGCGGTCTACATCGCCGTCGTGCTGGGGTTCGCGGCGGTCATGGGCATGGGGCTGGCGCCGATCTGGCCGCTGGCCTTGGCGGCCACGGCGCTGGCCGGGTTCTGCGCGACATGGTGCGGCGTCAGTTTGCAGGCGGCGATCCAGACCGAACTCCCCGACGCCTATCGCGGTCGGGTGATGTCGCTTTGGGTTGTGGTGGGCTTCGGCACCGTGGCGATCGGCGCCTTGTCGATCGGCGCGCTGGCCGAGCGGGCGGGCATCGGCCCGGCCCTGGCCTTGGCCGGCGTCGCCGGTTTGGTGCTGGCGGCTGCGATCTTTCTGGGGGGTGCGCGCCGCTGAGTTCCGCCCTATGTGGTCGTTGACGGATTTGCTCAGGAAAGGACGCGCCCCATGACCCAGACCCGTGACAGCATCTTGGACGCCTTGCGCGTGCTGACCCTGCCCGATGGCGGCGACCTGGTAAGCCGCGACATGGTGCGCGCGCTGCGGGTCGAGGGCGGCAAGGTCAGTTTCATCATCGAGGCAGCCACGCCCGAGGCCGCCCGTGGCATGGATGGGGTGCGCCGCGCCGCCGAACAGGTCGTGTCGCGGCTGCCGGGGGTCGAGGGCGTCAATGTTGCGCTGACCGCGCATGGCCCCGCGCAAAAGGCGCCGCCGGCCCCGCCGCAAGGCGCCGCGCCCACGCTCAAGATGGGCGGACACATGAAACCGCAGCAAGGGTCGATGAAACCCTCGGGCGTCAAGACGATCATCGGCATCGGCTCGGGCAAGGGGGGCGTCGGGAAATCGACCGTCGCCACGAACCTCGCCGTCGCACTGGCCCGGCAGGGGCGGCGCGTGGGCTTGCTGGATGCCGATATCTACGGCCCCAGCGTGCCGCGCATGATGGGCGTGAACAAACGCCCCGCCAGCCCCGATGGCAAGACGATCATCCCGCTCAAGAACCATGGCGTCACGATGATGTCGATCGGCTTCATGCTGCCCGAGGAAAAGGCGGTGGTCTGGCGCGGCCCGATGCTGATGGGGGCCTTGCAGCAGATGCTGACGCAGGTCGAGTGGGGCGAGCTGGACACGTTGCTGGTCGATCTGCCGCCGGGCACGGGGGATGTGGCCATGACGCTGTGCCAAAAGGCCGAGGCGACGGGCGCGATCGTGGTGTCCACCCCGCAGGACGTGGCGTTGCTGGATGCACGCAAGGCGCTGAACATGTTCGATCTGCTCAAGACGCCGGTCCTGGGCCTGATCGAGAACATGGCCAGTTACATCTGCCCCAGTTGCGGACACGAGGCGCATATCTTTGGCGAGGGCGGCGTGCGCGCCGAGGCCGATAAGATGGGCCTGCCGTTCCTGGGCGCGCTGCCGATCAGCCTCGAGACCCGGATCGCCGGCGATGCCGGCACCCCGATCGCCGCGGGCGAAGGGCCCATGGCCGAGGCCTATGCCAACCTGGCCAGCCGCTTCATCGAGGGCGGTCTGGCCTGAGACCGGGGGGCGGACCCGCCGCACGGTGGGGGTGATTCGCCCCCTCAGGCGCGGAGATCACCGCCATTTTGCGCCAAGCTGCACAAAATCTGGAAAAACCTGCCTGCTTTTGGGAAACCGCCCCAAACGGCGCGCTGCACACTACATATAGTCTCACGTCGGGGGCGGCCCACAATTTGGGCCGCCCTTTGCGTTGCAAATCGGCAACGTGACGGGCCCCGTGAGTAGGCATTTCCCACCATGTGGCGGAAGAATCCAAAAAAAGGTGTTGAGCGGTGCAAATTCCCATGGCACATTCAATTCATCGGCAGACGAGATCGAACAACGGGTCGCAAAGACCTGAAAAGAAAACAAAAACGGCAGGTGTTCATACAGGCAATCTCGAACGCCAAGACAAAGAGATCCGGCGCGCAAGCGAGCAGACATCCCCCCAGGTGGCCTGCGTAGTCGGACACCCAGCAATGGGACGAGGGCGGCGGATTGAGCAGTGGCAGCTTGCTCAATCCGCCGTTTCCGTTCCGGGGCCAGATTACGGCCCGAATGAGGCGAAAAAGGGGCAAGCGCCGTGGATCGCAGGTTTTTGGGCGAAAGCCTGAACAAGGTGGACGGAAAGGGCCGGGTGTCGATCCCGGCCAAGTTTCGTCGCGTCTTGCAGAATTGCGACAAGGACTACGCCCCCGGCGGTGCGCCGCGTCTCTATATCGCCTATGGCGATCCCAAGAAAACCTATCTGGAATGTCTGTCGGGCGACGCCTTCGACCAGATCGACCAGATGATCCAGCAGTTGACGCCAGGAAGCCCGCTGAAAAAGGCGATGAGCTACCTCTACTATACCAAATGCGATGCCACGCTCCTCGACGACACCGGGCGTCTGGTGCTGTCGCAGGCCGCCCGCGAAAAGATCGACGTCGATGGCGAGGCGCTGTTTCAGGGGCATGGCGACCAGTTTCACATTCTCAAGCCGTCCGAGGCCAGCGCGGCGGACGAGGATTACGAGGCGATGCTGGCCGAGATGGGGCAGGACGATGCCTATTTCGATCCGCTTGCGGCGGCCTATCGCGAACTTGCGGCGCGCAAGGTCGAGCCGGCGGAATGACGGACCAGCCGGCACAGGGCACGGCCCCGCATATCCCCGTTCTGCTGCGCCCGCTGATCCGGGCCGTGGCGCCGGTGTCTGGCGTCTGGCTGGACGGCACTTTCGGCGCTGGTGGCTATGCCCGTGGATTGCTTGAGGCAGGGGCGGACACGGTGATCGGCGTCGACCGCGACCCCTTGGCCTTTGACCTGGCCGCAGATTGGGCCGCCGCCTATGGCGACCGGCTGAAACTGGTCGCGGGAAATTTCGCCGATCTCGATGTTCATGCCGACCGCGCGGGGTTTCCCGCGCTCGACGGCGTGACGTTGGATCTGGGCGTGTCGTCGATGCAGCTCGACATGGCCGAGCGCGGCTTTTCCTTCATGCGCGACGGGCCGCTGGACATGCGCATGGGGCAAGATGGCCCCTCGGCCGCCGATCTGGTCAATGACGCGCCCGAGGCCTTGCTGGCCGATATCCTGTTTCATTACGGCGAGGAGCGCGCCGCGCGGCGCATCGCGCGGGCGATCGTCGCCGAGCGCGCGAACGGGCCCATCACCTCGACCCTGCACCTGGCCGGGATCATCGAGGGCTGCCTCCCGCGCAAGAAGCCCGGCCAAAGCCATCCGGCGACGCGTATTTTCAGGCCATCCGCATTGCCGTGAATGACGAATTCATGGCCCTCGTCAGGGGGTTGGAGGCCGCCGAGCGCGCGCTGAGGCCCGGTGGCAAGCTGGCCGTCGTGTCGTTTCACTCCATCGAAGATCGCGTCGTGAAACGCTTTCTCGCCGAACGCGCCAGCCGCGGCGGTGGCGGCTCGCGCCATGCCCCGGCCGAGGCTGCGCGCGACCCCGGCTTCGACCTGACCCCGCGCAAGGCGATCCCGCCCGACCCCGAAGAGATCGCGGCCAATCCACGCGCGCGCTCGGCCAAGCTGCGTGTCGCGACCCGCACGCAGGCACCCGCGCAGCCGGTGCAGGCCGCGGACCTTGGCGTGCCGCAGGTGCAGGGGGGCTGGTAGATGCGTGGCGTCCTCACGATTCTGGCGGTGTTCGCGGTGATCGGGCTGGGTTACTGGGCCTATCACCAGACCATCCTGACCCAGCAGGCCATCCGCGAGGTCGACCGCCTGCAGCGCGCCATCGGGGCGGAGCATGAACGCCTGTCGGTTCTGCGCGCCGAATGGGCCTATCTCAACCGGCCCGACCGGTTGCGCGAATTGGCCGATTTCAATTTCGAACGTCTCGGACTGATGCCGCTCGCGCCCGAGCAGTTCGGCGATGTGATCGAGATCCCCTATCCCCGCCCCGAACCGGACCCGACCGAACAGGTCGAGGAATTGCTTCTCGAAAACGCCTCGCGCGCCGAGGCCGGGGTTGAAGAAAGGGCCGAGCCATGAGCCTGCGCACCCCGTTGCGCCCGCTGGCGCGAATTCTCGAGGCCCGCCGCAAGGGCGAAAACCCCGACGCGATCGAGCGGGAAAACCGCCGCCTTCGCCACGAGGCCGAACGCGACAAGATGCGGGTTCGGGCCGAAAGCCGGCTGCTTCTGGTGGCGTGCTGTTTTCTTGCGGCCTTCTGCACCGTCGGCTACCGCATGGCCGCGCTGGCGACCTCGGAACCGGTCGAACCGCGCGTCGCCGGCCGCAGTGGCGATGCGATCCTCAATACACGCGCCGATATCGTGGATCGGCAGGGCCGGGTTCTGGCCACGAATTTCGCGACCAACGCGCTTTATGCCCATCCCCATGAAATCATCGACGCCGAGGCCGCGGCCGAAGGATTGGCCGAGATCTTTCCCGACATGGATGCCGAGGCGCTCCACCGCCGGTTCACCTCGGAGGCACGGTTCATCTGGTTGCGCCGCTACATCAGCCCCGAGCAGGAACAGCAGGTGCACGATCTGGGCGAGCCGGGGCTGCTCTTTGGCCCGCGCGAGATGCGGCTTTATCCCAATGGCGCCATCGCCGCGCATGTTCTTGGCGGGGCCGGGTTCGGGCAAGAGGCGGTGAACGCCGCCGAGGTGGTGGGTATCGCCGGGGTCGAGGCGCTTTATGACGCTCAGTTGCGCGATCCCGCCCGCGACGGCCCGTTGCGCCTGTCGCTGGATCTGACCGTGCAGGCCGCCGTCGAAGAGGTACTGGCCGGCGGCATGGCGCTGATGAACGCCCAAGGGGCCGCCGCCGTCCTTATGGATGCCGATACGGGCGAGATCGTGGCCCTGGCCAGCCTGCCCGATTTCGACCCAAATGCCCGTCCGCGCCCCCTGACCGAAGGGGACCAGGCCGACAGCCCGCTGTTCAACCGCAGTCTGCAGGGCGTGTACGAACTGGGGTCGGTCTTCAAGACCTTTACCATTGCGCAGGCGCTGGAAGATGGCGTGGTCGGCCTGTCGGACATGATCGACACGACCGGTCCGCTGCGCATGGCCGGCTTCGAGATCCGCGATTTCAGCGATCACGGGCGCGAACAGTCGGTGGCCGATGTCTTTGTCCATTCCTCCAATATCGGCACGGCCCGGATCGCGCGCATGATGGGCGGCGAGCGTCAGCGCGCCTTCCTCGATCGTCTGGGCCTGCTGCAGCCGACCGATCTGGAACTGGTCGAGGCGGCGGCGGCCCGCCCGCTGCAACCCCGGCGGTGGGGCGAGCTGGCCACGATGACGATTTCCTACGGCCATGGCCTGTCCACCTCGCCGGTGCATCTGGCCTCGGCCTATGCGACCATGGTCAACGGCGGCACGCGGGTCTCGCCCACGATCCTGCGCCGCGCCGCGCCGCAGATGGGCGAGCGTGTGATCTCCGAGCAGACCAGCGCCGCAATGCGCTCTTTGTTGCGATCGGTCGTCACCGATGGCACTGCCAGTTTCGGCGAGGTGCCGGGCTATTCGGTGGGGGGCAAGACGGGGTCGGCCGAACTGCCACGTCCGCAAGGCGGGTATTACGATGACCGCAATATCAACACCTTCGCTAGCGTGTTTCCGACCGATGACCCGGAATACGTGCTCGTCGTCACGTTGTACGAGCCGGTCGAAACCTCGGGCCCCGAACCGCGCCGCACGGCGGGCTGGACGGCCGTGCCCGTCGCCGCCGAGGTGATCCGCCGCGTCGCACCCCTGCTGGGTCTGCGGCCCGAGATTGAACCCGCCCCCCTTTCTCCGCTATCCAGCTCTTCGAACTGAGCGTCGTGCGCCCTTGGAGCCGCGACGGAACGGGGGACAAAATGGCCAGTCACACCATCATGCTTTCGGCCCTTGGCCTGACGCCGCGTGTCGGACCGGATGTCGCAATCACCGGATTGGTCATCGACAGCCGCAAGATCGAAAAAGGCTGCCTTTTCGCGGCATTGCCCGGCACCCAGGTGCATGGCGCGCGGTTTGTCGGGGCCGCGATCGCGGGCGGGGCGGGGGCGATCCTGACCGATCGCGCGGGGGCCGATCTGGCCGCCGGTGCCCTGGAGGGGGCCGAAATCGCCCTGGTCGTGGTCGAGGATGCGCGCGCCGCGCTGGCCCATGCCGCGCATCTGTGGTTCGGCGCGGTGCCCGAGACCGTCGTCGCGGTCACCGGGACCAATGGCAAGACCTCGGTCACGAGCTTCACCCGTCAGATCTGGGAGGCGTTGGGCCACCCGGCCGTCAATATCGGCACCACCGGCGTCGAAGGCAGCCACACCGCCCCCGGTATCCACACCACGCCCGATCCGCTGACCTTGCATCGGCTTTTGGCCGAGTTGAAATCGGCGGGCATCGATCGCGTGGCGATGGAGGCCTCATCCCACGGCCTCGACCAGCGCCGGATGGAGGCGGTCAGCCCCTGTGCGGCGGCCTTCACCAATCTGACCCAGGATCACCTCGATTATCACGGCACGATGGAGGCCTATTTCGAGGCCAAGGCGCGCCTGTTCACCGATCTGCTGTTCGATCAGGGGGCGGCGGTCATCAATGTCGATGACCCCTATGGCCTGCGGCTTGCGCAGGAGGTGGCGGGCCGTGACGGGCTGGAGGTGATCCGCATCGCGCAATATGCCCAGGAGGCCGAGATCCGCATTTCCGGGCGGCGCATGGATGAAACCGGCCAGGACGTTCTTGTGACCGCCTGGGGGCAGCCGCGTCGTATCCGGCTGGAGTTGATCGGCGCGTTTCAGGCGATGAACGTGCTGACGGCAGCGGCGCTGTGCATTGCCTCGGGCGAGGATCCCGACGCGGTCTTCTCGGTGCTGGGCGAGATGCGCGGCGTGCGGGGCCGGATGCAGCTGGCAGCTCGGCGCAAGAACGGCGCGCCCGTCTATGTCGATTATTCGCACACGCCCGACAGTATCGAGATCGCGCTCAAGGCGCTGCGCCCGCATGTGCTGGGGCGACTGGTGATCGTGTTCGGCGCGGGCGGCGACCGGGATCGCGGCAAGCGCCCGCTGATGGGGCAGGCGGCGGCCCAGAACGCCGATGTGCTGTTTCTGACCGATGACAACCCGCGCTCCGAAGACCCGGCCGTGATCCGGGCCGAGGTCAAACAGGGCTGCCCCGATGCGACCGAGGTTCCCGACCGGGCCGAGGCGATCCTGCGCGCGGTCGATGCGCTGGAACCCGGCGATGCGCTCCTGGTGGCGGGCAAGGGGCACGAGACCGGGCAGATTGTCGGCGATGTCGTCTATCCGTTCGACGATGTGGAACAGGCCAGCGTGGCCGTCGCCGCGCTGGAGGGGCGGGCATGACCGTGCTCTGGACCGCGGCCGAGGCCGCCGCCGCGACGGGGGGCGCGGTGTCGGGCGACTGGGCGGCGACGGGCGTTTCGATCGACACCCGGACCCTGGCGCAAGGGGACCTGTTCGTTGCCCTGACGGCGGCACGGGACGGGCACGATTTCGTCGCGCAGGCGCTGGACAAGGGCGCCGCCGCCGCCATGGTCAGCCGCATCCCCGATGGGGTCGACGCCGCGCGCTGCCTGCTGGTACGTGATGTGCTGGACGCACTTGTGGCCCTGGGCAGGGCGGGCCGCGCGCGCACCGGTGCGCGCGTGATCGGTGTGACCGGCTCGGTCGGCAAGACCACGGTCAAGGAGATGTTGCGCACCGCCCTGTCGGCGCAGGGCCGCACCCACGCCGCCGAGGCCAGCTACAACAACCATTGGGGCGTGCCGCTGACCCTGGCGCGGATGCCGGCGGACACCGAGTATGCCGTGATCGAGATCGGCATGAACGCCCCGGGCGAGATCGCGCCCCTGGCGCGGATGGCGCGGCCCCATGTGGCCATGGTGACCATCGTCGCCGGCGCGCATCTGGAGGCGTTCGGCACGCTTGACGGGATCGCGCATGAAAAGGCGTCGATCTACGAGGGGCTGGAGCCCGGCGGCATCGCCATCGCCAATGCCGATGTGGATACCGCGCCAATCCTGTGCGCCAAGGCCAAGACCTTGGGCGCGCGCCTGATCCGCGTGGGCGAGGCCGAAGGTGCGGATCTGCGCCTGCTCGACGCGCGGATCATGGATGAGGCGACCGTGATCCGTGCACAGGACGGGGGCGTCGAGCGGTTGCTGAAACTGGCCGCACCGGGGCGGCATCTGGCGCTGAACGCGCTGATGGCGCTGGCCGGTGCCGAGGCGGCAGGGGCCGATGGGGCCGAAACGGCCATGGCGCTTGGCCAATGGCGGCCCGTGGCCGGGCGCGGCACCCGCGAACGCCTGGTCCTGAGCCAGACCGACGATATCGCCATCGACCTGATTGACGATGCCTTCAACGCGAACCCCGCCTCGCTGGCGGCGGGGCTCGAGGTGCTGGCCGGGGCCGTGCCGGTGCGGGGTGGGCGGCGCATCGCGATCCTTGGCGACATGCTGGAACTGGGGCCCGAGGCCGCCGCGATGCATGCCGCCATCGCCGATTTGCCAAGCCTTGCGGCGGTCGACGTCGTCCATTGCTCGGGTCCGCTGATGCGCCACCTGCACGCGGTGCTGCCCGGCGCGAAGCGTGGCCTGCATGCGGACACCGCCGACGACCTGGCGCAGCGTCTGCCGCGCGAATTGCGCCCCGGCGATATCGTGCTGGTCAAGGGCTCGAAAGGCAGCCGGGTCAGCCGCGTGGTTGACGCGCTGAGGAAACTGGGGCAAGCGGCTGCGGATGATAGGCGAGGGCCCCCCTAGATGTTGTATTGGCTGAACGAGCTGTCGGATGGCGGCGATTTCTTCAACCTGTTTCGGTATATCACCTTCCGGGCGGGCGGCGCCTTTTTCACCGCGCTGATCTTCGGCTTCATCTTTGGACGCCCCCTGATCAACGCGCTGCGGCGCAAGTATTCCAACGGCCAGCCGATCCGCGAGGACGGCCCCGCGCATCATATCGCAACCAAGTCGGGCACGCCGACCATGGGGGGGCTTTTGATCCTGGCGGCGCTGACGCTGTCGACGCTCATGTGGGCGCGGCTCGACAATGTCTATGTCTGGATGGTGCTTGGGGTCACGGTGGCCTTTGGCCTCGTCGGGTTCGTCGATGACTGGGCCAAGGTCAGCCGCAACACCACCAAGGGCGTCTCGGGCAAGATCCGGCTGGCCATCGGCTTTGCGATTGCGGCGGTGGCCGGCACGGTGGCGGTCTTTGTCCATCCCGATCCGCTGTCGGCGCAACTGGCCATGCCGGTCTTCAAGGATGTGCTGGTCAACATGGGCTGGTTCTTTGTGCCCTTCTCGATGATCGTGATCGTGGGCTCTGCCAATGCAGTGAACCTGACCGACGGGCTGGACGGTCTGGCCATCATGCCGGTGATGATCGCCGCGGGGACCTTGGGCGTGATCGCCTATGCGGTCGGGCGGGTCGATTTCACCGATTACCTCGACGTGCACTACGTGCCGGGAACGGGGGAGCTTCTGGTCTTCACCGCCGGGCTGATCGGCGGGGGCCTGGGGTTCTTGTGGTACAACGCGCCGCCCGCCGCCGTGTTCATGGGCGACACGGGCTCGCTGGCCCTTGGCGGGGCGCTCGGTGCCATTGCCGTCGCAACCAAGCACGAGATCGTGCTGGCCATCGTCGGCGGCCTCTTCGTGGCCGAGGCGCTGAGCGTCATCATCCAGGTGCTGTATTTCAAATCCACCGGCAAGCGCGTGTTCCTGATGGCCCCGATTCACCACCATTTCGAAAAGAAGGGCTGGGCCGAGCCGCAGGTTGTGATCCGCTTCTGGATCATCTCGCTGATCCTGGCGCTGATCGGGTTGGCGACGCTGAAACTGCGCTGATCCGCGGACGGGAGGGGGGAGGCGCGGCCTCACGCGCCCCGGACGGGGCACATTCGCCCGCGCCTGTGCGCCCGACGCGCGGCGCGCCCCGGATGCCTGCCGGTGCCGGCGCACTGGCATCGTGATCGCCAAGCGCCTATGTCGAGGCGACTGGGAACAAAGGGGGCGGGCGATGATCCCTGTCTTGGGTTTCGACGGCCGGAAGGTCATGGTTCTGGGCTTGGGCCGGTCGGGGGTGTCGACGGCGCGCGCCTTGCGCGCCGGCGGGGCCGAAGCGCTGTGTTGGGACGATGGCGAGGCCGCCCGCACAGCCGCCGAGGCCGAAGGCTTTGTGCTGGTCGACCCGATGACAACCGGGGCCTTCGACGGGGTGGCGGCCTTGATCACCTCGCCCGGCATTCCGCATCTCTACCCGTCCCCGCACCGCGCCATCGCCGCCGCGATGGAGGCGGGTGTGCCGGTGGACAATGATATCGGCCTGTTCTTCCGCTCGCTGGGGCAGGGGGATTGGGTGCATCACGACACCCCGCCGCGCGTGGTCGCCGTGACCGGATCGAACGGGGAAATCGACCACGTCGGCCCTGATCGCGCATATCCTCGACGCGGCGGGCACGCCCTGTCAATTGGCGGGCAATATCGGGCGCGGGGTTCTGGATCTCGAGCCGCCGATCGATGGCGAGGTGATCGTTCTGGAACTGTCCAGCTACCAGACGGATCTGGCGCGCGCGCTGACGCCCGATATCGCCGTCTTCACCAACCTGTCGCCCGATCACCTGGACCGTCATGGCGGCATGGGGGGGTATTTCGCGGCCAAGCGGCGGCTCTTTGCCGAAGGCGGGCCGGACCGCGCGGTGATCGGCGTCGATGACCCCGAGGGGCGCTATCTGGCCAACCAGCTGAGCGAGGGCGATGGCGACGCCCGCCTGATCCGAGTCGCCAGCCGCAAGCTGGCCGGCGCGGGTTGGGATATCGTGACGAAGAAAGGTTGGTTGTCGGAAACGCGCAAGGGACGGCAGGCCGCCTCGATCGACCTGCGCGGGGTCGCCGGATTGCCGGGCGCGCATAATCACCAGAACGCGGCCTGCGCCTATGGCGTGGCGCGCGCGCTTGGCCTGTCGCCGCGGCTGATCGAGCAGGCGCTGCACACGTTCCGGGGCCTGCCCCATCGCAGCCAGCGCATCGCCGAGATCGGCGGCGTGGCCTATGTCAACGACAGCAAGGCCACCAATGTGGATGCGGCGATCAAGGCGCTGTCGGCCTTTCCGCGCATTCGCTGGATCTGTGGCGGGTTGGAGAAGGACGGCGGGATGGACGCGCTGTCCGGGGCCATGGACCATGTGGTGAAGGCCTATGTCATAGGCCGTGAAGCGGCGGGGTTCGCCTTGCATCTGGGGGATCTGCCGCACGAGGTTTGCGGGGACATGGTCACGGCCGTGGCCCGCGCCGCGTCCGAGGCCGAGCCGGGCGAGACCGTTCTGCTGGCCCCGGCCGCGGCCAGTTTCGACCAGTACGACAATTTCGAACGGCGGGGCGAGGATTTTGCCGCGCAGGTGGCGCGTTTGGGGGACGGTTGAGACCGGACCCATGCTATCATGCCCTCATCGACCGATGTGGAGGGCGTCATGGCAAAGGTGCTTGGACTGGGCGGCGTGTTCTTCAGCTGCGCCGATCACGAGGCGACAAAGGCGTGGTATGCGCGCGTTCTCGGGATGGAACCGGACGCGGATGGCGGCCTTGCCTTTCTGCATGGCGACAGCGCCGCCATGTTCCAGCAGGGCGCGCGGACGGTGTTCGCGCCCTTCCCGGATGCCAGCTACTTCGCGCCCTCAACGGCGCCGTTCATGCTGAACCTGATCGTCGACGATCTGGATGCGATCCTGGCCCGCGCCGCGGCCGAGGGCGTGGACGAGGTGCAGCCACGCGAAGAGCACCCCTATGGACGCTTCGGCTGGATCATGGACCCCGACGGGCGCAAGCTGGAGCTGTGGCAGCCGCCGCAAGCCTGAGTGCGATGGGCGTTATTGCTGGCCCCTGTGCCTGATTCCGGCTAGAGTTGGCGCACAGACCCCGCAGAACCGGGGCACGAGGCAGAACCAGGCAACGACAACTACAAGGGATCGGGCAATCCCATGACGGAAATCGCGCATGGCACGGTGA
The DNA here is from genome assembly GCF_000590925.1 of Roseibacterium elongatum DSM 19469. Lineage (NCBI taxonomy): Bacteria > Pseudomonadati > Pseudomonadota > Alphaproteobacteria > Rhodobacterales > Roseobacteraceae > Roseicyclus > Roseicyclus elongatus. The sequence continues at coordinate 3,299,043 of NZ_CP004372.1, read as the reverse complement.
TCGTGCAATCCGGCGAGGCGGTGCTGCCCCGGTGGTGGCGGACGGTCGACCGCATGACATTGGGGTGCATTCTGGCCCTGTTCGCCATTGGCATCCTTTTGGGCTTTGCCTCGTCGCCGCCGCTGGCCGAACGCAACGGGCATGATCCGTTCCACTATGTCATCCGTCAGGCGGCGTTCGGGGGCATGGCCCTGTCCGTGCTGGTTTTCGTCTCGATGCTGTCGCCCACGACCGTGCGCCGCCTCGGCGTGCTGGGGTTCTTCGCAGCGGTCGCGGCGGTGGCGCTCTTGCCGGTCTTTGGTACCGATTACGGCCAGGGGGCCGTGCGCTGGTATTCGTTGGGGTTCGCCAGCCTGCAGCCTTCGGAATTTCTCAAGCCCGTTTTCGTGGTCTTCACCGCCTGGATGATCGCCGCCAGCCAGGAGATCGGCGGCCCCCCGGGCAAATCTGTCTCGCTGTTCGTGGCGGTGATGATCGTGGGCTTCCTGGCGATGCAGCCCGATTTCGGGCAGGCCGCGCTGATCGTCTTTGCCTGGTCGGTGATCTATTTCGTGGCCGGCGCGCCGATGATGATCCTGTTTGTCGTGCTCGCGCTCGTGGGCCTTGGCGGCGTGGTCGCCTACCACAATTCCGAGCATTTCGCGCGCCGTATCGACGGGTTCCTCTCGGCCGAGGTCGATCCCAACACGCAACTGGCCTATGCCACCGACGCGATCCGCGAAGGGGGTCTGTTCGGGGCGGGGCTGGGCGAAGGCTCGGTCAAATGGACGTTGCCCGACGCCCATACCGATTTCATCATCGCCGTCGCGGCCGAGGAATACGGGCTGGTTCTGGTGCTGCTGATCATCGCGCTCTACGCCGCGATCGCGCTGCGCAGCTTCTTTCGTCTGATGCGCGAACGCGACCCGTTCATCCGTCTGGCCGGGACGGGGCTGGTCAGCCTGCTGACGCTGCAGGCCTTCATCAACCTGGCCGTCGCGGTGCGGCTGCTGCCCGCCAAGGGCATGACCCTGCCTTTCGTCTCCTACGGGGGGTCGTCGCTGATCGCCACGGGGATTGCGGTTGGCATGCTGCTGTGTTTCACCCGCACCCGCCCACAGGGCGAAATCGGTGATTTCCTTCTCAACCGGCACGGCAGGACATGAACGGGCAGGCATCCCATCTGATCATCGCGGCCGGCGGCACGGGCGGGCACATGTTCCCTGCGCAGGCCCTGGCCGAGGCGATGGTGTCCAAAGGCTGGCGTGTAACCCTGTCGACCGATGCGCGCGGCGCACGCTATGCGGGCGCCTTCCCCGACGCGGTCGAGCGTCGGCAGGTCGCCTCGGCGACCTTCGCGCGGGGCGGGCTGGGGGCCAAACTGGCCGCACCGGTCCGGATTTTGCGCGGCATTCTCGGCGCCACCTTGCGGATGCGGCGCGAAAAGCCGGATGTGGTGGTGGGCTTTGGCGGATATCCTGCGATCCCGGCCATGGCGGCGGCCTGGCTGACCCGGACGCCGCGCATGATCCATGAACAGAACGGTGTTCTGGGTCGGGTGAACCGGGTGTTTGCCAAGCGGGTCGATGTGGTGGCCTGCGGCACATGGCCGACCGATCTGCCCGACGGGGTCGAGGGGGTGCATACCGGCAACCCGGTGCGCGGCGCGGTGCTGGAGCGCGCCGGCGCCCCCTACACGCCGCCGGGCGACTGGCCTATGAACCTGCTGATCTTCGGCGGCAGCCAGGGCGCGCGCGTTCTGTCCGATGCGGTGCCCGAGGCGATCAAGGCCCTGCCCGAGCGCCTGCGGCACCATCTGCGCATCTCGCAGCAGGCCCGGCCCGAGGATCTGGACCGCGTCCGTGACGCCTATGCCGATCTCGGCATCCGTGCCGAGGTCGAGCCCTTTTTCGACGATATCCCGCGGCGGCTCTCCGAGGCGCAACTGGTGATTGCCCGCGCCGGGGCGTCGTCGGTGGCGGATATCTCGGTCATAGGGCGGCCGGCGCTGCTCATTCCCTATCCCTATGCCACGGCCAACCACCAAGTGGCCAATGCCCGCGGACTGGTCGAGGCCGGCGGTGCCGATCGTATCGTCGAGATGCCCGGTCTTGCGGGCACGCTCGCCTCGGCCATCGAGGACATCCTGACCCAACCCGACATGGCCGCCGAGATGGCCGCGGCCGCGCTCGGCGTGGGCGTTCCGGATGCCGTCGAACGCCTTGCCGCCCTGGTCGAGGACCTGGCCCTGAAAGGACGCTCATGAACGCCGCTGTCACCAAATTGCCGACCCAACTGGGCGCCATCCATTTCGTGGGCATCGGCGGCATCGGCATGTCGGGCATCGCCGAGGTGCTGCTGAACCACGGATACGACGTGCAGGGCTCGGACCTGAAGCCGTCGAAGATCACCGAGCGGCTGGAGGCCCTGGGCGCGCGGATCTTCATCGGGCAGAGGGCCGAGAACCTGGAGGATGCCGAGGTTGTCGTGATCTCCTCGGCCATCAAACCGGGCAACCCCGAGTTGGACAGCGCCCGCCTGCGCGGCCTGCCGGTGGTGCGCCGCGCCGAGATGCTGGCCGAGTTGATGCGCCTGCGCTCGAACATCGCGGTGGCGGGCACCCATGGCAAGACCACCACGACGACGCTGGTGGCCACGCTGCTGGACGCGGGCGGGGTGGACCCGACCGTGATCAATGGCGGCATCATCCACGCCTATGGGTCGAACGCGCGGGTGGGGCAGGGCGACTGGATGGTGGTCGAGGCCGACGAAAGCGACGGCACCTTCAACCGCCTGCCCGCGACCATCGCCATCGTCACCAATATCGACCCCGAACATATGGAGCATTGGGGCACCGAGGAGAACCTGCATCGCGGCTTCCTCGATTTCGTGTCGAACATCCCGTTCTACGGGCTGGCCGTCTGCTGCACCGACGACCCCGATGTGCAGACGCTGGTGGGCAAGATCACCGATCGGCGCGTTACCACCTTTGGCTTCAACGCGCAGGCGGATGTGCGGGCGATGAACCTGACCTACAAGGGCGGCGTGGCGCATTTCGACATCGCGCTGCAACCCGAGGGGCAGGTGATCGAGGACTGCAGCCTGCCGATGCCCGGCGATCACAACGTCTCCAACGCCCTGGCCGCCGTGGCGGTGGCGCGGCATCTGGGGATGAAAGCGGCCGAGATCCGCGCCGCGCTTGCCAATTTCAAGGGTGTGAACCGCCGCTTCACCCGCGTGGGCGAGGTGGGTGGCGTGACCGTGATCGACGATTACGGCCATCACCCGGTCGAGATCGCCGCCGTCTTGCGCGCCGCGCGTCAGGCCAGTGAAGGTCGCGTGATCGCCGTGCACCAGCCGCATCGCTACACGCGCCTGCATACGCTGTTCGACGAGTTCTGCAGCTGTTTCAACGATGCCGATGTGGTGGGCATCGCCGAGGTGTATTCCGCAGGCGAGGACCCGATCGAGGGCGCCTCGCGCGACGATCTGGTGGCCGGTCTGATCCGCCACGGGCATCGTCACGCGTTTTCGCTGACCTCCGAGGACGATCTCGAACGTCTCGTCCGGGCCGAGGCACGGCCGGGCGACATGGTGGTCTGTCTCGGGGCAGGCACGATCAGCGCCTGGGCGCATGGTCTGCCCAAACGGCTGGCTCAGGGGCAGGAGGCCGGTGCAGGCGCGCCCTGAGATACCGCCCTCGGGCGCAGAGGCGCTGCAGCGCCGGCGAGGTCTTGGCCGGGTGTCGGCCGGTGACGGCGCGCTGCTGGTCATGGCGGTCCCGCCCTTGATCTCTTTCGGATTGCAGCACGGGGCGATCCCCGTTCTGATCGTTCTGGCGGCCATCCGCGCGATGGTTTGCCATCCCCTCGGCGCCCTTGTGCGCCACCAGGTACGGAGGGCCTGATCCCCATGCCGATTGCTTTCATCCTCGCCTGCCTCTGGGCGCTGAGCGCCTGTCTCGCCGGCATGATGCCGACGCGGTATCACTGGCCCGCGGCCTGGGCCCTGATCGCCACGGGCATTCCCCTGCTGGGGTTCGTCACCCTGTCGATGGGGCCGTGGTGGGGTCTGGCCCTGATGGCGGCGGGCATTTCGGTGCTGCGCTGGCCCCTGATCCGCCTGGCGCAGACCCTGCGCGCAACCTTCCGCCCGGACGAGGCGCAAACGCCGCATGGCGAGTGAGGGGCACTGGACCCTTGGCCGCCTGCCGCGATAGACAGCCCGTATGGACAGGGAAGAGACCGACATGACCGCGACCCTCCCGCGGCCCGACATGCCGCATCCGCGCGGGCGTCTGACGCGCGACCGCGATCTCTCGGCGCTGACATGGCTGCGCGTGGGCGGGCCGGCCGATTGGTTCTTTCAGCCCGCCGACGAGGATGACCTGGCCGGCTTTCTGGCGGGGTTGGATCCGGCCGTTCCCGTCTTTCCCATGGGCGTGGGGTCGAACCTGATCGTGCGTGATGGCGGGATCGATGGCGTGGTCATCCGGCTGGGGCGCGGCTTCAACGCGGTCGAGATTGCGGGCGACCTGGTTCACGCCGGGGCGGCGGCGCTGGACGCGCAGGTGGCCAAACGCGCGGCCGAGGCCGGGCGCGATCTGACCTTTCTGCGCACGATCCCCGGCTCGATCGGCGGGGCCTTGCGCATGAACGCGGGATGCTACGGCACGTATGTGGCCGATCATTTCGTGTCTGCCCGCGTGGTGTTGCGCAATGGCACCACCCTGACCCTCGGGCCCGAGGATGTCGCCTTCGGCTATCGCACCAGCGATCTGCCCGAGGATGCGGTGGTCACGCAGGTCACCTTCCGCGCGCCCGCCGGCGACCCCGATGTGCTGGCCGCGCGGATGGAGGATCAACTGGCCAAGCGCGACGCGACCCAACCCACCAAGGACCGCAGCGCCGGTTCGACCTTTCGCAACCCGGCGGGGTTTTCGTCGACCGGGCAGGCGGACGATACGCATGAGCTCAAGGCGTGGAAGGTGATCGACGAGGCCGGCCTGCGCGGGGCGACGCTGGGTGGGGCGCAGATGTCGCCCAAGCATCCCAATTTCCTGATCAATGCGGGCGATGCGACGGCCGCCGATCTCGAGGCTTTGGGCGAGCAGGTCCGAAAAAGGGTTTTCGAGCACAGCGGTTTGACGCTAGAATGGGAAATCAAGCGCGTTGGGCGACCGGCGGTGCGGCACCCGGCAAAGACCGGGGATTAGAACAACAAGAAACGTCGACCGGGCGACACAAGTCCGGCGGCATGCGAGGCAAAAGTGGTGGCAAGTTCGGGCAGAACAGCCTCCCGCGTCGTTGTCCTGATGGGCGGTCCCTCGGCCGAGAGGGAGGTGTCGCTCAGCACGGGCACGGAATGCGCCAAGGCGCTGCGCGGCGAGGGCTATGACGTGGTCGAGGTCGATGCCGGCCCCGACCTTGCCATGCGGCTTGCCGATCTGACCCCCGATGTCGTGTTTAACGCGCTCCATGGCCGCTGGGGCGAGGATGGCTGCGTGCAGGGCATCCTGGAATGGCTGCGCATCCCCTACACCCATTCCGGTGTGCTGGCCTCGGCGCTGGCGATGGACAAGACCCGCTCGAAAGAGGTCTATCGCGCCGCGGGCCTGCCCGTCGTCGACAGCGTCATCCGCTGCAAGGACGAGGTGATGGCCCGTCACGTGATGGCCCCGCCCTATGTCGTGAAGCCCAATAACGAAGGGTCGTCGGTCGGCGTCTACCTGGTGGCCGAGGGGGCGAACGACCCGCCGAAACTGTCTGACGACATGCCCGAACACGTCATGGTCGAGGCTTTCGCCAAGGGGCGCGAACTGACGACCTCTGTCGTGGGGGCCGGCACGGGCGACCCCGGTGCCTTGACCGTGACCGATATCCTGACCGACGGGTGGTATGACTACGACGCCAAGTATCGCCCGGGCGGGTCGCGCCATGTGGTGCCCGCCGAGGTTCCGTCCGAGGTTTTCGAAGCCTGCCTCGACTACGCCACGCGCGCGCATGTCGCCTTGGGCTGTCGCGGCGTCAGCCGCACCGATTTCCGCTGGGACGAGGGTAAGGGTCTGGACGGGTTGATCCTGCTGGAAACCAACACGCAGCCGGGAATGACGCCCACCTCGCTGACGCCCGAACAGGCGCAGGCCAAGGGGATGTCCTTTGGTGCGCTGTGCCGCTGGATGGTGGAGGACGCCTCATGCGACCGTTGATGCGCCGCCGGACGGGGGTCGACCCCGCGCCCTCGATCTGGACCTACAGGGTGCAGCGTTTGTGGCTGACCCCGGTTTTCCGGCGGTTTTTGCGGATCGGCGTGCCGGCCTTTGCGGCGTCATTTTCCGTTCTGTGGTATTTTTCCGACGAGGCGCATGTCACCGCCCTGGTCGAGGGTGTGCAGGAAATCCGGCGCGAGATCGAAGACCGCCCCGAGTTCAGGGTGAACCTGCTGGGCATCGAGGGGGCCAGCCCCCGTGTCACCGAAGACGTGCGCGGCGCGCTGGCGCTCGATCTGCCGATGTCCTCCTTCGATATCGACCTCGTGACCTTGCGCGAACGGGTCGAGGCCCTGCCCGCCGTGGCCGAGGCCGATCTGCGCGTTCAGTCCGGCGGCGTGTTGTCGGTCACGGTGTCCGAGCGTGTGCCCGCGCTGGTCTGGCAAACCCGTGACGGTGTCGTCCTGATCGATGCCGAGGGACATTTCGTGGCTTCGATCGAGGATCGCGTTCCCGACCGGCCCTTGCCCATCGTGGCCGGAGAAGGTGCAGACATGGTCGTGGACGAGGCGCTGGCGCTGTTTGCCACGGCCGAGCCCCTGCAAAGCCGCCTGCGCGGCCTGGTGCGGGTGGGCTTGCGCCGCTGGGACATGGTGCTGGAGGACGGCCCGCGCATCCAACTGCCCGAGGTCGACGCCCGCGGCGCGCTCGACCGGGTGCTGGCCCTTGACGAGGTGCAGGACATCCTGTCGCGCGATATCGAACGGATCGATCTGCGCAACCCGCGCCGCCCCACGGTTCAGTTGTCGCCGAATGCCATGGCGGGCCTGTTGCAGATGCGCGACGGCATTCCCAACCCTCAACCCCTCAGCGGAGATCAACGCGGATGAACCTGCTCTACCAGTCTCAACGCGCGATGCGGGCCAAGCGGCAGGAGGCGATGCGCCGTGGCGTCGTCGCGGTTCTGGATATCGGGTCCTACAAGACCTCGTGCCTTGTGCTGCGGTTCGACGAGACGGATCCCGGCGCGGCCGCCGAAGGGGTGGGCGCGATGGCCGGACAGGCGGGGTTCCGGGTGATCGGGGCCAACACGACGCGGTCGCGCGGCGTGCGCTTTGGCGAGATCGACACCGTGCAGGAGACCGAGCGCGCCATTCGCACGGCCGTTCAGGCGGCGCAGAAAATGGCGCAGCTGCGCGTCGACCATGTGATCGTGTCCTTTGCGGGCGCGCGCCCGCGCAGTTACGGGCTGGATGGCGAAATCGCGCTGACCACGGGCACGGTCCACGATCAGGATGTCGCCCGCGCCCTGGCCGCCTGCGACGTGCCGGATTTCGGGCCGGGCCGCGAGGTATTGCATGCGCAGCCGGTGAATTTCTCGCTGGATCATCGCACCGGCATGGCCGATCCGCGCGGCCATGTGGGCAATCGCCTGTCGGTGGACATGCATCTGCTGACCATCGAGGCGGCGGCCATCGAAACCCTGCTGCATTGCGTCAAACGCTGCGATCTGGAACTGGCCGGTCTGGCCAGTGCCCCCTACGTGTCGGGCGTGTCCAGCCTGGTCGAGGACGAGCAGGAACTGGGCGCGGCCTGCATCGACATGGGCGGCGGCACCACCAGCCTGTCGATCTTCATGAAAAAGCACATGATCTTTGCCGATACGGTGCGCATGGGCGGCGACCATGTCACCGCCGATATCAGCCAGGGCCTGCAGATCCCCCATTGCGATGCCGAGCGGATCAAGACCCGCTTTGGCGGGGTGATCGCCACCGGCATGGACGACCGCGAGATCATCGAGCTCGAAAGCGATACCGGCGACTGGCATCACGACCGTCGCACGGTCAGCCGCGCGGAACTGATCGGCGTGATGCGCCCCCGTGTCGAAGAGATCCTCGAAGAGGTGCGCGCGCGTCTCGATGCCGCCGGCTTCGACCATCTGCCCAGCCAGCGCATCGTTCTGACGGGCGGGTCGTCGCAGATCCCCGGTCTGGACGGTCTGGCCAGCCGCATCCTGGGAAATCAGGTGCGCCTGGGCCGCCCGCTGCGGGTACAGGGGCTACCGCAATCGACCTGTGGTCCGGCCTTTTCGGCATCGGTCGGGTTGGCACTGTTTGCGGCCTACCCGCAGGATGAGTGGTGGGATTTCGAAACGCCCGCCGATCGCTACCCCGCTCGCAGCCTGAAACGCGCCGTCAAGTGGTTCCGCGACAACTGGTGACCACCGCATCTGGTGGGCACCCCCAAAATCCCGCGAAATCGGCGGATTTTCGCCCCATATTTCGCCATTCTGGCCAAATTTCCGCGTGACGCGCGCGCGGGACTTGGGTAGCATGTTCGTCAATTCGAGGCAGAAAGGGCCAACCGGCGCAAGACCGGGGTCGCATTGGAAACACAGGCGGACAGAGCGATGACACTCAATCTCACCATGCCCGACACGCGGCAGGAACTGAAACCGCGCATCACCGTCTTTGGCGTCGGTGGGGCGGGCGGCAACGCGGTCAACAACATGATCGACCAGGCGCTGGATGGCTGCGAATTCGTGGTCGCCAACACCGATGCGCAGGCCCTGGCCCAATCCAAGGCCACCGGCAAGGTGCAGATGGGCGCCCGCGTGACCGAGGGCCTGGGCGCCGGCGCGCGGCCCGCCGTGGGCGCCAGCGCGGCCGAAGAGTCGATCGAGGAAATCGTCGATCACCTGGCCGGCGCGCACATGGCCTTCATCACCGCCGGCATGGGCGGCGGCACCGGCACCGGGGCGGCCCCGATCATCGCGCAGGCCGCGCGCGAGCTTGGCGTTCTGACGGTCGGCGTGGTGACCAAGCCTTTCCAGTTCGAGGGCACCAAGCGGATGCGCCAGGCCGACGAAGGCATCGAGCAGCTGCAAAAGGTGGTCGATACCCTGATCATCATCCCCAACCAGAACCTGTTCCGGCTGGCCAATGAAAAGACGACCTTTACCGAGGCGTTCGCGATGGCTGACGATGTCCTTTACCAGGGCGTCAAGGGCGTGACCGACCTGATGGTGCGCCCGGGTCTGATCAACCTCGATTTCGCCGACGTGCGCGCGGTGATGAACGAGATGGGCAAGGCCATGATGGGCACCGGCGAGGGCGAGGGCGAGAGCCGCGCGATCCAGGCCGCTGAAAAGGCCATCGCCAATCCGCTGCTCGACGAGATCAGCCTGAAAGGCGCGCGCGGCGTTCTGATCAACATCACCGGCGGCTACGACCTGACCCTGTTCGAACTGGACGAGGCCGCCAACCGCATCCGGGCCGAGGTGGACGAAGAGGCGAACATCATCGTCGGTTCGACGCTGGATCAAAGCATGGAGGGCCAGATGCGCGTCAGCGTCGTGGCCACCGGCATCGACGTCTCCGAACAGGCCGCACAGGACCCCGCCCGCCAAAGCTATGCGGCCGCATCCTATCGCAGCGGTGCCGCCCCCGCACGGGCGGCGGCGCCGGCCGAGGTTTCGACCGAGGTCGAGCCCGAACCCGCCGAAACGCCGGACCTGACCGAGGCGCATCCCGAACCTTCGCTTTTTCGAGGCTTTCTCGCCCGATCCGCGGGACGAGGCCCCCGAGCCGACAGCGCTGGACGAGGACGATGTCCCCCCGCCGGCCTATCGCCCCGCGCCGCGTCCTGCGGCGACGCCGGCACCACAAGCAGTCGAGCGCAACGCCGGTCTTGGCGCGGTCGAAGACGGGTCGGAGTACATCGCCCCGAAACCGGCCCCCGCCGGTGCCCCGACGCCCGAGGCGCTGGCCCGGTTGCGCGCGGCGATCCAGAAGGACTCGCCCCGTGCGGGCGAGCCGGCGCGTCGTGGCGCACCGGCGCAGAGCGCGCCCGAAGCACATGGCAAATCGCGCTTCGGCATCAACACCTGATCAACCGCATGACCGGCCATTCCGAAGAGGTGGAGGCCCCGGCCCAGCCCGAGCGACGCCCCCAGCCGCGCATGCAGGCCCCGCGCCCGCAACCGGCGCGCGCACCCCAGCCCCTGCGCGAGGAGGAGACGGCCGTCGACCCCGAGCAGGAGCGCATTGAGATCCCGGCTTTCCTGCGTCGCCAAGCCAATTGATCCGGGACATATCTGCAACAGTAAGGCCGACCTTGTGCCGGTCCTTTTTCTTTTTTCTTACAGTAAGTTAATGGGTTTTCGGCGGGTTCCTGCCGACCGGGTTTGGGATTGTTGCAAGCCGTCATAAACCTTGAATTGTCTCTTTTTCGGGCGGCTTGTACCCCCATTGCATCGACAAGATTGACGAGCCGAAGGGCTTGCGATTTCGGGCCATGAAGCCGCCTGCGATAGACAAGGCAGCCGGGCCAGACACGAGGGATGAACCAAGCGATGCAGGCAACCATTCGCAGTAAAATCACCTTCCGGGGAACGGGGCTTCATACAGGTCGTCTGGTGCGGATGGCGATCCATCCACAGGCGGCCGACATGGGCATCTGGTTTCGGCGCAGCGATCTGCCCGGCTCGGGCCTGATCCCCGCGCGGTACGATCGGGTTCCCGAAAGCCGTCTTTGCACCAAACTGGTGGGCGAGGACGGGGCCGAGATATCGACCGTCGAACATGTCATGGCCGCGCTGGCGGGATGCGGCATTCACAATGCCCTAGTCGAAGTCGACGGGCCCGAGGTGCCGATCCTCGACGGGTCGGCCGCGCCCTTCGTGCGCGCGATCCTCGATGCGGGGATCCAGCAGCAGGCGGCAATGGTCCATGCCCTCGCCGTGACGCGTGCGATCGAGGTGCGCGACGGCGCGGCCTTCGCCCGTCTTGACCCGGCCGAGGGGCTCGAGATGGATTTCGCCATCGAGTTCACCGACGCCGCAATCGGCCGTCAGCGCCGCGTGGCCAATCTGGCCAATGGCCGGTTCGTGCGCGAGCTTTGCGACAGCCGGACATTCTGCCGCCAAGCCGATGTCGATGCCATGCATGCCGCCGGTCTGGCCCTGGGCGGGACCTATGACAACGCCGTGGTGGTCGATGGCGACATCGTGATCAGCCCCGGCGGGTTCCGCCACGCGGACGAGGCCGTGCGCCACAAGATGCTCGATGCGCTCGGCGATCTCTACCTTGCCGGTGCGCCGATCCTTGGCCGCTATACTGGCGAGCGGGCCGGCCATATGTTGACCAACCGCCTCCTGCGCGCGCTTTTCGCGGCCCCGGGCGCCATCCGTGTGGTTCCATGCGACACCACGATCGCGTCGCGTCTGCCGGGCGTGGGCGTCAAGGTGGCCGATCTGGCCCATGTCGCCTGACCGCGCCTGACGCCGGATCGCGGGGGCATCCACCCGGTGACGATCTGCCCCATATGGCCGCACGGAATTTCAAGCGTTTTGCCTCAAAACGGATTGTGCTAGACCGCCTGCGACCGATCTGGCGTCACGGCGCCACGAAACAGAGGCAGACCTTTGGGGATTGCGCGGATGCAGCTGATTGAGCCCTCCACCCTGACACGTATGGCGCGGCGCGCCACGCTTGGTGCCGCCGTGGCGGCCATTGCGGCCTGCGGCGGGGGCGGCGACGGCGGAATGCTGGGGGGCATCAACCCGTTTGCCGCGCGCAACAGCACGGTCCCGCTCGAGGATCTGGACGCCCAGTCGATCTATCAGCAGGCCGAATTCGAGCTGGAATCCGGCAATGCCGATGACGCGGCGGTGATGTTTGCCGAGGTCGAACGCCTGCACCCCTATTCCGAATGGGCCAAGCGCGGGCTGATCATGGCCGCCTTCGCCTATCATCAGGACGAGGATTACGAGAATGCGCGCCTTGCCGCGCAACGCTATCTCGACTTCTACCCGGCTGACGAGGATGCGGCCTATGCCCAATACCTCCTCGCGCTCAGCTATTACGATCAGATGGACCAGATCGGAAACGATCAGGGCATCACCTTCCTGGCCTTGCAGGAGTTGCGCAACGTGATCGAACGCTACCCCGATAGCGAGTATGTGCAGGATGCCGTGCTGCGTTTCGATCTGGCGTTCGACCAGTTGGCCGCCAGCGAAATGGAGGTCGGGCGCTACTATCTGCGGCGTCAGCATTACACCAGCGCGATCAACCGGTTCCGCGTCGTGGTCGAGGAATTCCAGACCACCAGCCACACGCCAGAGGCGTTGCTGCGTCTGGTCGAGGCGTATCTGGCCCTCGGCCTGACGGACGAGGCACAGACGGCGGGCGCGATCCTGGGCTACAACTTCCGCGGTTCGCCCTTCTATGATGATGCGTTCCGCCAGTTGACGGGTCAGGGCCTGACCGACGAGGCCGCGGGCGAGGGCTGGCTGCGTGAGGTCTGGGATCAAACCGTGCGGGGCGACTGGTTGTAAGGGGCAGGGCGGGCTTGCGCTCGCCCGCTCTTGGCCCAATGGTGCGCCCATGCTCAGGCATCTCGATATCCGTGACATGCTGATCATCGACCGGCTGGAATTGGCCTTCCAGCCGGGGTTGAACGTGCTGACCGGCGAAACCGGGGCGGGCAAGTCCATACTGCTCGATGCCTTGGGCTTCGTGCTGGGGTGGCGCGGGCGCGCCGATCTGGTGCGCAGCGGTGCGGCCCAGGGCGAGGTCGTGGCCGAGTTCCAGATCGCCCCCGACCATCCCGCGCGCGCGGTGCTGGACGAGGCCGGCTTTCCCGCCGGTGACGAGTTGATCCTGCGCCGCGTCAACACGCCCGAAGGGCGCAAGACGGCCTGGGTCAATGACCGTCGCGCCTCGGGCGAAGTGCTGCGCCGCCTGTCCGATGTTCTGGTCGAGTTGCATGGCCAGCAGGATGACAAAGGGCTGCTGGACCCGCGCAACCACCGCGAGATGCTGGACGACTTCGGCGGTTTGGCCGGGTTGCGGGCCGATGTCGGCGCGGCCTGGGGCGAGCGTAGCAAGGCCGCCCGCGCCCTGTCCGAGGCCGAGGCCCGGCTGGCCGAGATGCGATCGGAAGAGGATTTCCTGCGCCACGCCGTGGCCGAACTGGACAAGCTCGCCCCCCAGCCGGGCGAAGAGGCCGAGTTGGATCAGCGCCGCCGCCTGATGCAGGCCGCCGAGAAGATGCGCGCCGACATTGCCCGTGCCGCCGCCGCCCTGGGGCTCGAGGGGGCCGAGGGGATGCTGTCGGATGCGCGCCGCTGGCTCGAGGGCGTGACCGACCGGGCGGAGGGCGGTCTCGATGCGGCCCAGGCCGCGCTGGAACGCGCGACGGTCGAACTGGCCGAGGCGCAAGGCGCGGTCGAGGGGTTCGCCGATCAGCTTGTCTTCAACCCCGCCGAGTTGGAGGATACCGAGGATCGGCTCTTCGCCCTGCGGGGACTGGCGCGCAAGCACGGCGTGATGCCCGATGATCTGGCAGGCCTGGCCGAGACCTTGCGGACCCGTCTCGACCAGCTCGATGGCGGGACGGACCGGATCGCCGAGCTTGCCTCGGCGCTGGACGCCGCCGAGCGGGCCTATCGGGATGTGGCCGGGCGCCTGTCGCAGGCGCGGGCCGAGGCCGCGACCCGGCTGGATGTCGCAATGGCCCGCGAGCTGGGCCCGCTCAAGATGGAGCGCGCGGTGTTCACCACCGAGATCGCGGCGACGGATCCGGGCCCGACCGGCACGGATGCCGTCACTTTCAGTGTGGCCACCAACCCGGGTGCGCCCGCCGGGCCGCTCAACCGCATCGCCTCGGGCGGTGAGCTCTCGCGCTTTCTCCTGGCGCTGAAGGTCTGCCTGACCCATGACGACAGCGGGCTGACCATGATCTTCGACGAGATCGACCGCGGTGTCGGCGGAGCGACGGCCGATGCCGTGGGCCGGCGGCTGGCCGCGCTGGCCGAGGGCGGGCAAGTGCTGGTCGTGACCCATTCCCCGCAGGTCGCGGCCCTGGGCGCGCATCACTGGCGCGTGGCCAAGGATGTCGCCGATGGCGTGACCACCAGCCGCGTCGTACCCCTTGCCCCGGCCGAGCGGATCGACGAGGTGGCGCGCATGCTGTCGGGCGACACGATCACCGATGCCGCGCGCGAGGCGGCCCGCGCGCTGCTGTCCGGCGCGTAAGCCGCGCCTTTCCTTCATCGATGGGCCGCGCTACACGTCTAACGTGCATGGCGGCGTCGATTGCGGAGGGCGGCCTCGTCAGCGGCGAACGACCCGACCCTCCCCCATGAAAGGTGCCGCGCGGTGGATCGACCGCCCCCAACCCGAGGAGTCCTGCGCCACCAGCTCGATCAGGTGGTGGCCGCCTGTCGCGGCGGCTGGCGGGTGCTGCGGCACCGCGGGTTCAGCCAGGTCCAGTTCTGGTTCATCGCCCTGGCCATCGGGATCGCGGCCGGGTTTGCTGCGCTGTTCTTCCGCAAGGGGATCAATGCGCTGCAACACACCCTTTATGGCGTCGAGGATGTGCGCATGTTGCACAGCTTTGCCGAAGGGTTGCCGTGGTACCTGATCCTGCTGATCCCGGTATGCGGCGGTCTGGTCGTGGGCTTGATCCTGCATCGCTTTACCCCCGACGGGCGCGTGCGATCGGTGGCCGACGTGATCGAGGGGGCGGCGCTGGACAATGGGCGGGTCGAACAGAAGGCGGGCCTTGCCTCGGCTCTGGCCTCGATGATCACGCTCGGGTCGGGGGGCTCGTCGGGGCGCGAGGGACCGGTCGTGCATTTGGCCGCCGTGATCTCGACGCGGGTGTCGGATTGGATCAAGGCCGACGGCATCACCGGGCGCGATTTGCTGGGCTGCGCCGTGGCTGCCGCCGTCTCGGCCAGTTTCAACGCGCCCATCGCGGGCGCGCTCTTCGCGCTCGAGGTCGTCCTGCGCCATTTCGCGGTGCATTCCTTCGCGCCGATCGTCATCGCCTCGGTCGCGGGCACCGTCATCAACCGGCTGGAGTTCGGCGATGTGACCGAGTTCAGCCTCGGCCCCGACGAAGCGCTGCAATTCTATGTCGAATTGCCGGCTTTCCTGATCCTCGGGCTGGTTTCGGGGCTTATCGCGGTGGCCTTCATGCGCGGCACCTTCTGGGCCGAGGACCTGGGCAATACCGTGCAGCGCCTGATCGGCCTGCCGCGCTGGCTGCGGCCGGCGATCGCGGGATTGCTGCTGGGGGCGCTGGCCATCGCCTTCCCGCATATCATCGGCGTCGGATACGAGACGACCTCGGCCGCGTTGACCGGGCAGTTGCTGCTGCACGAGGCGATCGTCTTTGCCATCGTCAAGGCGATTGCCGCCGCCATCACCATCGGCGGGCGCATGGGGCGGGGGCGTGTTTTCCCCATCTCTGATGCTGGGGGCCTTGTCGGGTCTGGCCTTTGGCCTGATCGCCACGGCGATCTTTCCCGATGTCTCGGGGTCGCAGACGCTCTATGCCCTGGCCGGGATGGGGGCCGTGGCGGCGGCGGTGCTGGGCGCGCCGATCTCGACCACGTTGATCGTGTTCGAATTGACGGGCGACTGGCAGACGGGGCTGGCGGTGATGGTCGCTGTGTCGCTGTCCACGGCCATCGCGTCGCGGCTGGTGGATCGCTCGTTCTTCCTGACGCAGCTGGAACGGCGCAACATCCATCTCGCCGCCGGTCCGCAGGCCTATCTGCTGGCCATGTTCCGCGTTGGCCGGGTGATGCGCCCGATGGACCACGAGAATGCCGCGCCGCAGGACAAGTTGCTGACCCTGGTCGAGCAGGGGATCTATACCGATACCCATGCCACGCTGGAACGCGCCTTGCCGATCTTCGACCGCACGGGGCTGGATTATGTCCCCGTCGTGCAGCTTGCGCCGGGCGATGGCCCGCCGGCGCTGGAGGGGGCGCTGTTCCACGTCGATGCGCTCAAGGCCTATAACCGGGCCCTGGCGGCGACCGCGGCCGAAGAGCATAGCTGACCGCCCGCGATGCCCCCCGCGTCGCTCAACCGGCAACCTGTTGTTCGCGTGATGGAAACAACGGAATCTCTTGCCAGCGCGGGTCTTGCGCGGCCATGCTCGGGGCATGACACAGGATCGCAGGAATCTGGGCTGGGTCGCGGCGCTGACCCTTGCCGTCACACTGGGGCTGCCAGGGGCAGGCTGGGCACAAGGGGCCGCCGATTTGGCGCGCGCCACCTTGTCCCGCGTGCCACAGGCCGTGCTGAACGGGGCGGAGGGGCCCATCGTCATGGGCGTCGGCAATGGCGACGCGGTGCGCTGGATCGCAGTCAATGGCGCCCAAAGGGGCGTCAACCCCAACACGCCCAATCTGTTTGCTGCCCTGCGCAGCGCCTCACCCCACCAGGCCGAGGTGATCGCCACCCATGGCGCGGACGCCCTGCGCGCGTCCAGCGGCCTCAATCCCGGTGACTGGATCGACACGTTCGAGGTGCAGGCCGGCCCGATCCGGCTGGGCGGCATGGAAATCCACCCCGACAGCTCCATGCGGCTGCGCGGGGCCCTGTTTTCGAATGACTTCGAGCTTGGCGACCGGTGGGGCCAGATCGTCATGTGGCGCGGCGACACCGATTACGCGACGGACGCCGATTGGGTTGACCCCGCGAACCCCTTCGGCGGCGACATGGGCATGGCGACCCGGTTTGCCTTTTCCGACGACCGCATGATCTGGGCGACGGGCTGGCCGACGCTCGATATGGCGCTGTCCCCGAGCGGGGCCAGCCTTGCCACCCTGCCACAGGTCGAGGCGCTGCTCTCGGCCGTGGCGCGCGCCGGAAATCTGGGGGTCGCGGCCTCGGTCCGGATCTGGTTGCGCAACGGGGCAGAGCTGCCCGTCACCGGGGCCGAGGCCGGCCCGGTCGAGGGTCTGTTGATGGCCGATGCCGCCGCCCGTCAAAGCGAGAACGCCGCCATGGTCCTGTTGCTGTCTCCGGGAACGCCGACTGAAGGGCTCGAGGCGCGGCTGGCCGAGGCCTGGCCGATCCTGCATGACGGGCCGTCCGACGCCGCGCCCGAGATCACGGTCAGCGGCGGCGATCGGCCGACCATCACCGTGACCCTGCGCGGCGACTGGGGCGAGGATGGCGCCGCCACCAATGCCGCTTATCTGACCCTTGAGTCGGCACTTCGGACCGGCCGCCTCGGGTACCTGCTGTCGCGCCGTTGAAACGCGGCGCTACAGTTGTTCGACGGTGACCTTGTCGCCGTAGAACGCGATATGTCCGGCGATGTCGGACAACCGCTCCAGCGGTGTCTCATAGCTCCAGGCGGCATCGGGGATATCGCCGGCCGCGGTCGAGATGTTGAAATAGCTGGCCTGACCCTTGTAGGGGCAGCGCGTGGCCGAGTCGCTGGCTTCCAGAAACGCCATGCCGACATCGCCGCGCGGGAAATAGATCACCGCCGGCATGTCGCCTTCGGTCAGTTCCTTGGCCTCGCTCGATTCCGCGACGATGGCCCCGCCGGCGCGGACAACCCATTTGCCCGAGGCATTCCTGATCCTGATATGCTCACCCATCGCGCTTTCCTCTCTCGCTCTTGCCGTCGCGCTGCTTATAGCCGCGCAGCCCGAGTTTGCCCATTCCTGTAACAGGGCCGTGTCAAACCGGCGCGGTGGCGCGCATCAGCCAATCCGCCGCGGCCCCCTCGAGCAGCGGCCCGATCCGCGCGGCGACCCCGGCGTGATAGGCATTCAGCCAATCCCGCTCGACCGGCGACAGCATGTCGACACGGATCAGGCCGCGGTCGATGGGCGCCCAGGTCAGCGTGTCGAAGGCCAGCATGCTGCGATGCGCGTCGCCCCCCGGCGGGGTGTCGGCCTCGCGCACCACGACGAGGTTTTCCAACCGGATGCCAAAGGCCCCCTCGCGGTAATAGCCCGGCTCGTTCGACAGGATCATCCCCGGCTCCAGCGGCAGGGTCGAGATGCGGCTCAGCCGCTGCGGCCCCTCATGCACGCTCAGATAGACGCCGACGCCATGCCCGGTGCCGTGATCGAAATCGCGCCCCGCCGCCCAGAGCGGCGCGCGCGCCAACGCATCCAGATGCCCTCCGGCCACCCCGCGCGGAAAGCGGGCGCGGTGAATGGCGATCATGCCCTGCAGAACCTGGGTGAAGGCGGTCTTTTCCTCATCGCCGACCGCGCCCACCGGCAGGGTGCGGGTGATGTCGGTTGTGCCGTCCTCGTATTGCCCGCCGCTGTCGATCAGGAACAACTGGCCGGGCAGGACGGGCGCGTTCGTGTCCTCGGTCACGCGGTAATGCACGATGGCGCCATGGGCGCCCGCGCCCGCGATGGTGTCGAAACTGATGTCCTTCAGCGCGCCCGTCTCGGCCCGGAACGCTTCAAGCGCTCGAACGCAGTCAATCTCGGTCAACCGGCCCTTCGGCGCTTCGGTCTCGAACCAATGCAGGAAGCGGGCCATCGCCGCCCCGTCGCGCAGATGCGCCTGGGTCGTGGCCGCGATCTCGGCCGTGGTCTTGCGCGCCTTGGGCAAGAGGCAGGGGTCGGGCGCCTCGGCAAGCTCGATCCCCGCTTCGTCAAGGATCTGCGCGACGCGGACCGGGGCTGTCGCAGGGTCCACCCGGACCGGACCGGAGAGGTTGGTCAGCGCCGCTTCGAAGGCCTCCCACGGCAGGACCGTGACCGCGTCGGCGAGGTCGAGCGCCTCGAATTTCGCGGGGTCGCTGAATACCGTGACCCGCCCGTCATCCTCGATGATGGCGAAGGCCTGTGTCACCGGCAGATGGGGCAGGTCGCCGCCACGGATGTTCAACAGCCACGCGACCGAGTCGGGCAGGGTCAGCACCGCGGCACGCTGGCCGTCCGCGCGCAAGGTTGCGGCGATCTCGGTCCGCTTCTGGACGGATGTCTTGCCGGCATGGGCCACCGGATAGGCGCGCGCCGGCGCGTCGGGCGGGGCCGGGCGGTCGGCCCAGATCGCATCAACCGGGTTGGCGATGGGGCGCAGGCTGATCTGTCGCTTTGACAAGGCGCCTTCAAGCCGCGCGATCTCGGCGCCCGTGTGCAGCCACGGGTCATAGCCGATCACACCCCCGCCCGACACATGCTCGGCCAACCACTCCTCCAGCTTGGTTTCCGGCCAGTCGACGGGCGAAAACGCCTGCCCGTCCACCTGCGCCTTGACCTGCACCCGGTAGCGGCCATCGACGAAGACGCCGGCATGATCCGGCAGGACGGCGCAGAACCCGGCCGATCCGGTGAAGCCGGTCAACCACGCCAGCCTTGCGTCACAGGCGGCCACATATTCCCCCTGGTGCCGATCGGCGCGCGGCACCAGACATCCACTCACCCCAGTCCGCGCCAGATGCGCCCGCAGCGCGGCCAGGCGGCCCCGTCCGTCCTCGGGCCGCGTCGTTGCCGTGAATTCCTGAAACATCGCTCGTCCTCGTGTCACCAGATGACCGGGGCACACCCCATCCCATCTTTATCCTCGAAATATGCACGCGCGGAAACGCGCGCGCTGCGCAAGGGGCTCGATGCCCCTTGCGCTGCGGCCTCGGGCGACGGGCATGGCCCGGCGCAATCCCTCGGCCGGCCTCACCCGGCCCGTTTCATGCCCATCACGCGGGCCCTTGCCCGCGGGTCGCTGTCAAACAGTGAGGCCAATTGTTCCGTGATCGCGCCGGCCAGTTGCTCGGCATCCGTGATGGTGACCGCGCGCTCGTAGTAGCGCGTCACGTCATGGCCGATGCCGATGGCCAGCAATTCCACCGCGCGGCGCTTTTCGACCATGGCGATGACGTCGCGCAGATGCTTTTCCAGATAATTGGCCGGGTTCACGCTCAGGGTGCTGTCATCCACTGGCGCCCCGTCCGAGATCACCATCAGGATCTTTCGGGCCTCGGGCCGGTTCAGCATCCGCCGATGCGCCCATTCCAGCGCCTCGCCGTCGATGTTTTCCTTCAGCAGGCCCTCTTTCATCATCAGGCCCAGATTGTCGCGCACCCGCCGCCAGGGCGCATCCGCGGGCTTGTAGATGATGTGGCGCAGGTCGTTCAGGCGCCCGGGCTGCTGCGGGCGCCCCTCGGCCAGCCATTCCTCGCGCGATTTGCCGCCCTTCCAGGCCCGCGTGGTAAAGCCCAGGATCTCGACCTTGACGCCGCAGCGTTCCAGCGTGCGGGCCAGCACGTCGGCACAGATCGCGGCGATCGAGATCGGCCGCCCCCGCATCGAGCCCGAGTTGTCCAGAAGCAGCGTCACCACCGTGTCGCGAAACTCGGTATCCTGCTCGACCTTGAAGGATAGGGGCGTCGTGGGGTTGGCCACCACCCGCGCCAAGCGTCCTGCATCGAGGATGCCTTCCTCGCGGTCGAAATCCCAACTGCGGTTCTGCTGCGCCTGCAATCGGCGCTGCAGCTTGTTGGCCAGACGGCTGACCGCGCCCTTCAGCGGGTCGAGCTGTTGGTCGAGATAGGCGCGCAGGCGTTCCAGTTCCTGCGGTTCGGCCAGGTCGCTGGCCTCGATCTCTTCGTCATGCTCGGTCGTGTAGACCGTGTAGTCGGGGTCGGCATCGGAATGTGGCTGCGGCGGCGGCGGCTCGAGCGGGGCTTCGCCCTCGGGCAATTCCTGTTCTTCGGCCTCGTCCATGTCGCCCTGATCGTCCATCTCGACCTGTGCCTGGCTGGCATCCTGCTGGTCTTCCTGGCTGCGTTCGGGGTTGGCCTCGGCGTCTTCCTCCTGGCTGTCGTCGTCGCCGGTCGAGTCGGGCTGATCGTCCTCGGCCTCTTCGCCGGCCTCGTCCTCGCTCTCGTCGTCGAGATCGTCGGGGTCCTCGCCCAGCTGGTCGCCATAGCCGAGATCCTGGATCATCTGCCGCGCGAACTTGGCGAAGGCCGTCTGGTCCGACAGCACCTCGGACAGATCCCCCAGCCGGTCGTCGCAGCGATCCTCGATGAAGCCGCGCCACAGCTCCATCACATTGGCCGCTTCGGGGGGCAGGTCGCGCCCGGTGGCCAGATGCCGGATCAGGTAGCCCGCGGCGGTGGCCAGGGGCGCATCGGCGGCCTCGCGTACCTCGCCATAGCCCTTGCGGCGGGCCTCGTGACCGATCTTGGCGTCAATATTCTTGGCGGTGCCGGGCATGTCGCGCGCGCCCATCGCCTCGCAGCGGGCGGTCTCCATCGCCTCCATCAGGTCGCGGGCCATCGCGCCCGAGGGGGCATAGCGCGCCGCGGTGCCCGCGTCGTGGTAGCGGTGGCGCAGGGCCAGCGCGTCGGCCGTGCCGCGGGCCAGCAGAACCTCGTCGCGGGTCATGCGCCGGCTGATCTGCGGCAGGCGCACGCTGTCGCCCGTCAGGCCCGGCGGGTCCACCGTGTAGCTGACGGCCAGATCGGGATCGTCGGCCATCACGCGGGTGGCTTCGGCCAGGGCCTTCTTGAACGGCTCTGCGGGGTTGTCTGAGATCGGTTTTGCCATGTCGGGAATGTGGACCGCAGGCCCGCCGAGGGCAAGGTGGCCCGGACGCTATTCGTGGCCTCGCATGTTTAAATCCGGCGATCGCCGGGCAGCGGCCTTGTTCAATAGCCCGGCGTGGGGGGCTATTGATCCGCGTCGGCGGCGGGCGCATCGCCGGTCAACCGATCGCGCAAGGCGTTGCAAAAGCCCAGATTGGCCTCGAGATCCGGATCGAAGACCGTGCCGAGCGCCGCCTGATTGTCCACCATCCGGTCGAGATAGAGCTCGGTTGCCTCGGTGACCCAGGGCACCACGGTGGCAAAGGCCGCGTCCATGTCATCCGACCCGGTGTCATCCTGCCAGACCATGACCGAGAACACGGCCATGTCCGTCTCGCGCTCGGCGGCCATGCGGCCGAGGTCGGTCTCGTCCCCGGCATAAAGGCGGAACGCCCGGAACAGGGCCGTGCAGCGCACCAATTGGGCGCCCGTTCCGGCCTCGGCCAGCGCCGCCTCCATCGCGGTCTCGAACCCGTCCGGCGCGGTCGGTGGCACGCTCATGTTCTGCGCGGTGACGGGGCCGGCCAGAAAAACCGCGCACAGGCTGGCGCGAAGCAGGGGCAGGGGCATGAAGGGTCCTTTTCGTAGGCGCAGTGGATGGGCGCACGCAGCCTAACAGCCGCGCCGCGAAACACCAGCGCGCCGGCTCAGCCCATCCGCGCACACCAGTCGATGCGCCGTCCGCCCGCGTAGCGCACGGCCAGCCCCTCGGAAATCAGCGTTGCGCCGACATCCACGCCGTCCAGACGCAGGTGCACAAGACGGCGGTTGTAGCGGTCAACCCCGCCAAGACGGGCCTCGACCCGAACCGCCGATCGCACCAGCGCCCGCAGCCGCGCCGTGGCCTGATGGGCGCGTTGCGCTTCCTCGGCACAACGGGGCGCAAAGCTTTCGGGGGTGTCGTACCCGGTCAGACGGGCGCGAAACCGCCCTTCGTCCGGGCAGACCATGTCGACCGTGTCGCCATCGACCACATGGATGACGCGGCATCCCCCACCAACGGCAGAGGCGGGCGGCGCCCCCGGCGTGCAGGAGGACAGCGTCAGGGCGATGCCGGCAAGACCGGCAAAAAGAAAACGGGCAGGAGGGAGGCTCATGCCCGTTTCTTGACAATTCGTAAACGGCTGTCCAGCCGCCGCAACGCTTTAGCGTTAATGCCTCAGCCCAGGCTCATGCTGGCCGCGCTTTCCGGCAATTCCTCGTCAAAGCAGCGCTGGTAGAACTCGGCCACGGTCTGGCGTTCCAACTCGTCGCATTTGTTCAGGAAGGACACGCGGAAGGCATAGCCCACATCGCGGAAGATCTCGGCGTTCTGGGCCCATGTGATGACGGTGCGCGGGCTCATCACCGTCGACAACTCGCCGTTCATGAAGGCGGTCCGCGTCAGGTCGGCGACCGTGACCATCTGGTTCACGGTCTTGCGGCCCTTCTCGGTGTTGTAATGGGGGTTTTTCGCCAGAACGATCGCGCTTTCAGCGTCATGGGACAGATAGTTCAGGGTCGCCACGAGGCTCCAGCGGTCCATCTGCGCCTGGTTGATCTGCTGCGTGCCGTGATACAGGCCCGTCGTGTCGCCCAGACCCACCGTGTTGGCGGTCGCAAACAGGCGGAAATAGGGGTGCGGGGTGATGATCTCGTTCTGATCCAAGAGCGTCAGCTTGCCGTCATGTTCCAGAACGCGCTGGATCACGAACATCACGTCGGCGCGTCCGGCATCGTATTCGTCGAAGACGATGGCCACGGGATTGCGCAAGGCCCAGGGCAGGATGCCCTCGTGAAACTCGGTCACCTGTTTGCCGTCGCGCAGCTTGATCGCGTCCTTGCCGATCAGGTCGATCCGGCTGATGTGGCTGTCCAGGTTCACGCGCACGGCCGGCCAGTTCAGCCGCGCGGCGACCTGTTCGATATGGGTCGATTTGCCGGTGCCGTGATACCCCTGGATCATGACGCGGCGGTTGTGGGAAAAGCCCGCAAGGATCGCCAGCGTCGTGTCGGGATCGAATTTGTAGGTCGAGTCCAGTTCCGGCACGCGGTCGGTGGCGTCGGCAAACCCCTTCACCTTCATGTCGGTGTCGATGCCGAACACCTCGCGGACCGAGATTTCCTCGGTGGGTTTTGCATCCATGCTCAAGCTGCCATCGGCCATGTCGTCCTCGGGTGTTATCTGGAAAGGGGGCGAACCCGCTGGTGGTGCAACATATCGCTTGGCGCTGCAAGGGGAAGGGGCGGTTTCGTCCCGCTGTGCGGGTTTGCCGGAGAACGGGTCTGGCCAAGGGCGCGTGGCCGTGATCTTGTCGCGCCATGACCGCGCGCGCAGAACTGGAAACCCTGATTTCCCGGGTGGCCCTTGGGGACCGCGCGGCGTTTTCCGCCCTTTACGATGCCACCTCGGCGAAACTTTTCGGGGTGTGCCTGCGTGTCCTCAAGGTAAGGGCCGAGGCCGAAGACGTCCTGCAAGAGGTGTACGTTCTGATCTGGCGCAAGGCCGACCGCTACAAGGTCACGGGCCACAGCCCGATGACGTGGTTGATCACGCTGGCGCGCAATCGGGCGATCGACCGGCTGCGGGCCCGCAAACCGTCGACCGACCTCGACGATGCAGGGCCGCTGCCCGATGGCACGCCCGGTCCCGAGGCGCAGGCCGTCGCCGCCGGCGAGGCGCGCCGCGTCGTGGCCTGCATGGAAGAATTGAAGGCAGATCGCGCGCAGGCGGTGCGCGGCGCCTATCTGGATGGGATGAGTTACGCCGACCTGGCCGAACGTCACGCGGTGCCGCTGAACACGATGCGAACCTGGCTGCGGCGCAGCCTGCAACAGTTGAAGGAGTGCCTGTCCAGATGAGCGACCGGCCCGACAGCATGGGCGGGGGTCTTGGCCCCGATGACGACGCGCTCGCGGCCGAGTATGCGCTCGGCCTGCTTGCGCCCGCCGATGCGGGTCTGGTCGAGTTGCGCATGCTGGACGATCTGGCGATGCGCCGCGCGGTCGAGCGGTGGCAGGCCCAACTCGCCGGCATCGCCGAGGCCGAGGTCGCGCCGGTGCCGCCCCCGCGCCATCTCAAGACGTCGCTGGACCACAGGTTGTTCGGGGCCGACGGTGCGGGCCTCGCGGCCCCGATCTGGCAGCGCCTTGGCCTGTGGCGTGCGCTGACGGGTGTAGCGACGACCGTTGCGGCGGTTGCCGTGGGCTTTGCCGTTCTGCCGCTGATCCAGCCGCCCGATCCCGGCGCGGCCCCCGAGGCCCCGGCCGTGGGCATTCCGCCCGGCACCATCCTGATGACGCATCTGATCCCGGTCGAGGGGTCGGGCCTTGGCATTGCGCTGACCCGCGAACCTGACGGGACCTTGCGCGTCAACCGCGTGGCCGGTGCGCCGACGCCGGGCCGCGCGCAACAGCTCTGGCTGATAACCGAGGGGCAGGAGGCGCCGGTGTCCCTCGGCCTTCTGGCCGAGGCGCAGATCACGACCCTGACGCCCGAAGCCGAGATCGCGCAACTGTTCGAGGCCGGCGCCTCGGTTGCGGTTTCGGACGAACCCCTTGGCGGATCGCCCACGGGCCTTCCCACCGGCGCGATCCTTGCGCTTGGGGCGCTTGTGCCCCTCTAGGCGATCGAACCCTCGAAAAAAATGCAGCCAAGCCAGAAGGTTGCGATTTTTTCAAAGGTTTTCTCATCTGCGCTGAAACTCTCCCCGCACCCCTCTCGTAGCTTCTTGTATCTCCGGGCCGAGGAAACGCCCCGGTGACCGAAGCAACAGAGAGGAAGACCAAATGTTGACCCGCAAGACGCTTGTCGCCACTGCCGCCGCCGCCATTCTGGGTGGCACCGCACTGGCCCAGTCCGTGCCCATGGTGGGCGGCGCGCCGATGTATCCCAACATGAACATCGTCGAGAATGCCGTGAACTCGGCCGATCACACCACGCTGATCACAGCCGTGCAGACCGCCGGTCTGGTGGATACGCTGGCGGGCGACGGCCCCTTCACCGTGTTCGCGCCCACCAACGCGGCCTTTGCCGACCTGCCCGCAGGCTCGGTCGAGGCGCTGCTGGAACCCGGCAACCGCGACCGTCTGACCGAAATCCTGACCTGCCATGTCGTGGCGGCCGAGGCCTTTTCCAGCGCCATCGCGGGCATGATCGCCGATGATGGCGGCGCACATCCGATCGAGACGGTCGGGGGATGCACCTTTACGGCACGCATGCAGGGCGGCCAGATCATGATCCAGGACGAGCAGGGCCGAATGGCGACGGTCACCCAGGCCGATGTCGATCAGTCCAACGGCGTCATCCATGTCATCGACACGGTGCTGCTGCCCGACGCGTGATCGCGGCAGACGCCGCATGACCCCGATCCGGCGCGTCAGTTCGACGGGCCGGATGGCGGGCCGGGGTGCGGGGCAAAAGCCCCGCGCGACAGACTGTCCCCGACGTGAGGGTGTCGGGTCCCTTGGAGACTTGGGGCCCCTCCCGGCACCATTGCCCCGGTCCGCCACCCCTTTCCTTGCGGGGGCGTCCTTCCCACATGACAAGGTGAAAGGAGATCGCCATGATATCCCGACGCAACCTCTTCAGCACGGCGGCAGCAGCGATTGCCGTCAGCCCCTTTGCCGCCCGGCCTGCGCGTGCCGCCATCGCCGAAGGCCCGTTCGAGATCACGCGCACCGAGGCGGAATGGCGTGCCATGCTCGCGCCCGACGAATACGCCGTCCTGCGCGAGGCCGCGACCGAACGCGCCTATACCAGCCCCCTGAACGACGAGAGCCGCGCGGGCCTGTATCACTGTCGCGGCTGTGATCTGCCGCTCTATTCCTCCGAGACGAAATTCGACAGCGGCACCGGCTGGCCCAGTTTCTACGAGGCGCTGCCCGATGTGATCGGCACGATGGAGGATCGCTCCGTCCTGCTGATGGTGCGGACCGAATGCCATTGCGCGCGCTGCGGCAGCCATCTGGGCCATATCTTCGAAGATGGGCCCGAACCGACGGGCCTGCGCCACTGCATCAACGGGCTGGCACTGCGGTTTCGGCCATCGTGACGTTCTGCCATCCCGCAAAAGGAGAAAGGCCGGGCGATCCGCCCGGCCTTTTCATGTGTCCGCTAGACCGCGCTCAGTTCCAGCAACTCACGCGCACGGCGATGTCCGAGCCGAGCCGCGACAGCGTCTCGCGGTTCATCATGCCCGTCGTCGTGGCGATCTGCGGGGCGATCCCGGCCTGTTGCAGCACCGGCAAAAGCTGATCGGCCCGCAGCGCCAAAGTCACCTCGTCGGGCAGGGCGCGCCCCTCCAGCATGCCGGGCAGTACCATGCCCAGCACGGCGCCCGATCCATCGAGCACCGGCGCCCCCGCTTCGCTGTCTTCAGTGGCGATTTCGAGGCGCTGAACGTTCGTTTCGCCATTCACGCCCGACAGGGCCGACAGCGTGCCGAAACTGGTCGAGGCCGCCGACAGCGCGCCGCCGAAGGGAAAGCCCGCCACGGCAATCTCGCCGCGCAGGCGGCCCGGCGTTTCGGCCATGCGCGCGAAATCCAGCGGCGCAAGCGCGGTCCGCGGGCGCAGCACCGCCAACCCGAGCGCATCGTCGCGATAGACCACGTCCGCCGCATAGGCATTGTCGATCAGCACGCGGGCGCACTGGCCATTGGGGCCTGATACGGCCTCGGTCGTGGTCAGGACGGTGCCGCGGCTGTCGATGAAGAACCCGGTGCGCATCAGGTCGGGGCGCCGCACTTCCAGGCCCGAGACCAGGTCGATGTCTTCCTCGGCGCCCTCGGGCACGAAGGCCGGGTCGAGCGCGCCGCCGAAATAGCTGATCGTGTCGCGCAGGATCGGCAGGATCTGCTCCATGTCCTCGTCGCGCTCGGGGGCCCAGACGACGGTAAAGCCCTTGACGAATCCGCCGCCCACGACGCGGGCCTCGGTATGGCTGCGCAGGCTGTCGGACTGCCCGGTCAGCAGGAACCGGTCGCCCTGACGCTCGCGCTCGCCCTCCAGCGGTACGATCTCGAGCGTCTGCATGATCTCGTAGAGGCCGAACAGCGTGGCCCGGTCGCCCGGCTGGCTGATCAGCAGCACGCGCAGGCCACTGTCATTGATGCTGTCGTACTGCGCGAAGGGGAAATTATACTCGGAAAACGCGACCATTCCCAAGGGCAGGTCGATCTGGATGCCGGCCCTTTCATCGCGCACCGTGGTGATGCCGAGGCGGGCGAGTTCCTCTTCGCGTTCCGCGAGCAACTGCGCCCGCTGACGGGTCGTCAGGATGCCGGTCGCCTCGAACCCGCGCGACTGTTGCCACGCGGTCATCGCGCCGCGCGTGCCGGGGCCGAAGGCGCCGTCGATCCCACCGCGATAGAAGCCGAAATATTGAAGGGCGATCTGCAACTCGTCGCGCTCGGCGCGGGTCAGCTGCGCCTCGCTTTGACGGGCCTCGGCCGGTGTTTCCTCGGGCAGGGGGGCCGGGTCGGGCGTGATCTCTTCGGCGACGTCTTCGATCACCTCTTCGGCCACCTCCTCGGTCTGTTCCTGGGCCTCCGCGACGACGCCTTGGGTGGTTTCGACGGCGTCGCCGTCCAGCGTGTTCACGCCCACCGGAAAGAACTGTTGCGTGAAGGCCTGCCCATCCTGCAGGAAACTGTCGCCGGGGATCAGGCCCTGTGCGCGCAACTGGCCCAGCAGGGCGATGCCGTCACTGCGCGGATACGGCCCGAGGGCAATGGCATAGAACCGCGACCCGGCCCGGAACCCGTTCACGTCCTCGAGCAGTTGGGAATAGGCGCGCAGCCGTTGTTCGGTGGTGGCAAGATCGGTGTAACTCTCGATCTGGATCCAGACCCGCTGGTTGGGATCCTGCGCATTGGCCGGTACGGCGAGCGACAGGCCAAGGCCCAGCACCACGGTCAGGGCGAAAAGGCCCCGGAGTATCGTCTTCAACATTCTTCCAAAAACCCTGTCGTTGCGCGGTTTTATGTCTGGCGCGGTGTCAATCCACCCCGCGGCTGTGCAGACGTTAGCAGAGGGTCATGGCGGTGCGCCAGTCAAGAACCACCGCCTTGACACGGTTGTGTGGACGCGCAGCCAACATGACGGGCCGGGCATGATTGACCCCTTCGACGCGCTTGCATAGGAAGGCGCCGACACGCACAGCCCGCCTGGGACATATGCCATGACCGCCGCACTAGCCCCCACCGCAACGCCGGACGTCGCGCCGCGCAGCTTTCAAGAGATCATCCTGCGTCTTCAGGCGTATTGGGCGAGGCAGGGCTGCGCCATCATGCAACCCTACGACATGGAGGTCGGCGCCGGCACCTTTCACCCGGCGACGACGCTGCGCAGCCTTGGCTCCCGGCCTTGGGCGGCAGCCTATGTACAGCCCTCGCGCCGCCCGACCGATGGGCGTTATGGTGAGAACCCCAACCGGTTGCAGCACTATTACCAGTACCAAGTGCTGATCAAACCCAGCCCGCCGGACCTGCAGGCGCTGTATCTCGGCAGCCTCGAGGCGATCGGCATCGATCTGGCCGTTCACGACATCCGCTTTGTCGAGGACGACTGGGAAAGCCCGACGCTGGGGGCTTGGGGCCTGGGCTGGGAGGTGTGGTGCGACGGCATGGAGGTCAGCCAGTTCACCTATTTCCAGCAGGTCGGCGGCCATGACTGCCATCCGGTTTCGGGCGAGTTGACCTATGGTCTGGAACGTCTGGCCATGTATGTGCTGGGCATCGACCATGTTATGGACATGCCCTTCAACGACCCCGATGCGCCGATCCCGCTCAGCTACGGGGATGTGTTCCGCCAGACCGAGGAAGAGTATTCGCGCTTCAATTTCGACGTCGCCGAAACCGAGATCCTGTTTCGCCATTTCGAGGATGCCGAGGCCGAGTGCCAGCGCATCCTGGCCGAACCGCATGACGACCCCAAGACCGGCAAGCGCATCGTTCTGGCCCACCCGGCCTATGACCAGTGCATCAAGGCCAGCCACATCTTCAATTTGCTGGATGCGCGCGGCGTGATCTCGGTGACCGAGCGGCAGGCCTATATCGGGCGCGTCCGCAATCTGGCCAAACTCTGTGCCGATGCGTTCGTGGCGACCGAAGCGGGCGGGTTCAGCCCGTCGGACAGCGCCGCATGACGGCGGGCAAGTGGGTCGTGCTGGGGCTGTTGGCCGTGGCGGTCCTGGCCGGGGCGGGCCTCTGGTATGCCCAGACCCGCGCCTGGTACGCCCCCGTCGACCGCGCCGACATCACCTTCAGCGCACCGGACGGGACCGCGATGGCGCGCGATCTGCTGCGCTTCGAAGGGATCGACGCCAGCACCTCGCCGCTGCGCTACCGCGCCTGTTTCGAAATGCCCGGGGCCGAGGTCGCCCCGCTGATCGCCGCAGGCATGATCTACGAGGCGCCCGAACCGCTGATCGCCCCGGGCTGGTTCGACTGTTACGACGCCGAAACCATCGCGCGGGCCCTCGAAAACGATGAGGCGACGGCCATTCTGGGCGCGCGCAACATCGCGACCGGGGTGGACCGCGTGATCGCGCTCTTTCCCGATGGGCGTGGCTTTGCCTGGCACCAACTCAACGGCACGCTGGAATGACGCCGTCCGAACCCGGTTGCCCCCGCGCCGCCTTCGCGCGATAGACCGACCAACCCGACCCGAGCTTCAGGACCGATCCGATGCCCGACCTTCTGCTGGAACTGTTTTCCGAGGAAATCCCCGCGCGCATGCAGGCGCGCGCGGCCGAGGACCTCAAGCGCCTCGTCACCGACGGGCTGGTCGAGGCAGGGCTGACCTATGCCGGGGCCGGGGCGTTCTCGACCCCGCGCAGGCTGGTCCTCGCACTGGAAGGCCTGACGCCCGAGTCGCCCACCAAGCGCGAAGAACGGCGTGGACCGCGCACCGACGCGCCCGAAAAGGCTCTGGAGGGGTTCCTGCGCTCGACAGGGCTCGGCAAGGACCAGCTCGAGGCGCGCGAAGAGAAAAAGGGCAGCTTCTGGTTCGCCACCATCGAAACGCCCGGCCGCCCCGCCGCCGAGATCGTGGCCGAGGTCGTGACCCGGACCGTGCGCAATTTCCCCTGGCCCAAGTCGATGCGAGTGGGGGGCCGGGTCACTGCGGTGGGTGCGCCCGCTGCACTCGATCCTGTGCATCCTGAGCGACGAGCACGGGCCAAGCCCCGTTGTCTTCGATATCGACGGGATCGTGGCGGGCGACACGACCGAGGGGCACCGCTTCATGGCGCCGGGCCGTTTTGCCGTGTCGTCCTACGATGACTACGTCGCCAAGCTGGCGCGTGCGCATGTGATCCTGTCGCCCGAGGAACGGGCCGAGAAGATCTGGCACGACGCCACCACGATGGCCTTTGCGGAAGGGTTGGAGGTGGTCGAGGATCGCGCCCTTCTTGCCGAGGTCGCCGGGCTGGTCGAATGGCCGGTGGTGCTTTTGGGCGAGATCGGGGCGGATTTCCTCGACCTGCCGCCCGAGGTGCTGCAAACCTCGATGCGCGAACATCAGAAGTTCTTTTCGGTCAGAAACCCCAGGACGGGCCGGATCGAGAAATTCGTGACCGTGGCAAACCGCGAAACGGCCGAACACGGCGCGACCATCCTCGCAGGCAATCAGAAGGTCCTGGCCGCGCGGCTGTCGGATGCCAAGTTCTTTTGGGAAAACGACCTCCGCGTCGCGAAATCGGGCATGGCCGCGTGGATGGATGCGTTGGAAAACGTGACCTTCGAACGCCGTCTGGGCACTCAGGCCGACCGCATCCAGCGCATCGCGTCGCTGGCGCGTGAAATTGCGCCCGTGGTGGGGGCCGACCCCGAAGATGCCGCCACGGCCGCCAAGATCGCCAAGGCCGATCTCTCCTCGGAGATGGTCTATGAATTCCCCGAGTTGCAGGGCGTCATGGGCCGCTACTATGCCCAGGCCGCCGGCCATGCACCCGAGATCGCCGCCGTCGCCGAAGAGCATTACCAGCCCCTCGGCCCGTCGGACGACGTGCCATCGGCCCCGCTGTCGATCGCTGTCGCCCTGGCCGACAAGATTGACACCTTGACGGGCTTTTGGGCCATCGACGAGAAACCCACCGGCTCGAAGGACCCGTTTGCCCTGCGTCGCGCGGCGTTGGGGATCATCCGCATCGTGCTGACCGAAAACCGCCGCCTGTCGCTGGACCGGTTCATCGACAGCCAGTTGTTGCGCCACAAGATCGCCCTCGAACGCCCGGTCGTGGGCGACGAGGTGATCGATACGCTCGAGGAAATCCTCGACGAAATCGCGGATCGGGGTGTTTTCGGGGCTGCCTTCCGTGCCGTGACCGAGCGGCTGAAGGCCGCCGGCACGGGCCCGGACATGGACGAGGGCTCGCCCCTGCGCACGGTGGGCGACAGGGTGCCTGACCTTTCGACCGATCTGCTGGCGTTTTTCCACGACCGGCTGAAGGTGCATCTGCGCGCCGAGGGGCTGCGCCATGACGTGATCGACGCCAGCCTGTCGAAACCGCCCGCCGATGACCTGACGCTGGTGGTCGCCCGCGCCCGCGCGCTGCAAGAGGTGGTGACCACCGAAGAGGGCGAGAACCTTGTTCAGGGCTATCGCCGCGCGGCCAACATCCTGATCCAAGCCGAGGAGAAGGACGGGGTCGAGTACCGGTTCGGGGCCGATCCGAAATTCGCCGAAACCGACGAGGAAAAGGCCCTGTTCACCGCGCTGGATCAGGCACAGGCGGCCATCGCCCCGGCCCTCGCCGCCGAGGATTTCGCCGCCGCGATGGGCCATATGGCGGCGCTGCGTGGCCCCATCGACGCGTTTTTCGAGGCCGTGCAGGTCAATACCGAAAACGATATCGTGCGGCGCAACCGTCTGAACCTGCTGCACCAGATTGTCGAGATCTGCGGTCAGGTGGCCGATCTCGACAAGCTCGACGGCTAGGGGGGGCGGACGGGCCGCTTTGCCACAGGTCACATTGCCTGTCGGCCTGTCCACTGAACTGGACAGGTTACGCCATGCAGGTATGTTGTGCGGCACGCGCGAAAGGACGGGCCCGATGCTGACCACCCCCGACTTCACCGAGATCACGGCGACTGCCGATATCCGCAAGGATCGCCACGGCAATCGCGCGAAATGCCTGCAGCGGCTTGTGCGGCTGGATCTTCCGGTTCCGCCCACCGTGGCCTTGCCCTTCGACACGGTCCGGGGCATCGCGCAGGGCCGGATGCCCGATCTTGCGCAGCTACTGGGCCTGTTCGGCCCCGATACGCTGGTCTCGGTCCGCTCCTCCAGCGAGGCGGCCGATTGGGGCGGTCCGGGCACGATCCTCAACATCGGGATGAACGACGCGCAGGCCGAACGGCTGGCCGCGATCCACGGGTCGTCCGTTGCCGACGCGTTCTATGTCAACTTCATTCGCAGCTACGCCGTCGATGTGCTGCGGCTGGATGCCGATGTCTTCGAGGGGCCGATGACGCCGCGTCTGGCCAAGGCACAGTTCGAAGACGAAATGGAAGACGAGTTCCCGCAGGACCCGGCCGCGCAACTGGCCGAGGTGCTGAAATCCATGGCCCGCGCCTGGGAGGGGACGACCGCCCGACTGCTGCGGCAGGCCAAGGGCGCGCCCGCAGATGCGGGCCTGGGTCTTGTCGTGCAGCAGATGGCCCTCGGGCCGGGGCGCGGCCTGTCGGGGGCGGGCGTGGTGCAGTTCGTCTCGTCGGAAACCGGCGAACCCCAGGTGACCGGCCGCTACCTGCCGCAGGGACAAGGCCGCGCCGCCCTCTCGCAGGCCGAGGCGCAGTTTATCCTGCATGATGATCGCGGCCCGTCGCTTCAGGACGATGCGCCCGAGGCCGTCGCCGCCCTGCAAGAGGCGGGCGGTTTGCTGCGCGACCGCCTGCGTGACGAGATGCAGATCGAATTCACCCTGATGGACGGGCACTTGTCCCTGCTCGATGCGGTGCGCGTGCCGCGCTCGGCCAGGGCCGAGGTGGCCATCGCGGTCGCTCTTGCCGAGGACGGCGTCATTCCCAGCAACGAGGCGCTGACGCGGATCGCCCCCAATACGCTCAACCAGATGCTGCACCGTCAGGTCAGGGCCGACCCGGCACGCGATGTGCTGACGCGCGGGATCGCGGCGGCCCCCGGCGCCGCACAGGGGCGCATCTGTTTCACCGCGGCCGCGGCGCAGGCCGCCGCCTCGCAGGGCGAGCCCTGCATTCTGGTGCGGCGCGAAACCACGCCTGAGGATATTCGCGGCATGCATGCTGCCGACGCCATCCTGACCGAACGCGGCGGCATGACCAGTCATGCGGCGGTCATCGCCCGTGGCCTCGGCGTGCCCTGTGTATCGGGGGCCACGCAATTGCAGATCGACCTGCGCAAGAAGACGCTGACCGTACCCGGCCGCAAGGTGTTTCACGAGGGCGACATCATCACGGTCGACGGCTCTTCGGGCGAGGTTCTGGTCGGCGCGACCGAGATGATCGAGCCGGCCCTGGGCGGCGCCTTTGCCACCTTGATGCAATGGGCCGACGCGGCGCGCGACATCGGCATCCGCGCCAATGCCGACACGCCCGAGGATGCGGCGATGGCGCAACGCTTCGGTGTCGATGGCATCGGCCTGTGCCGGACCGAGCACATGTTCTTCGAGGCCGGGCGCCTGACTGTCATGCGCGAGATGATCTTTGCCGAGAACCCCGAGGATCGTGCCGCCGCGCTCGAACGGCTGCTGCCGATGCAGCGCGCCGATTTCAAGGAATTGTTCAAGCTGATGCAGGGCCAACCCGTCTGCATCCGCCTGTTCGATCCGCCCCTGCACGAATTTCTGCCCGCCGATCGCGAGGGGACGCGCGCATTGGCCGAGGCGCTGGATCTGCCGATCAGCCGCGTCGCGTCCCGCATCGAAAGCCTGCAGGAATTCAACCCCATGCTGGGGATGCGCGGCGTGCGGCTGGGTATCACGGTGCCCGAAATCTACGAAATGCAGGCCCGTGCGATTTTCGAGGCGACCATCGCCGCCTCGAAAAAGGGCGCGCCCGTCGTGCCCGAGATCATGATCCCCCTGGTGTCCGCCCGGCGCGAGGTGGAACTGGTCAAGGCGCGCATCGACGGGGTGGCCAGCGCGGTGCGCTCGGAAACCGGCAAGGAGTTCACCTATCGCCTTGGCGTCATGGTCGAAACGCCGCGCGCGGCGCTCCGCGCGGGCGAGATCGCCGAACACTCGGCCTTTCTGTCCTTTGGCACCAACGATCTGACGCAAATGGCCTATGGCCTGTCGCGCGACGATGCGGGGCGGTTCATGTCGGCTTATGTCCATCAGGGCGTGTTTTCCGAGGATCCGTTCACGCAGCTCGACACCGAAGGGGTGGGCGAGCTGTTGCTGCTGGGTGCCGAACGGGGGCGCGATGCGCGCCCTGATGTCACGATCTCGCTGTGCGGCGAACATGGCGGCCACCCCGAGTCGATCGGCTTCTGCCGTCGGGCCGGGTTCGACTATGTGTCCTGCTCGCCGTTCCGCGTTCCGGTCGCCAAATTGGCGGCGGCACAATTGTCCATTTTCGACAAGGATTTGCCACGCGACGTTGATAGCGATCCCGCCAGCGACCCTGATCGCTGACACCGCTCTGTCAAGTTTTTGCGACATCACATCACGGACTCACTAGATTCGGTGTCGATTTTGTGATGCGCGCGAAAAGGGGTAACCAAACGCGGTTGGGTCGAATCACGACGGTGGTGGGTCGGGTGCTCGTCGAAAGGGAAAAGATGTCGAAAAGAATGCGTCTGGCTGCGATCCTTGTCGGAAGTCTCGTGATGGCTGGCCCCGTGGCCGCCGATGCCCCCGCGCCAGACGTGACCTTGTCGACCTCGACCGCCCCGGGCGGCGGGATTTCCGCGCGACTGGGCGAATTGATGGGGGTCGAAACCGCCTCGCTGGCGAGTCTGTCGGAAACGCGCCTGCGCCGCCTTGGCGCGCCCTATACCGGCCAGCGCGGTGACGATGCGCGCATCATGTATGCGACCGAGCTTGACCAGCTGCGCCGACCGCGCGGCAACCGGCAGTGGCAATGCCTGACCGAGGCGCTGTATTTCGAGGCGCGCGGCGAGCCGATCGTCGGTCAGTACGCGGTGGCCGAGGTGATCCTGAACCGGGTCGACAGCGCCAACTATCCCGATACGATCTGCGGTGTCGTCAATCAGGGAACGGGGCGGCGCTTTGCCTGCCAGTTCACCTATACCTGCGACGGCGAGCCCGAGGATATCGCCGATGACCGCGCCTGGCATCGCGCGGGACACATCGCACGCATCATGATCGACGGGGCCCCGCGTGACCTGACGGGCGGCGCGACGCATTACCATGCCGATTGGGTCAACCCGGACTGGGCGCGTGTCTATCCGCGCACCGCCGAATACGGCATTCATATCTTCTATCGACAGCAATACTGATCCCCACGTCGCGTTTGTCCGCGATGTGCCGCGCCGCAGCATGGCGCGTCTGCCCGCTGCGTGCTAAACGCAGGGCGACACGCAAGACAACAGGGCAGGCGATCCGGTGAGCGACGAAACATCCATCGCGTTTCAACATCCGTCGGAACGGGCCAAGTCGATCGCCGGCGATGTGCCGCGCGACAGGATCTCGATGACCGAGCATCTGCGCGAGGTCGAGATCGGCGCGTTTCAGGCCGAGCGCGGTGTCACCCAGACCGTGCGTTTCGATGTCGTGGTCGAGGTGGCCACCCGCGCCGAAAGCGCGGCCGATGACGTGGACCGGATCCTGAGTTACGACACCATCGTCGAGTCCATCGACGCGGCCCTCGCGGCCGAGCGTGTGAACCTGCTGGAAACCCTGGCCGCCCGGATCGCCGATGGCATTCTGGCGCATCCCCTGGCGGCGCGCGTTTTCGTGCGGATCGGCAAGCTGGATCGCGGCCCCTACACCCTGGGGGTCGAGATCATGCGCGATGCACCCGAGGGGCGGCGCCCCTTGCGCCTGTTGGCCGATGCCGCGCCGCACCCCGTGGTGGTCTTTCTGTCCAACGCCGCCATCGCGCGCCCGGACCTTTCGGTGTTGCTCGATGACCTGCAAAGCGGGGGGGCGCCGGTGATCCTGTGCGTGGATTGCCCCGACCTGCCGCAACCCCGCGCGGCCCATGCCATGCCGCAGCGGCGTATTGACCTTCTGGCGATCGAACAGGGGGCCTGGGTGCTGGCCGCCCGAGATCGTCGATGCGTGGTGGTGGATAGCCGCACCGAACTGGACTGGGCGATGCGCCATGGTCAGATCAGCGTCTGGGCCCCGTCGAAACTGGTTCTGGATGCGGTCGATGGCCCCGGTCCCGGTGTCACGCATCCGGTCGCTTTGGCGATGTGGTTGGCCACGGCCTTTGACGCGCGCGAGGTGATCTCGCTTGGCGGGACGCTGCCCGCGGACACGCCGAGGCCGCCGATGCCCTTGCGCGAACTGGCGGCCGAGGCCCTGCCATCGGAAACGGCCCCGCCCCTTAGCGAAGCGTCCGGCGCAACACGGTGATGTCGGGCGTCGCGTCGTCCGATCCCCGCGGATCGGGGCGAAACCCGTTCTTCTTGAGAACCCAGGCCGCCGTGGCATGTTCCTGACCGACGGCGGCGAAGACATCGGTTTCACGCAAAACCTCGGCGGCGTAATCCAGCGCCTCGGTCACGAATTCGCTGGCCAGCCCCTGGCCGCGGACATCGGGCAGCAAATCCATGCGCAGTTCCAGCCCGCCCCGGGCGTACCCGATGCGAAAGCCCCCGATGCCGACATCATGCCCTGCATGCGACAGCGTCCAGGGCGCCACGCCGTGATTGCACCACTCGGTTCTGTCCGAGGCCAGCAGATCGGCCCCTTGGGGGCCGAACAGGGCAGCGTAGACCTGGGCGCTGCTGTCGCCGGGGGGGCGGCAGGCCAGGCGCAGGGTCTGAAACGGGACCGGGTCGGCGGGCATCGCGGCACTCCAGTGGTGACGGTCGAGCGCTTGACGTTAGGGAAAGCTTTTAGCACGTCCGTGCAACGGGACCAATGCGATTGTCTTGCATCGCATGCGGCGGCGGGCTAGGCCGCGCGCCATGTCCGACTATTACCGCCCGATCCCGCAGGTCGATCCGGCCCCGTTGCCCGGCTGTTATCCCTTGGCGGGCGGCTGGACCCGGTTTTCGCATGTCGAGCGTCTGACGCGGACCGCCCCGCCCGAGATCTTGCCCGCATCCCAGCTGCCCGAGACGGCGCTTGCCCCGCTCGTGGCACCGCGCGCGCCACTGGCGGGGCTGGCCTTCGACAGCCCCCGCCTGATGGGCATCCTGAACGTCACGCCTGACAGTTTTTCGGATGGCGGGCGGCATGGCGGGGTCGCCGCGGCCTGTGCCCATGCCGCGCGCATGCTGGGCAAGGGCGCCGATCTGATCGATATCGGCGGCGAAAGCACGCGCCCGGGCGCGCCGGAAACCCCCGAGGCCGACGAGATCGCGCGCGTCGTCCCGGTGATCGCCGCGCTGCGCGCGCAAGGGATCACCGCGCCGCTCAGCCTCGACACCCGGAAATCTGGGGTCGCCCGCGCGGGCCTTGATGCCGGCGCGGCGATCCTCAATGACGTGTCCGGGCTGCGCCACGACCCCGATCTGGCACAGGTGGCCGCCGAAACGGGTGCGCCGCTGATCCTGATGCATTCCATCGGAACGCCCGAGACGATGCAGGCCCTGGCGGCCGACGCCTATACCGACGTGTTGTTGGACGCGTTCGATGCACTGGCCGCGGCCATCGCCCGCGCCGTAGCGGCGGGCGTGCCCCGGGCGCGCATCATGGTCGATCCCGGTATCGGGTTCGGCAAGACCGAAGCACAGAACCTGGCCTTGTTGCGCCGGATCAGCCTGTTTCACGGCCTGGGCTGCGCCATCCTGCTGGGGGTGTCGCGCAAGGGCATGATCGGGCGCATTGGCGGTGTCAGCGACCCGGCCGCGCGCGGCCCCGGATCGGCGGGTGTCGGCCTATGGGCGATCTCTCAGGGAATACAGATGCTGCGCGTTCATGATATGGATACCCATGCACAGGCGCTGCGGCTTTGGCAGGCCGTGACGGCGGCGCAATGACCACGGCAGAAAACGACCCGGTCCAACCGGGTGGAGGGGCACAGGCATGACACGCAAATTGTTCGGAACCGATGGGGTGCGGGGCCGCGCCAACAGCTACCCGATGACGGCGGACATGGCCCTGCGCCTCGGCGCGGCGGCGGGGCGGTTCTTTCGCCGTGACGCCAGCCGCGAGCACCGCGTGGTGATCGGCAAGGACACGCGCCTGTCGGGCTACATGCTGGAAAACGCCCTGACGGCGGGCTTCACCTCGACCGGGATGAACGTGTTCTTGCTGGGCCCGGTGCCGACGCCGGCGGTGGGGCTGTTGACGCCGTCGATGCGGGCGGATGTGGGGGTGATGATCTCGGCCAGTCACAACCCGGCCGAGGATAACGGGATCAAGTTCTTCGGTCCCGACGGGTTCAAGCTGTCCGACGCCGCGGAGGCCGAGATCGAGGCCCTGGTCGCGGGCGAGGTTGAGCCCGCGCAGGCGCGCAATATCGGGCGGGCCAAACGCATCGACGACGGGCGTTTTCGCTATGTCGAACGGGTGAAGGGCACCTTTCCGGCTGGCCTGACCCTGGAGGGGCTGAAGGTGGTGATCGACTGCGCCCATGGCGCGGCCTATCGCGCCGCACCCGAGGTGCTTTGGGAGTTGGGGGCCGAGGTCATTCCCGTCGGCGTGGCGCCCGATGGGGTGAACATCAATGCCGGCGTCGGTTCGACCCACCCGCAGGCCGCCGCGGACAGGATCCGGGCCACCGGGGCCGATGTCGGGATCTGCCTCGATGGGGATGCTGATCGCGTGATCCTGCTCGACGAGACGGGCGCGGTGGCCGATGGAGACCAGATCATGGCGCTGCTGGCGGCGCGATGGGCCGATGAGGGGCGGCTGGCCGGGGGGCAACTGGCCGCCACGGTGATGTCGAACCTCGGGCTGGAACGGTTCCTGGCCGGGCGTGGCATCGGCCTTTACCGGACCGCCGTGGGCGACCGCTACGTGGTCGAGGCGATGCGGGCGCAGGGGCTGAACCTGGGCGGGGAACAGTCGGGTCACATCGTCATGACCGATTACGCGACGACCGGGGATGGCCTGATGGCGGGCCTGCAATTCCTGGCCGAGATGGTGCGCACCAAGCAGCCGGCCAGCGCCTTGGCCCGCAGCTTCGAGCCGGTCCCGCAAGTGTTGCGGAATGTGCGCTTCGGCGTGGGCAAGGCGCCGCTGGAGATGCCGCAGGTGCGCCAGGCCATCGCCGAGGGCGAGGCCCGCCTGGGCGCCGAGGGCCGTCTGCTGATCCGCAAATCGGGGACCGAGCCTCTGATCCGCGTCATGGCCGAGGCCGAGGACGAGGCGCTGATGGTCGCGGTGGTGGACGAGATCGTGGGCGCGGTGGAAGCCGCGCTCTGAGGCGGGGAACGGGCGCGCTCGGGCCCCGCTTCGGGGGCCGCTCGCTTGCCCGTCGGGGGCGCTGCCCCCGCGGCCTGCGGCCGTCCCCCCGGACGTTTTTCGCCAAGATGAAGGGGCGGGGTCAGGCCGGTACGACGGGGCGGCCCATCACGTAGGTCTGCGCGACGGCGCGATCGTCGCCCATCATGATCGTGGGAAAGACGGCTTGCCAGATATCCTCGGCCCGGGTGGTGGCCTGTGCGATGGCCGGGGTCGAGGCGAGGTCGAGCACCACCATGTCGGCCTCGTATCCGGGGGCCAACCGCCCGATCCGGTCGCCGAGCCTGAGCGCCTCGGCCGAGGCGCCGGTGGCCAGCCAGATCGATTCGGACGGGTGCAGCGCCATGCCCCGCAGTTGCGCGATCTCGTAGGCGGCGGCCATGGTGCGCAGCATGGAAAAGCTTGACCCGCCGCCGGTGTCCGTGGCCAGCCCGACGCGCATGCGGGCGCGCAGCCCCATGTCGAAGAGGCCCGAGCCGATGAAGGTGTTCGAGGTCGGACAATGCACGAGGGCCGCGCCGACCTCGGCCAGGCGGTCGATTTCGCGCGGGGTCAGGTGGATGGCGTGGCCATAGAGCCCGTTTTCTCGCAACAGGCCATGCGCCTCGTACGTGTCCAGATAATCGCGCGCCTCGGGGTAGAGGCTGTGCATCCACGCGATCTCGTCCGTCTGTTCGCTGAGATGGGTCTGCATCAGGCAGTCGGGATGCTCGGCCCAAAGCGCCCCGAGCGCGCCCAGCTGCGCCCGCGTCGAGGTGGGCGAGAAGCGCGGCGTGATGATGTAGGAGAGGCGGTCGACCCCGTGCCAGCGGCCGATCAGCGCCTTGCTGTCGTCATAGGCCGATTGCGCGGTGTCTCGCAGGCCCGCCGGCGCGGTGTCGCGGTCCATGCAGGTCTTGCCCGCCAGCATCCGCAGGCCGCGGGCCTGCGCCTCGGTGAAATAGGCGTTCACGCTTTCGGGGTGGATGGTGCAATAGCTGGCGACCGTGGTGGTGCCCTGCGCCAGCACGAGGTCGAAATAGCGCGCCGCAACCTCGGCTGCATAGCTCGGGTCGGCGAAACGCATCTCTTCGGGGAAGGTGTAGCTTGTCAGCCAGTCGATCAGGCGCTTGCCCCAGGATGCGATGATCGCCGTCTGCGGGTAATGGGCGTGCGCGTCGATGAAGCCCGGCAGGATCAGATGCGCGCCATGGTCCGTCACGGCCACATCGGGATGGGCCGCGCGCAGGGTGTCGGCCTCGTCCACCGCGGCGATCCGGCCTTCGGCGATCAGCACCGCGCCGTGGCGGCGGTGTCGGGTCGCCCCGGCCCCCAACTGCGCGGGATCGCCCAGGAATTCCAGAACCTGCCCAAGGATCAGGCGCTTGCCCGTCATTCGCGTTGTCTCGTCATGTTTCCCCCCTGACCCTGCATAGCGATCCGGCCCGCCCTATGTTAGGGCAAATCGCGCATCAGGGCGCGCAAGGCGGTTTGCGGGAGGCAGGCATGAGCGACATCGAGGATGACGTGCTGGACAGGTCGGCCGAGGACACGGCCGACGAGGCCCGCGACAGCTATGCGCTCGACGACACGCTTCTGGGCAAGCTGCGGGCGGCGGTCGCCGCGCGCGACCCGGCCGCCATCGACGCGCTGATCACGCCGCTGCACCCCGCCGACATCGCCGACCTTCTCGAACAGGTCTCGGACCCGGTGCGCGCGGCCTGGCTGAGGCTGTGGCCCTCCAGTATCGACGGCGACGTGTTGTCGGAGCTTTACGGCGACCTGCGCGAAGAGGTGATCGGCCTGCTGCCCGACTCGGTCCTGCAGGACGCGGTGCGCGATCTCGACTCGGACGATGTTGTGGATCTGGTCGAGGATCTCGAGGACGACCAGCAGGAGGCCATTCTGGATGTGCTGGCGCCCTCGGACCGGGTCGCCGTCGAACAGGCGCTGAGTTTTCCCGAGGAGTCCGCCGGGCGCCTGATGCAGCGCGAGGTCGTCGCCGCGCCCGAGCATTGGACCGTGGGCGAGGCCATCGATTACATGCGTGCCCACAAGCGCGAGTTGCCCGAACAGTTCTACCATCTTGTGCTGACGGACCCGCGGATGAAGCCGGTGGGCTATGTCACGCTGGGGCGGATCATGTCGACGGCGCGCAAGACGCCGCTGATCGAATTGCTCGAGGACAGTTTCCGGGTCATCCCCGCCACGCAGCACGAGGACGAGGTGGCCTATGCCTTCAACCAGTACCACCTGATCTCGGCCCCGGTGGTCGATGATGACGGACGGCTGGTGGGCGTGATCACCATCGACGACGCGATGAACGTGCTGGATGACGCGAATGAAGAGGACATCCTGCGCCTGGCCGGTGTGGACGAGGAAAGCAGCCTGAACGACCGCGTCATCGACACCACCAAGCGGCGCTTTCCGTGGCTCTTCGTGAACCTGATCACGGCGATCCTGGCCTCGCTGGTCATTTCGCAATTCGAGGCCGCGATCAGCCAGATCGTGGCCTTGGCCGTGTTGATGCCGATCGTCGCCTCGATGGGCGGGAATGCCGGCACCCAGAGCCTGACCGTGGCGGTGCGCGCGCTGGCCACCAAGGACTTGACGCGGTCGAACCTGTTGCGCGTGGTTCTGCGCGAGGCCGGGGTCGGCCTGATCAACGGGCTGGTCTTTGCAGTGGT
Source organism: Roseibacterium elongatum DSM 19469 (assembly GCF_000590925.1). Taxonomy (NCBI): domain Bacteria; kingdom Pseudomonadati; phylum Pseudomonadota; class Alphaproteobacteria; order Rhodobacterales; family Roseobacteraceae; genus Roseicyclus; species Roseicyclus elongatus. Next base: position 3,256,301 of record NZ_CP004372.1, on the reverse strand, counting down.
GATGGGGGTGATCGGGGTGCTCTGGTTCGGCAGCCCGATGCTGGGCGTCGTCATTGCCGTCGCCATGGTGATCAACCTGCTGGTCGCGGGCCTTGCGGGAATTCTCGTGCCCGTGATCCTCGAACGCCTGAGGGTCGACCCGGCGCTGGCCTCGGGGGCTTTCGTGACCACGGTCACGGATGTGGTGGGCTTTTTCGCGTTTCTCGGGCTGGCGGTTGTGCTGCTGCTTTGACGGGCGGCCTGTGAAGGGGTCGCGTCACAGGACGCGAGGGGCCACCAGAGCGGGTCTATCGCGACGGGCGCGTCAGCCGGGCACTTCGAGCGTGATCGTCCGGCCGTTGCGGACATATTGCAGCGTGCTTTCGCCGATGGCCGCCACTGTGCCGCCATTCAGCCGGTCGCCGACGGCCACGCGCACAAACCGCCCCGAGGGCAGGCGAACCAGCGCGCGGCGGTTTGCATTCGTGCCGGTCACGCCGATCAGGTTCAGGTCGCGCAGGCGCAGCGCGTTGCGCTCGGTCGCGGCGCGGGCCACATCGGCATTCGACGGGATCTGCGGTTGCGGGGCAATCTGGCTGGGCGCGACGGCGGTGGGTTGCGCGGCCTGTGCGCGTTCGGCATTGGCCACCAGTTCGGCGATGTTTGCGGGGCGCGTGGGCGGCACACGTGACTGGGCGACCGCCAGAGCGCTGCCGCCGATCACGTCGGCCTCGGTCTCGGCCGCCACCTCGGTGGTCTCTTCGGCCTCGGCGGTGGCGGGGCCAGCCGCCGCGTCGGCGTCGCCGGCATCCGTGCCCGGAAAGAGCGAGGCCTGCGCCGCGGCCTCTTGCGCGGAAAGCGGCCGCTCGGGCGGCCGCAGATCGGACAACTCGTTCAGGGTAAGCCCGCCAAGGACCTGTCGCTCGCGGGTTTCGTCCAGATCCGTGGGGCGCGGCGGCGGCGTGAACGTGCCGAGGATCGCCTCTTCGACCGCGGTGTCGGGGGGTTCGACCTGCGGGGCCAGTTCGCGCGGGCGCGGCTGCGCCACGATCGCCGGTTGCCCCGAAATCACGAAGGCGCCGTCGGGGGTCACCACGCCCTCGGGCGTCGGGCGGACAAGGCCGCGCGCATCGGTTTCCAGCTCGGTTCCGAAGGGCGGGGGCGAGGGCATGCGCCGCAGCATCTCGCCCGGGTTCACGCCGGGGGCGGGCAGGGCGACCGCGTCGAAATCGCTGATCTCGGGGTCGATCGAGGCCACGTAAAGATCGTTCAGCCCGGCGATCTGCCCCGGATCGGGGCGGGCCGGCGTGCGCGGCCAGATGCCGTCCTCGGCATAGAAGCGTTCGGCTTCTTCCACGGACGGCAACAGATCCTCGGGCGTCGGCGGCAGGGGCGGCAGATCGAGGTCGGCATCGATGTCGGGCAACGCGGCCTCTGGGGTCGGCGCGGCCGCCGCGGTCTCGGCAGGCGTGGCTGCGGTCGGGGATTGCGTCGCGGGCAGGGCGGCCAGGTCGATTCCATCCGCCTCGGCCTCGTCCGTCACGTCGGGCTGGGGCGCGGCGGCGGTTTCGGGCCGTTGCACCGGCGTCGTTTCGGGCGTCGTTTCGGGTGTGACCTCGGGCGCTGTAACGGCGGGGGCTGTCGACGGATCCACGCGCCCGATGGCCGGCGGTGCGGTGATCGCGGCCGGCGGGGGCGGGGCGGTCAAGGGATCGTCGCTGACCGCGGCGCTTTGCTCGGTGCCGCCGGACAGCAACCGTGCCACCGGACTGTTGGGCAGGAACAGCGCCGACCACAGCGCGATCAACGCCAGCAGCACCAGCAGGACAACCGTCAGGATCAGCCCGGTGCGGAAGGACGGGCCCGCGGCGCCGTCCTCCGATTTGCGTGCCAGCAGCCCGCTGGAAAAGGCACCGTCCGCGTCGTCTCTGGGCGCGCTGGCCGGCGCTGGGTCGAGGGCGGTGCGCGCCACCTTTCTGTCGGACGTGTCGCTGCCCGTCCCGGCGGTGCCGGGGCCCTGGTCCGTGGCCAGCGCCGCGCCCAACGCGGAAAGACGCCCCTCGGACCCCTCTGGGGCGGGGGCCGTGTCACGCTTGCGCCGCCCGGGCAGGATGGAGGCGCGGCGCGGGCTGTCATCGCCGGCAGGTGTCGCGGCATCTGATTTCGTGCGGGACCTCGAGCCTTGCTTGGCCGAGTCGAGCAAGCCGGACAGGCGGCGCGGCTTGTCCGTATCACCACGGTCTGCGCTTGGCCGCGACGCGATCGTATCGCGCGCCGAGGTCAGCATGCCCGACAAGCGGCCCTTGGCGGCCGGCGGCGCGGTGAGGTCCGGTTTGCCGGTGGCGGCCGCGCGCGGCGTCGCGGATTTCGGCGAAGCCCGGCGGACCTGGCCGCGCGGTTCTGCATCGGGTTTTGGCGACCGCACCGGTTTTGCCTGCGCCTTGGGGGGCGCGGATTTGGGCGCGCTGTCGCCGCGCGATTTGCCCGGATCACCGGCTGCCGGGGCGCGGCTGATGTCGCGCAACCGTGCAAGCCGGCCCGAAAGCTCGCCGCGTGCGACCCGTTTCTGACCGGGCTTGTCCTCCGCGTCGGTCGCCGCGGTTTCGGATGACGGTGTGCCGGCGGCGAAACCGATGCGCGACTTGCGCTGTCCCACGAGGTCGCCGCTGACCTCGCTGCGCGGTGCTTTCGGGTCAATCGCGGCAGTCGCGTCGCGAGCGCGCCGAGCCGAGAAGGTGGGCGTGGCCGGGGCCGCCTCGGCGGTGGCGTCCGCCGCATCGGTGCCGGGGTCCGGCGATTTCGCCGTGTAGTCGTCCGTGGCTGCAGCGCCGGATGCGCCGCGACGGCGTGCCTTGAGCACGGCAGCCGATGGAACGGGCGGCAGGTCGTCATCGCCCGACCCGTCGAGATCGTCGACGAACGCGACCGGGGGTTTTGCGCCGGCCGGCGTTCCAGTGGCCGGTTCCGACGCCGCGGCGGGCGCCTCGGGCTGGGACGGCGCGCTCGGGGTGTCGGCTTCGGTATCGGGCAACGGGGCCACCGGGCCGTCCAGCATCGGGTCGCTGATCTGCTGTGGCGTGTCCTCGTCGGCGGGCGTCTCGGCCTCGGGCTCGGCGGGGTCGGCCGGCGCAGCCGGGGTGTCTTCAGGCCCGGTGGGCGCGGGGCTATCCTGCGCCTGCTCCGGGCCAGCGGCCTCGGGCGTCGGTGCGCTTTGGGCCGTCTCCTCCGCCGCTTGGGTGGGCTCGCTCGGCGGGGCGGGATCCGCACTGCCCTCAACCGTGTCGGGCGCGTCGTCTGTTGCCTCCGGCGCCTCGTCTGCGGCGTCCATCTCGGGCTGCGTTACGCCTTCGGTCGCGGCGGGCTCTGCAGGCGTGACCGTTTCGCTCCAGGCATCGGCGCCAAAGGCCAACCCTTCATCCGGAAAACTCAGCCCATGCGCGGGCCCCGACAGGTCGAACAGCGGCACACCGGGGAACTTTTCCAACGGTGGCATGGCGGCAAAGCCGACACCGTGGAACCCGTGCCCTTCGGCAAAGGCGCGCGCCTCGTCCAGCGTTTCGCGGGCCACGACGGCCAGCTTGACGCGATCTTCCTCGATCTCGCGCCAGTCATAGACCAGCTCCGCCACGGTATAGGGCGTCAGCCCCTCAAGGCCCTCTTCGATCCGGTACTCGGTCAGGTCGGGGTCGTCGGTCGGGGCGGTGAGCGAGGTATAGAGGATCTGATCGTCCGGCAGGACCAGCAGCGTCGCAAACCCCTTGCCCTCGCGGGCCTCGCCCTTGGCGCGCAGGTTGGCCATCGCCGTATCGAGATCGGGCGCGTCGAACCCGACATCGCCCAGAAAAGCCCAGTGACCTGCCTGCTGGCGATGCGCGAGCGCGATGCCATCGGGTGACAGGAAGAGCGCGAAATGAACCGTCAAGACAGACCTCTGTCGGCAGCAACGGGCGCAGATACCCGTCCAATCGCCCCCTCATATAGGAGTCGCCCCCCTGGGGAAACAGGGGGACGCCCTGTCGGGGCGCCATGAGCGGAAATCAGACTACCGGGATTCCCTTTTTGAAAAAAGGGTTTGTTGCCAGCCCGTTGTCTTGCCCTGCACAGCCTGTGGATAAGTCCGGATTCTGTGGATAACCCGGGCCGTGCGCGGCGGCCCGGGACTCGGGCGGCCTAGGCCGTCGCCTTGGCCAGCGCCTGGTCCAGATCGGCGATCAGGTCCTCGGCATTCTCGATCCCGATCGAGAGACGCACCACATTCGGCGCGGCACCCGCGGCCTCTTGCTGTTCGGGGGTCAACTGGCGGTGCGTGGTCGAGGCCGAGTGGATGATCAGCGACCGCGTATCGCCCAGGTTGGCGACATGGCTGAAGATCTCCAACGCATCCACCAGTTTCACGCAGGCGTCATAGCCGCCCTTGACGGCAAAGGTGAACAGCGCCCCCGCGCCCTTTGGACAAACCTGCGCCACGCGGTGATGGTAGGGGCTGCTCTCTAGGCCCGCATAGGTGACGTAGTCGACACGCGGGTCCGCCTCGAGCCACTTGGCGATCTTCACGGCGTTCTCGACATGGCGCTCCATCCGCAGCGACAGCGTCTCGATCCCCATCAGCGTGTAATGCGCCGCCTGCGGGTTCATGGTCATCCCGAGATCGCGCAACCCCACGGCGATGCCGTGAAAGGTGAAGGCCAGCGGGCCGAACGTCTCGTGGAATTTCAGCCCGTGATAGGCGGGCTCGGGCTGGCTGAGGCTGGAGAACTTGTCGCTGGCCGACCAGTCGAACTTGCCCGAGTCGACGATGCAGCCGCCGGTGACTGTGCCATTGCCGGTCAGGTATTTCGTCGTCGAATGCACGACCAGCGTCGCGCCATGCTCGATCGGGCGGCACAGGTACGGCGTGGCGCTGGTATTGTCGACGATCAGGGGCAGGCCCGCCGCATCCGCGATATCGGCGATGGCGCGCAGATCGGTGATGTAGCCGCCGGGGTTGGCGATGGCCTCGCCAAAGACGGCGCGGGTGTCGTCGTCGATGGCGTCGCGCACCGCGTCCAGATCATCGAAATCGACGAATTTCGCCGACCAGCCAAAGCGCTTGATGGTCTGGCTGAACTGCGTGACCGTGCCGCCATAGAGCCGCGTCGAGGCGACGACATTCTTGCCCGGACCCATCAGCGGGAACAGCGCCATGATCTGCGCCGCATGCCCCGAGGAACAGCAGACCGCGCCCACGCCACCCTCGAGCGTGGCGATCCGTTCCTGCAAAACGGCCACGGTCGGGTTCGTCAGGCGCGAGTAGATGAACCCGACTTCCTGCAGGTTGAACAGCGCCGCGGCATGCTCGGCATCGCGGAACACATAGGCCGTGGTCTGGTAGATCGGCGTCTGCCGCGCCCCCGTCGCCGGGTCGGGGCGGGCGCCCGCGTGGATCTGAAGCGTGTCGAAACCGTAGCTGGGTGCGTCACTCATGGGGTCGTGTCTCCCTCCCGAAAACTGATCGCGACAGCAGTAGGCCAAGCGTGGCGGCACCACAACGGCCCGTAGTCCGTAAAGGACGCGCGTCATGCCCGGCCCCATGCGACGGGACGGGCGTTTTGCGCCCCGTCGCCCGCAAGGATATCGGGACCGATGGCGATGCGCTTTCGACCTTTGCGGCGGTCAGCGCCCCGGACGGTCCCGATACCGCGCCAGATGCGCCCTCAGCGCCTCGGCCACGGCCTCGGCCCCACCGCGCGAATTCATGATGTCGACATGGCGCGGTTCGCCGCCGCCGTGCGGGTAAAGCACCAGGCTGGACTGGCGCACCCTGTAGGGCTGCAGGCTGCGGGTGATCATCCTCACCTCGCGTTCCGTCGTGTCGACCTCGGCCATGTCGGCATAGGGGTATGCGACCCGCCGGACGATCAGGGCCGTGTCGGTGAAGGTGGCCACGTTCAGCGTCGTCATGTAGGCCGCGCCGAGCAAGCCCAGCCCCCCGATCAACACCGCGCCGATGGCCAGATCCTCGGGCAAGCCCGCGGCGAGCATGAGGGCCACCGCCCCCGCGCCCGCCACGACGGCGGGGTAACGGGGGTCGAGACGAATATGATGCGGAAGGTCGCTCATCGCGCGAGGCTTCGGGCGTCATACCGCCCAAGTCAAGCCGGACGCGGCCCCTTGCCACTGGACGCCCGCGTGCCGATCGGGCATTACCACGGTGTTACACGCAGCCCCGCATCGGAGATCGCTCGCCATGCTCGACTTCCTCAAACGCCTCGTGACCTGGTGGAACGGCCAGACGCTCGGCACGCAGATCTTCACCGCGCGCAACGGCGTGAAGGTCGGCGAGGACGAGGCCGGCAACACCTTCTACCGCTCGCGCGATGGCAAGCGTCGCTGGGTCATCTACAACGGCTTGTCCGAGGCCAGCCGCGTCAGCCCGGATTGGCATGGCTGGCTGCACCACACCTGGGACGAGCCGCCGAGCGAGAAGCCCGTGGCGAAAAAGGCATGGGAAAAGCCGCATCTGCCGAACCTGACCGGGACGCCGTCGGCCTATGCGCCGGCCGGCTCGCTGCGCCGTGTGGAGCCCGTCGAGCGCAAGGATTACGAGGCGTGGACGCCGGAGTGAGGCGCGGCTGACCGAGCCTTGCCCCAAAACAGCGGGGCGCCGGCTCAAAGAGGGGCATCGATATGTCCGATCGCGACGATACCTTGACCGAAACCGTTCTGGGCGGCGTCGTTCTGGCGACGGCCGTAGGCTTTTTCGTGTATGCGGCCGGCAGCACGGGGGGCTTCGGTGCGCCGGGCGGTTATGAGCTCGAGGCGTCTTTCCGCTCGGCCGAGGGGATCGCCGTAGGCACCGAAGTGCGCCTTGCCGGTGTGCGCATCGGAACCGTGACCGGCATGGACCTGAACCCCGACACGTTTCTGGCCGATACGACCTTTACCGTCGCCGACGGCATCGTATTGCCCGATGACAGCGCGATCGCCATCGCCTCCGAAGGCTTGCTTGGCGGCAATTTCGTCGAGGTCATTCCCGGCGGCTCGCCCTTCAACCTCGAACCCGGCGACGCGATCCTCGACACCCAAAGCTCGGTCAGCCTGCTGACCCTGCTGATGCGCTTCGTCAGCGGCGAGGGGGGCGAATGATCCGTCTCGGACTTGTGATCCTGACTCTGCATGCCCTTGTGGCCGGGGGCGTCGCGGCACAGCAATTCGACAATTTCGGGGGCGGGTCCTTCGACACCTTCCTGTTGCCCGATCCCGATGCAGAGGGGGTCGAGATCGAGGGGTTGGACGATTTCGGCGAGGGCGGTGGCGAAACCGGGCTGACCCTGCAACCGCTCGGCAACCCCGATGTGACCCTGCAGGAGGGGATCGACGGTCTGCCGGTGATGGAAACCTTTCCCGGTGTGACAGGCCCGGTGACCTCGGTCAGCCAGCCCGCCACCCTCAGCGCGACACGCGTGCGGCTGCGTGCGCTCGACCGGATGCGGGGCGACCCGACGGATCTGGACCTGGCGATGGGTGAAACCGCCCTGTTCGGACGGATCGCGATCCGCGTGCTCGACTGCCGCTATCCCGAAGGGAACCCGAGTTCCGACGCCTTTGCCCATGTGCAAGTGGTCGATACCGACGGTCAGAGCTTGTTCGACGGCTGGATGATCGCTTCGTCGCCCGCGCTCAATGCGCTGGAACATGCGCGTTACGATGTCTGGGTGCTGAGCTGCATCACATCCTGAGCGGGCAGATCGCCTGGCATGGCATGGAAATCGCCCCGGTGGTTCAGGGCCTCGGCCAACTGCGCGCGATAGCGTGCGCGGGGAATTTCAACCGCGCCCAGGCTGATCAGATGATCGGTGACGAATTGCGTGTCGAACAGGCGAAATCCGCCAGCGTTCAACCGCGCCATCAGCCAGGTCAGCGCCAGTTTCGACGCGTCGGGGCGGCGTGAGAACATCGACTCGCCGAAATAGGCCCCGCCAAGGGTGATGCCAAAGACGCCCCCCGACAACTGCCCGTCTTCCCAGACCTCGACCGAATGGGCATGGCCGCCAAGGTGCAGGGTCTGGTAGACCGAGAACAGTTCGGCATTGATCCAGGTCGGCTCACGGTCGGCACATCCCGCCACGACCTCGGCGAAGGCACTGTCGACGCGCACCTCGAACCCGCCCTTGCCGATGCGCCGTCTCAGGCTGCGCGAGATGTGAAACCCATCCAGGGGAAAAACGCCGCGCCGTTTCGGATCGACCCAGAACAGGTCGTCGTCATCGGCCCCCTCCGACATCGGAAAGATACCAGCCGCATAGGCCCGCAACATCAGCTCGGGGCTCATCCTTGGCCGGTTGCGGGGGTACATGTCGTGCGCCATGGATCACATGGTAGGTCCGCGCGGCCGAAATTCCCACGAAAAACGACGCCGCCCCCGGCCAGCTGCAGAAAACCGGGTGGGCCTTGCCCGGGCAGGCCCTGATGGCGCGGGCGCCCTCAGCCCACGTTCTTCTCCAGCCAGCCTTCGAGCCAATGGATCGTGTAGTCGCCGGACTGGATGGCGGGCTCGTGCAACAGGGCATGAAACAGCGGCACCGTCGTGTCGACGCCATCGACGATCAGCTCGGTCAGGGCGCGGTGCAGCCGGGCCAACGCCTCGGGGCGGTCACGGCCATGAACGATCAACTTGGCAATGAGGCTGTCGTAATAGGGCGGGATACGGTAGCCGTCATAAAGCGCGGAATCGATCCGCACGCCCAAGCCGCCGGGCGCGTGATATTGCGTGATCTTGCCGGGGCAGGGCGCAAAATTGGGCAGGCGTTCAGCATTGATCCGAACCTCGATGGCGTGGCCGCGCAATTCCAGATCGTCCTGGGTGAAGGACATCGGTTCGCCGGCGGCCACGCGGATCTGTTCGCGGACGAGGTCGACGCCGAAAATCGCCTCGGTCACCGGGTGTTCGACCTGCAGTCGCGTGTTCATCTCGATGAAATAGAACTCGCCGTTTTCGAACAGGAACTCGATCGTCCCCGCCCCCTCATAGCCGAGGTCGGCCACGGCCTTGGCACAGGTCTCGCCGATGCGGGCGCGCGTCGCCGCGTCGATCGCGGGGCCGGGGGCTTCCTCAAGAACCTTCTGGTGGCGGCGTTGCAGCGAACAATCGCGTTCGCCAAGGTGGACGGCATGGCCGCGCCCGTCGCCGAACACCTGAACCTCGATATGGCGCGGCTGGCCGAGGTATTTCTCGATATAGACCTCGTCATTGCCAAAGGCGGCCTTGGCCTCGGAGCGGGCGGTGCGAAACGCCGTTTCCAACTCGTCCGCGCTGCGGGCCAGTTTCATGCCGCGCCCGCCGCCGCCGGCGGTGGCCTTGATGATGACCGGATAGCCCATGGCATCGGCCACGGCCTGCGCGGTTTCCATGTGGTTGACCGCCCCATCCGAGCCCGGCACGCAGGGCACGCCAAGCGCCTTCATCGTGTCCTTGGCGGTGATCTTGTCGCCCATCATGCGAATGTGCTCGGCCGAAGGACCGATGAATTTCAGGCCGTGATCCTCGACCGCCTGCACGAAATTTGGGTTCTCGGACAAAAAGCCATAGCCGGGGTGGATGGCTTCGGCGCCTGTGATCTCGCAGGCCGACAGGATCGCCGCCATGCTGAGATAGCTTTCATTCGACGGGGCAGGGCCAATGCAGACCGACTCGTCGGCCATGCGCACATGCATCGCATCGGCATCGGCGGTCGAGTGGACGGCGACGGTGCCGACGCCCATCTCGCGGGCCGCGCGGATGACGCGCAACGCGATCTCGCCGCGATTGGCGATGAGGATTTTTGAGAACATGGCCCGGCCCCGCTTACTCGATGATCATCAGCGGTGCGCCGAACTCGACCGGCGACTTGTCCTCGACGAGGATCCGCTTGACCGTTCCGGCGCGCGGCGCGGGGATCTGGTTCATCGTCTTCATCGCCTCGACGATCAGCAGGGTCTGGCCCTCGGCCACCTTGTCACCGACCGCGACAAAGGCCGGCGATCCCGGTTCGGGCTGCAGGTAGACGGTACCGACCATGGGCGAGGTCACGGCGTTGGGGTTTTGCGCCGGGTCGTCCGACATCTCGGCGGCCGGGGCCGCGGGCGCCGCGGAGGGCGCGGCCATCGGGGCCGGGGCCGGGGCAGGGGCCGCCACATGGACCGGGGCCGGGGCGGGTTGCTGGCGCGAGACACGCACGTTCAGGCTGTCGGCCTCGCCGTAATCGCGTTTGACCTGCAATTCGGTCAGGTCGTTGTCCCGCAGAAGCTCGGCCAATGCGCGGATGAACTCCACGTCCTGATCATGTGTCTTGTTCTTCATGTCGATCCTCGCATCTCGTCCGGTGTCGCGCCCATGCCTCGGTCAGGCCTGCAACAGCATGCCCTATAACGCAGGCGGTCGGCGCCGAAAAGGCGGGCAATGCGCCGCGTTCGCAAAACATGGCCGCGCCGCCGACCATGCGCAGGCTGCGCGTTTTTCGGGCATATCCCGACCTGTGGCGCGCAACGGGGCGACAATCGGCCCATCAAAATAATTTACCATTTGATAAAAAAATTGGCTCGTGCCAGCGTGATTCTCGCAAAACGGGTCGAAAGAGCCCAGCCACCCAACAGGATCGGGAGAGCCAGACCATGCCCAACAGCCCTTTCACCCCAGGCATCGCGCCAGCGCGCCTGGACCACACGGCCCTCGAAGAGAATTTTTCCGATCTTCACCCACGTCTGGACGATCACGAAGCGCTGGTGGCCGCGGATCGCTGCTATTTCTGCCATGACGCGCCCTGCATCACGGCCTGTCCGACCGATATCGACATCCCGCTGTTCATTCGCCAGATCGCCACCGGCACGCCCGAGGCGGCGGCGCGGACGATTTTCGAGCAGAACATCCTTGGCGGCATGTGCGCCCGCGTCTGCCCCACGGAAACGCTCTGCGAGGAAGCCTGCGTGCGCGAGATCGCCGAGGGCAAGCCGGTCGAGATCGGGCGCCTGCAGCGCTTCGCCACCGACACGTTGATGGATCAGGGCGTGCACCCGTTTGCGCGCGCCGCCGCCACCGGGCGCAAGATCGCCGTCGTGGGTGCGGGCCCGGCGGGCCTGTCCTGTGCGCATCGACTGGCGATGAAGGGCCATGACGTGACGGTGTTCGAGGCACGGCCCAAGCCTGGCGGGCTGAACGAATACGGCATCGCCTACTACAAGACCGTGGATGGCTTTGCCGAGGCCGAGGTCGCGTGGCTGCTGAAGATCGGCGGCATCACCATCGAGCACGGCAAGGCGCTTGGCCGCGACCTGACGCTTGGCGAGTTGGAGCATGATTTCGACGCCGTCTTTCTGGGGATGGGGTTGGCTGGCGTGAACGCGCTGCGTGCCAATGGCGAGGCCAAGGAAGGTGTCGCCGACGCGGTGGGCTTCATCGCCGATCTGCGGCAGGCCGACGATCTGGCCGCATTGCCCGTGGGGCGCAACGTGGTCGTGATCGGCGGCGGCATGACCGCCATCGACGCGGCCGTGCAGTCGAAGCTGCTGGGCGCGGAAAACGTGACACTGGTTTATCGCCGCGGGCGCGAGGCGATGCCGGCCAGCCCCTATGAACAGGATCTCGCGGCCTCCAAGGGCGTGCGGTTCGTCTTCAATGCCATGCCGGTCGAGGTGATCGGCAACGGCGCGGTCGCGGCGCTGCGCTGCGAATACACGCGGTCCGAGGGCAAATCGCTGGTCGGTACCGGGGAAACCTTCGACATTCCCGCCGACCAGGTGCTCAAGGCCATCGGCCAGACCCTGGGCGTCGCGCCCGAGGGGCTGGAACTGTCGGGTGGCAAGATCGCCGTGAGCGGGGCCGGGCGCACCAGCCTTGCCAAGGTCTGGGCCGGGGGCGACTGCGCCTCGGGCGCCGAAGACCTGACCGTGACGGCCGTGGCCGAGGGCCGCGACGCTGCCGAAGACATCCACGCAAAGCTGACCGAGGCAGCCGGCTGACCGCCGCGCCCCCGAAGGAGTAAGACACATGGCAGACCTGACCACGACCTTCTGCGGCATCACCTCGCCCAACCCGTTCTGGTTGGCCTCGGCGCCGCCGACCGACAAGGAATACAACGTCCGCCGCGCCTTCGAGGCCGGCTGGGGCGGCGTCGTCTGGAAGACACTCGGCGAAGAGGGGCCGCCCGTCGTCAATGTCAACGGCCCGCGCTATGGCGCGATCTGGGGCGCGGATCGGCGCCTGTTGGGGCTGAACAATATCGAGCTGATCACCGACCGCCCGCTCGAGGTGAACCTCGAAGAGATGACCCGGGTGAAAAAGGACTACCCCGATCGCGCGCTGATCGCCTCGCTCATGGTGCCGGTGAACGAGGATAGCTGGAAGGCGATCCTCGACCGGGTGATCGAGACGGGCTGCGACGGGGTCGAACTGAATTTCGGCTGCCCCCACGGGATGAGCGAGCGCGGCATGGGCAGCGCGGTGGGCCAGGTGCCCGAATACGTTCAGCAGGTCACCGAATGGTGCAAGACGCATTCGGACCTGCCGGTGATCGTCAAGCTGACCCCGAATATCACCGACATCCGCAAGCCCGCCCAGGCCGCCAAGGATGGTGGCGCGGATGCCGTCAGCCTGATCAACACGATCAACTCGATCACCTCGGTCGATCTGGACCTCTTCGCGCCTGAACCCACCATCGACGGCAAGGGCGCGCATGGCGGCTATTGCGGCCCGGCGGTGAAACCCATCGCGCTGAACATGGTGGCCGAGATCACGCGCACGCCGTCCCTGGCGGGCCTGCCGGTGTCGGGCATCGGTGGCATCACCACCTGGAAGGACGCGGCCGAATTCATCGCGCTTGGCGCAGGCAACGTGCAGGTCTGCACGGCGGCCATGACCTACGGCTTCAAGATCGTGCAGGAAATGATCTCGGGCCTGTCGCAATACCTCGACGAGAAAGGCATGACCTCGGTCGACGACCTGATCGGCCGCGCGGTGCCGAATGTCAGCGACTGGCAGCACCTGAACCTCAACTACGTCACAAAGGCCCGGATCGATCAGGACGCCTGCATCAAATGCGGGCGCTGCTATGCCGCCTGCGAGGATACCAGCCACCAGGCGATCTCGATGTCCGAGGATCGCACCTTCGAAGTGATCGATGCGGAATGCGTGGCCTGCAATCTGTGCGTGAATGTCTGCCCGGTCGAGAACTGCATCACGATGGAGCAGATGGCGCCCGGCACCACCGACCCGCGCACGGGCAAGGTCGTCGAGGAAGACTACGCGAACTGGACGACGCATCCCAACAACCCCGGCAGTTGCGCCGCCGAGTGAGGCGCGGGCAAGGTCGACGCGATACGGGCGGTGCCAGAGGGTGCCGCCCGTTTTGCTTGGGCGGCGCGGGGACGCGTCGGATCGGCGATGGGCTGTCCCTTGCCGATGCGCAGGGGGGCTGGCCGCGCGCATGGCGCGTCGCTGCCGACGGCGGTATGATTCCACTTGGGAGGAGCGCGCGCACTGCAAGGGAGGACCAGCAGATGCGAGACAGTCAGCAATTGCCCGAAAGCGTGACCCTGCCGATGCCGTTTTCGGTGTTCATTCACCCCAACCCGGACAGCAGCCGGGGGGCCGCCATCACGGGGCACGGTGCGATCACCTTGGGGTTTGGCCCCGCCCGCGAGGACGGAGAGATCGATGTCCGCATCGAGGACATCCAGCTTTCCCTCAACCCCTGCAGCATTCCGTTCGATCTGGACGGAGATGGCCAGCTTGAGTGTATCGAACTGCCCTATCTCAGGATCGGCCCGGAGTTTTTCGACCTCGAGGCCAGCCATGGGCGGTTCAACCCGGACACCGGCGCGTTTTCCCTGACTACGGTCGTGCAATTCGACGACGCGATCCTGGGCGAGGCCGCCCGCGCACCGGGCCAGAAGCTGCGCATCGATGTGGTGGAACACGGCTATCTGCACCTGGAGACGGGCCGCTTCGACACCAAGGCGAACCCGGTCAGCATCGAGGACGGGCCGCTGAAGGGGCTGACCATCTTCAATTGCGAAGGCGAGGTCACGCAAAGCCGCTGTTTTGCCTCGCTCGATTTCGGGGCGCGGGTGATCTCGCCGCATATGCCGACGAAAACCAGCGTGCTCGGCGCGGAAAACAAGATCGTCAAGGCCAGGGACAGCGCCGTGCGGCTGGTGTGGGAAGGCAAACCCGCGCAGCAGGTCGAGGTGCGACCGGGTGTGGGCAAGCGATATCACACTGACTACCAGGATTTTCCGGATGTGACCAAGGGCCTGCGCACCATCGATGCGACGGATACCTTCGCCGCCAGAACCGTTGATCTTGGCGAATGCGTGCCGGCGGAAAAGACCGTGGATATCATCGTGGTGGGGCGCGGCGAGGTGCTGAACCAAAGCGTGCCGTTCGACGATTTCTACAAATCCTGGTACGTGGTGCTGCCGCCCGACGTCTACGACCCGGCCCTGATGATCGGCGAGATCATGATCGACGGGACGCGTCCGGGGTCGGTGACGCACCAGCGATGGCATCTCTATCACATCGGGATCGGCACATCGGGATCGAGCGGCACGACATTTTCGTCGTTCAACGATTGGCGGCCCACCGGTGCGGCGCAAACCCTGCCCGGCACCTACCGCTTTACCCCGGCCGGGACTTTCCCGACAAGCGACTATCAGAAGACGCTCTTTTTCCAGTTGAAAGTCCTCTGAGGCCAAGGCGCGCGAGGGCGGACGAAGTGCCGTTCGCCGCCCCCTATGGCCTCAGCAACCGGGTGAAAAGCGTGGTCAGAAAGGTTTCGGCCTCGGCCAGCGGGTCGTGATCGGGGCCAAGCACGGCGCGCACCTGCACGTCGAAATCGGCGTAATGCTGGGTCAGGGCCCAGACCGAAAAAATCAGGTGATGCGGGTCGATATCGGCGATCTTGCCCTCGGCGATCCAGCCTTGGATGACCGCGGCCTTGTCGTCGACCAGCGATTTCAGATCGGTCGCCAGCAGATGTTCCATGCGCGGTGCGCCCTGGACGATTTCATTGGCGAAAAGCCGCGATTCGCGCGGGAAATCGCGGCTGAGTTGCAGCTTTCTCCGGACATAGGCGAGCAATTCCTCGGCCGGCTCTCCGTCGGGGTCCAGCGCGCGCAAGGGGTCGAGCCAGGTTTCCATCAAGCCGCTGAGAAGCGTGACGAAAATCGCCTCTTTCGACGAGAAGTAGTAAAGCAGGTTGGGTTTCGACAGCCCCGCTTCGCCGGCGATCTGGTCGAGCGTGGCGCCCCGAAACCCGTGGCGCGAGAAGACCTCGAGCGCGGCGTCGAGAATCGCGTGACGGTTCTTTTTCTGGATGCGGGTGCGGGGCGGATCGGCGTTCATGGGGCGATGTTTGGCTGGCGGCGGGGCGAGAGGCAAGGTGCTGCTTTGCGGCATGCCCGATTGCTGGGCAGGAATGCCCTTTCGGGCATCATTTGCCTTGCGATTGGGCAGGTGAGGGCGTTCAATTCATTGACTGGCACAGCGCCTCTGCTAGCGTGATCTTGACCGTTTGGTCAAAAACAATCGAAGCCCCGGCGGCGCGCGACCGGGGCGTTAGACAGGGAATGACCACGATGGCCCTCGACCGCTCGAACCCGGTGCCCAACGACCTTTCCGCCTTCTGGATGCCGTTCACGGCGAACCGGCAGTTCAAGAAGACGCCGCGCATGTTCGTTTCGGCCGACGGGATGTATTACAAGACGGCGGATGGGCGTCAGGTGCTGGATGGCACGGCGGGCCTGTGGTGCTGCAATGCGGGCCATAATCGCCCCAGGATCGTCGAGGCGATCCGCCAGCAGGCAGGCGAGTTGGATTATGCTCCGGCCTTCCAGATGGGCCACCCCAAGGCGTTCGAACTGGCAACACGCCTGCGCGACATGGCGCCCGAGCCGATGGAGCATGTGTTCTTCACCAATTCCGGGTCGGAATCGGTCGAGACCGCGCTGAAGATCGCCATCGCCTACCAGCGCGCCATCGGGCAGGGCACGCGCACCCGCCTGATCGGGCGCGAACGTGGTTATCACGGGGTGAATTTCGGCGGCATCTCGGTTGGCGGTATTGTCAACAATCGCAAGTTTTTCGGCTCATTGTTGACGGGTGTGGATCACCTGCCGCATACGCATCTGCCTGAAAAGAACGCCTTTACCCGTGGCCAGCCCGAGCATGGCGCCGATCTGGCCGACGAGTTGGAGCGCATCGTCGCCCTGCATGGCCCCGAAACCGTGGCCGCCGTGATCGTCGAGCCGATGGCGGGCTCGACCGGCGTGCTGATGCCGCCGAAGGGATACCTGCAGCGCCTGCGCGAGATCACGCGCAAGCACGGGATCCTGCTGATCTTCGACGAGGTGATCACCGGCTTCGGGCGGCTTGGGTCGTCCTTTGCCGCCGAGCATTTCGACGTGATGCCCGACATGATCACCTGTGCCAAGGGTCTGACGAATGGCGTGATCCCGATGGGGGCCGTTCTGGCCACGAGGGAAATCCACGACGCCTTCATGCACGGCCCGGAAGAGGCGATCGAACTGTTCCACGGCTATACCTATTCGGGCAATCCCATCGCCTCGGCCGCCGGTCTGGCGACGCTGGAGACCTATCGCGAAGAGGGGCTGTTCGAGCGTGCGGCCGAGCTTGCGCCTTATTGGGAAGACGCCGTGCATTCCCTGCGCGACTGCCCGCATGTGATCGACATCCGCAACATGGGTCTGATCGCGGGGATCGAGCTGGAGCCGATCGCCGGCGCGCCGACCAAACGCGCCTTTTCGGCCTTCCTGCAGGCCTATGAGAAGGACGTCCTGATCCGCACCACGGGCGACATCATCGCGCTCTCCCCGCCGCTGATCATCGAGAAACATCATATCGACACGCTGTTCGGCACATTGCGCGACATCCTCAAGGGTCTGGATTAACAAGACCCCGGAACAGACTGACAGGGAAGGAAAACTCATGGCGGCGCCAGCCGAGAACATGACGATCAACGGCGAGCGGCTTTGGGACTCGCTGATGGAGATGGCCAAGATCGGCCCCGGCGTGGCGGGCGGCAACAACCGGCAGACCCTGACCGACGAGGATGCCGAAGGCCGCGCGCTGTTCCAGTCTTGGTGCGAGGCCGCGGGCCTGACCATGGGCGTGGATGAAATCGGCAACATGTTCGCGCGCCGCGAGGGCACCGACCCGGATGCGCTGCCGGTCTATGTGGGCAGCCATCTCGACACCCAGCCCACCGGCGGGAAATACGATGGGGTGCTGGGCGTTCTGGGCGGACTTGAAGTGATCCGCACGCTCAACGACCTGAATATCAAGACGAAACACCCGATCGTCGTCACCAACTGGACGAACGAGGAAGGCACGCGTTTTGCCCCGGCGATGCTGGCCTCGGGCGTGTTCTCGGGGCGGCATATGCTGGACTGGGCCTATGACCGGGTGGATGCGACCGGCAAACGCTTTGGCGATGAGTTGGAGCGGATCGGCTGGAAGGGGCCCGAAAAGGTTGGCGATCGCAAGATGCACGCCATGTTCGAGTTGCATATCGAACAGGGTCCTATCCTCGAGGCCGAGGGCAAGGATATCGGGGTTGTCACCCACGGGCAGGGGTTGCGCTGGATCGAATGCACCGTGACCGGCAAGGAAAGCCACACGGGCTCGACCCCCATGCATATGCGCAAGAACGCTGGCCGGGGCCTGGCGCTGATCACCGAGCTGGTCCACGAGATCGCGATGAAGAACCAGCCCAACGCCGTGGGCGCCATCGGGCATATCGACGTCTACCCCAACAGCCGCAATATCATCCCCGGCAAGGTGGTGTTCACCGTCGACATGCGCACGCATCTGCTCGACAAGCTCAATGCCATGGTGGACGAGTTGATGGAACGGGCGCCGAAGCTGTGCGCCGAGATCGGCGTGGGCTTCAGCGCCGAGATCGTGGGTCAGTTCGACCCGCCGGCGTTCGACGAAAACTGCGTGAGCGCCGTGCGCCAAGCTGCTGAAAGGCTTGGATATTCAAATATGGATATCGTCTCGGGCGCGGGCCATGATGCCTGCTGGATCAACGATGTGGCCCCCACCGCGATGATCATGTGCCCCTGCGTGGATGGGCTTTCGCACAACGAAGCCGAAGAAATCTCACCCGAGTGGGCGACCGCGGGCGCGAATGTGCTATTCCACGCCGTAGTGGACACTGCGGAGATCGTGGAATGAGGTTAGTGAAGATCGCGGCCCCGGCCGTCATGCTGGGCCTGCTGGCGGGGTGCGTGACGCCGACGCCCGAAGGCGAGACCGAGGCGCTGAGCCCCGAGGTGTTGGACCTCGCGGCACCGGGACAGGACACCACCAATGTCCGCCTCGAGTCGGACGGCTGCTATTGGTACCGGTATCAGGGCCCGGTCGAAACGACCTATCTGCCGTTGATGACGCGGGATGACAGGATGATCTGCGTGGTGGCGCAATAAGCCCATCGCAGGTGAAAAAAGCCCCGAAAACAGGGGCATCCAATCCAACCGGGGCCCGCGCAGGCCCCGGAGACACGGGGAGATTGACATGAGCAAGGTGATCAAGGGCGGCACGGTCGTCACGGCAGACCGCCAGTACAAGGCCGATGTGCTGATCGAGGGCGAAAAGATCCTCGAGATCGGCGAGAACCTGACCGGGGACGAGGTGATCGACGCCTCCGAGGCTTATGTCATCCCCGGCGGGATCGACCCCCATACCCATCTGGAAATGCCCTTCATGGGCACCACGGCGGCCGAAACCTTCGAATCGGGCACCTTTGCCGCGGCGGCGGGGGGCACCACGATGCTGGTGGATTTCTGTCTGCCCGGGGCGGATGGCTCGCTCTTGAACGCGATTGATGACTGGGACCGCAAGTCGAAGGACCAGATCTGCGTCGACATTTCGTATCACATGGCGATTACCGACTGGAATGAGCGCATTTTCAACGAGATGGAGACCGTTGTTAAAGAGCGCGGCATCAATACGTTCAAGCATTTCATGGCCTACAAGGGCGCGCTGATGGTCGAGGATGACGAGATGTTCGCCTCGTTCAAGCGCTGCGCGGAACTGGGCGCGCTGCCGCTTGTGCATGCCGAGAACGGCGATATCGTTCAGGAATTGCAGCAGAAATACCTTGCCGAGGGGGTGACCGGCCCCGAAGGTCACGCCTATTCCCGCCCGCCCGAGGTCGAGGGCGAGGCCGCGAACCGCGCGATCATGATCGCCGATGCCGCCGGAACGCCGCTCTATATCGTGCATGTGTCCTGCGAGCAGGCGCATGAGGCCATCCGGCGTGCGCGCCAAAAGGGCATGCGCGTTTACGGCGAGCCGCTGATCCAGCACCTGACCCTGGATGAAAGCGAGTATTTCAACAAGGATTGGCAATATGCGGCCCGCCGCGTGATGTCACCGCCGTTTCGCAACAAGGAACACCAGGCGAGCCTTTGGGCCGGTCTGGCGGCCGGATCCTTGCAGGTGGTCGCCACCGATCATGCGGCCTTCGACGATCAGCAGAAGCGCATGGGCGTGGGCGATTTCACCAAGATCCCGAACGGCACGGGCGGGCTGGAGGAGCGGATGGCGATGCTCTGGACCCAAGGGGTCGAGACGGGGCGCCTGACGCCCGAGGAGTTCGTGGCTGCCACGTCGAGCAACATCGCCAAGATCCTCAACGTCTATCCGATGAAGGGCGCCCTGGTGCCCGGCGCGGATGCCGATGTGGTGGTCTGGGATCCGACGATCAAGAAAACGATCTCGCCTGCAACGCAGAAATCCATCATCGATTACAACGTTTTCGAAGGGATGGAGGTCACGGCGCAGCCGCGTTACACGCTGTCGCGCGGCGATGTCGTCTGGGCCTATGGGCAGAACAGCCAGCCGCAGCCGGGCCGGGGCAAGTTCGTCAAGCGTGCGCCCTATGCCAGCGCGTCCAAGGCGCTGAGCAAATGGAAGTCGCTCAACACGCCGCGCAAGATCGAACGTGATCCGATGAACATCCCGAGCGGCGTGTGATGGCTGTTGCAAGCGAGATCGACGGGTCAGCCAGCGTGAACATCGCCCTGCAAGCCCCTGTGATTGAAGCGAAAGGTCTGGATCTGACCTTTCAGACCAACGATGGTCCTGTGCAGGCGCTGCGCGACGTGAACCTGACCATCGACAAGGGCGATTTCGTCAGCTTCATCGGGCCCTCGGGCTGCGGCAAGACCACCTTTCTGCGGGTCGTGGCGGCGTTGGAGCATCCCACGGGCGGCTCCATCACGGTCAACGGCATGACGCCCGACGAGGCGCGGCGCAACCGGGCCTATGGCTACGTGTTCCAGGCGGCGGGCCTGTACCCTTGGCGGACCATCGAGAAGAACATCAAGCTGCCGCTCGAGATCATGGGGTTCGACAGGGCCGAGCAGGACCGGCGCGTGAAGAACGTTCTGGAACTCGTTGATCTTGCAGGGTTTGGCAAGAAGTATCCATGGCAATTGTCGGGTGGGATGCAGCAACGCGCCAGTATCGCGCGGGCGCTGGCCTTTGACGCCGATCTGCTGCTGATGGACGAGCCCTTCGGCGCGCTGGACGAGATCGTGCGCGACCATTTGAACGAGCAATTGCTGGAACTCTGGGCGCGGACGCACAAGACGATCGGGTTTGTTACCCACTCGATCCCCGAGGCGGTGTATCTGTCCACCAAGATAGTGGTGATGTCGCCGCGTCCGGGGCGGATCACCGATGTCATCGAAAGCACGCTGCCGCCCGAGCGCCCCTTGGATATTCGCGACACGCCCGAGTTTCTGGAGATTGCGCACCGGGTGCGCGAGGGGCTGCGCGCGGGCCATGCCTATGACGATTGAGGCCGCCGACATGGCACGTCACATCCCGTACACAGACTGTACACAGCCCGTACATACGCGCGGAGGCCGGGCATGAGCGCGACGGTCGATCCCGCCACCGCGCCGGGCGCGGCCGCGATGCTGGGCCGGGGGGCCAGCGCGGTGGCGCGGGCGCTGCTGCCGGTGCTGGTGGTGGTCGGCGTGATCGTCGTGCTGTGGTACGCGGCGGCGATGATGATGAACCGCGCCTGGACGCTGGACCAGATCGAGCGGCGCGGCCTCGAGATGACGGCGACCGAGATCGTGGTCGACACGCTGATCCAGGAGCGCCCGGTGCTGCCGGCGCCGCATCAGGTGGTGGGCGAGCTGTGGGCGACGACCATGGGCGAGCCGATCCTGCGCGAGCGGCGGGGCGAGTATCGGCCGAACCCGCGCAGCCTGTTCTTCCATGCCTGGCAGACCCTGGCCCCGACGATGCTGGGCTTTGCCATCGGCACCCTGGCGGGCATCCTGTTGGCGGTGGGGATCGTGCACAACCGGGCCATGGACCTGAGTGTCATGCCCTGGGCCATCGCGTCGCAAACCATCCCGATCCTGGCCATTGCGCCGATGATCATCGTGGTGCTGAACTCGATCGGGCTGGAGGGGCTGATCCCGAAATCGCTGATCTCGGCCTATCTGAGCTTTTTCCCGGTCGTCGTGGGTATGGTGAAGGGGCTGCGCAGCCCCGGCGCGATGGATCTGGACCTGCTGAGGACCTATTCGGCCAGCGGCACCGAGACCTTCTGGAAGCTGCGCCTGCCGGCCTCGGTGCCGTTCCTGTTCGCCTCGCTCAAGGTGGGGATCGCGGCGGCGCTGGTGGGCACCATCGTGGCGGAATTGCCAACCGGCGCGCGGTTCGGTCTGGGCGCACGGCTGCTGACCGGCAGCTATTACGGCCAGACGATCCAGATCTGGTCGGCGCTGTTCATGGCGGCGATCTGCGCGGCGGCGTTGGTGGGCATCCTCGGGCTGATCGAACGGTTGGTTCTCAAACGCATGGGTTTTGCGCGATGAGCGGGCGTTGGGCGCGCGCCACGCGCAGCGCGGCGCAGAAAATCCTGAGATTTTCTGGTCGTTTTCCTCGAGGAAAACGGCGCCGGACAGGTCCTGCGGAGGGGACGGCATGAAGGCGGTTTTGCAACGGGGACTGGTCGGTGACTGGGTGATGCCCGCCCTTGGCGCGGTCGCGGTCATCGCGGGGGCGCTGACCGACTGGCGGCTGGGCGCGATCCTGGCGGTCTGGATCGGCGCCTGGCTGGTCAATGTCCTGCTGGCCAATGGCGGGCGGGGTGGCGGCGTCAGGCTGTTGGTGCCGGTGATCTTTGGCGGCACCTTGCTGGCGCTGTGGGAACTGGCGGTGACGCTCTACGGGGTGTCGCCCATCATCCTGCCCGCGCCCTCGGCCATCGCGCAGACCTTTGCCGCGAACACCGATGTGCTCTGGGCCGATTTTCAGCAGACGATCCTGAAAGGGGCCTTGTCGGGCTATGTGATCGGCTGCGGGGCGGCGTTTCTGACGGCACTGGCCATCGACCGCTCGGCCTTTCTGCAACGCGGCCTATTGCCGGTGGGCAATTTCATCGCCGCGCTGCCCATCGTGGGCACGGCGCCCATTCTGGTGATGTGGTTCGGGTTCGGCTGGCAGTCGAAGGCGGCGGTGGTCGTGGCGATGGTGTTCTTCCCGATGCTGGTGAACGCCGTTCAGGGGCTGAAGGCCAGCGACCAGATGCAGCGCGATCTGATGCACACCTACGCGGCCAGCTATTGGCAGGGGTTGCTGAAATTGCGCCTGCCCACGGCGCTGCCTTTTTTGTTCAACGGGTTGAAAATCTGCACAACTCTTGCGCTGATCGGGGCCATCGTGGCCGAATTTTTCGGCTCGCCCACGGTCGGCATGGGGTTTCGCATCAAAATCGAGGTCGGCCGTCTGGCGATGGATATGGTTTGGGCCGAGATTGCGGTCGCCGCGCTGGCCGGATCCGGCTTTTACGGATTGGTCGCGCTGATCGAGCGCAAGACGACATTCTGGCATCCGTCGCAGCGGCGGGGCTGAGTGGAAGGCAACAAAAACCACAACCCAACAGGAGGGAAGACAATGAAAAAAACAATTCTGGGGGCTGCGGCCCTTGCGATGACCGGGACGGGCGCCTGGGCGCAGGATACGGTGAACCTGCAGTTGCAATGGGTCACACAGGCCCAGTTCGCCGGGTACTATGTCGCGCTGGAAAACGGCTATTACGACGAGGAAGGGCTGGATGTGAACATCATGCCCGGCGGCCCCGACATCGCCCCGCCGCAGGTGCTGGCCGGGGGCGCGGCAGACGTGATGCTGAACTGGATGCCCTCGGCGCTGGCCGCGCGGGAACGGGGCCTGTCGGTGGTCAACATCGCCCAGCCCTTCGTGCGCTCGGGCCTGATGCTGACCTGCTGGGCCGATACCGGCATCACCGAGCCCGCCGATCTGGCCGGTCACACGGTGGCGCATTGGTTCTTTGGCAACGAATACCCGTTCCTGTCGTGGATGAGCCAGCTTGGCATTCCGACCGACGGCTCGGAGGGGGGCGTGACGCTGCTGCAGGCGGGGTTCAACGTCGACCCGCTGTTGCAGCGTCAGGCCGACTGCATCTCGACCATGACCTATAACGAGTATTGGCAGATCATCGATGCGGGCATCACGCCCGAGGAACTGGTGACCTTCAAATACGAGGATTTCGGCGTCGCCACGCTGGAAGACGGGATCTGGACGCTGGAAGAGAACCTCGAGGATCCGGCCTTCGTCGATCGCATGGCCCGTTTCGTGCGCGCCTCGATGCGCGGCTGGACCTGGGCGGTGGAAAACCCCGAGGACGCCGCCATGATCGTGCTGGATTACGACGAGACCGGCGCCCAGACCGAAGAGCACCAGATGCGCATGATGGGCGAGATCGCTCTGCTGGTCGAAGGCGGTGACGGTCGCCTGGACGAGGCGGCCTATCAGCGGACGGTCGACACGCTGTTGGCCGGCGGCTCGGACCCGGTGATTTCCGAGGCGCCCGAAGGGGCCTTTACCCATGCCGTGACCGACATGGCGCTGGCCGAATAAGCTGGCGCGCGCAGCTTTGACGCTGTCGGGCGGCCCCCTGATCGGGGCCGCCCTTTCTTGTCATGCGCCGTCTTCCTGGCCGGTGTCGCGGGTCAACCGGGCGGCGAACAGCGCCTCGGTCGGGGTTTGCGGCCTGGCCTCGGGGCTGTCGCGGTCGCCCACCCGCGTGACATCGAGCGGCGGCAGACCCAACCCCTTGACCGGCGGGGGATCGGTCGGTGGCGCGAGGGGGTCGACCTGGCTGCTGCGACCGGCGGCGGGGCGCTCGGCGGTAGCATGAGCGGCCGCTGGGGGCGTCACGGCCGATGTGCCCAACTCGGGCTTGGTGTGGCGGGCGGTGTCGAGGGGGGGTGAGGACGGTTGCGTCGGAACCTGGGCGGCCCAAGGCGGCGCCGGGGGCAGGGTAAGCATGGCCGAAACGTTCCTTTTTTCTGGTGTGCGTTCATGCCCCGACCCAAGCCTGAATTTACCATGCTCCGGCGGCACCTGTCCCGGTTTGGCTAAAATCCGACGCAACCCGCCCGTGCCGTGCGCATGCACATTTTCGCCTGATTAAGCGCGGTGCAAAACCGCAATCCGGCCCCAAAACCGTCGCTCTGGGCGGGCAATGTCACGGCTGAGGCGACGTGCAGTAACCGCACCTTAACGGGAGCGGGCGACTCTCGACGCCGCGTGTGACTGTTGAATCGAGTAGAGAGCGCCCATGCCCACGGCCACGGAACTGAACGTCACCGTCACGTCCGACGCGACGACGCTTGCCGATCAGTTGTTCGGCGACGGGATCACCGTGCAATCGGCGACCCTGACGGGCAGCGCCGGGCAGGCGGGCACCTATACCGGGGGCGAGGCGACCTCGGCCGGGGTGGTGCCCAGCGACAGCGGCGTGATCTTTTCCACCGGCGATGTCACCGATTTCACCAATTCCAGCGGCACCACGAACACCAATACGACAGGTGGCACGACCACCAACCATGGCGGGCCCGGCGATGCCGAGCTGAGCGCGGTCAATGGCGGCGCGGCGACCTTTGACGCCGTGGTGTTCGAGGCGGTCTTCGTGCCCGATGGTGACTACATCACGATGCAGTTCACCTTTTCCTCCGAGGAATACCTCGAATACGTGAACTCGGGGTTCTCGGACTCGCTGGGGGTGTGGGTGAATGGCGATTTCATTGCCGTCACCCCCATCGGCGATCCGGTGTCGATCGACACGGTGAACAACGTCACCAATTCGAACCTCTACATCAACAATCCGGCCGGGTCCGACCCCTACAACACCGAGATGGACGGGTTCACGGTCGGGCTGTCCTTCAAGGCGCCGGTCAACGCCGGCGTGGACAACACGATCAAGATCGCGCTGGCCGACGAGGGCGATGGCGGCTGGGATACCAATGTCCTGTTCGCCGAGGAAAGCATCCAGACGGTCGCGCTGGCCTTTGATGACGAGGTGACCTTTCCGGTCAACGAAAGCCGCGTCGTCGATGTTCTGGCCAATGATATCGATACGCTGGGGCAGGGCCTGACTATCACCGAGGTCAATGGCGAGCCGATTTCGGTGGGCGGGCCGGCCGTGGTGCTGGCCACGGGACAGGCCGTGACCCTGAACGCGGACGGGACGCTGACCATCGCAACGGGCACGGCCGTCGGCACGACGCTGATCACCTACACGGTCGAGAACGCCGATGGCACGACGGATGTGGGGTATCTCACCCTGACGACCGAGGCCGCCCCGGCACTGGACGGCATCGTTGACGGCACCGCGGCGGGCGAGGTGATCGACGGCAGCTATACGGGCGATCCCGACGGCGACCTGGTCGATGCGGGTGACGCCACAGGCGTGATGGGCACCACCGGCGACGATGACGTGATCCAGGCCTGGGGCGGCGATGACACGGTCAATTCCGGCGCGGGCGATGACATCGTGTTCGCGGGCAGCGGCAATGACCTGGTCAATGGCGGCGCGGGCGCGGACAGCCTCGATGGCGGCACGGGCGACGATTCGATCCGGGGCGGCACCGGCGCCGACACGCTGGTCGGCGGGGCGGGCGATGACACGATGGCGGGCGGCGACGATGCCGACAGCTTCTTTTTCAGCGACGGGTTCGGCAGCGACTCGGTCATCGGCGGCGAAGGCGGTGACGATGACGACCTGATGGATTTCTCGAACCTGTCGCAGGGGATCGAGGTGGTCCTGTCCGGCACGGAACGGGGCGATGCCACCGCCGGGGCGGACGAGGTCGCCTTTGAAGAGATCGAGGGTTTTGTCCTGACCGATCAGGACGACAGCTTTGACGGGTCCGCCGGGATGGGCGCGGTCGCGGTCGATGCCGGCGCGGGCGATGATACGCTGAGCGGGGGCGGGGGCGATGACACGCTGACGGGCGGGACCGGCGACGATCTGCTGTCGGGCGGTGACGGCGACGATCTGCTGTCGGGGGGCGATGGCGACGACACGTTCTCTTACGGCGGCGGCCTCGACACGATCACGGATTTCAACGATCCGACCGCCGGTGCGATCGACGATGGCGACCCGACGAACAATGACCAGATCGACCTGTCGGGCTATTATGACCATATCTCCGAGCTTTATGCCGACTACGCCGATGACGGCATCCTCAACCAGTCGAACACGACCGATACGCGCGGGCTGACCGTCGATTATTCGGACAATGCGCAATTCGGCACCGGCGAGGGGATCGTCTTTACCGGCGGGGCCGGGGACGAGACCTTTTTCACGCAGGAAAACACCGGAGTTGTCTGTTTCACGCCCGGCACGCTGATCCTGACGCCGCAGGGCGAGATCCCGATCGAGCAGTTGCGCCCCGGCGATCTGGTGATGACACGCGACAACGGGATCAAGCCGGTGGTCTGGATCGGCCACAAGACGCTGAACCAGGCGCAACTGGCCGCGTCGCCGTGGCTGCGCCCGGTGCAGTTGCAGGCGGGGCATTTCGGGCTGGAGCGTGATCTGGTCGTCTCGCCCCAGCATGGGGTTCTCTTGACGCCCCGTGACCTGGCCGGGGGCGAAACGCTCTATCGCGCGACGCACCTGGCGCGGATGCCCGGCGGCGGCGCGCGCATCAAGGCCGGCGCGCGGTCGGTGACCTATATCCATCTGCTGTTCGAGCGTCACGAGGTAATCTGGTCGAACGGCATCCCGACCGAGAGTTTCTATCCCGGTCCGATGGCGATGGGCAGCCTCGACCGGGCGGCCCTGGCCGAGCTGCTGGAGCTTTTCCCGGACCTCGATGGCCATAACGTGGCCGAGGTGATGGGCGCCTCGGCGCGCGCCTATTCACGCAACAAGGATCTGCCGCCGCATCTGCGGGCGCTGTGCAGCGTGGGCTGAGGGACCGCCGGCGCGCGCGGGGGCGCGGCGGCCCCGCCGGCATCAGCCCTTGTTTGCGCGGTTCTCGATCAGGTTATCCACCACCGACGGGTCGGCGAGTGTCGAGGTGTCGCCAAGCGCGCCATAGTCGTTCTCGGCGATCTTGCGCAGGATGCGGCGCATGATCTTGCCCGAGCGCGTCTTGGGCAGGCCCGGCGCCCATTGGATCAGGTCGGGCTTGGCGATGGGGCCGATCTCGGTGCGGACCCAGCTTTCCAGCTCCTTGCGCAGATCGTCCGAGGGCTCGACCCCGTTCATCAGGGTGACATAGGCATAGATGCCTTGCCCCTTGATCTGGTGGGGGTAGCCGACGACGGCGGCCTCGGCGACCTTGGCATGGGCGACAAGGGCGCTTTCGACCTCGGCGGTGCCCATGCGGTGACCGGACACGTTGATCACGTCATCGACGCGGCCGGTGATCCAGTAATAGCCATCGGCGTCGCGGCGGCAGCCGTCGCCCGAAAAATAGTAGCCCTTGTAGTCGCTGAAATAGGTTTTCTCGAAGCGCTCGTGATCGCCCCAGACCGTGCGCATCTGGCCAGGCCAGCTGTCCTTGAGGCAGAGCACGCCCTCGGCCTCGGTCGAGGTGATCTCGGTACCGGAATGCGCATCGAGGACCACCGGCTGCACGCCGAAGAAGGGTTTGGTGGCGCTGCCGGGTTTGGTGGCGATCGCGCCGGGCAGGGGGGTGATCAGGTGGCCGCCGGTCTCGGTCTGCCACCAGGTGTCGACGATGGGGCAGCGGCCGCCGCCGACGACCGTGTTGTACCAGTTCCATGCCTCGGGGTTGATCGGCTCGCCGACCGAGCCCAGCAGTTTCAGGTCCGACAGGTCATATTTCGTGACGAACTCGTCGCCCTGTCCCATCAGCGCCCGGATCGCGGTGGGGGCGGTGTAGAACTGGTTGACCTTGTGCTTTTCGCAAACGGCCCAGAAGCGGCCGGCATCGGGGTAGGTCGGCACGCCCTCGAACATCAGGGTCGTGGCGCCATTGGCCAGCGGGCCGTAGACGATATAGCTGTGCCCGGTGACCCAACCCACATCGGCGGTGCACCAGAAGATGTCGCCATCGTGGTAGTCGAACGTGTAGGCATGGGTCATCGAGGCATAGACGAGGTAGCCCCCCGTGGTATGCACCACGCCCTTGGGCTGCCCGGTCGAGCCCGAGGTATACAGGATGAAGAGCGGGTCCTCGGCCGCCATTTCGGCAGCGGGGGTGTGATCGTCGGCCTCGAGGCGCAGTTCGGCATAGTCGTGGTCGCGCCCCTCCATCCAGGTGATCTGCCCGCCGGTACGGCGCACCACCAGCACCTTGCAGTCATGCAGCACGTTCAGCAGGGCCGCATCCGCATTGGATTTCAGCGGCGTCTGCCGCCCGCCGCGCGGGGCGTAATCGGCGGTGATCAGCACCTTGGCGTCACAGCCGTTGATCCGCGCCCCCAGCGCATCGGGCGAGAACCCGGCGAAGACGATCGAATGGATCGCGCCGATCCGTGCGCAGGCCAGCATGGCATAGGCGGCCTCGGGGATCATGGGCAGGTAGATGACCACCCGGTCGCCCTTGCGCACGCCCATATCCTCTAGGATATTGGCCATCTTGCACGTCTCGCGGTGCAACTCGGCATAGGTGATATGCTTGGCGGCATCGTTCGGGTCGTCCGGTTCCCAGATGATCGCGGTCTGATCGGCCCGCGTGGCCAGGTGGCGGTCGATGCAGTTGGCGGCGACGTTCAGGGTGCCGTCCTCGAACCATTTGATGTCGATATTGCCGGGGGCGAAGCTGGTGGATCTGACCACCGTGAAGGGTTTGATCCAATCGACGCGCTGGCCATGCTCGGCCCAGAAGGCCTCGGGGTCGGCGACCGAGGCGGCATACATCTTTTCATAGGTTTCCGCGTCGATATGGGCGGATTTCGCGAATGCGTCGGACGGGGGCGTCAAGTCGTTTGGCATGGGTCCTCCCCTTCATGTCTGATGGGCAACCGAACCCTCCCCGGTTCGGCCGTCGGGGCGAGTGTTTCGCATCGCTGCCGGTGAGGCAAGCCTCTTGCCCGGGGCGCGCGGCGCTGTAAAATCTTTGCTGAAGTTGTAAAGCCTGTTAACCTGCCCCTGCCACACTTGGGAGGGATCACATGGCCGGATTGCCCGACGGGGTGCGCCGCGCGGAGATGACCGGCAACCGGATTCGCGAACGTCGCCTGGCGCGGGGGATGAAACAGGCCGCGCTGGCCGAGGCCGTGGGCATTTCCGCCTCGTATCTCAATCTCATCGAACACAACCGGCGCAATATCGGCGGCAAGCTGCTGAATGCGCTGGCGCGGGCGCTGGATGTCGAACCGGCGGCCCTGTCGGAAGGGGCCGATGCGACGCTTTATGACACGCTGCAGGCGGCGGCGCGCGACACGCGCTCGGCCTTGGGCGGCGTGACCCCCGAGGCCGAGCGCATCGACGAGCTGGCCGCGCGCTTTCCCGGTTGGACGGGGCTGATCGCGGCCCAGCACAAGCGCATCTCGGGGCTGGAGGCGGTGGCCGAGGGGCTGCGCGACCGTCTGGGCCATGATCCGGCACTGGCCGAGGCGATGCACGAGGTGCTGTCCTCGGTGGCGGCGATCCGCTCGACCGCGGATATCCTGGCGCGCGAGCCCGATCTGGACGCCGCCTGGCGCGGGCGATTCCATCGCAACCTGCACGAAGAGGCCGAGCGCCTGTCGCTGCGTGCCACGTCGATCCTGGCGCATTTCGAGGCCCCGGAATCCGAGGGGCCCGGCCCAAGCTCGACCCCGATCGAGACGGTCGAAGCCCTGTTCGAGGCGGCGGGGCATCACTTCCCCGAGATCGAGGCCCATGGCGCCGACGGGATCGCCGGCGTCGTCGAGCGCGCCGCCGGCATGGAGGATGCCGCCAGCCGCGCCTTGGCGCACGAGATGCTGGCGCGCTACGCGCAGGATGCCGCCCGCCTGCCACTGGACGTGATCCAGCCCGCCGCGCGCGAGGCGGGGTTCGACCCGGGCCGCATGCTGAGGCTGGGGCAGGGGGATGTGGCGCTGGTTCTGCGCCGGCTGGCCAGCCTGCCGCCCGAGGCGGGTGTGCCCGATTACGGGCTTGCGGTCTGCGACGCGGCGGGCGCGTTGCTGTTCCGCCGGCGGCTGGCGTCCTTCTCGATCCCGCGTTTCGGGCCGGGATGCCCGCTCTGGCCGCTTTACGCGGTGCTGGCCCGCCCCGGCCACCCCGAGGCGGCGCGGCTCTCTCTGCCGCAGGGCGGGGTGTTCGACACCTGGTCGGTGGCGCAACCCGTGGCGCAGACGGGGTTCGGCCGCGCGCCCGTCATGCAGGCCACGATGCTGATCGCGCCGGCCGTCCCCGAGGACGGCGCCGCCGCGATCCCGGCCGGGCCCGGCTGTCAGCTCTGCCCGCGCGACGCCTGTCTGGCGCGCCGCTGAAGGCCCCCCGGACTGGCCCCCCGGATGGGCATTGCCTAATCACGCGGCATTTTGCAGACTGACCGGACCGGCCGAGGGGAGGTCCGGCTCATTTGGGCAAGCGCATTCTTCTGATCGAGGACGAGGCCAACATCCTTGAGGCCATCGGGTTCCTGCTGTCGCGGGACGGGTGGGATGTGCAGGGCCATGGCAAGGGTGAAACCGCCATGGCCGAGGTCGCCCGCGTCGCCCCCGACGTCATCGTGCTGGACGTGATGCTGCCCGGACGGTCGGGGCTGGATATCCTGCGCGATCTGCGCGCCAATCCGGCCACGCGCGATCTGCCGGTGCTGATGCTGACCGCCAAGGGCCAGACCAAGGATCGCGACCAGGCCATGTCGCTGGGCGCGAACGCCTTTCTGACCAAGCCCTTTTCCAATGCCGAACTGGTCGAGACGGTGAATGCTCTGGTCATCTCTCCCAGCGCGGTGCGGGCGGCGCAGTCTGGCGGCGGGGCCTGAGGGCGCGGCATGGCACGGCGGCTTTTCCTGGAACGGCGCACCTATCGGCACAATCGGCTGCAGGATGCGGCGCGGCTGTTGCCCGTTCTGGGGGCGGTGCTGCTGTTCGGGCCGGTCTTCATCCGCTCCGAGGCCGAGCAGACGGCGGCGGCCGGGCTGGACGCGTGGCTGGTCTATTTCTTTGCCGTCTGGGCGGGATTGATCGGCGGCACCTATCTGATCAACCGGGCCTTGATGCGCGACATTCCGGAGGAGGAGATCGCCCCAAGGCCGTCGGCCGCCGCGCCGGAGCGCTGACATGCTGAGCTTCAACGGCCTTGTCGCGGTCTGCGTGCTCTATGTCGCGGGGCTGTTCGCCGTGGCCTTCTGGGCCGAGAAACGCGCCGCCGAGGGCAAGGCGCGCTGGCTGAATTCACCCTTCACCTATACGCTGAGCCTGTCGATCTACACCACCGCATGGACGTTTTACGGCGCGGTGGGCTCGGCCGCGCGGTCGGGGTTGGAGTTTCTGACGATCTATCTGGGGCCGACGCTGGTCTTCATCGGCTGGTTCTGGCTGTTGCGCAAGATGGTCCGCATCGGGCGGGCGCAGCGCATCACCTCGATCGCCGACATGATTTCCAGCCGCTACGGCAAGTCGGGGGGGCTGGCGGCGATGGTGACGCTGCTCGCCGTGGTGGGCACGACCCCCTATATCGCGCTGCAATTGCAATCGGTGACCCTGTCGTTCTCGGTCTTTGCCCGTTCGGGCGGGGTCGGCGGGCCCGATGCCGAGGCGACGGCGGTCTGGGTCGCGGCGGGGCTGGCGCTGTTCACCATCGTGTTCGGCACCCGCTCGTTGGATGTCAACGAACGTCATCCCGGCCTGGTTTCGGCCATCGCGCTGGAGGCGATCGTCAAGCTGTTCGCATTGCTGGCGTTGGGCGTTTTCGTCGTCTGGGGCGTGGCGGACGGGCCCGCCGACATGCTGGCCCGGATCGAGGCCAGCCCGGTGATCGACGCCAGTTGGAACGGCGCGCGCTGGGTCGGCATCACGGCGCTGGCGGCGGCGGCGATCCTGTGTCTGCCGCGCATGTTTCAGGTGCTGGTGGTCGAAAACTCGGACGAGCGGCACCTGGCGACGGCGGGCTGGGCGTTTCCGCTCTATCTGATGCTGATCAGCCTGTTCGTCGTGCCCATCGCGGTGATCGGTCTGGATTTGCCAAGCGCGGGGGACAATCCCGACCTGTTCGTTCTGACCGTACCCCTGGGGCTGGGCCGCGACGGGCTGGCGCTTTTGGTGTTCCTGGGCGGGTTCTCGGCGGCGACCTCGATGGTGATCGTGGCCGCGCTGGCGCTGTCGACGATGGTGTCGAACCATATCATCATGCCGCTCTGGCTGCGGTTTGCGCGGGCCGAGGGGCCGAGCGCGGGCGACATGCGTCGCGCCGCCCTGACCGCGCGGCGGCTGTCCATCGCGGGGGTGTTGTTCCTGGGGCTGGGGTATTACCGCCTGTCCGGCGGGGCCGCGGCGCTGGCCGATATCGGCCTGATTGCCTTTCTGGGCGTGGCGCAGGTGCTGCCGGCGCTTTTGGGGGGCATCCTGTGGCGGGGGGCGACGCGGGTCGGCGCGGCGCTGGGTATCGGGACGGGGTTCGCGATCTGGGCCTGGCTGCTCTTGATCCCCAACATGGCCGAGACCGGCGGCCTGATCCCGGCGATGCTGGCCGAGGGGCCGTTCGGCATCGGCTGGCTCAGCCCGGCGACGCCCCTGGGCCTGCAGGCGACCGACAGCCTGTTGACGGCGATGATCCTGTCTCTGGGCACCAACACGCTGCTGTTCATCCTGGGCTCGCTGTTTTCGTTTCCCAGCCCGCTGGAGCGGTTGCAGGGCGCGCAGTTCGTCAATGTCTACGACCATTCCCGCGCGCTCCTGGGCTGGCGCGGCGCGGCGGGCACGACCGACGATCTGCTCATCATGGCGCAGCGGATCCTCGGGACCCAACGGGCGGGGCGGCTGTTTCAGGAGGTGGCTTTGACCCAGGGGCGCGGCGGCGCCATGCCCGAACCGGATGCCGAATTCCTCGAACGGCTCGAGCGGGAACTGGCCGGGTCGGTGGGTGCGGCGACGGCCCATGCCATGGTGGCCCAGATCACCGGCGGGGCCAGCGTTTCGGTGCGCGACCTGCTGGCGGTGGCCGACGAGACCGCGCAGATCATGGAGTATTCCAGCCAGCTCGAGGCGAAATCGGCCGAGCTGGCCCAGACCGCCGAGCGCCTGCGCGAGGTCAACCAGAAGCTGACCGAATTGTCGGTGCAGAAGGATGCCTTTCTCAGCCAGATCAGCCATGAACTGCGAACGCCGATGACCTCGATCCGGTCGTTTTCCGAGATCCTGATGCAGGCCGATCCGGTCGATGATGCCGCGCGGGCGCGGTTTTCGCGCATCATCCATGACGAGAGCCTGCGCCTGACGCGACTGCTGGACGATTTGCTGGATCTCTCCGTTCTCGAGAATGGCCGGGTCAGCCTGAACGAGGGCGAGGCGCGGCTGGGCGATATCCTCGACCGGGCGGTCTATGCCGCGGGCGCCCTCGAGGAAGGCGGGCGGATCGCGATCCGCCGCACGGCGCTGGCCGAGGATGTCGCGCTGTGGACCGATGCCGACCGGCTGGCGCAGGTGTTCATCAACCTCATCTCCAACGCGCAGAAATACTGTGACGCGGACAGGCCCGAACTGACGATCACGGTTGCCGCGCGTGGCCGGCAGGTCGAGATCGAGTTCGCCGACAACGGCTCGGGGATTCCACCGCGCCAACAGGCCCTGATCTTCGAAAAATTCGCGCGGCTCGACACCGCCAAGGGCGCGCCGGGGGCGGGCCTGGGCCTGGCGATCAGCCGCGAGATCATGGCCCGGCTGGGTGGCGATCTGGCCTATGTGCCGACGGGCGCGGGCACGCGGTTCCGCGTGCGGCTGCCTGCGCGCGCTCTCAAGGCGGCTTGAGGCTTTGTTAACCCTCGCTGTGGCATACCCCGAAGGAACCATGCCGATCACCGTAACACGCCCGGGTTTCTCTTGAGCGACACCAGCCTTCCCCCCGACGGGTTTCGCCCCGCGCTGCCGCGCATCCTGGCGGCCCATCGCGCACAGCGCCCCGCGCCCCCCGACCTCGTCCCGGGGGTGGAGCGGGCGTGGGAGCGCGCCTTGCGCCACGCGGCGGGCCCGTTCGCGGGGCTGCACCTGTCAGTCGCGGGCCTGTCGGTCGATCTCGACCGCACGCTAGAGGACGGGATCGCGGGCGTGCCGCAGACGGGCCTTGTCGCCGCGCTCGAGGATGGGGCGGGCGCGCGCGGCCTTCTGGGGCTGGATCACGGGGCGCTGGACGCGTTGATCGAGGTTCAGACGACCGGCCGGGTCGAGAGCAGCGCGTTGCCGCCGCGCCGCGTCACGCGCATCGACGAGGTGTTGAGCCGCGATTTCCTGGACCTTGTGCTGGCGGCCTTCGCGCAGGAGGCCGCCGACCTGACCGGGCGCGACTGGCCCGAGCGCATGGCCTATGGCGCCCTGATCGAGGATCGTGACCGGATCACGCTGCTGTTGCCCACGGGGCCCTATCACCTCGTGGCAGCCGATCTGAAACTGGGCGATGACGGCGGGCGGCAGGGGCGCATCGTGCTGCTTTTGCCGGCCATATCCCCCCAGGTGGCACGGGGCGACGCGCCGCAGGACCAAGCGCCGGTGCCGCCGGGCTGGCAGGATCGGGTGGCCGCAGCGCTGTCGGACGCGCCCCTGCCGCTGGAGGCGGTGCTTCTGCGCCTGACGCGTCCCTTGGGCGAGGTCGAGGCGCTGTCGCCGGGCGATGTTCTGGTCTTCGACCGCTCCGACCTGTCTGCCGTGACCCTGGAAACCCCCGACGGTGCCGTGATCCTGCGCGGGGCCTTGGGGCAGATCGGCGGGCGGCGGGCGCTGCGGGTCGCGCAATCGGGGGAGGGCGCCGTCGATGCGCCGCCGGACGCGCCGCGCGAGGCTGCGCCGCCGCCCAACCCCGCCGCCGCCGCGGCCCAAGGCCCCGCACCAGCCGAGGCAACGCCCTCCGCGCTGGCGCACCCCCCCGAGGTGGCGGGTGGCGCGTGACCCATTGCAAAGCGCGCCCCCCTTGGCCAAGGTCGCCATGGATGGTGCCGCAGGGGGGATTGGGCGCATGGGTATTCCGGATTTCAGAACGCGGGTCCGCGCGGGCACCCCCTTGGCCGGCACCTTCATGAAGACGCCTGTCGTCGATGTGCTGGAGGTTCTGATCCTGTCGGGGCTGGATTTCGTCTGCCTCGATGCCGAACACGCCCCCTTCGACCGCAGCTCGATGAACGTCTGCGCCGCGCTGGCGCGGGCGGCCGATTTCCCGCTGCTGGTACGCGTTGCCTCGGCCGAGGCCGCGCAGATCGGGGCGGCGCTCGATCTGGGGGCGGTGGGGGTCGTGGTGCCGCATGTCACCTCGGCCGAGGGCGCGGTGCGGGTGGCGCGGCTGGCGCGCTTCGGGCCGGGCGGGCGCGGCTATGCCGGATCGACGCGCTGGGCGGGGTTCGCCACACGCCCGATGCCCGAGCTTCTGGCCCGCTCGCGCGACGAAACGGTCGTCTTCGCCCAGATCGAAGACCCCGAGGCGGTCGACGCGGTCGAGGAGATTGCTGCCACCGCCGGGATCGACGCCCTGTTTCTGGGGCCGGCCGACCTGTCGGTGGGCTATGGCAAGGAGACGCAGGACAGCCCCGAATTGCAGGCCGCGCAGGCCCGTGTCGCGGCGGCGGCGCAGGCCGCGGGGCTGGGGTGCGCAACCTTCGTGCCGGATGTGGCCGCCGCCACGGCGCTGTCCGAGCGCCATGGCTTTGGGTGCTTTTTCATCGCCTCCGAGCATGGCTGGATGCTGCAAGGGGCCAGGTCGGCGGTGGCCGGCATCCGCGCCCTGGTCTGATCTGATGTTCTGGCCGCGAAACGGCCATGATTGCGCCTTGGTTTTTCCCATGTAATTCCCCGCCGATGCGCGGTTTCGACCCCGTTTTGGCCGTGCTTGGGCGCGATCTTTGGTTCTGTCCGGGAACCCCATCCGGCAGACCCGAAAGAACCTCATGAAAGGGGACGAGCAGTGTTCAAGATGCGCAGTTTTCCCGCCCTTGCCCTTGGTGCCGCGATGGTGCTGACGGGCTGTGTGACCACGACCGGCGACGTGACGCGAAACGCCGGCCTCGACCTTGGTCCGGTGATCGAGGTGCCGACCCAGAACTGGGGCTTTGCCCAACTGGTTGTCTCGGTTCCCGACAGCCTGAGCGTGTCCGAGGCGCATGCGATCAAGCCGCGCGCCGATATCGTCTGGCGCGAGGATGCGCCCGGCAACCGCCGCGCGCAGGTGCAGGCCTTGATGCAGGCCGCGCTCGAGCCCGCCCTTGCCCCGATGCAGGGCGATATCCCGGTCTTGATCCGTCTGGAGGTGACGCGGTTCCACGCGCTGACCGAGCGGGCGCGCTACACGATCGGCGGCGAGCATGAGATCGAGTTCATCGTGACCATCGCGAATGCCGAAACCGGCCAGATTCTCTCGGGCCCGCGCGCGGTCGACCTGACCTTCCGCGCCTATGGCGGCCAGCAGGCCGTCAATGCCGAGGCGCAGGGCATCACCCAGCGGGTCCGCATCACCGAGCGGCTGCAACAATGGGTGCAGGCCGAGTTCCCGCAAACGATGCTGGGCGCGATCGGCAGCTGACCCTTTCGCAAACCCCGCGACGGCGGTATGGGGGGCGCATGACTGCGCCCCTTTTTCCCGTTCTGCGCCTGAAACCCAAGGCCGACGCCCGCCGCATCCGCCATGGTCATCCCTGGGCCTGGTCCGACGACCTGGTGCTCGACCGCCGTGCGCGCAAACTCGCGCCGGGGGCGCTCGCCATCCTCGAAGACGCCGAGCGCCAGCCTCTGGGCGTCGGCGTCGCGACGATCGAGGCGCGCATCGGCCTGCGCCTGCTCGACCGCGACCCGGCCGCCCGCATCGACGCAGACTGGCTGCGCGCCCGGCTGGCCGGCGCGCTGGACCTGCGTGCGCGCCTGTATGATGCGCCCTATTACCGCCTGGTCCATGCCGAGGGGGACGGCCTGCCCGGCCTGATCGTGGATCGTTTCGGCGACACGCTGGTGCTGCAGCCCAACGCCATCTGGCTGGAGGATCGCCTGCAGGATCTCGTGTCGATCCTGTCGGATCTGACCGGGGCGGCGACCCTCATCAAGAACGGCACCGCCCGCGCCCGCGCGGCCGAGGGGCTGCCCGACGAGACGCAGGTCCTGGCAGGCCACGCGCCCGATGGCCCGATCCCGGTGCCGATGACCGGCGCGACCTATGCCGCCGATGTCATGGGCGGGCAGAAGACGGGGCTGTTCTACGATCAGCGGCCGAACCACGCCTTTGCCGCGTCGCTTGCACGGGGCGCGCGGGTGCTGGACGTGTTTTCCCATGTGGGCGGCTTCGCCCTCGCCTGCCTCGCGCAAGGGGCCGAGAGCGCTGTCGCGGTCGATGCCTCGGACGCGGCGCTGGCTCTGGCGGGGCAGGGGGCGGCGCTGTCGGGGGTGGCAGAGCGGTTCTCGACCCGGCTGGGCGATGCCTTCGACGTGATGGCCGCGCTGCAGGCCGAGGGCGCGCAGTTCGACCTCGTGATCTGCGACCCGCCCGCCTTTGCGCCGTCGAAACAGGCGCTGCAACAAGGGTTGCGCGCCTATGAGCGGGTGGCGCGCCTGGCCGCCGACCTGGTGGCGCCGGGGGGCACGTTGATCCTGTGTTCCTGCTCGCACGCGGCCGATCTGTCCAAGTTCCGCATGGCCTGTCTGCGGGGCATCGGGCGGGCGGGGCGTGACCCGCGGCTGATCTACACGGGCTTTGCCGGGCCCGACCACCCGCAGCATCCCAGCCTGACCGAGACCGGCTATCTCAAGGCGCTGGCCTTCCGGCTGATGCCATGAGCGCGCCGGCCTACGTGCTGGATGCCTGCGTCCTTTACCCCACCGTGTTGCGGCAGATCCTGCTCGGCTGTGCGCGGCGCGGCCTGTTCACGCCTCTGGTGTCGCCGCGCCTGCTCGAGGAATGGACGCGAACCGCGCTGAAACAGGGCGGGCCTGCGGACGAATTGCTGGCGCGGGGCGAGATCGCCCGCCTGCGCGCGGCGTTCCCCCAGGCCGAGATCCGGCACGCGCCCGAAGACGAAGCCCCCCTCTGGCTGCCCGATCCCGGCGATATCCACGTTCTGGCCACGGCCCGCGCCGGCGGGGCCGCCGCCATCGTGACGCTGAACATGCGCGATTTTCCGACGCGCGAGTTGGAGGTGTTCGACCTGATCGCCCTGCATCCCGATACGATGCTGCTGAATGCCTTGGAGGCCCAAGGTGACATCGTGCGCGCGGCGGTCCACGACACCCATGCCGAGGCCGAGCGTCTGGCCGAGGAAGATTTGCCCCTGCGTGCCTTGCTGAAACGCGCCCGCCTGCCGCGCCTGGCCAAGGCCCTGGCGCGCCCCTGACCCCATCTTTATCCTTGAAATATGCCGGGGGTTTGGGGGCAGCGCCCCCAAGTCACTCGCTCGGCAATTCGCTGCGCCAGCGGGCCTCCATCGCCTCGATGGCGGCGATGCGATCCTCGGTCCTGGGGTGGCTCATCAGCCAGGCGGGCGTGCCGCGCCCGGCCATGCCCGTCAGGTGTTCGAGCTTTTCGAACAGCGCTTTCTGCGGGGCCGTGCCAATGCCGGATTTGGTCAGCAGCGCCGAGGCATAGGCATCCGCCTCGTACTCGTCCTGACGGCTGAGGCGCGCGGCCAGAAGCGAGGCGATGGCATTGGCCACCCAGACACCGACGCCGGGGATCAGGCGGCCCAGCACGCCGGCCAGCACCACGCGCACCGCGTTCTGGCCGGAAAAGTCGATCATCCGCCGCCGCGAATGCCCCAGAGCCACATGCCCCATCTCGTGGGCGATGACACTGGCCAGTTCCTCGGCGCTGACCTCGCCGCTGCGATATCGGTCGTAGAACCCGCGGGTCAGGAAAATCCGCCCGTCGGGCGCGGCCAGCCCGTTCACGACGGGCACCTCGTAGATGTTGACGGGGATGCGATCGACGCCCACCGCCTCGGCCATGCGGTCGGTCAACGCCTTGAGCCGCGCATCGGCCAGTTCGGTCGATTTGGCATCCAACTCGCGGCGCGTGCGCCAGGCCGAGAACTGGTACATCGCCAGCGCGTAAAGGATGGCTAGAAGGATCGGTGTCAGCTTCAACATGTGCCAGATATGGGGCGCAGGACCCGGTCGGGCAATGGCCCATCGCTCACAGCTGGATCAACGCGGTGTCATGGCGCGACAGCCGCTCGGGACCGGTGGCGCCCAGGATCAGGGAATGCCCCAGTGTCACGGCCAGGCCCGACGCGCTGTCCATCAGGATCATGTGCAGAAACACGGCGTTCCCGGCCTCCAGCAGCAGGGGGTTGCCCGCATGGAACATGGGGAATTCCACCCAGATCGGGGCATAGGCAATGCCCATATGGTAGCCGCAGGCCTGAAGGCGTGCCGCGTGCAGTCCATGCGCGTCGAACACCCGGGCATGGGCCTCGAACACATCGGCCATCGGCCGGCCGGGAACCAGGGCGGCTTCGCAGGCCTCCAGCGCCTCGACCGCCGCCGCATGCATCCGCCGCTGCGCTGCGTTGGGTGTGCCGATCACCAGGGTGCGCATCATCGCCGCGTGATAGCGCATCCACGAGCCTGACCATTCCAGTGTCAGCTGGTCGGTGTCGTCCAGCACACGCCGCCCGGCAAACGACCGGCACAGCAAGGCGTTGGCGCCCGATCCGATGATTGTCTCGTTGGCCGCGGGCTCGCCCCCCGCCGACAGGATCGCCCCCTGCATGGCGGCGTGGATCTCCCCCTCGAAGGCACCGGGGCCGGTCGTGGCCAACGCGGCGTCCAGTGCGGCATCCGACAGGCTGGCGGCGCGGCGGATGCAGGCCAGCTCAGCCGGGGATTTCACGCGCC
The DNA here is from genome assembly GCF_000590925.1 of Roseibacterium elongatum DSM 19469. Taxonomy (NCBI): domain Bacteria; kingdom Pseudomonadati; phylum Pseudomonadota; class Alphaproteobacteria; order Rhodobacterales; family Roseobacteraceae; genus Roseicyclus; species Roseicyclus elongatus. Next base: position 3,216,022 of record NZ_CP004372.1, on the reverse strand, counting down.
GCAGCGCCGGGATCAGGTCGCTGGCCTCGATCAGGCCGGGCAGGGCGGCGTCCAGCCGTTGCCCCGCGTGATGGGTCAGCCCGGCGGTGCGCGTCTCGACCCCGATGCGCCTGCCCGCCAGCCCGCGCCGGGTCAGCAGCGCGGCCAGATCGCGCGCGGGGTCCGCGCCCTCGACCTCGGGCCAAACGTGAATGCACTCGGTCGACAGGATCGAGGTGTTCTGTGCCTGTCGCAGATCGGGCAGGCGGGTCAGCAGGTCAATGCCGCCATCTGCATCCAGCACCATGGCCTGGAACATCGCAAAGCCGAACGTGTCATAACCGGTCAGCCAATACTGGCTTTCGGGCGCAAAGAGCACGATCGCATCCAGATCTGCCACGCGCAGGGCCGCGCAGGCGCGGCTGCGGCGCGTGTCGAACTCCTCTGGGGGGAAATTGGGCATTCCGGTCACTCCTTGCGGCGGTTTGTGACCTGGGCAATGGCCGCCCTTGCCCGTTGGCGGATCGGGCCCGGGCGCAGCTTGTCGCGCTGGCGCAGGGCGGCGCGCAGCCACAGGCCGAGCACCGCCAAGGCGGCCAGTGCAGCCAACAGGCCCGTCACGTCACCCAGCAACTGGCCAAGCGCCACGATGTCATCGGCAAAGAGCGCGCCCAGTCCGACATAAACCGAGACCCAGACGATTTCGCCCGCCACGCTGGCGCGGGTAAAGCGGAGCCAGCGCAACCCTGCGGCCCCGGCGGCGAAATTCACGTAAGGTCCCAGCGGCGAAACCAGCCAGCGGCTGAAGAACACCGCCCACCCGCCGTTGTCGATGATCTGGCGCCGGGCCTTTTCCATCAGGTGCGCGCGGCGCGGCGACCGGCTGGCGCGGGCCGCATAGCGCCCGCCGGCCCGCCCGATCTGATAGCCGAGCTGATCGCCCAGGATCGCGCCCGTCAATGCGGCGGCAGCGGCCTGCCACAAGACCAGATCGCCCGAAACGGCGAACCCCCCGGCCGACAGCATCAGCAGCGAACTGGGCACCGGCAGGGCGAGGCAGGACAGGAACGTGCCCACGGCCAGCACGACCAGCCCGTAGACCGGCACGAGGGCGAGGATATCCTCGGTCATTCGCGCCGCCTCGGCGGGCCGGCGCCTGCGGCCACCAGGGCGGCTTCGATCTCGGCGACCAGTTGCTCGAGCGGAATGCCCCGCGCCGCGGCGATCCGGCTGAGCGTCGGACGCCCCTCGGGGACGGTGCGCGGCGCAAGGCCGATGGCGTCACGCAGGACCTCGCCGTCGACCTGGTAGGAGCGGGCCACATAGCCCGGCGTCATCCACCCCTCCAGCGGCTGGTCGCGATGCGCCGGATCGGCCCAGTAGATCGTATGCACCACCAGCCGGATCAGGAAGAAGACGGCCACCGCCAGCGCCAGGCCAAAGGCGATGACGGCGGGGCGATGATGCGCCCAGAGATAGGGCAACGCGCGCGGGCGGTCGCGACTCACCGGCCCAACTCGCGCATGCCGCGGTCGATGCCTTCCAGCGTCATGGGCACCATGCGGCCCTCGAAGATCTGGTCGATCATGCCGATCGACTGGGTGAATTTCCAATGTCGCTCGGGCACCGGGTTGATCCACAGATGGTCGGGCCATTGCGTGCGCGCGCGTTCCAGCCAGACTTGTCCCGCTTCCTCGTTCCAATGCTCGTTCGCGCCGCCGGCGAAGGCGATCTCGTAGGGCGACATCGAGGCATCGCCCACGAAGATGCATTTGTAGTCGGACCCGTAGGTGTTCATCACCTCGTGGGTCGGGATCTGTTCGTTCCAGCGGCGGCGATTGTCGCGCCAGACGGACTCGTACAGGCAGTTGTGAAAATAGTAGTATTCCAGGTGCTTGAACTCGGCGCGGGCGGCACTGAACAACTCTTCGACCACGCGGATATGGTCGTCCATCGACCCGCCGACATCCAGAAACAGGATCACCTTGACCGCGTTGCGCCGCTCGGGGCGGGTTTTCACGTCGAGATAGCCATGTTCCGCCGTGGCCCGGATCGTGCCATCGAGGTCCAGTTCCTCGGCCGCGCCGTCGCGCGCCCATTGGCGCAGGCGCTTGAGCGCCACCTTGATGTTGCGCGTGCCCAGTTCCACGTCGCCGTCGAGGTTCTTGAACTCGCGCTTGTCCCAGACCTTGACCGCGCGGCGGTGGCGGCTTTCGTGCTGGCCGATGCGCACGCCCTCGGGGTTGTAGCCATAGGCGCCGAAGGGCGAGGTGCCGGCGGTGCCGATCCACTTGTTGCCACCTTGATGGCGGCCCTGCTGTTCCTTGAGGCGTTCGCGCAGCGTCTCCATCAGCTTGTCGAAGCCGCCAAGCGCCGCGATCTCGGCGCGCTCTTCCTCGGTCAGGTGCTTTTCAGCAAGTTTTTCCAGCCATTCGCGGGGGATCTCGGTCGCCTCCAGCACGTCATCCGCCGTGATCTGCTCGAGCCCGCCGAAGGTATGGGCAAAGGCCTGGTCGAACCGGTCGAGATGGCGCTCGTCCTTCACCATCGCGGCGCGGGCGAGGTAATAGAACCCGTCCACGTCATAGGTCACCAGCCCCTTGGACATGCCTTCGAGGAAAGACAGGTATTCGCGCAAGCTGACCGGGATGCGCGCCGCGCGCAGGGTTTCGAAGAAGGGCAGGAACATGCCCCTATCTAGGAGCAGCGGGGCCGAAACTGCAACCGCTCAGGGCGCGGGCATCAGCAACATCGCGACGGTGCCCAGCAAGAAGCCGATGATGGTGAAGACGGCGGCATATTGCGCGATGTCCAGCCGGTTGCCCTTGCGCCGCCAGGCGATCAAGCCGCCAAGGACCAGCCCCAAAGCCGCCCCGATGAGGTTCAGCATGTTCCCCGTGTTCCTCCGTCTCGCCTGCCTTACCCGCCGGGCGACAGCGCCGCCACCTCGGTCAGCCGGGCACCCACCGCCGCCCCGCTGCCGAAGCCATAGCGGCCCCAGGCCAGACTGTCGAGGCGGACCGAGCGCGCCTCGGAGGCGCGGCCGACCTGTTCCAGCGCCTCGGCGCGGATCATCAGCAAGGTCGAGAGCAGCGCGGCGTTCTGCGCGGCGGTCGCGGCGGGCAGGGCGGCCCCCGTCAGGCGCAGCGCCTCGTCCGCACGACCCGAAGACAGGGCGAAGGCGGCCAGTTGCATGTCGACATGGGCCGCCTGAATGTCGCCGGGCGCGATGCGGTCGTAGATGCCGGCGGCCCGCTGAAAGGACGCGACCGAGGTTTCCACGCTGCTCGAAAGGGTCAGCCGCCCCAATGCGAAATAGGAAAAGGCCAGCCGCCCGTCCGACCAGTTCGCGTTGCGCGCGATGGTCACGGCGCGTTCGGCGGCCTCGATGCGGGCCCGATCCGAGCTGCCCGGCCCAAGCGCGGTCTCGATGGCGTCGATCCAGCTGCGGGGCGTGGCGCTGACGGGGCGGGCGCCGCGCCCGTCGCCGCGCGGGTTCAGGCGCGACAGGATGGCGGGCAGGCGATCGGCCACCTGCGCCCGCGTCATCCCCGATTGCAGCGCGTCATCGTAATAGGCGCGCAGGATCAGCATGTCGAAGCCGGTCAGCACGGCATTGAAATTGTCGTCGTTGAAGACGGAATCGGGCAGGCGATAGAGGTCGTTCAGCGGCCCCAGCGCTTGCGAGACCTCTTCGTGCAGGCAATCGCGGATTTCCTGCGGTGCCACGTCCGAGGGGATGAAGACGGCCACGCGGTCGCGCGTTTGCAGGGTTGTCCAGTCCAGTCTCCCGCCGGCGCGGGCGCGGCGGAACTCGGCCCAGGAACTGACGCGCGGCACCACGAAACAGGCCGCTTGCGGCACCACGCGTTGCATGCGCGCGCGCGGCAGCGTCTCGATCGAGATGCCCGCCGGTCCGTCGGCGACCGGAATACGGCGGATGTCGATCCCGGCCTCGGCGCGCAGACGGGCCAGAAGGCGGTCGACGGTCCCCCCAACGTGGCCGGCGCGCCCGGCGCGACGGCGACGGTGATCGGGCCTTCGAAGCGGCTGAGCCGGTCTATGGCGCGACCCGATTCCATGACAAAGGACAGGTCGAGGAAATCGGCCGCGATCTCGGCATTGGCGCGCGCGGGCGGTGTGGTACGGGCCGGTCCGAACCGGTTCATCGCCGGCAAGTCCTGCGGAAGGGCCGCGTCATGGCGGGCCGAGACCTCGGTTCGGGACGCGCCCCCAGGCATGCAGCCCGCGATGGCGGTCGCCGAGAGCAGCGCAAGAACCGCAAGGGTGCGGGGCCTGCCCCGGGAGCGGGAAACCGTCATCGTGTCACCTCCGCGTGTATTTCATGAAATCGGTCGCCAAGCCGATCCGGTCGTAGAGGCGACGGGCCGTGGCGTTGCCCATGTTCGTCATCCAGTAGACCGAGGCGCGGCCATTGGCATCCGCGTCGGCATAGACGGTTTCGATCAACCGGCGGCCCAGCCCGGTGCCGCGGGTCTCGGGGGTCACGTACAGGTCCTGCAGGTAGGTCACCGGCGCCACCTGCCAGCCATGGGCATGCACGATGGCATGGACCAGACCGACCGCCGCCGGACCCCGCCATGCCAGCCACGCCCGCATGTCGTCGTGGCCGGGGTCGATGTAACGGGCAAAAGTCGTGTCAAAGACCGTCGCGGCACGCTCCGTTTCATAAAACGCGAGATAGGCCCGCCAAAGCGGGTCCCAGGCCGCGCGGTCCTCTGCCACAAGCGGCCGGATGTCGATGGCGTCTGTCACACTGCCTGCCTTGCATCTCGTGCCCGGTTCTCGCCGAGCTTGAGCGATGATTATGGCAGGATTCGGGACAGGGGCCAGCCGATTTCAGATCGCCATGGGCTGGTGTTGCCACAACGCTCTATCTCTGGCGGCGGGCCATGAAGGCGAGCCGCTCGAACAGGGCGACGTCCTGTTCGTTCTTGAGCAGCGCCCCGTGCAGTTTCGGCAGCGCACTGGCCCCGTCGCGGCGCAGGTCCTCGGGGGGCAGATCCTCGACCAGCAACAGTTTCAGCCAGTCCAGCACCTCGGAGGTCGAGGGCTTTTTCTTCAACCCCTGCTGCTCGCGGATCTCGTAGAATTGCGTCAGCGCGGTGGTCAGAAGCTGCTGCTTGATGCCGGGAAAATGCACCTCGACGATCTGTTTCATCACGTCCATGTCCGGAAAGCGGATGTAGTGAAAGAAACAGCGCCGCAAGAAGGCGTCGGGCAGTTCCTTTTCGTTGTTCGAAGTGATGATGACGATGGGACGCGTCGCGGCGCGGATGGTCTCGCCGGTTTCGTAAACGAAGAATTCCATCCGGTCGAGTTCCTGCAACAGGTCGTTCGGGAACTCGATATCGGCCTTGTCGATCTCGTCGATCAGCAGGACGGATTTGCCCTGTGATACGAAGGCTTCCCACAGCTTGCCCTTGCGGATGTAATTCTTCACGTCGTGGACGCGTTCGTCGCCCAACTGGCTGTCGCGCAACCGGCTGACGGCGTCGTATTCGTACAGGCCCTGCTGGGCGCGCGTCGTCGACTTGATGTGCCATTCGATGATCGGCAGCCCCAGCGAGGTCGCCACCTGCCGCGCCAGTTCGGTCTTGCCGGTGCCCGGTTCGCCCTTGACCAAAAGCGGCCGTTCCAGCGTGACCGCCGCATTGACCGCGACGGTCAGATCCTCGGTTGCAACGTAGTCTGACGTGCCTTCGAACCGCATCGGTGCCCCCGTTCTGTCGCTCTGCCTACTCGACCTAGGCGGGCTGCGCGGCGAAGTCCAGCCGCTCGCATGGCGTGCCTTGATGCAAATCAGGGCATCGGCGTGGCAATGGCGAAACATGGGGCCCGGTGCAAGGGGGCGGGCGGTTTCCTTTTTCCCACGCCCGCTTTAGGAGGTGACAAGGCCGTGCCACTCGGGTAATCGGGCGGCGGGTGGCCGGAAAGGACAGGATAGGGTGTCTGAGATCGAACCCGGCCCCGTCGAGGGGAGCAAGATGAAAGCCGAGATCTTTCTGCCGGAAGATTACCGTCCCGCCGAGGACGAACCGTTCATGAACGAGCGTCAGCTCGAATACTTCCGCCGCAAACTGGAAAACTGGAAGGCCGAGTTGCTGGATGAAAGCCGCTCGACCGTCGAGACCTTGCAGGATGGCACGCGCAACATTCCCGACGTGGCCGATCGTGCCTCGGAGGAAACCGACCGCGCGCTGGAGCTGCGCACCCGCGACCGCCAGCGCAAGCTGATCGCCAAGATCGACTCGGCGCTGCGCCGGATCGACGAGGGCGAATACGGCTATTGCGAGGTCACGGGCGAGCCGATTTCGCTGAAACGTCTGGATGCGCGCCCGATCGCGACCATGAGCCTCGAGGCGCAGGAGCGTCACGAGCGCCGCGAAAAGGTCCATCGCGACGACTGACCGCGCGGCATCCGCCGGACAGCAGGCATAAGACACGAGGGGCGCCCCGGCAACGGGGCGCCCTTTTTTCGGATTTACGTGGGGCAGGGCAAACATGCTGATCGGGCAAGAGGTGACGGTTCTGGGCGGTGGCATCGGCGGGTTGGCGGTCAGCCTCGCCCTGGCGCAGCGGGGCGCGCAGGTCACCGTGCTGGAACAGGCCCCCGAGATCACCGAGGTCGGGGCCGGCATCCAGATCAGCCCCAACGGCTGGGTCGTGCTTGACGCGCTCGGGGTGGCCGAGGCCGTGGCCGAGCAGGCGCCGCGGTCGCGTGCCGTGCGCCTGCGCGACTTTCGACGCGGGGCCGAGGTGTTCTCGATGCCGTTGCGTGACGCCGCCAAGCCGTGGCATTTCGTGCATCGCGCCGATCTGGTCGAGGTGCTGGCAAGGGCCGCGCAAGCCGCCGGTGTCACCCTGCGGCTGAACACCCGCGTCACCGCCGCCACACCCGAAGGGCCGGGCGCGCGGATCACGTTGGCGGACGGCCGCGAGGAGGTCCACAGCCTTGCCATCGCCGCCGACGGGTTGCATTCACCCGCGCGCAAGGCTCTCAACCCGCGCACGCGGCCGTTTTTCACCGGGCAGGTCGCGTGGCGGGCCACCATTGCGCAGGATGGCAGCCTTGCGCCCGAGGCGCATGTCTTCATGGGGCCGGGCCGTCATCTGGTGCGCTACCCACTGCGCCAGGGCCGGCTGATCAACATCGTCGCCGTCGAGGAACGCGATGCCTGGGCCGCCGAGGGGTGGCACCACACCGATGATCCCGTCAACCTGCGTCGTGCCTTTTCCGATTTCTGCCCCGAGGTGACCGACCTCCTGGCACGGGCCGAGCAGGTGAACCTCTGGGGCCTGTTCCGGCATCCGGTGGCGGTCACCTGGCATGGTGGCGGCCTGGTCTTGCTGGGCGATGCGGCCCATCCGACGCTGCCGTTTCTTGCACAGGGCGCGAACATGGCGCTGGAAGATGCCTGGACCCTGGCGCGCTGCCTGTCCGAAGACACCGATATCGAGACGGCGCTGACCCGCTATCAGGCGCTGCGCCGCGACCGGACCGCCCGGATCGTCGAGGCGGCGACCGACAACGCCGCCAATTATCACCTGCGTCCCGGCCCGCTGCGCTTTGCCGCCCACAGCGCCTTGCGTCTCGCCGCCCGTGCCGCGCCCCATGCGGTGACCCGGCGCTTTGCCTGGGTCCACGATCACGATGTGACTGCCTGATCTGACTCTTTATCCTTCAAATATGCCGGGGGAGCGCGAGGGGGCAGCGCCCCCTCGCCCCGGCGCCCGCGTCAGCGGGCGAAACAAAAAACGCCCGCCCGCGTCGGCGGGCGACACAGGACCTCACGGGTCCGTCGCCTCGGGTGGGCGACATCGCCTAGCTCAGGTCGTAATCCGGCAACTGTCCGAAGGCCTTGCGCAGCGCCTCGCCCCAGCCCGAGGACAGGCTGTCGAAAAACGCATCGTCGCGTTCGATCCGACGCACAAGACCGGTTTGAAAGCCGTCGGCGGGATAGATGTGCAGATCCAGCGGCAGGCCGACCGACAGGTTCGCCTTCAGCGTCGAATCGAAGCTGAGCATCAAGAGCTTCACCGCCTCCTCAAAGCCCATCCGCGGGTCGAAGGCACGCACCAGGATGGGTTTGCCGTATTTCGTTTCACCGATCTGGAAGAACGGCGTGTCATCGGCGGCTTCGACGAAATTGCCCTCGGGGTAGATCAGGAACAGCCGCGGCTCGCCGCCGCGCACCTGACCGGCCAGGATCAGGGTCGCGGAAAACGGGCTGTCGGCCTGTGGCCCCTCGATGCCCGACTGATCGGCGATCACCTCGCGCAGGGTCGCGCCGACCAGCTTGGCCACCTGGAACATCGACGCGGCCTCGAGGATCGAGGGTGCGCCGCGGTCCTCGGCGGGTTTGGCGCGCTCGTTCAGCAGGCTGACCACCGCCTGCGTGGTGGCCAGGTTGCCCGCCGTCATCAGCGTGATCGAGCGTTCGCCCGGCGTCTCCCAAATGAACATCTTTCGGAACACGCTGATATTGTCCACGCCCGCATTGGTGCGGGTGTCGGACATGCAGACCAATCCCCGGTCGAGCTTGAGCCCCACGCAATAGGTCATCGCTTTGTCGCCTCGTCTGTCGGGTGTCGCCGGATCGGCCTACTGCTGTTGCACGATGATGTCGATGGCCATTGCCTCGCCCGCACCGCCAAAATGCATCCCGGAAATCGGGGCCGCATCGCGGTAGTCGAGGCCCGTGGCCACGCGCACATAGCGCGGGTCGGGGCTATAGCCGTTCGAGACGTCGAACCCGACCCAGCCCAGCCCGTCGACATGGGCCTCGGCCCAGGCGTGGCTGGCATCCTGGTGGATACGGTCCGTCATCATCAGGTAGCCCGAGACATAGCGCGCCGGGTAGCCCAGGGCGCGGGCCGCGGCCACGAAGATATGGGCGTGATCCTGGCAGACGCCGCCGCCATTCTCGATCGCGTCCTCGGCGCTGGTGGCGGCATGGGTGGTGCCGATCTCATAGGGCACCTCCTCGATGATCCGGGCCGACAGGGCATGCAGGCGCGGCAGGTCCTCGGCCACCTCGTCGCGCAGCCCCTTGGCCAGGCGGCGCACGTTCGGGCCGGCGCGGGTCAGCTCGGTGGATTTCTGAAAGAACCACAGCGGGGCGAACCCGGCATGCTTGCCGACCACCCCGTGCATATCGGCGGTTTCGACCTCGCCCGCGCAGCGCACCTCGACCGATGTCGCGTCCGTGTCGAAGGCGATCAGGCTGACGCGGTTCTGGTGGTGGTCGTTGAACTCGGTCTGAACGGAGCCGCCCTCGATCGACATGGCCCAGGTGACCACGGCCTGGCCGGCGCGGCTTTTGGGTGTCAGCCGCAGCTGTTGCAGCCCGTAATGCACCGGCTGGTCGAAATCATAGGTCGTGGTGTGTTCGATCCGAAGTCGCATGGGCCCCCTTGTCGGCGCGGCGGTTTAACCGAGGAAACGGTAGTCCTGTTCGATCTGCCCGCCAAGACGCGCGACATCGGTCAGGAAATCGGTCAGGAATTCGTGCAGCCCGTCCTCGAAGACGCGTTCGATCGTGGCGTTGCTCAACCGCGCGGCCATCACGTCGATCTGGTCATGGCTTGGATGGCGCTGGTCGTATTGATCGGCCAGATAGCGCAGGTTCGCCGAGATCTTCGAGACCGAGAATTTCAGCGAGCGCGGCATGCGCCCGTCGAAGATCAGGAAATCGGCGATGCCCATCGGGTTCGACTCGCCCTGGTTCAGCCAGCGATAGGCGCGCTGCCCCGCGACCGAGCGCAGGATCGTTTCCCACTGCACGTTGTCCAGGCTGGACCCGATCTGTGTGAGCGAGGGCAGCAGCACGTAATACTTCACGTCGAGGATTCGCGCAGTGTTGTCGGCGCGTTCCACAAACGTGCCAAGCCGCGAGAAATCGAAGATGTCATTGCGCAGCATGGTGCCCGCCATCGACCCGCGCACAAGCGCCGATTGCTGCCGCACCATGGCCAGCACCTCGGGCAGGTCGCGCGGGCGCACCGGGCGGGCCAGCGCCTCCTTGAGCAGCATGTAGGTGTCGTTCACGGCCTCCCACACCTCGCGGGTGATCGCCGTGCGCACCAGGCGGGCGTTCTGCCGCGCCGCCGAGATCGCGGACAGCACCGAGGACGGGTTCGACATGTCGCGCAGCATGAAGTCGATGGCCTTGGCGGCCTCGAGCTGTTCGTGCCGCTGGTAGTAGAGGTGGGCCACGGCGGCGGTCTGCAACACGCTGTGCCATTCGTCGTCATCGCCCGCCGCCCGCGTCAGCGCGATGCGAAAGCCCGCCTCGATCAGGCGCGCGGTGTTTTCCGATCGTTCGAGATGGCGGAACATCCAGAAGAGCCCGCCGGCTGTCTTGCCCAGCATTGGCCTATTCCTCCAGCACCCAGGTGTCCTTGGTGCCGCCGCCCTGCGACGAGTTCACCACGAGACTGCCCTTTTTCAGCGCCACCCGCGTCAGGCCGCCCGGCGTGATGGTGCAGCCCTGCGGGCTGACCAGCGCGAAGGGGCGCAGATCGACATGGCGCGGGGCCAGCCCCGATTTCGTCAGGATCGGGCAGGTGGACAGGGCCAGCGTCGGTTGCGCGATGTAGTTCGAGGGCCGCGCCTCGAGCTTCTTGCGGAAGGCCGCGACCTCTTTCTTCGAGGCGGCGGGGCCCACCAGCATCCCGTAGCCGCCCGAGCCATGCACCTCTTTCACGACCAGGTCTGCAAGGTTGTCCAGCACATAGGCCAGGCTGTCGGCCTCGGAACAGCGCCAGGTCGGCACGTTCTTCAGGATCGCCTTCTCGCCGGTGTAGAATTCGACGATGTCGGGCATGTAGCTGTAGATCGCCTTGTCGTCGGCGATGCCGGTGCCGGGCGCATTGGCGATGGTGATGCCGCCCGCACGGTAGACATCCATGATGCCGGGCACGCCCAGCATGCTGTCGGGGTTGAAGTTCAGCGGATCGAGGAAATCGTCATCCACACGGCGATAGATCACGTCGATGGGTTTGTAGCCACGCGTGGTGCGCATGGTGATGCGCCCGTCCAAGACGCGCAGATCATGCCCTTCGACCAGTTCCACGCCCATCTGGTCGGCAAGGAAGGCGTGTTCGAAATAGGCCGAGTTGTGGATGCCCGGCGTCAGGACCGCCACGCAAGGGCTGCCCGTCGTCGCAACCGGTGCGCAGGCCGCCAGCGAGCGGCGCAGCTGGATCGGATAATCCTGCACCGGCGCCACCTTGATGCGGCTGAACAGCTCGGGGAACATCTGCAGCATCGTCTCGCGGTTTTCCAGCATGTAGCTGACACCCGACGGCGTGCGGGCGTTGTCCTCGAGCACGTAGAACTCGTCTTCGCCGGTGCGCACCAGGTCGGTGCCGACGATATGGGTATAGACCCCGCCGGGCGGCTGCATGCCGATCATCTGCGGCAGAAAGGCCTCGTTTCTGGCGATCAGATCGACCGGCACGCGGCCCGCGCGCAGGATCTCCTGCCGGTGATAGATGTCGTAGAGAAAGGCGTTGATTGCGCGGACGCGCTGCTCGATCCCGCGGGTCAGGCGCGCCCATTCCCGCCCAGAGATGATGCGCGGCACAATGTCGAAAGGGATCAGGCGTTCATCGGCCTCGGCCTCGCCATAGACGTTGAAGGTGATGCCCGTGCGCCTGAAAAATGCCTCGGCATCGATGGATTTCTTGCGCAGATCCTTGATGTCTTCGCCCGAAAACCACGCGTCGTATCCGGAGTAGGGGCGGCGGACCTCGCTTGTGCCCCCGGTCATTTCATCGAAAAACTGAGTCGTCTCGGCCATGGCGTCACTGTCGCATCCCGGTCACATTGGTGCAAACTTGCCGCGAATTGGGCAAGGGACGCCGCGACTTTGGCCGCCGCCGCCGCGCAGATGATGAAAAATGAGGCGATTTGCCTAGATATCGAGCCAGATTGTAACCGGGCCGTCATTCGTGAGGCTTACGGCCATCTCTGCGCCGAAGCGGCCGGTTTCGACCTTGGGACCGAGCGCGGCGAGAGCCTTTGCAAAATGCAGATACAGGCGCTTGCCATCCTCGGGCGAGGCGGCCGTCGAAAACCCCGGACGGTTGCCCGACCGCGTATCGGCGGCCAGCGTGAACTGGCTGATCACCAGCGCGGCGCCCCCGGTATCGAGAAGCGAGCGGTTCATCTTGCCCGCCGCGTCGTTGAAGATGCGCAGCCGCGCGACCTTGGTTGCCAGTTTCTCGGCTTCGGCCTCGGTATCGCCCTGCATCGCACAGACCAGGATCATCAGGCCCGGCCCTGTGTGGCCGACGGTTTCGCCCGCGACATCGACACGGGCCTCGGTGACGCGTTGAACCAGCGCCCTCATGCGATTTCCGTGCGGTGGGGCGGGTTGGCGCCGGCGCGGCTGACGGTGACGGCGGCGGCCTTGACGCCGAGGCTCAGGGCGGTGCGCAAAGCATCCTCGGGCAGGCCGGCGGCCAGCGTCGCCTTGTCCAGAAGGCCCGCATCGGACAGGCCGGCCAGAAAGCCCGCATTGAACGTATCGCCTGCGCCGACGGTGTCGACCACATCCACCGGCGTGGCGTCGACATGCACGGCACCCGTGGGGCCATAGGCGGTCACGCCCTGTGCGCCCTGGGTCACCAGCACCAGTCCGGGCCCCTTGGCCCGCAGATCGGCGGCCAGCTGTGCAAGGCTTGCCTCGCCCATCAGCCACTGCAGATCCTCGTCCGACAGTTTGACGATGTCGGCCTGCGCCAGCATCCCGTCCATTCGGGCGCGAAAGCGGGCCTCATCCGCGATGAAGCTGGGCCGGATATTGGGGTCGAGCATGACGACCCGATCCGCCGCCGCCCGCGCAGCCAGCATGGCATAAGCCTCGGCGCAGGGTTCGACGGCGAGGCTGATGCCGCCGAAAAAACAGGCCGTGCAGCGATCGGGGATCTGGGGCAGGTCGGCCTCGGTCAGCATGCGGCCGGCGGTGTTCTCGTCATAGAAGGCATAGCTGGCCTGGCCCTCGGCCAGGGTCACGAAGGCCAGCGTCGTGGGCCTGTCGGATCGCGCGGCCAGATCGTGACCGACCCCGTTCGCCGTCAGCACATTGGCCAGCCGTTGGCCGAACAGGTCGGTGGACAGGCCGGTAAAGAACGCAACCGGTACCCCTAGCCGCGCGAGGGCCACGGCGGTGTTGAAGACCGACCCGCCGGGATAGGGCGCAAAGGCGGCCTCTCCGGTCTCGGTCTTGCGGGGCAGCATGTCGATCAGGGCTTCTCCGGCGCACAGGATCATCGGACCCCTCCCTTTGGCATTTGTCGGGGTGCTACCCGTTGTTCCCGCACACGGCCAGTGCTTTTGACGCAAATCAAGGCATGAACGGCCGAAAATCCGCCATGGTTGCACCTGCAACGAACCCAGCCTTGCAGGAGGATGCCATGGTCGAATCAGCACATAAAACCGGCCTTATCCCAAGCCTTGCCGACCCGCTGCGCCAGGTCGGCGCAAAACTGGCCGACTGGTTCGCCCCGGCCTCGGAGGCGGCGGTGAATGGCGAGGGCTACCGCATCTCGATGGAGGTGCCCGGCGTGGCCGAAGGCGATCTGGATATCAGCGTGCATGATGGCGTGGTGACGGTTTCGGGTGAAAAGAAATCCAGTCGCGAGGAACAGGGCGAGACATGGTTCTTCTCCGAACGGGATTACGGGGCCTTTTCACGCAGCTTCCGCCTGCCGCCCGATGCCGATGGCGACAAGGTCAAGGCGGCGCTCAAGGACGGGCTTCTGACCATCACCGTGCCGAAACAGGCGCAGACCCCGCCCGCAGGCGCGCGGAAAGTGTCGATCAGCAAGGGGTGAGCCCGATCATTTCGTGTCGAGGGAAAAGGCGGGCACATCTATGGGACGCGGTGTGCCGGCCCCCTCGCCGATGACGCGGGTGCCGACGGCCCCGGTCTGGAAGCCGCCCTCGTCCAGCACCTCGAGTCCATAGAGGATGCCGCCCGCGATCGCGATCGCGACGATGACCGCCAACGCGATCTTGATCCAGCTATAGGGCCGTTCGCCCTGCACCTTGCCGGTCTGGCCATTCACGACGAAGCGGTAGGATTTCCCGCGATACTTGTAGGCGGCCAGCCACACGGGCAGCAGGACATGTTTGAAGGTTACCTCGGACACGGCCACATCCATCTTCGAGATGCGCTGCGCGTCGCCGCCAATGTCGCGGCGGATATCCTGCCGGATGCGCTGATCCATGATGCCACGCGCCTCGACCATGCCCTCCTCGAGGTCGATCTGGTAGGCCTCGGCCCGGAACCCGGACAGGAACTCGGGCGTGTAATCGGCCAGTCGGGTCAGATCCCAGGGGGCCAGATTGTCGGTGTAGGATTTCGGCAGCGAGCGTGAGGCGAGGACCAGCACGTCGTCGAAAAACCGCGCCACGCGCCCGCGCACGAAGGTCCAGCGCATGCGCCTCTGGCGTCGGGTCTTCCCGTCGGCCCCGCGCACCGTGACGTAGTAGGCATCGCCCCGCTGGCCGCGATATTCGGTGCGCGTGTCGGCGTCATAGGTCCAGAACGGCACATAGATCCCGTCGAGCTTGCGGCCCTTGCGGGCATATTCCTTCAGCCCGTTGGGCGCGAACCACAGGCGGCCCAGCCAGTCGGTCATGGCCTTTTGCGCCTCGCGCTCGGTCACGCCGAAGGGCAGCACGCCCTGCGGCTTGATATGGCGGTGGATGCCGGTGTCGGTGACCACGGGCGTGGCGCAGAACGGGCATTCCTGACTGTGGATGTTGGGGTCGAATTCCACCTGTGCGCCGCAGCTTGGGCATTCGGAAACGCGGGTTTCCTCCATCTCGATCGCGGGGTGGTCCTTGCGTCGGGCCTCTTCGAAATCGAACTCCACATGGGCATCGCCGGTGCCGTCCAGCGCGCCCGCCTCGATGCCTTCCTCATGTCCGCAATGGTCGCAGACAAGTTTTCCGTCGGCGGGCGCATAGCGCATGTCCGAGCCGCATTGCGGGCAGGGAAAGCGGTGTTCGTCTTCCGGGTTCGGCGGGGGGGCGTCGGCAAAAGTGGTGTCGGACATTGGACTTTTCGCGGCTGATCAGGACGCCCCGATCAGACACCCGTCACAGGCGGGCGGCAAGGGGGGATTCCCGTATGCGGCGCGGGTCGGGGCGGCTTTGCCGAACGCGGCAGGCCGCGTGCGCCAAAGGGCGCCATGTGCCGATACCTCGCGGCACATGGCGATCAAGACGATCCGGCCTCAGCCCGCGGGCGGCGGCGGGGGCGGGGGCGGGGGCATGACCGTGAACAGTTGCGCAAGCTCCTGCACGTCGTTTGCCGTCTTCCAGCCGTCCTGACCGGGTGTCCAGACCAGCGTTTCGCGCGTCAGGCTGCCCTCGGTCGCCATGCGGCCCATGTCGGCCTTGGAAAACGGCCCCTTGGTCTGGCCGTTCTCGGCGATGTGCCAGACATGTTCGACCGGGCGGGGGCGGGGGGGCGGCATGCGCGGCCTGATGCGGTTGCGGCTGCTGCGCGGCCTGGCCCCAGGGGCCGGATTGGGCCATCTGGTTGGCCATCGCCATGCCCATCCCCATGCCAAGGCCCGCGCCCATGCCCCCATCGCCGGGGTTCTCGGCGGCGGCGCGCATCGCTTCGGCGGTCTGGAACTGGGTGTAGCGGTTCAGATCGCCGACGACCCCCATCGAGGTGCGCTTGTCCAGCGCCTCTTCGACGGCGGGGGGCAGGCTGATGTTTTCGATATACAATTCGGGCAGGGTCAGGCCGTAGGCGGCGATGGTTTCCGAGATCTTGCCGGCAACAAGGCTGCCGAACTCGCCCGTATTGGCCGCCATGTCCAGAACCGGGATGCCCGAGCCCGCCACCGTCTGGCTGAACTGCTGCACGATGATGTTGCGGATCTGGAAGGTCACCTCGTCGGTCGTGAACTCGCCATCGGTGCCCACGATCTCGGTCATGAAGCGGCCCGCGTCGATCACCTTGACTGTGTAGGTGCCAAAGGCGCGGATGCGCGTCGGCCCGAATTCGGGATCGCGCAACATGATCGGGTTCTTCGTGCCCCACTTCAGATCGGTGAAACGGTTGGTGTTGACGAAGTAGATTTCCGATTTGAACGGCGACTGGAACCCGTGCGACCAGTGCTGAAGGCTGGTCATGATAGGCATGTTGTTGGTCTCGAGCATGTAGAGACCGGGGGTGAAGATGTCGGCCAGCTGCCCCTCGTGGATGAAGACGGCGACCTGCCCCTCGCGCACGGTCAGCTTGGCGCCGTACTTGATCTCGTGGCCGTGGCGCTCGAAGCGGTAGACCATCGTGTCGCGGGTGTCGTCGGTCCATTCGATGACATCGATGAACTGGCCTGAGAGGAAATCGAAAAACGGCATTGGGGGGAACCCTCCTTGATAAGTCTGTCTGGGGGCCTCAGCTTGGCCCGCCCAGCAATTCGGCGGCGATGCGGCGCACGATGGGCCGGGCCTCGTCCGGCTGCATCCCCGGTGTCAGGCGGTCGTCGTACAACATCCGCAAAAGCAATTCGTCATGGCGTGTCAGCAGCGCGAATTCCTCGTCATCGTTGAAGATCGAGGGGCGCGCGGCGGGGCTGTCATTTGGAAGGCCCAGGCCTTGGGCCACCTCCTCGTGGATACAGGAGCGGCGCAGAAGGTCGGGATGCTCGTCGCGGATGATCGCGATCGCCGCGACATAGGTCGAGCCGCCCCCGGCCACGGAAAAGGCATAGACCGAGCAGAAGGTGAAGCGCGACAGCGTCTGGATCTCGTTCACGGTCTCGGGGCTGATGCCCGGCACAAGGTCGCGCACCAGATCGCCCGCGCGGCGCTGTTCGTCGCGGTTGAGGAAGAGGACGTGGAAATTCCCGCCCGACGTGACCGTGCGGATGGAATGGTCTGTGACCCGCGCAAGTCGCGAGGCGTAGGTGGACAGGACCGAGCGATCCTCGGCGCGTTGCGCATCGTCGACGAAGGCACCGAAATGGGGCTGGATGCGCACCGGCTGGTCCCAGCGGCGCAGGCGCGACGGGGTCGGCGGGCCACGAAGCGACCGCCCGACAGCGTATATTCGTCATAGAGCGCGATGCGTTCGAAATTCGTGGCCAGAGTGACGGCGGAATAGGGCGTGTCGGCCCCCCCGCCATCGGTGCGCAACAGCCCGTCCGAGACCAGTTGCGCCTGCACCGAGGCGTAGTAGCGCGCAAAACTCTCGCTTTCGGCCGAGGGGGTGGCCGGGGCCTCGGCGCGGGGCTCGGGCCGGGGCGAGGTGTCGGGGGCGGGCGTGACACAGCCCGAGAGCGCGAGGCCCGCGGCAAGCACAGCCGCGCCCGCGCCGGTGCGCGCCCGGCGGCCGGATTGCCCGCTGTGTCGGTCCTGCGGCACGCCAGCCCCCTTCACGGATCAGCCGTTTGCGGGCGGGGTCGTGGCCGCGGCCTGCCCGCCCGGTGTCTGCCCGGCCGAGGCGGCGGCCAGCGTGTCGCGCAATTCGGCTTCCATCTTCTGCATCTCGGCCTCGGCCTCGGCGCGGCGGCGCTTGCCCTCGTCGGCGATCTCGAGACTTTCCTGGATCGTGGCGATCAGTTCGGCATTGGCGCGTTTCACGGCCTCGATGTCGAACACGCCGCGCTCCATTTCCTCGCGCACCATCTTGTTGCTTTCGCGCAGATTGGCGGCGTTCTGTTCCAGCAACTCGTTGGTCAGGTCGGTCGCCTCGCGCACGGCCTTCGCGGCCTCGGTCGAGCGCTGGATGGTCACGGCCTGCGCCAGCTGGGTTTCCCACAGCGGCACGGTGTTCACCAGCGTCGAGTTGATCTTGGTCACGAGGCTCTTGTCGTTTTCCTGCACCAGCCGGATCGAGGGCAGCGATTGCATCGTCACCTGGCGCGTCAGTTTCAGGTCATGCACCCGGCGTTCCAGATCGTCGCGCGCGGCGCGCAGGTCACGCAACTCTTGTGCCTTGATGATCTGGTCGGCCTCGGGCGCGGCCTCGATCTCGGCCGATTTCGCGGGGATCTCGACCTCGTCGAGCAGGCGCAGCTTCTCCTCGCCCGCGGCGATGTAGAGGGCCAGCTCGTCGTAGAAATCCAGCGTCTTTTCATACAGCTTGTCGAGCGACTTGATGTCCTTCATCAAGATGTGCTCGTGGCTCAGCAGGTTGTCGGTGATCCGGTCGATCTGGTCCTGCACCTCTTCGTATTTCGCCATGAAATCATGGATCGGCTTGGCCTTGCCGAACAGGCGCTCCCACCAGCTTTGCTTGCGGTTGGGGTCCAGTTCGTCGACGGAAAAGCCGCGGATGGTGCCCACGATCTCGCGCAGGCTGTCGCCGGCGGGGCCGACATCCTTGTTCTTCACGCCTTGCAGCATTTCCTGGCTGATGGCCTGCAACTCGGCCTGCGCGGCCGATCCGAAACTGACGATCGAGTTGGTGTCGCCCATGTCGATTTCGGCGATGCGGCGGGTGATCTGTTCGGCGGTGGGCGCATCGGCGGCGGGCAGGGGCACCATGTCGGCGCTGGGGTCTGGCAGGACGACTGCGTTGATCTCATCGACCAGCTTGGCGGCTTGTTCGGCCTGTTCCCTGACTTGGGTGCTCATGGTGTTACCCCTCGGTTCTAAGGTTTTCGCGGTTCAATCTCTCGCGCAGCACCTCGATCTCGATATCGAGGCTGGCGCGGTCGTCGGTCAGCATCTTCTGGGTGCGCAGGGCGAAATTGGTTTCCATGTCATCGAGAAACGCCAGGTAATCGGCCCGCACCGAGGTGTCGCGATTGCGTTCATAGAGATCGGCGAACTGCACGGTCGCATCGCGCGCGCCCTGCAGATACACGCCCAGATAGCGCCGCGACGCGGTGAGGTCGCGCGGGTCGGCCTCGACCTGGCGGAACATGGCGCGCACCGTCTCCTCGAAGCGCGCGACGCGGCCCTCGATCTCGCGGTCGCGGGCGCGCTTGATGGCCGCGGTCATTTCGTCGAGGACACGCTCGGCCTCTTCGATCTTGCGGGCGATCCGGTCCGTCTGGTGGCGATCCACCCCCTCCAGCCCCTTGTCCTGCAACGGGTCGAGTCCAAAGGAAAACAGGTGCAGCGCGGCGGCGATGATCCCGATCAGCAGGCCCGCGATCAGGTTCCACTGCCCGCCAAAGACCAGCAGGAACACCCCGATGCCCGTCAGGCCCGCGCCGAAGATCTTGCGCGGGATCGCGGGGCGGCGCGCGATCACACGCTCGTTGAACGCGTCCTCGGCGCGCACGCCGTCGCGTGTCAGCCACGCGGCCAGCAACAGCGCCGCGGCGCCCGCAAGATCGGTCGCCATCGCCGCGACCGGCTGGAAAAACGCGGACAGAAAGGTCAGCAGCGGCAGCACGAACATCATGTTGATCTTCGCGCCATGCCGCAGCGGTTTGCGCCCTGCGAAATTGGCATGGGTGATGCGTTCGGCCGTCACCATCTCGCGCGAGGGGGTGCCGTCGCGCTGTCCCTTGGGGCTGAATTCTCCACCATATCGCTTGGCCATGATCAGAGCGCCCCGAACCCGCCGAAAATGGCCATCAGGATGATGATCGTCAGCGCGAAAAAGGCCACGCCCTGCAGAAAACTCGAACTCATGTTCGCCCCGTTGTCGTTTCAGGCCCAGTGCGGCACGCACCCTAGGCACGATAGGCAGGTTCCATTGCAAAAACCAGACATTGAAACCCGCAGGTGCAGTTTCTTGCCGGTGCGGGGCCTTGCCCCTGCGGCAGGATCGAGATGGGGACGCTCAGCCCGCAATGGCAGGGGGAAAGAGGGTGCGGCGCTCCCCGGTGGAGGGGCGCGGGCGCGGCGCGGCGCGCGGGATCGGCCATGTCAGGCCGCTCGATGGTCGTGCGATCCGCGCCGCCGCCAGCCGGGCCGACAACTCGGCCAGCAGGCCCTGATCCTCCGGCGCCAGAACCCTGCGATAAAGGGGGAACAGGCCCGGGCGCAGATACCCTGACCAGTGGCAGATATGGGTGTTGGGCGGGCGCAGGCGAAACCCCAGATCGCCCATCACGGCGCGCACCTTGGCCCGGTCGATGCGCAGATCCGTCCAGCCGGCCGTGCCGGGCACCCCGGCGCAGAGCGTGCGATCATGGGGCCGCAGCGGCGGTGCGGCGAGGCGAAACAGCGCGTCGAAAGGGGCATTCTCGCCACTGGTGACATTGAGCACCTCGGCCGTGCGTCCGGCTGGCGCGTTCATGGCGGCGCGCGCGGCGGTGCGATATTCGGCCCCCGTCAGCAGGATGACCCGCGCGACCGAGCCCGCCGGGGCGGCCGTCATGGCGGCCAGGATGACGCGGGCACCCAGGGAATGGCCCATCAGGTTGATCCGCAGGTCGGGGCGGCGGTGATGGATCTCGGCGATCAGAGGGGCCAGCGCATGGCCGACGCGGCGGGCGCGCCGGGCCACGCGTGGCATCTGGCCAAGCGCTTGCCACCCCAACGCCACGCCAAGTCCCGCGCCGTCGCGATGCAGATGCAGGTGGCGGGGCCAACTGACCACCTTCCAGCAATCGCGACGCGGATGGAAGGACAGGATATGGGTATGCGGATCGGTCTCGGGGGGGCGCGGACTGTACCGGTAGCCATGGGTCATGATCGTGACGGCCCGTCCGCGGGGCAGGGCGGCCAGGGCCGGCCAAAGCGGGCCGGTGTCCTCCACCTCGTCATTCAGCAGGGTCAGCCCGATCGGCGCCATGTCCGCCATCCGCGTCTTGCCAGGCTCGCCCGTGAGGTAAGAGGCACGGGCAACGGACAGGTGACGGCCGCGCAACAATTCCGTGACGTGGCCGGCAGGCCACGGCGCGACCGTATGCATTTGCCTTGACGCGTGCCGCGCCCGTGCCTAGGCACCATCGTGCCGTGGCGATTTGTGAACCGGATTGCGGGCCACGTTAAACAAACCGCTAAAGAGGTCGAGGAGAGCGCGCCGCCCGCGCGCCGCCCCGGCCGGATCATGGTGCGGCGGCTTTGCCTTTCGCGCACCGGAACAGGTAAGGAGAGGGGCATGAAGGACAGTTCTGTCAAACCGAATCTCAGGCCGCGCACGCGCGCCGTGCATGCCGGCACCCGCCGCAGTCAGTACGGCGAGGTGTCCGAGGCGATGTTCCTGACACAGGGCTTTGTCTATGACACGGCCGAGGCCGCCGAGGCGCGCTTCATCGAGGCCGGTCCCGACGAATACATCTATGGCCGCTATGGCAACCCGACCGTCGCCATGTTCGAAGAGCGTATCGCCGACCTGGAGGGGGCCGAGGATGCCTTTGCCACCGCCTCGGGCATGGCCGCCGTCAATGGCGCGCTGACCTCGATGCTCAGGGCCGGCGACCATGTCGTGGCCGCCCGCGCGCTTTTCGGATCGTGTCTTTATATCCTTGAAGAGGTGCTGACCCGCTACGGCGTCGAGGTCAGTTTCGTCGATGGCACCGACCTGGACCAGTGGCGCGATGCGATCCAGCCCGACACCAAGGCCGTGTTCTTCGAGTCGATCTCGAACCCGACGCTCGAGGTGATCGACCTGCCCGCCGTGGCCGCGTTGGCCCATGCGGTGGGCGCGCGGGTGATCGTGGACAATGTCTTTGCCACGCCGGTCTTTTCGCAGGCCATCACGCAGGGCGCCGACATGGTCGTCTATTCCGCGACCAAGCATATCGACGGGCAGGGGCGCTGCCTTGGCGGTGTGATCCTGGGCACGCGCGAGGTGATCCGCGGCACGGTTGAACCTTACATGAAACATACCGGCGGCGCGATGAGCCCGTTCAACGCCTGGGTCATGCTGAAATCGCTGGAAACGCTGGACCTGCGCGTGCGGGCGCAGGCCGAGGGCGCGCTGGCCATTGCCCATGCGCTCGAGGGGCAGCCGGGCCTGGCGCGCGTGATCCATCCGGGCCTGCGCAGCCACCCGCAACACGCGCTGGCCGCGCGGCAGATGGAGCGCGCGGGCACCGTCATCGCGCTGGAGATCGAGGGCGGGCAGGAGGCGGCGTTCCGGTTCCTGAACGCGTTGCGGGTCGTCACGATCTCGAACAACCTGGGCGATGCCAAGTCGATCATCACCCATCCCGCCACCACCACGCATCAACGGCTGAGCGACGAACAACGCGCCCGCCTTGGCATCACGCGCGGGCTGTTGCGCCTGTCCGTCGGGCTGGAAGACCCGCAGGACCTGATCCACGATCTGACCACGGCGCTGGCCGCCGCGCGGGTCGGATAGGGGCGCGGGCGCGATGAGCGGCCTGATCATCCGCCCCTACCGCCCCGAGGATGCAGGGCAACTGGCCCGCGTCTTTCACCTTGCCGTGCGGCGCGGCGCGGCCGGGCATTACAGCCTCGCGCAACGTCTGGCCTGGTCGCCCCGCGCGCGATCGGCCCGGTACTGGGATCAGCGGCTGTCGCGCCTCGATACCATCGTGGCGGCCGACGGGCGCGGGGCGGTGGGGTTCATGGCGTTGAACCTGGACGATGCCTTTCTCGATTTCGCCTATGTCATGCCCGACGCGGCCGGATGCGGGGTGGGCGACGCGCTGCTGAGCATCGTCGAGGGCCGCGCGAAATCCGCAGGGATCGACCGGTTGGAAACCGAGGCCAGCCGCGTGGCCGAGCCGTTCTTTGCACATCGCGGCTGGCGTGTGCTGCGGCATCAGCGCGTCAAGCGACATGGCATCGGCCTGCCCAATGCCTTGATGGACAAACCCCTTGTCGCCGCCGAGGTTGCCGCATGAAGCCTTTTCTCGTCCTCCAGTTGCGCCCCGAGCGCGAAGCCGCCGACGAGGAATTCGCGGCCTTCCTCGAGCGGGGTCAATTGCGCGAGGCGCAGGTGCGCCGCATCCGCCTGGACGAGGCGCCGATGCCCGCGCTGTCGCTGGACGATTACGCCGGGATCATCGTGGGCGGCGGGCCGGGCTGTGTCAGCGACGCGCCCGAGGACAAGGACCCGCTGGAGGCGCGCATCGAGGCCGATATCCTGTCGCTCATGCCCGAGGTTCTGGCCCGCGACATGCCCTTCATGGGGTGCTGCTACGGCATGGGGATCCTTGGGCATACGCTGGGCGGCACGGTGGCCAAGGGGCGGTATGGCGAACCGATCGGCGGCGTCGATTGCACCCTGACCGAGCATGGCGCCACCGACCCGATCCTGGCCGATCTGCCGCGCGACTTTCGCGCGCTGGTCGGTCACAAGGAAGCGGTCGAGGATTTGCCGCAGGGCGCCACCCATCTGGTCGCGTCGGGCCCCTGTCCGTTCCAGATGATCCGCGCCGGGCGCAACGTCTATGCCACGCAGTTCCACCCCGAGGCGAAAGGCGAGAATTTCGCCAATCGTATCCGGATCTATCGCGATCGCGGCTATTTCGACCCGGCCGATGCCGAGGCGCTGACCGCGGCATGCCTGGCCGAGCGGGTCTCGGTACCCGAGCGGATCCTGTCGAATTTCACCCGCCGGTTTGGTGGGTAACGTCCTCGTGAAGGCGATAAAACAAACCGAAATCGGCCCCTTAGCGTAAACCGATTGCAAGACAAGACTTGGGCTTGCTGTGGCGCGCCCCATATGGTGCGGCGGACAAAGGACAGGGTGACCCCATGAACATGCATGTGACCACGACCCCCGAAGACCCGACGCGCGAAGATGCGGCCGAGGCCCTGCGTCTGCTGCGCCTGTGGGCCGCCAACGCGACCGAGGCTGAGCGCGCGGAACTCGACCCCGATGTGGCGCGGCTGTTGGCCGGGCAGGGGGATTACCCGTCCTTTTCGCGCGACTATCCGCAGGATTTCACCGTGGACGAGGCATACAAGGCCGGCCTGCCCGACCTGCAAAACGGGCCGTCCTCGCTGATCCGCGGGTCGCAGAGGCAGATCCAGCATGTGGGCATTTCGAATTTCCGCCTGCCGATCCTGTATCACACGCGTGACAATGGCGACCTGACGCTGGAAACCAGCGTGACCGGCACCGTCAGTCTTGAGGCCGAGAAGAAGGGCATCAACATGAGCCGCATCATGCGCTCGTTCTATGCTCATGCCGACAAGACCTTCAGCTTCGAGGTGATCGAAGCCGCGCTCGACGACTACAAGACGGACCTAGAGAGTTTCGACGCCCGCATCCAGATGCGCCTGTCCTTCCCGATGCGCGTGAACAGCCTGCGCTCGGGCCTGTCGGGGTATCAGTATTACGACATCGCCCTGGAACTGGTCGAGCGCAACAATGTCCGGCAAAAGATCATTCACCTCGACTATGTCTATTCCTCGACCTGCCCCTGCTCGTTGGAGCTGAGCGAACATGCGCGGGCCACGCGCAACCAGTTGGCCACGCCGCATTCGCAGCGCTCGGTCGCGCGGATCTCGGTGGAACTGGCCGAAGGCCAAAGCTGCCTGTGGTTCGAGGACCTGATCGACATGGCCCGCGCCGCCGTGCCGACCGAAACGCAGGTCATGGTCAAGCGCGAGGATGAACAGGCCTTTGCCGAGTTGAACGCCGCCAACCCGATCTTCGTCGAGGATGCCGCACGCCTCTTCGCCGAGCAGTTGGAAAACGACGCCCGCGTCGGCGATTTCCGCGTACTGGCCAGCCACCAGGAAAGCCTGCACAGCCATGACGCGGTCAGCGTCTTGACCGAGGGGCCGACCTTCGAGGCTGCCAGCCTCGATCCGCGGCTGTTCCAGTCGCTGATCCACGTGGGCTGACGCGTCACGTCGTACCGAAAAAAAAAGAGGCCCCCGCGCAGTCTGCCGGGGGGCCTTCGTATGCGTCTGGCGGTGAACCGCCGCCGCGTCAGCAGATGCGGGGCCCGCGGCCCTGGCTGCCCGGATCAACGATCGGGCCGTTATCTGCGTCGGTGTAACCGGTGTAATAGCCGCGATGCCCACCGCGACCGCAGCCGACGGAATCGACGATCGGGCCGTTGTCGGAGTCGGTGAACCCGCTTGCGCCGCCGACAGGCACCGTGACACAGCCCGTCACGGCAGCCGTCCCAAGCCCGAGGCCCCCGATGCCAAAGCCGCGCAGCATCGTGCGGCGGTTCAACCCGCGCGTCGACTGGATCTGGTTTTCGCCAGCGTCGGCTTGTCGTCTTTCTTGTCCGTCATGGGTCCTGTCCTCTGTTGGGAAATGGCGATGGCTTTGAATTTGAAGGGAATTATCTATCCGGCATCCACGTCGGTCCGCGCCTGTGCGGAGGCATCGGCATCAGTTGCCGGGCTCGGTGCGGTGTCCGAATCGGTGTGGGCATGGGCGTCGCTGTCGGCATCGCTGCCCCCGCCGGCCGGGCCGCTGCGGTAGCGCAGCGTGGCGATATCGCCATCGGTCAGTGTTTTCTGACCCTTTTCGTCCTGGGTGCCCATGGCGGTCCCCTCTTGGCTGGCGGGCCGTCTTGTGAACTGCTGGCATGGCTGATCCCGAACTGGAACCTTTCCAAAATGCTAGCGATCAAATTCCCGTGCATCAACATTTTACTAACGTAGCGTCAGCATAACGCCCGATCCGGGCCGGATGGCCTGTGACAGCGCAGGCTGCTTGACAGCGCCGCCCGCGCGCGCCAACGCTCCGCGCCATGTTCGACCTGCGCCCTGTGGTTCACGTGCTCGGCCTCCTCGTGTTTTCGCTCGGGGCGACGATGATCGTGCCGTTGGCCTTTGACCTCGTTGTGGGCAATGGCCATTGGGGCGCCTTTGCCGAGGCCACGGCCATCACCATGGTGATCGGCCTGATGATGACGCTGTCCTGTGCCAATGGCGTGTCGCAGGGCCTGTCGGTGCAACAGACATTCCTGCTGACCACGGGGGTTTGGTTGGTGCTGCCGGTCTTTGGCGCGCTGCCCTTCGTGCTGGGCGCGACCGAGGCGCGCTATGTCGACGCGTTTTTCGAGGCGATGTCCGGCCTGACCACCACCGGCGCCACGGTGTTTTCGGGGCTGGACGATTTGCCGGCGGGCCTCAACCTGTGGCGCGGGCTGCTGCAGTGGTTCGGGGGGATCGGCATCATCGTCGTGGCGATGGTGTTCCTGCCCGAGTTGCGCGTTGGCGGCATGCAGATCTTCCGGTCCGAGGCGTTCGACACGATGGGCAAGATCCTGCCCCGAGCGACCGAGATCGCGGCGCGGATCTCGGTCATCTATCTTGCCCTGACCGTCGCCTGCGCGCTGACCTATGCCGCACTGGGAATGCCGGGGTTCGATGCGCTGATGCATGCGCTGACCACGATCTCGACGGGTGGGTTCTCGAACCGCGATGCGTCTTTCGGCGCGTATCAGGGCCCGCTGGAATATGTCGCCGCGGTCTTCATCATCCTCGCGAGCCTGCCTTTCGTGCGCTACATCCAGTTGGTGGCGGGCACGGCGCGACCCATTCTGCGCGACAGCCAGATCCGGGCCTATCTGGTCACCATCCTCGCGCTGACCGTCCTGTTGGCCCTTTACCGGGTGATCGCCAATGGAGACCATTGGGAGCAGGGCTTTCGCGAAGGGATCTTCAACATCACGTCGATCATCTCGGGCACGGGGTATGCCAGCACCGATTACCAGCTCTGGGGGCCGGTGCCGGTGGCGATCTTCTTTTTCGTGGGACTGATCGGGGGTTGCGCCGGTTCGACCTCGTGCTCGATCAAGGTGTTCCGCTACCAGTTGCTGTTTGCCTCGGTCTCGACGCAGGTGCGCCGCCTCTATGCCCCGCACGGCGTTTTCGAGCCGCGCTACGAAGGCCGCCCCATCGCCGAAGAGGTCCTGTCCTCGGTCATGGCGTTCTTCGTCCTGTTTTTCGTGACGCTGGGCATCACGGCTGTCTTGCTGGGGCTGACCGGGCTCGATTTCGTGACGTCCGTCTCCGGTGCGGCGGCGGCCCTTGGCAATATCGGACCGGGCCTGGGCGACACGATCGGCCCGGCGGGGAATTTCGCAACGCTGAACGACACCGCGAAATGGATCCTGTCGGCGGCCATGTTGATCGGACGGCTGGAACTGATGGCCGTGTTCGTCCTGCTGACCACCGCGTTCTGGCGCACCTGAAGGGTCAGGCCCATTTGGCCGGCGTCAAGGGCGCGAGGGGCGCGTCATGGCGCGCAGAAGTCGCGGCTTCCACATGATCAAACCCGAGATGCCGAGCGCTGGGACAATTCCGAGCTGAAGTATCGCCGCGACAATGCTGTTTGACTGGAGGGTCGGGGAATAGATGAAGGCGCTGATGGCGATACCGCCAACAAGGTGAAACGCCCGCAAGACTGAGCGCGGTGTCAAAAGTCGCATGGCCTGCTCCCTTGAAGATGTTGATCGAATGCGCTGTATTGGCAGTGTCAATATCACACCAATATGGACACTGTCAATATGCCGGCTGGAGAGGCCCCTTATCACCACGGTGACCTGCGCGCGCGGCTTGTCGAGATTGCCATCGACTGCATCGAGACCGACGGGGTTTCCAAGTTGAGCTTGCGCAAGATGGCGGCCAAGGCGGGCGTGAGCCACAATGCCCCCTATATGCATTTCCCCAGCAAAGACGCGCTGTTGGATGAGGTGGTCACCCAAGGTTTCGCCCGTCTCAGATCACGCATTTCCGACGCCGGTGGTCGAGAGACCATGGCCAAGGGGGATTGGGCGGACCGCGTGAAATCGGGGTTTCGGGCCTATGTCGCTTTCGCGAGGGATCATCCCGGCCTCTACGCTCTCATGCATGTGCCAGGGTCCGGGCAGGGGGCGCAGGATCGGCCCGAGGCTGAAGCGGCCGACGCAGACGCCCCCGGAACGGCCACGCTCCGCGGGTTGGCCGCAACACTTGAGGTGGGTCAGAAGCTGGGCCGCGTGCGTGCGGGGAACACGAACGAGATGGCCCTTTGGGTATGGGCGACCCTTCACGGTATCGCGTCGCTGACGTCTGATGACCGCGCTGCTTTCGAAGGGCGATCGCCCGAAGCCGTCGCCGAGACGGTTCTGGACTGCTTGATCGCGGCGTTGACCGGCGAGCTGCGGGGCGGCACGGGCCTGACCTGAGAAAGCCGTCGCCGAGGGGTGAAAGACCCACTTGGGCCGCGCGGCCCCGTGTTGCTGCCGTCGCCTGTGCCTGTCTCGGAAAAATGAAACCGCAATCCCCATGCGGGTTGGCGGTGGCAAGGGGCAATTGCCGCATCCCCTACCGTGCGGCGATGGCGCGGCCTGCCGCCACGCCCGAGGACCAGGCCCATTGGAAGTTGTAGCCGCCCAGCCAGCCGGTCACGTCCAATGCCTCGCCGATGATGTAAAGGCCCGGCAGATGCGCGCTTTCCATCGTCCTGGAACTGATCCTGTCGGTCGCCACGCCCCCCAGCGTCACCTCGGCCGTTCGGTAACCTTCGGAGGAGGTCGGCGTCAGCTCCCACCTTGTCAGCTGGTCGGTCAGAGCGCGCAGCGCCGCGTCCGACTGGTCGGCGAGGTTGCCCGAGACCCCCAGTTTGGCGCTCAGATGAAGGGCCAGCTTGCGGGGCAGGATCTCGGACACGACCGTGGACAGGGCCTTGCCCCCCGCCTCGGCGCGGCGAGCGCGCAAATGCGCGAACAGGTCCAGATTGGGGCGCAGGCAGACTGACAGGCTGTCCCCCTCGCGCCAGTAGGACGAGATCTGCAGCACCGCCGGGCCGGAGAGGCCCCGATGGGTGAACAGCATCGCCTCGTCGAAGCTGGCGCCGTTGCAGGTGATGCGCGTGTCCACCGCCGTGCCGGGCAGGTCGGCAAAGGCGGCCTTGCGCGTCTCGTCGAAGGTCAGCGGCACAAGGGCGGGGCGCGTTTCGGTCACGCGGTGGCCGAAGTGCGCGGCGATGCGATAGGCCAGCCCCGTTGCCCCCATCTTGGGGATCGACTTGCCCCCCGTGGCCAGCACGAGGGCTTCCGCGATAACCGTTCGGGGCGTGCCGCCCTGGGTGATCTCGACGCGGAACAGGCCATCGGCATGGGTGATCTCGCCCGGTTCGGCCTCCAGCCACAGATCCGCACCGGCACGGTCCATCTCGTCGCGTAGGAGCGCGATGATGTCCTTGGCCGATCGGTCGCAAAAAAGCTGCCCGAGCGTCTTTTCGTGCCACGCGATGCCGTGACGGTCCACGAGGTCGATGAAATCCCACTGGGTGTAGCGGCTGAGGGCCGATTTCGGGAAATGCGGGTTCTCGCCGAGAAAGTTTTCAGCCTCGGTGTGGAGATTGGTGAAATTGCAGCGCCCGCCGCCCGAGATGCGGATCTTTTCGCCCGGCGCCTTGGCATGGTCGATGACCAGCGTGCCGGGGCCGGCATGGGCCGCGCACATCATCCCTGCCGCGCCTGCGCCGAGGATCAGGGTCTTCACCTGTTTGGGGGGAGAGGTCATCGACGGGTCGCGCCGCGCGGTCGCGCGTCGCCGGGCAAGCGCCGCGCAGGGCATTGGGCCCTGCACGGCGCTGGCGCCTCCGGCGGGCATATTTGAGGGATAAAGATCAACAGCTGGTCCCCGAGGGCCGCATCGCGTCGGTCAATCGCCGAAATTACGGCTGTCCTTGATCTGGTCCCAGGCCCAGACGACCTCCTGCAGGCGGTCTTCATCCGAGCGGTCGCCGCCGTTCATGTCGGGGTGCAGCACCTTGATCAGGGCCTTGTAGCTTTTGCGGATTTCGGTCTTGGTCCAGTGGTCCTTGGCGTCCAGGATCTCGATGGCGCGGCGTTCTGTGGGCGGCAGTTTGCGCCCCGTGCCGCCGCGCCCGCGCCCGGGGTTCCGGGTGGCGTTCTGCCCCAGCACCTGATGCGGGTCCTCGATACCCAGCCTCGCCCAGGCGCGTTCCTCGGTCGATTTCTTGAAGGGTTTCGTGGGCCGGTCCCAGACGCGGTCGCGGTCGAGTTGCGCCTCCATCTCGGCCTCGGTCGTGCCTTCGAAGAAGTTCCACTTGAGATTGTATTCGCGCACATGCTCGCGGCAGAACCAGTAGAAATCGTCCAGGACGTCGGGCGCCTTGGGCGCGCGATATTGCCCCGGCTCGGTGCAGCCCGGGTGTTCGCAGACGCGTTGCGAGGTCTCGAACGCGCCCGACATGCCACGCCGACCCGAGCGGCGTTTCTTCTTGTCGGTAGAGACACGCAGGTCGAAATTGAACGGGTCTTTGTCACTCATGCTCGGGCCCTTCTCGACTCGGAACAGGCAGTTTAGGGTTTTGGGCGGCAAGGAAAAGAGGCGAGAGGTGGATTTCGTGACGCGAACCGAGAAAATCAGATCACGACTGCAAGAGGCGTTTGCGCCGCGCGTGCTGGACGTGGTCGACGAAAGCGAAAGCCACCGTGGCCATGCGGGGTATCAGGAGGGTGGCGAAAGCCATTTTCGCGTGCGCATCGAAAGTGAAAAATTCGCGGGCCTGTCGCGGATCGCGCAGCATCGCGCGGTGCATGATGCGCTGGGAAAGGAACTGGTGGCCGAGATTCACGCGCTGGCGCTGAAGATCAGCGCCTGAAACCTCACTCGGCGGCGCGGTCGGCCGGGTCGGCCACAAGGCGTCGGCTGGGGGAGGGCTCGGTCACGACCTCGGTGTCTGGCTCGGGGACATCGGCCGGGGCCTCTTGGGCGGGCGGGTCGCTGGCCTCGTCTTCGTAGAAAACCTCGCGGCGGAAGATCAGCACGCAGCGCGTCACCGTCGATTTCGCCGTCAAGCCAAGGCCCCGGCGCTCGGTATCCTCGAACCGATCGGCCCGCACATATTCCCAGCCCTCGGCGCCCATGTCGCCAAGAATGGCCTCGAGCGTGTAGGCGAAGCGATCCGCCCCTTTCAGGCCCCGGACGCGCGGCGTCTTGTCGGGGGCGGGCACGACCTTGTACTCGAAATAGGGCATGGACCTCTCCGGGCGATGAACCGGCGCGTCATACAGCGGCGACAGGGTTCTAGGCAAGGGGCATCCGGGCTGACCGGTTCAGCTAGGCCCGTGGGACACCGTCACTCGGCGGGATGATCGCGGCGTTCGTTGCGCCGTGCCGTGCGGCGGGTGTCGGCCACCAGAAGCCAGGCAATCGCAAGCGCAAGGCCCGGAATGGCAAGCAATGTGAGGCTGTCCATGTCAGTCCTCCGTTTCCAGATACTTCAGTATGTAATCTGCGGCGCGATGCAAAACCAGCCCCGTCAGAAAAAACGAGACGGTCAGCAGGTTGAGCGTCAGCGTGCCCTCGACAAGCGGCCGCAGAAAGGCGAACCCTAGAAAGCCGAGGGCAAGCGCGTTCAGAAACGCCGCCCGCAACTTGACGCGTTCGTTATGCGTCGCCAGTGGGTCCCGGCGGCGCATTCCCTCACAGGCCCAGTTTGGCGGTCACGATCTCGTTAACGGCCTTGGGGTTGGCCTTGCCGCCGGTGGCCTTCATCACCTGACCCACGAACCAGCCGGCCAGCTTGGGGTTCTGCTTGGCCTTTTCGACCTGTGCGGGGTTGGCAGCGATGATCTCTTCCACCGCCGTTTCGATCGCGCCGGTGTCGGTGACCTGCTTCATGCCCTCGGTCTCGACGATTTCCTCGGGATCGCGGCCGGTAGTATAGGCAATCTCGAACACCTCCTTGCCGATCTTGCCCGAGATCGCGTCGGACTTGATCAGCTTGACGATCTGGCCCAGCTGGGCGGGTGTGATCGGGCTGTCGGTGATGGATGTCTCGTCCTTCTTCAGGCGGCCGAACAACTCGTTGATGACCCAGTTGGCGGCGGATTTGCCATCTTTCGCCTCGGCCACGACCGACTCGAAGTAATGCGCGGCCTCCAGATCGGCGGTCAGCACGCTGGCGTCGTAATCCGACAGGCCGTAGTCGCCGATGAAGCGGGCCTTCTTGGCGTCGGGCAGTTCGGGCAGGTTGGCGGCGATCTCGTCCACCCAGGCCTGCTCGATCTCGAGCGGCAGAAGGTCGGGATCGGGGAAGTAGCGGTAATCATGCGCCTCTTCCTTGGAGCGCATCGACCGCGTCTCGCCCTTGTCGGCATCGTAGAGGCGGGTTTCCTGGTCGACGGTGCCGCCGGCCTCGACGATGGCGATCTGGCGGCGCGCCTCGTATTCGATGGCGGCCTGGATGAAGCGCAGCGAGTTCATGTTCTTGATCTCGCAGCGGGTGCCCAGATGGCTGAAATCGCCCGTCTCGCGGTATTTCTCGTAGGCGCCCGGCTGGCAGATCGACACGTTCACGTCGGCGCGCAGGTTGCCGTTCTGCATGTTGCCGTCGCAGGTGCCCAGATACAGCATGATCTGGCGCAGCTTGGCTACATAGGCCGCGGCCTCCTCGGGGCCGCGAATGTCGGGGCGGCTGACGATCTCCATCAACGCGACGCCCGTGCGGTTGAGATCGACAAAGCTCATCGCCGGGTCCATGTCGTGGATCGACTTGCCCGCATCCTGTTCAAGGTGAATGCGCTCGATCCGGACCATGCGCGCGGTGCCGTCGCCCATCTCGACCAACACTTTGCCTTCGCCCACGATGGGGTGGTAAAGCTGGGAAATCTGGTAGCCCTGCGGCAGGTCGGGATAGAAATAGTTCTTGCGGTCGAAGGCCGAGTTCAGGTGGATTTCCGCCTTGAGGCCCAGCCCGGTGCGCACCGCCTGCGCCACGCAGGCCTCGTTGATGACGGGCAGCATGCCGGGCATGCCTGCGTCCACGAAGGCCACGTTCGAGTTCGGTTCGGCCCCGAATTGGGTGGACGCCCCCGAGAACAGCTTGGCGCGTGTCGAGACCTGCGCATGCACCTCCATGCCGATCACCAGTTCCCAGTCCTGCTTGGCGCCGGGGATGATCTTGGGCTTCGGGGTCGGTTTATCGTCTGGGGTCAGGTCGAGCATTCTCGGGCCTCCGTCTCGTTTGATCCAGCGTTTAGGTCAGCGGCGCGGGTCGGGCAAGGGGGCGCGCGGATGCGGGGGATGGAACGCAAACCGGCGGCAGGCGTTTTGAGGGGGAAGGGGCGCCGGTCGGGCAGCCCCCCATAGCTGAACGCGAGCCGAAAGGACACGACATGCCGAAGATTACCGAGGCCAGGATTCTCATCATCGCCACTCACGGGTTCGAGCAATCCGAGCTGGAATTTCCCCGCGACCAGTTGCGCGTGAAGGGCGCGACCGTTCACGTCGCCACGCCCGATGGCAAGCCCATCAAGGGCTGGGAAGGCAGCGACTGGGGCCGCGCGGCCGAGGCCGACCTGTCCTTCGACGCGATCGACGTCGCCGGGTATGACGCGCTGGTTCTGCCAGGCGGGCAGATCAACCCCGATCTGCTGCGCGTCGATGACCGCGCCATCGAGACGGTCAAGGCCTTCGCCCGCGACGGCAAGGTGGTTGCCGCCGTCTGCCACGCGCCGTGGCTGCTGGTCGAGGCGGGCCTTGCCAAGGGCCGCCCGATGACCTCGTATCCCTCGATCAAGACCGATGTGGTGAATGCCGGGGCCGAATGGGTCGATCAATCCGCCATTGCCGACGGCGGC
Source organism: Roseibacterium elongatum DSM 19469 (assembly GCF_000590925.1). Classification (NCBI taxonomy): domain Bacteria; kingdom Pseudomonadati; phylum Pseudomonadota; class Alphaproteobacteria; order Rhodobacterales; family Roseobacteraceae; genus Roseicyclus; species Roseicyclus elongatus. Next base: position 3,182,587 of record NZ_CP004372.1, on the reverse strand, counting down.
ATCGTCACCAGCCGAAACCCGAACGACCTGAAGGATTTCGTCGGCAAGATCGTCGAAGAGATCGAGGAAGGCCGCCACGCCAAAAAGGCCGCCTGAGCCGCGTGCGATATCTGGGCGCTGTCCCCGCCGGTCGCGTGGCCGGCGGGGATTTTTTTGATTGCAACGGGGTCCTCCCGCCTACGGGGGACGCGCTGACGCGCATCGCCCCGCGGTTTGGGCCCGGCGCGCGGGGGCCGCCCCTGCGGGGCGTCCGTCCGCGCGCGGTGCCGCACAGGGGCTGATCTGGCGCGACACGCCTTGGGCGGGCTTCTGCCGACTGGCCGGGGGGGGCGACAGAACGATGGACTCGGCAAGGCGGCTTGGGGGCACACCGCGCTGTCTGCAACAGTTTCGAGACAAGATGATGCGTGCGATCTTGCTGGCGGCTTTGGCCGTCCTGGGCCTGACGGGCTGTTCCCTCGCGCCCCTCGGCGCCACCGAGGCCGACCCGACCGAGTTCGTGATGCGCTGGGACCACCGCCCCGAGGCCCCCGCCTGGACCGAAGCCAGCCTTGCCATGCTTGACGTGGGGGCGCCCGCGGGTCATCTGCCCGATCTGGTGCCAGCCGATATCGAGGCTTGGTGCCCCGCCTACACAGAGGGCACCCGCGCCGAGCGCGAGGCGTTCTGGGTGGGCCTTCTCTCGACGCTCGCGCGCCATGAAAGCACCTGGAACCCGCAGGCCGTGGGAGGCGGGGGGCGATGGTTTGGCCTCGTCCAGATCAGCCCGGCGACCGCGCGCCATTATGGCTGCAACGCCACCAGCGGCGACGCGCTGCGCAATGGCGAGGCGAACCTCGCCTGCGCCCTGCGCATCTGGGCCGAAACCGTGCCGCGCGACGGGGTGGTGGCCAGCGGGCGCGGCGGCGTCGCGGCCGATTGGGGCCCCTTCGTCCAGGCCGAAAAGCGCGAGGACATGCGCGGCTGGGTCAGCGCGCAGCCCTTCTGCACCGGCTGAGATCCGGTAACGCGGCCGCCGCCCCCTTGTTTTCCTTGCCTTTTCGAGCGCGCTTGGGCACAGTCGCGCGGTGCGCGGTCGCAACTGGGGGAAGCGCATGGCTGCCAAGCCGCTGACCAAGGCTGTGGCGCTGGTCGTTTGCGTGGTTTGCGGTTTCGGGGGCGGCACCCCGGCCCAGGCGCAGGACGGCCCCGCCGGCGCAATGCTGCGCCCGATGCCGCGCCCTGTCGCGGCTACACCCGAGGTGACTCGGCCCGCCGAAGACCCGGTCGAGGTGACCGCCGGCCAGATGATCCTGGCCCCCCCCTTGGGCGGTGCCGTGACCCCGGCCAGCCTGCCGGATGATCCCGTAGAGTCCGCTTTGGCCCCGTTGCGCAGCCGCCGCCCCGCGCAACGCGAGGCATGGCTGGTGCCCAGCCTGCGTTGGGACGAACACCCAAGGGGCCAGCGCTGGACCGCGTCGGTGATGGCCGCCCTGCGCGGCCCCGGCGCGCCGCTGCTCGACGTGGTGCCGCGGGACATCACCGATTGGTGTCCGGGCTACGTCACCGCCGACCGCGCCCAACGCGCTGCGTTCTGGGCCGGGCTGATCTCGACACTGGCCTGGCATGAAAGCACCCACAACCCGCGGGCCGTGGGCGGAGGCGGGCAATGGTTCGGTCTGGTCCAGATCGCGCCCGGCACCGCGCGCTGGCGCAATTGCGACGTGCAAAGCGCCGATGCCCTGCTGAACGGCGGGGCGAACCTGCGCTGTGGGATCCGGATCATGGGCATCACCGTGCCGCGCGACCAGGTCGTGTCCGCGGGCATGCGCGGGGTTGCCGCCGACTGGGGGCCGTTCCATTCGCGGCGCAAGCGCGAGGACATGCGTCGCTGGGTGCGTGCGCAGGACTATTGCCGCAGTCCGACGCGGCCGCGCATGCGCCCCGACGATCCGGGAGAGGGGGCGACATTGGCGATGGCCGGGGCACCGGGCCGAGACATCGCCGCGCGCCCGGTGCCACGCCCCGCAAGATGACGGGCGCGTGGCCGCGCCGGGCGGCGCTGCGCTCAGGCGTGACGCACGGGGATGCCGCGGCTTGTCGCTTCGCGGATCAGGGTCAGCGGATCGGGCAGTGCCTCGACCGGGAGGGGAACCGCCTCGCCGCTGGTCAGGATCACCGCAACCTGCGCCGGGCCGGTGCGGTCATTGATCCGAAGATAGGCGATCTGGGCCACGGGCACCGAGCGCGCCTCGTGGCCGGCCTCGATCTGCCACGTCGTGTCGCCGATCCGCATCCCCCATGTGGGGATCAGAACCATCTGGGCGAAGGTGATCGCCAGAGCGGGCAGAAACAGCAGCAGGACGTAGCCGGGCATGATCGGCCACAATTGCGAGGTCAGCAGGCTCAACCCGGCGAAGGTGGCGAGGCTGAGGGCGGTGTTCCCGGGACGGGCGGCATATTCGAAAGTATCGCTCATGCCGTCGAGGGGACCACCAAATTTGGACGAGTTTGTGGCCGCGGCGGGGAAGCTTGGCGGCGCGGGGCCATGGGCAAGCCGCGGGCAGGCTGTTAGGATCACGCCGATGGTGATGCAGGCACGTGACATGACGGCGGTGGCGATGCCGCGCCGGGGGCGGATTCTGGCCCTGGATCAGGCGCGTACGGCGGCGCTTGTGGCGATGGCGATCTTTCATTTCGCCTATGATCTCGAGACCTTCGGCTATCTCGCCCCCGGCACGGTGCTGAGCGGGGCGTGGCGCGCCCTGGCGCTGGGCACGGCGGGCAGTTTCCTGTTCCTTGCCGGGGTCAGCCTGTGGCTTGCCCATGGGCAGGGGGTGCGCTGGCCGGCCTTCTGGCGGCGCTTCTTGAAGATCGCGGCGGCGGCCGCGTTGATCACCGCAGTCACCTGGGTGGCGATCCCGCAGGCCTTCATCTTTTTCGGCATCCTGCATTGCATCGCGGCGGCGAGCCTTGTGGGCATGCTGGTGCTGCGCCTGCCGGCGGTGGCGCTGATCGGCCTGGCGGCGCTGGCCTTCGCCGCGCCCGAGATCGCGCGCAGCGACCTGTTCAACCCGTGGCCGCTCTGGTGGACGGGGTTGCAGCGCGTGCCGGTCATCGCCGTGGATTACGTGCCCCTCCTGCCCTGGGTCGGGCCCCTGTTCTTGGGGATCGCGGCGGGGCGGATCGGCACGCGCAGCGGGCTGTGGACACGCGCGGCGGGCTGGCAGGGCGGCGCGGCGGCCCGCGCCCTGGCCTGGCCGGGGTCACATTCGCTGGCGATCTACCTGCTGCACCAGCCGGTGCTGATCGCCTTGATCTGGAGCTACACGCAGCTGATGCGCTGACGGTCCGCCGGGTGGCCCTCCCGCCCATCCCGGGATGGCTGCGCCATACCGGGATGGTTTGGGCGTGGCGCGCGGGCTGTCCCTGCGGGACAGGTCCGCGCGACCCGCGCCCGGAGCGGCCAGGGCCGGGGCCCGGGGCCGGCCAGTCCATCCGCACGCGGCAGGCCCGCGCTGCATCCGCGCCGTGCCCATTGACGCTCGTGCGCGCGGCGGGCGGCGGGCGGCGGGCGGCGGGCGGCTCAGCCGCTGATCCGCGCGACCATCTCGGACATGTCGCGGCTCAGCCCTTCGGTAGCGGCGATGCGCTCCAGTTCGGCGCGGATCAATTCTTGCCGGTCCGCGTCATAGCGGCGCCATGTCTCGAAGAGGGTCGACATCCGCGCCGCGGTCTGCGGGTTCAGCCCATCGAGCCGGATCAGCCAATCGGCCACGAAGCGATAGCCCGCGCCAGAGGGGTCGTGAAACGCCGCCGGCGTCTGCCCCAGTGCCCCGATCACCGAGCGGAACCGGTTGGGGTTCTTCCAGTCGAAAAGCGGATGCTCGGTCAGCGCCTTCGCGCGGTCCAGCGCCATGTCGCGCGGGGCCTGCGCGATCTGCAGCATGAACCATTTGTCCATCACCAGCCGGTCGCCCTGCCATTGCGCCTCGAAGCGGGCGGCGGCCTCGGTCTCGCCGCCCGCGATCAGGCAGGACAGGGCCGCGACCTGGTCGGTCATGTTGCGCGCGTTCTCGAACTGGGCCCGGGCCAGGGTCAGGTCGCCGGTCAGTGACAGCAGCCGCAGCGCGGTATTGCGCAGCGCCCGTTTGCCGGCATCTTCGGCGGCAGGCGAATAGGCGGGGCCGGGGTCGTTCTCGGCATAGAGCCGTTGCAGGAGCGGGCCGAGCGCCGCGCCCATCCGCGCCGACAGCGCCCGATGCGCATCGGCAATGGCCACGGGGTCGGGGACAAGGCCGATATCGCAGATCGCCTGGGCGATATCGTCCTCGGAGGGGAGCGACAGCACCAGCGCCCGAAAGGCCGGATCGAGGTGCGTGTCGCCGGCCGCATGGCCCAGCGCCTCGATGACGCCGGCGGTGTCGAACCGGGTCTGGGCCAGGTCTGCCACCAGGGCCTCGCGCAGCAGGCGGCGCCCGGCCTCCCATCGGTTGAACGGATCGCCGTCATGGGCCAGCAGCACCGCCCGATCCTCGGGGGTCAGCGCAGCGTCGAGCACCACGGGCGCCGAGAAGCCCCGCAAGAGCGACGGGATCACCCGCTGCGGCACAGACACCCCGGCGGCCTGCGCCAGATCGGCCAGATCCCAGCTGCGGCTGACCTCGGGGCTGTCCAGTTCGATCACCATGTCGGGCAGGATCTCGGCCCCCTCGGGGGTCAGCATGCCCAGCCGCACGGGGATCAGCGCGGGTTCCTTGAGCGGCTGACCGGGCGTTGCTGGCACCTCCTGGCGGAGCGTCAGGGACAGGGTGCCGTCCGCGATATGCCATTCGGCGCTGACGCGCGGGGTGCCCGCCTGCGTGTACCACCGCTTGAACTGGGACAGGTCGCGTTGGGTCACATCCTCGAACACCTGCAGCCAATCCTCGATGGTGCAGGCCTGCCCGTCATGGCGGGCGAAATACTCGTCCAGGGCCGCGGCATAGGCATCGGGGCCCACAAGCTCGCGCAGCATGCGGATCAGCTCGGCCCCCTTCTCGTACACCGTGGCGGTATAGAAATTGTTGATCTCGACATAGCTTTCCGGCCGCACGGGGTGGGCCAGAGGGCCACCGTCCTCGCGGAACTGGCGGGCACGCAATTGCAGCACATCCTCGATCCGTTTGACCGGGGCGCTGCGCATGTCGGCGCTGAACTGCTGATCGCGGAACACGGTCAGGCCCTCTTTCAGACACAGCTGGAACCAGTCGCGGCAGGTGATGCGGTTGCCCGTCCAGTTGTGAAAATACTCGTGCGCGACGATCCCCTCGATCCAGTCATAGTCGCGGTCGGTCGCGGTCTCGGGGCTGGCCAGAACGTATTTGGAGTTGAAGATGTTCAACCCCTTGTTCTCCATCGCGCCCATGTTGAAATCGTCCACCGCGACGATGTTGAAGATGTCGAGGTCGTATTCGCGGCCATAGACCTGTTCGTCCCACGCCATCGAGCGTTTCAGAGCATCCATCGCGTAATCGCAGCGGTCCTCGTCGCCGGGACGCACCCAGATGTTCAGCGCCACGTCGCGCCCGCTGGCGGTGGTGAAGCGGTCGGACTGGGCCACCAGATCGCCCGCAACCAGGGCGAACAGGTAGGCGGGCTTGGGCCACGGGTCGTGCCATTCGGCCCAGCCCTCGCCACTGGCCAAGGGGTTGCCGTTGGACAACAGCACCGGCAGATCGCTTTCGATGCGGACGGTGAAGGGCGCCATGACGTCGGGCCGGTCGGGGTAGAATGTGATCTTTCGGAACCCTTCGGCCTCGCATTGGGTGCAGAACATCCCGTTCGAGGTATAGAGCCCTTCCAGTGCAGTATTCGCCTCGGGGTCGATCTCGACCTCGCTGCACAGGGTGAAGGCGGGGCCGGGCAGGCGCTCGGCCGGGATGGTCAGACCCTGCGGCGTGAGCAGGTAATCCAGCGCGGTCAGCGGGTGGCCGTTCAGGCTGAGCGAGATCAGCCGCAGGTTTTCGCCGTCAAGGCGCAGGTTGCCCTCGTCAAGCCCCTCGGGATTGGCCCGGAACCGGATCTTCGCGATCACGCGCGTTCCCTTGGGCGACAGGCGGAAGGTCAGGTGCACATCCTCGACGAGGTGGCTGGGCGGCCTGTAATCGACGAGGTGAATGGGTTGGGGGACGGCGTCCTTCATGGGGCTTCCTGCTTGCTGCGTCCCGATATAGCTAGAGCGTGGACGAGTGGGCCGCAACCGCGCCGCGATGCGGACCCGGACCGGCATCGGGGATCGGGACGAGACCGCAAGCCCTGCGAGCACACCGGCATCGGTGCTGCCGAGACCCCACGCGACCACCACGACCGCGCAATCATCGCCTAGCGCCTGGGCGGTCGGGTTTCGGTGCCTGGGCTGATCGGGTCTGGCGCGCTGAAAAAGCGGTCTGCGGGCCCGTGGATCGCACCCGATGTCCGGGCGGCGGTGCCGAGGCGGTCACGTCCGACCGAGGGGCTGCGGGAATCGCTTTGACCCGCGCCGATTTCCCCTTATCTGACCGCCCATGAGCGGCCATGTTCTTGTTTGGTTCAAGCGCGACCTGCGCATAGATGACAACCCCGCGCTGGCTGCGGCCTGCGAGGTGGGCGCGCGCGTGCTGCCCCTTTATATCGTCGAGCCCGAGCTTTGGGCGCAGCCCGATGCCGCGGCGCGGCACTGGCGCTTCGTCGCCGAAAGCCTGGCCGAATTGCGCGCCGATCTGGCCGGGTTGGGCGCGCCGCTGGTCGTGCGCCCGGGCGACGCGGTGCAGGTGCTGGGCGATGTGACGGCGCGGCATGCGATCACCCGGATCTTCAGCACCGAGGAAACCGGCAACCTCTGGACCTATGCGCGCGACCGCCGCGTCGCGGCCTGGGCGCGCGACGCGGGCATCGTCTGGACCGAGGTGCCGCAACTGGGCGTGGTGCGGCGCCTGTCGGGGCGCGACGGCTGGGCGGCGGGGCGCGAAAAGGCGATGCGGCGCAAGACGGTGGCCGTACCCGAGGCGCTGAACCCTCTGCCGGAGGCGCCGGGCGCCATCCCCGAGGCGCGCGATCTGGGGCTGGCCTTCGACCCCTGTCCGGGGCGTCAGAAAGGCGGACGGTCCCATGCAATGGCCCTGCAGGACAGTTTCCTGACCGAGCGCGGCCGGACCTATCGGCGCGACATGTCCTCGCCGCTGTCGGGTGCTGCGGCCTGTTCGCGCCTGTCGCCGCATCTGGCCTGGGGCACGATCAGCCCGCGCGAGGCGGTTCAGGCCACCAAGGCGCGCAAGGCCGAGGTCAAGGGCACGCGCGAGGGCTGGGCGGGATCGCTGAAAAGCTTCGAGGCGCGGCTGGCCTGGCGCGACCATTTCATGCAGAAGCTCGAGGATCAGCCCAGTATCGAGACGCGCTGTCTGCATCCCGCCTATGAGGGGCTGCGCCCGCGCGAGGCCGATGCCGCGCGTCTGGCCGCCTGGCAGGCGGGCGAGACGGGCCTGCCCTTTGTCGATGCCTGCATGCGGTATCTCGATCATGGCGGCTGGCTGAACTTTCGCATGCGCTCGATGCTCGTGGCGGTGGCCTCGTATCATCTCTGGCTGGACTGGCGCGCGACCGGCCCGCATCTGGCGCGGATGTTCACCGATTACGAGCCGGGTATCCACTGGCCGCAGGTGCAGATGCAATCGGGCACCACCGGCATGAACACGGTGCGCATCTACAACCCCGTCAAACAGGGCCACGATCAGGACCCGACGGGCGCCTTCACGCGGGCCTGGGTGCCGGAGCTGGCCGAGGTGCCGGACGCCTTCCTGCAGGAGCCATGGCGATGGGAGGGGGCGGGACGGCTGTTGGGGCGCGCCTATCCGGCCCCGTTGGTCGATGTGGCGCAGGCGGCGCGCGCGGCGCGCGAGCGGGTCTGGGCCGTGCGTCGGGGCGATGCATTCCGGGCCGAAGCGGCGCGGATCGTGGAAAAGCATGCCAGCCGCAAGGATGGCGGCGCGGGGCGGCATTTCGTCAACGACCGCGCCCCGCGGCGGCGCGGTGGGGGCGAGGACCGGCAGTTGCGCATGGATCTGTGAGGCGATTGCGCCGCGCCTTGCGCGTCGCCCGGTCGAGCGCCTCAAGGGGCCTTGAGCCCCTTTCGCCGCTGGATTGCATATTTTCGGGATAAAGATCGGGTGGAACAGACCGGAGGGAGGACGCCGTGGGAAAGATGCGCAGAAAGTCGGATCTGCCGCAAAAGGACTGCGCGCAATGCGGGCGCCCCTTTGCCTGGCGCAAGAAATGGGAGAAGGTCTGGGACGAGGTGCGCTATTGTTCGGACCGGTGCCGGGCCGACGCCAGGCGCGGGCGCAAGGCGGAGGGGCGTGATGGCTGACAGGCTGATTTCGACGGGGTCGCCCTTTGAGGCCGAGATCGGCTATTCGCGGGCGGTTGTGGCCGATGGCTGGGTGTTCGTCGCAGGTACGACCGGGTTCGACTACGCCACGATGGAGATCGCCGAGGATGTGGCGGCGCAGGCCGAGCAAGCCTTTCGCACCATTTCCGCCGCGTTGCAGGAGGCGGGGGCGTCGATGGCCGATGTGGTGCGGGTGCGCTACATCCTGCCCGTGGCCGCGGATTGGCCCGCCTGCTGGCCGGTGACGCGCAAATGGCTGGGCGCGGTGCGGCCGGCCTCGACGATGATGGTCGCGGCGTTGCAGGACCCGCGCATGAGGATCGAGATCGAAGTGACCGCACGCCTGCCGCACCCCTAGCCCTGTGCAACGGCGTCGGGTGGTCTGTGCGGGCCGTGGGCGGGCTGTCCCTTTGCGCGCGCGCCCACTTGGGCTATATCGCCAAAGGCGCAGGTTTCGCGAAAGGACAGTCATGGCCCGGCCCGTCATCGGCATCATCGGCAATCATCACCTCGTCAATGACGAGTATCCGACCCATGCGGGCGGCACGATGAACTCCGAAGCGATCGCCGCGGTGGCCGATTGCATGCCGCTGTTGATCCCGGCCGATCCGCGTTTCGTCGGCACCGACGAATTGCTGGCGGCCTGCGACGGGTTCCTGTTCACCGGCGGGCGGCCCAATGTCCACCCCGAGGAATACGGCGAGGACGCGACCGAGGCGCATGGCGCCTTTGACCGCGCGCGGGACGCCGTGGCGCTGCCCCTGATCCGGGCCTGTGTCGAGCGCGGCCAACCCATCCTGGGCGTCTGCCGCGGATTTCAGGAAGTCAACGTCGCCATGGGCGGCACGCTCTACCCCGAGATCCGCGATCTGCCGGGGCGCATGAACCACCGCATGCCCCCCGATGGCACGATCGAAGAGAAATTCGCCCTGCGCCACACCGTGACCTTCACCGAGGGCGGACCGTTCCATCGGCTGTTGGGCGCGACCGAGGTGATGACGAACACGCTGCATGGGCAGGGCATCAAGTCGCCCGGCGCACGCATCGTCATCGACGGCCACGCGCCCGACGGCACACCCGAGGCCACCTATGTCAAGGATGCGCCCGGCTTCACGCTGTCGGTGCAATGGCATCCCGAGTACCGCGCCGCGACCGATCCGGTCAGTCGCCCGCTGTTTGCGGCATTCGGGGCGGCCGCGCGTGAATGGCAGGCGAAAAGGCGCCCGGTATCGGTGGCCGAGGTTGCCTGATCCACGCCATGGAACGGCGGGCCGATCCCTGCCGCGGCAATCCTGACGTTCGCGACTTCGCGATCCGAGGCACCCTTGCGGGGTGTGCGGCATCTCGTGTGCGGCCCGCGCGGTCAGGTTGTGCAAAGGAAAGTGCAAGTTGGTCCGTTCATTTGTTGGCGCCATGCTGGCGGTCGCGGGGCTGGCGGCGCCGGCCCTTGCGGATTGGACCGCATCGCCCCAAAGCATGGGGCTGGCCGGGCAGGTCGGTCAGGGGTTTCCCTATCAATGCCCGCCAACCGGCGCGGTGTCGCAGGTGATCTGGGGCTCGGGGCATTACACCTCCGACAGCGCGATTTGCCCCGCTGCGGTGCATGCCGGGCGCATCGATGTGGCCCCGGGCGGGGTGGTCTCGGTCGTGGTGACCGGGCCGCAAACGGCCTATGGCGGCATCAGCCGGTTTGGCGTCACCAGCAATGCCTATGGCGCGTGGGACCAAAGCTATGGCTTTCGCTGAGATGAGGCGCGCCGCCATCCATTGAGGTGGATCAAGGAGCGTGCCGTGGCCGCGTGGTGACATCGCGCCATGACACAGCCCGTGCCAAGAACCTGGGTCGGGTCGCCTTGCCGGGACGCCTTTTATGGGCGACGGGTGGCGCGGGGCGCGGCCGCCTTGACCGTCTGGGTGGTGATGGTCTTTGCCCTGCTCGCGCCATCCCCCGGCGGCGCGCAGACGCCCGAGGTTCGGGCCTATGTCTTCTGGCAGCAGGGCTGCCCCTATTGCGAGCTTGCCCGCGAGGCCCTGCGCGCGTTGAGTGCCGAAATGGACGGCGTACAGGTGGGCGAGATTGAACTGGGGGCCTCGCTCGAGGCCAACCTTCTGTTTCGCGAGGTGGCCGGACGCCTCGAGATCGCGTCGCCCGCCGTACCGCTTTTCGTGGTGGGGCCGCGCTACCAGATCGGATTTGCCCGCGATGGCAGCACGCGCGAAACCTACCGGCAGATGATCGCGGCCTGTCGCGATGCCCTGTGCCCCGACGTGGTGGCCGGCGCGCGCCATGCCGCGGCCGGCACGCCCCAGACGCACCCGCCGGCCCCTGCGCCGTCAGCGCCCCAGGCGCCCGCGCTGGAGCGGCGCGTGAGCCTGCCCCTTTTGGGCGAGGTCGATCTGGGCGACCTGTCGCTGCCCGCGCTGACGGTGGCCCTTGCTGCCGTAGACGGGTTCAACCCATGTGCGATGTGGGTGCTGGCCCTGCTGATCGGGTTCTTGCTGGGCGTGCGCGAGCCGTGGCGCATGTGGACCCTCGGCGCGATCTTTCTGCTGACCACCGCGGCGATGTATTTCGCGGTGATGGCCGCATGGCTGAACATCGTGATGTGGCTGGGCGCGCTGTCGTGGCTGCGGTTGGTGATCGGTGCGCTGGCGCTGGTGGCGGGGGGCTATTACCTGCGGGAATACTGGACCAACCCCGAGGGTGTGTGCCGGGTCACCCCATCGGCGCGGCGGCAAACGATCCGCGCGGCGTTTCAGCGGCTTGTCGAGGAGCCCAACATCGTGATCGCGGGCCTTGGCATTGCCGTGCTGGCGGTGGGGGTGAACCTGATCGAACTGGCCTGTTCGGCGGGCATCCCCGCGATCTACACCCAGACCCTTGCGATGCACGATCCCGCGCCTGCGGCCTCGTTGGGCTACCTGGCCCTCTACATCGCGGTTTTCCTGCTGGACGACACGGCCATCTTTGTCGTCGCGATGGTGACGTTGCGTGCCGTCTCGGGCAGTGGGACGCTGTCGCGCCTGTCGCACCTGGTCGGCGGGATCGTCCTGCTGGGGCTCGGGGCGCTGATGATCCTGCGCCCCGATCTGCTGAGCTAGGCGCGCGGGTCAGGTCGATTTGGGGCCGCGCAATTCCTTGATATGGGCGCGGATCTTGTCCCATTTCTCGGCGTCTTCGGCGTTGCCCTCGTCACGCGCCGCGGCGGCCTTTTGTGCGGCTTCGGCCTCGGCCTTGTCGCCATGGGCGTCGTAGAGCGCATGCGCGTACTGGATGATGTCCTTGGTCTGCATGTGGGGTCCTCCTTGGTTGATCAGATCGGGTGTCAGGCGGTCCCGCGCGCCGGGGCAGAGCGCGTCGAGCGTGGCAAGCGTCATGGGGCGCCCGTCAGGTTCCGTGGCGACAAGGCCCCCCGGTGTACGGATCACGATAGCAAGGGGGCGTTTCGCGGCCAAGCCGACGACGCGTCCGGACGGAGGCGCGCCGGGCATCACCTCCAGCACGACCTCTTCCACGGCGGCGACGGTGACGGGGCCGCAGTGGCGCACCGGGCCAAGGGAGACGCGCCGCTGCCTCATGCCGCCCCCTTGGAGAACAGCATCCCGCGATTGACCCAGGCGAAGCGCAGTCCGCTGCCCAGCAGCCGGTCGGGCCGAATGGCCAGTGTGCCGGCGGCGGTCATATCGAAAATCCGCGTCGCGAAATCCGGTACGATCTCGATCCGGTGCATGGCCTGTCCGGGCCCGTAGACGAAAGGGGCCAGACAGCCCCAGAGGACGCCCGTATCCGCAGGGTCGCCGGTGCCGATCCGCCCCACAAGGTCCAGATTGCGCACGCGAAAGGCCGAGATCACACCGGACACAAGCGCACCAAGGCCCCGAAGGGACCGGGCTTGGCCGACATGATGCGCCGCCCGTCGCGGCACCGCCCGTTTCGGTTTGTCGGGTGGCTGCCCATCGCGCTTTGGCCCGCCCGTCAGGGGGATGGCAGGCGCATGGCCTGCCAACAGCCGCAGCTCGGCATGGAATTCGGCCGGCGATGTCCGTATGCGAAACCGCAGGTGCCACGGCAGCAGGATCACCAGCACCGCGGCCCCGAGAACCGCCGCAAGAATGCCGAGCGCGACCGCCATGCGCTCAGGCGTCTTCGTCCTTGTCCGCGCCGCGGCCCATGGCGCGGCCCGCCGTTTCGGCCAGAACGGTCGCGACCGAGGTCATCGCGCCCTTGACTGCTTCGACGCGGGCGCCGTTCTGGTCGATGATGATCGCGCCCAGGGGCTTGATCCCACCGCCCGCGCCCGCGCCGCCGCCCTGGCCCTGGGTCGGGCCCTTGCCGGCGGTGCCGGTGCCTTCGCCACCGCCCGCGCCAAAGCCGAAGCCGTAGCTGACGATGGGAATGACCGTGGCGCCGTCGCGTTCGATCGGGTCGCCGAGCACGTTCTTGGGGTTGAGCAACTTGTCCAGTTCCTCGACCGTCGATTTCAAAAGCGCGTCCACATTCGTCATGGCAACCTCCATGCCTGCCGAGAAAAGACGCCCATATGTTGCGGATGAAATGACCGAGTCGCCTTGATGCAGGTCAGGGCATCAGCCGTATTGCGCCAACATCGCCTTGAGGTCGTCCAGCGTGTTGGCCTCGGACACGGGCTTGTCCTGTCGCCAACGGGCCATGCGGGGAAAGCGCAATGCAACGCCGGACTTGTGGCGCGGGCTTTCCTGGATGCCTTCGAAGGCGATCTCGAACACGTGGTGTGGCTTGACCGCCCGCACGGGGCCGAAGCGGTCGGTCGTGTTCTTGCGCACCCAGGCGGTGATCTTGCGAAACTCGGCGTCCGTCAGGCCGGAATAGGCCTTGGTGAAGGGCACAAGCGCGTCCCCGTCCCAGACGGCGAATGTGAAATCGGTATAAAGGGTCGCCCGACGCCCCGAGCCGGCCTGCGCATAGATCATCACCGCGTCGATGGTCAGGGGATCGACCTTCCATTTCCACCAGTCGCCTTTCTTGCGGCCGGCAAGATAGGGCGCGGCGCGGCGTTTCAGCATCAGTCCCTCGGCCCCGATCTCGCGGCTGATGGCGCGGGCCTCGGCCAGATCGCCCCATGTGTCCGCCGCGACCGACGGGGACAGGCGCAATGGCGCGCCCTCGGGCAAGTCTTGTACAAGACGGTCGAGCTGCGCGCGCCGCTCGGACAGGGGCCGGTCGCGCCAATCCGCGCCGCCCCATTCCAGCAGGTCATAGGCCATGACGATGACGGGGGCCTCTTTCAGCAGCTTTTTCGGCACCGTCTTGCGCCCGATGCGCGGCTGCAACCGGGCAAAGGGCAGGGGGCGCTTGCCCTCGGCATCCCAGGCCAGCACCTCGCCGTCGATCACGGTCCCCTCGGGGACGAAATCGCGCAACTGCGCCAGTTCCGGGAAGCGGTCGGTCATCAGATCCTCACCGCGCGACCACAGCCAATGCTCGCCCCCGCGCAGGATCAGCTGGCCGCGGATGCCGTCCCATTTGCGCTCGGCCAGCCATTCGGTGACATCGCCCAGATCCTCGGGCGCATCCTCCAACTGATAGGCGAGGTAGAACGGGTAGGGGCGCGACAGGTCGGCGGTCGGGTCGGGCGCCTCGATCAGGGAGTTCCAGGTCACGCTGTCGGGCGACCAATCGCCCATCAGCCGGTGGGTCAGTTCGGCCTCGTCGATGCCGGTGGCCTGCGCCAGCGCACGGGTCATCAGTTTCTGGCTGACCCCCATGCGCCAGCCGCCTGTCAGCAACTTGTTGAAAACAAATCGCTCCACCGGTCCCAAACTGTCCCAGGCGTCCAGGATGGCCGCCTTGCGCGCGTCATCCTCGGCCCCGTCCAGCGCGCGCAGACGGGCGATCCAGTCGGCCAGGCTGAGGTCGGCCTCGCGCGTGTTGGGGGGCAGGACCAGCGCGATGGTCTCTGACAAGTCGCCTACCACGGGGTAGCACGCCTCGAACAGCCAAAGGGGGATGCCCGCGCGCTCGGCCGCCCATTCGCGCAGCTTGGTCGTGGTAATCGTTCGGCGCGGGCGGCGGCCCGACAAAAGCGCGATGCACCACAGGCGGTCGGCCTCGGGGGCGTTGCGGAAATAGGCCGCCAGCGCCTCGGTCTTGGCCTTGGTCGAGGTGGTCTGATCCAGCCGCGTGAACATCGCGGCAAAGTGTTTCATCGCGCCGAAGTCTCCTTGATCCAGGCGCCCATCTCGGCGCAGGCGCGGGTGCCTGCGGGCGTCGTGCCGGCGCGCAACTGCCAGACATGCTGCACCCCGTGCCACAGGTCGAGCCGTGTGCCGGGCACATGCTCGGCCAGGGCGCGGGCGTCCTCGGCCAGTGCCTCGCCATCATTGGCCTGCACCATGATCGGCGGCAGGCCGGACAGGTCACCCTTCAGCGGGCTGAGGCGCGGATCGGCCGGGTCGGCCCCGTCCAGGTAGGCGTCGAAGACCCGCTTGGCCCAGGCCGCGGGGATCAGGTATTCGGCGGGGGCCGCATCGGCGCGGGCCTGAATGTCGCCGGTCAAATCCAGCGCCGGGGCGATCAGGGCGATGGCGCGCGGCAAGGGCAGCCCCGTGTCGCGCGCGGCCATCGCGGTCACCATCGCAAGGTTGCCACCCGCGCTGTCGCCGGCGATGGCCGCAGGCGCATCGCCCGCGTCGCAATGGCTGCGATAAGCTGTAAGGATGGCCTCGGCGGCGGCGGGAAAGGGATGCTCGGGGGCCAACGGATAGCCCGGCATGTGCAGGCGCATGCCGGCGGCCGCCGCGATATGGCTGGCCAGGGCGAGGTGGGTGCGCGGGCTGCCGATGGTAAAGCCGCCGCCGTGAACATAGAACAGCAGCGGCGCGTCGGGGCCCACGCCCCGCGGCGTCACGATCAACCCGTCGCGCCGATCGCTTTCCACCGATGTGCCGCGCGGTGTCTTGCCCCCCATCAGGACCGAGACGGCAAATAGCACCCGCAGCGCCTTTTGCGACGGGACATAGGCCAGCGTCGGCTTGTCCACGTAACGCGCCATGTCGCGAAAAAGCCGATCCGTGAAGGTCAGGTCAGTCATCTTGGGTCCTTGTGTTGTCGGTATCCGTTTCATCCAGGGTTTCGCCCCCGAATTCCGTTTCGACCACCCCGGCGTCATAGCCCTGCTCGGACAGCCACCGCGAAAACTGCGCCGTGTAGCCGTGGGTGACATAGACGCGGGATGCCCCGGTGGCGGCGATGGCGCTGTTCAGACCGTCCCAATCGGCATGGTCGGACACGACAAAGCCCCGGTCGGCCGCCCGCCTGCGTCGCACACCGCGCAGACGCATCCACCCCGAGGCAAAGCCGGTCGAGACCGGCCCAAGCTTGCGCATCCAGGCGGACCCCAGCGCCGAAGGGGGCGCCAGCACCATCGCGCCGGGAAATTGCTTGAGGTCCGTGTCTGCCGTGATCTGGACGGTCTCGGGCAGGGCGATCCCCTGGTCGCGCAGCACCTGCGTGACGGCCTCGACCGCGCCATGGGTCAGGATCGGGCCGAGGGAGGCCTCAAGCAGCCGCAGGATGCGCTGTGCCTTGCCCAAGGCATAGACGCCGAGGACGGCACGCTTGCCCGCCGCCGCGCTGTCGGCCCACCACTGGTTCAACTCGGCGGCCAGGACGTCCTGCAGTGTCCAGGTGTAGATCGGCAGGCCAAAGGTAGATTCGGTGATGAAGCTGTGGCAGCGCACCGGCTCGAACGGCTCGGACAGGCCGTCATCGACGGTCTTGTAATCGCCCGAGGCGACCCAGACCTCGCCCCCCACCTCGACACGGATCTGGGCCGAGCCGGGGACATGACCGGCGGGGTGGTAGCTGATCCGTGCATCGCCGATCTGGTGAACCGCGCCATAGGGGGTGGTTTGCAGGCGAATATCACCCAGACGGTGGCGGATCACCGGCGCGGCGGCCTCGGTCGCCAGGTAGGCTCCATGGCCCCAGCGGGCATGATCGGCATGGCCGTGCGTGATCAGCGCGCGCTTGACCGGCCGCCACGGGTCGATATGGGCATCGGCCGCCGGGCAGTAGATGCCAGCTTCGGTGAATTCCAGAACCATGGGGGGGATATAGGCACGAACAGCCCCCGGAACAGCCGCCCTTACGCGCCTTGCCCCGTGACCGAGGCGTAAAGCGCGATGTCATCGGCGTAGAGGCGCCGGATCACGGCCATTTCCTCGTCCCCGATCTTGTCGCGGGCGGATTTCGCCCCGGTCCGGCCGGTATGTTCTGGGTCAGCCCGTCGTAGCGACCGAAGACCTCTTCGCAGATCTCGCGCAGCCCGGCCTCGAGATCCTCGATCACATAGACCTTGTAGTCCGACAGAGTGCCGGGGATCAGCTCGACCTGCGGCAGGAAATGCGCGTTGGTGTAGAAATGATTGGCTTCCAGCGCCTGCAGGAACTGCAAGAAGGTCGGCGGCGTCACCTCGTCCCCGGCGAATTTGAAGCGGCGCAGAAAGCTTTTGCCGAACCCCTTGTCCTTCCAGCCGGAAAGCGCGCGCACCACCGGATCGCGCAGGAAAACGATCTTCTTGGCATCCCGGAACTGTTCGGGCGTGGGGATGCGGTTGAAGATGTTCTTGGCCAGCCGCCCCTCGTCATCCTGCCGATGCACCCCGGCATGGGTCGCCAGCGTCTTGGCGATGGTGGAATTGGCGTTCTTGGGGATGCGGGCGTAATACATCCCCTGCTTGGGAAAGTAGAAACAGCGCGACAACACCGCATTCCTGGCGTGGTCGGGTGTGTTGGCCAGCATCGGGTGATCGTGCGGGGTGGCATAGGGCGACAGCACGCGGGCGTTGTGGCGATCGCTGATCGCACGGTGGTAGAGGAGGCGCAGGCTCTTCATCGGGGCATCACCGGGGGGATGTGGCGCTGTCTTCGCGCGCGGTGTGAATTGCGGGGGTGATAACGATCCGGTCTGCGCAAGACAAGCGGCGGGGCGGCGCGGCCAACTGGACAAGCGGCGGGGCGGCGCGGCCAACTGGACAAGCGGCGGGGCGGCGCGTAAGCCTGCGGGCGCCGCCGGGCCGTCATGGCCGCCCTCAAACCGCCTTGCGCCATGATCATTTCGCACCGCCACGCATTCATCTTTCTCAAGACGCAGAAGACGGCCGGCAGCAGTGTCGAGCTGGCGCTGTCGGAAATCTGCGGCCCCGACGACGTCATCACACGAATGAATGCCGAGGAACGCGGCGACAGCGACCTGCGGCGCGGGCCGCAGAATTTCGACGTGCCGCCTGCCTACCGCCCCTGGGGCGCGGCCCTGCTGCATCGGCTGGGCGCGCGGGCGCGGCGGTCGGGCTTTTCCTATTTCCAGCATATGCCCGCCGCCCTCGTGCGTCGGCGCATGAACCCCGCGCAGTTCGATGCCTACCGCAAGGTGACCATCGTGCGGAACGCCTGGGACCGCGAGGTATCGCTTTATTTCTGGGCGACGCGACGGTTGAGCGACAAGCCGAGCTTTGACAGCTTCGTGCGCCGCCGCGTCTGGCGCCCCGAAATGAAGACCTTCGAGATCTACGCGATCAAGGGCCACAGCGTTGCCGATACCGTCCTGCGCTACGAAACCCTGGCCGAAGATTTCGCGGCTTTCGTGCAGAGCCTCGGGGTCGAACAGGTGCCAGAATTGCCGCGCGCCAAGGGCAATTTCCGCGCCAAGGCCAAGCGCGACTACCGCGACTTCTATACCGACGAGACAGCCGAAATCGTGCGCCGACGCTATGCGCGCGAGATTGCGCTGTTCGGGATGGCGTTCTGAGACCTCAAGCCTTGCCGCGCATCTTGTCCCACGCGTGTTTCAGCTTGCTTGTCTTCTGACTTTTGTAATCCGGGTAATGCAGGATCTTGGGATGCGCCTCGTTCTCGTCCCAGACCTCGAGATACTTGGCGTATCGGATGTTGTATTCCGGCGGCAGGATGAAAAGGCGCAGGTCCGACAGCCAGATCAATTCCCGCAACGTGACCTGATCGCGGGTGAAGCCCGCGCCGTGATAGGCCTCGGCCCAGTCACGCAGCATCGCCTTGACGGCGTCGGAATTGCGAAACAGCAGCACGCCCCCGTTCATCTGGGGAAAGCATTTCGGGATTTCGGTGCGCCAGGTCTGGTTGGTCGAGGGACGTTCGCGCGAATGGGCGTGATTGGCGCAGATGTCGAACCGGTCCAGCAGTTCGAACAGGTTCGAGATATCGGCGACAATGCGCGTATCGCTGTCGAGGTAGAGCACCCGGTCAAAGCGGCTTTGCCAGATGTAATCGACCTTGGATCGTTTGTGCGGGTTCTCGATGACATGGACCTGATCGAACAGCCTGTCCTCGACCGTATCCGGCGCATCGCAATACAGGTCGATGGCCACGCCGGGGCTGTTTTCCCGGACCGAGCGGGCCGAGGCGCAGGCATCGGCGACGAAATCGGCCCCGGCGGCAATGTAGATCACGCCGCGTGTGTCGTGGTCTCGGGCACGGGATGTCCTTTTCGTTGCGCAGGTCAGGGAAGGCGCGCGTAGATCGGGGCGATCAAGGCGTTCAGCTTGCGGTTCAGCGCCCGCTTTCCCCGGGCCGTCTTGTTGCGATGCGGCGTGGGCATGTCCGTGGGCACCGGGTGGCCGAGGAACGGGCACAGCTTGTCCCAGCTGTCGCCTTGTTCGAGGCAGAACTCGGTGAAAAGATGTGGCTTGTCGGCGAAAAAGGCCCGCGCGGCGGCGTTGTGATCGCGGTAGAGTTTGGTGAACTCTGCCTTGCGTCCAAAGGGCCGGTAGTAGCCATAGGCATCTTTCATCGATTTCGTCAGGCCGGTGCCATAGCCGTGCTGCTCGATCGAGCGGAACCAGGTGTCCTCATCGCGCCGCACCGTCAGGATGAACCGCGCGCGGTCGCCGTAGATGTCGTGGGCTTGGCGATAGACAAGCGGCCAGGGCCAATCCTCGAAGGCGTCGTATTCCTCCATCACCGGCAGCGCGGCCTCTGGATGGCCCGCGCGGATCTTGGCCAGCAGGGTCTTGGACGGGCCGCGTACGCGGTATCCCAAGGTCGTGAGCATGTCCTTCATCGTCGTCGTGCCCGTCTTGGACAGGCCGATGACAAAGACCTTTTCCGCCGGGGCGGCGTTCGTGTGAGAGTCTGTCGTGGTCATCATGGGATCATATCGGCGCTCAGCCCCGCCTCCAACAGGGCGTCGCGCCCCATCTCGTAGCCGTAGCGCGCGAAATCCTGCGCATAGACCGTTTCGATACGCGCCAGATCGCGCGCGGTGAAGGCAAAGTCGCGCCTGGGCGAGGGTTTTTCACGGATCGAGGTGGCGGGCGCAGGCGTGCCCAAGCGCTCGGCCAGCGTGGCGATGCAGGTATCCACGCCATCCTCGAACCGGAACACCTCGGCGCCCGGCAATTCAAATTCGTGCTGCGGGCGGAAATGGTTGTCGCGGTAATACGGGTTCAGGGCGCGCCGCGTCAGCGTATAGCGCAGCCAGCCCGAAAAGCTCAGCCTGTCGCGCAGCCAGCCACGCTTTCGCATCTGGTAGCGGTATTCGCTGGCGATACGGGCGACGGGGTGGCGCACCAGCATCACATTCAGATCGGCCTTGTCGACCTCGACCATCGCCGCCAGCGCGTCGGAATGCAGATGCTGCATCGAACAGGGAAAGCCCCTGATCCGACGATCCGATTTCAGCCCCATCATCCCGTGATCCGACAGATACCGCTCGACCGACGACCCGCCGGTCTTGGGCACATGGGCAAAGACGACCACCTTGCCTTGGATGACGGCGATGGGCATGGCCTCTCTCCGCTCAGCGCCAGTGCTCGGCGATCCAGGGGGTGGGGCGCACGTGTTTATACAACTTTTTCCACGCAGCGCGCACTGGCCATTCGCCGCGCGCGGCCTCGTCGATATCGGGCTTGCCGGTGAAGGCAACGGTGATCGCATCCTCGGGCAGGCGCGGCGTCTGGAAAAAGCGCAGAGGCCAGGGCGGCACCAGCGAATGCTTGAAGGACAGGACCCACGCGCCGGGGAAAAACGCGACCTCGCCCAGGGTGCGGCAGACAAAAGTCTGGCTGTTGCGATACAGATCCATCATCGCGCCGGGATCGGGGCGAAAGCGGTCCCACACCTCGGTCAATTCGCCGACGTTGAAGCGAAAGACCGACATGTTGCCAATGCCTTGGCCCTTTTGCGTCCAGTTCTCGGCCACGACGAAACGCGCCTCGGGCTTGTGATCGAAGAGCGGGTCGATCGAGCCGGTGACCAGCAGGTCAAGATCCAGATGCAGCAGCGGGCCGGTCAGGTCGTCGAGTGTCTCCTGAAACAGGAACATCCGGCGGAACGGGTGAAAGCGCATCCGCTCGGGCAGGTCGAAGGGCGGCATGGGCTTGACCTCGACTCCCTCGCCGATGCCGGTGGGGTCGTCGGTGAAACAGACGAACCGCAAGGGGCGCGCGGTGTTGCGGCTGACCATGCGGTACATCCGGTTGACGTATTCGGGGCCGTAGCGATCGCCCCATTTCAGGCAGATCACGGTTTGACGGGGGTCGTTGGGCTGGCTTTGGGTCATCGCGACGTTCCTTCCCGTGTGCGGGGCGTGACGTCAAGCGGTCTTGCGAGGGCGGCACGCGTGAAACCGCATCAGGATCTCGCCTGCAACCTGGTCCGTGGGGTCGAGGGGCGGGTAGGGCGCGCCGCCAATCTCGCCCGGAAAGGGGCGGATCACGGCGGATTTGGACAGGATGTCGTAGTAGCGCGTCATCTTGGCGTGCCCGCCCGTCGGGTGAAACAGATGGATGGGGCGGCCCGTGGCGGCGGCCTCGCCCACCATGTTGGTGGAATCGGCCGTGGCCACGATGGAGTCGGCAAGCGCCAGCATCGCAGTCAGGGGATTGTCGCCCGAGCCATCCCAGACAAAGACGTTTTCGGCGCCCCCCAGATGGGTGAGGGCGGCCGCGAGGGCCGCTGGCGTGCGCCGCGAGAGCGTCACCATCAGCCCCGCGCCACTGTCGGCCAGATCGCGCAAACCCTTGGTCAGGCGCGCGGTGTCGGCCGTGGTGAACTTGTGGTGCCGGCTGTCGCCGCCGATCAGCACGGCGATACGCGGATGGGGCAGGGCCGCCAGCGTGGGCGGCGGCGCGGTGCGCGCCTTGGCCAGTCTTTCGGGCGAGAATCGGTGCGGCAGGACCGGTATGCTGATGGAATTGCGCGCCTCGAACCCGTCATGCTCGGGCACCACGATCAGGTCCGCACCATGCCGCGCGGTGCGGGGCATGCGAAACAGCACGGTGAACGTGTCGGGCGAGACGCGCTTGAGATGGCGCAGATACGGGATCGTGCGCCGCCCCGAGGCCATGCAGATATCGGGGTAGGGCGGGGCCAGAGGGCTTCCCGTGCGCGCCGGTCCCTCGGCCGGGTCGATCGGGCCGAATGGGGCCAGCAGTTCGAACGGTTTGCGCGGGGCCACCTGTCGCAGATCATACGCCCAGCCCGCCCGCTCGGCGACGCCGATCATCGGCACGGCATGCCCGATCCGGCCATCGCCCAAAATCCAGACCCTTGGGGCGGCGCTCATGCCGGGCGCCCTTGGGCAAGGGCGCGGCGGTAGCCTTCGATCTCGGCGGCCAGCGTGTGGCGCGTGGTGAAATGGGTCAGCACATGGGTGCGGCCGGCACGCCCCATTGCCCGCGCGCTATGGGGGTCGGACAGGGCCACGCGAATGCGCGCAGCGAGGGCGACGGCATCGCCGGGGGGAAACAGCCAGCCGGTCTTGCCATCGACCAACGTTTCCAGCGTGCCGCCATGGGCCGCCCCGATCACGGCGGTCTGCATCGCGCCGGCCTCGATCACCGAGCGGCCGAACGCCTCGGGCGCGGTCGAGACGGAAAAGGCCAGATCGGCGCTGGCCAGGATCTGCGGAATGTCGGCGCGGCTGCCGGTGAAGGTGACGCGACCCGCCAGCGGCCCCTGGGCGACGCGGGCCTTCAAGTCGGCCTCCAGCGTCTGCGAGTCCGCGCCGCCAATACAGGCCAGATGCCAGGGCCGGTCTGTCACCTGCTCGAGCGCGTCGAGCAGCAGGGCATGCCCCTTCCACCGGCTGATCCGGGCGACCAGCACCAGGAGCGGCTGCACATGGTCGCCAAACCCCGCCCCCAGTTCCGCGCGCAGCATGTCGCGGTCCTCGGCCGGGACGGTGGTGGGATCAAAGCGCGCGGGGTCCACCCCGCGCGGGGCGACAAGGACGCGCTGCCGATCCACGCCATAGACGCGTTCAAGATGGTCGCGGATGAAGTGCGAATTGGCGATGACGACGGGGCCGCGCAGCATCGCGCTGTTATACCAGCGCTTCAGCACGCCCTTGTGCCCGTAGACGCCATGAAACGTCGTCAGGAAGGCCGGCTTGCGCCGCGCGATCCGGCTGGCGCGCCAGCCGACCCAGGCGGGCGCCCGGCTGCGGGCGTGGAGCACGTCGATCCCGGTCGCATCGATCCAGCGGGCTAGGGCGCGCGCGTTGGCGGCGATGGCCAGCGGCGACTTGCGCCCGATCTCCAGCCGCAGATGTCCGCCGCCGAGGGCAAGCAGATCGTCCTCAAGCCGCCCGCCCGCGCTGACCACCCAGTTTTCCACACCTTCGGAAGACAGGTGCGCGGCCATTTCCAGCGCACTGCGTTCGACACCGCCATCGCCGAGGGCCGGTACCAGTTGGGCCACGCGCATGCCATGTTCCATCGCTTGCCTCATCTTTTGTCCCGTCTCTAGGCGCTAAGCCCGCCCGAGAGAAGGGGCCGCCGCATTCCGCCCGCCGAAAAAACCCGCGCCGCCCGAGGTCACGGCCATGTTGAACCGCTGCGGTTCCTGCTTTACGAGGGCGCGCAGGCCGTGTCCGGGCCGCCCGGCAACGGGGGATCGGTCGGCGCAGGTGCAAGGCAGACGCGCAACATGACCCACACGCCCCGACCAGGCCCCCCGGCCGAGATCGACACAACCCAGACGCCACAGGCGCCCGAGACACCCGACGCGCGCGCCGCCCGCAAGGCCGCCAAGGGGCGGTCCGCTAACAAGACGCTCAACCGGTGGCTGCGCGATGCGTTCTCGCATCGTATCGACACGCCCGCGCAGCGCCGCCTGAGCCATGTCTACACCCAGTTTTTCGACCATGCCGTGCTGCGCGCTTTGTGGCACAATTTCGCACAGGTCGCGCCGGCGCTCTACCGGTCGAACCATCCCAGCCGCCGGCGGTTGCAGCGCTACCGTGATCTGGGGATCACCCATGTGCTGACCCTGCGCGGCGGGCAATCGGTGGCGCCCTACCTGTTCGAGGCCGAGGCCTGCCGCGATTTCGGCATGGTGTTCCTGCAAATCCCGCTGTCGGCGCAACGCGCGCCCAAGCGCGTGCGCCTGCTCAGTCTGCTCGACCTGTTCGACGAGATCGAGTCGCCCCTTCTGATCCACTGCAAATCCGGGGCCGACCGCACGGGCCTGGCGGCGGCGATGTACCTGATTCACAAGCAGGGGGTACCGGCGCAAGAGGCCAAGCGCGAGCTTTCCTTGCGCCGGCTGCATGCCAAATGGTCCAAGGCCGGGGTTCTGGACCTGTTCATGGCCGATCTGGCGGCGGCCGAGGCGCGCGGCGTTCCCATGCGGCGGTGGATCGAGACCGAATACGACCAGGATGACACCAACCGGCGGTTTCGCGCCATGGGCCTGGCCGAGCGGCTGCGCCTTTAGTCCTCGGGCGGGATCAGACGAATTTCGCCCTCTTCCTCCAGGGCACGGATGGCCGCGACGATCTCGGCCATGGCGGCCTCGCCCTCGGCCTCGCGCGGGGTCGGGGTGGCCTCGGCCTCGTCGCGCAGCTGTTCGGCCATGCGTTTCGACATGTTTTCCAGCAGGAATTCGACCGTGATCGGGGCGGCCTGCAGGCCAGCGGCCAGCGCCAGGTTCAGCGCATCGGGTTCGACCCGGCGCAGGATGCGCGGCACATCGGTGGGGTCCACCCGCTTTGGAATGTGCAGGAAGGTGAAGATCGCGCGGCGGACCTCGGCGGCGAAAACCGCGTCGCGCTCGTCCAGCCCTTCGAGGAGCTGGTCGCGTGCGCTGGCCGTCACCGCGTTGAGAATCGCGCCGACCCGGTCCACCGGGCTGGCGCGAAAGGCGGGCTGCGGTGTGGTCGTCATTTGCTGGAACAGATGCTCGCCGATGCGGGTGACCATCTCGGGCGTGACCGTGGCGGTCAGCGCGACCGCGTGGGCGATGACCTGCGCGCGATCGGGTGGCAGATCGGCCAGCAGGCTGGCGGCCTTGGAGACCCCCAGTTTGGACAGAAGGATCGCGCAGACCTCGGCACTTTCGCGTTCCAGCAATGGGCGCAGGCGGTCCGCCTCCATCGCGGCCAGACGCGCCCATGGGTCGGTGGCATCGCCCAGCTCGGCCTCGGCGCGCAGCCCGTCGCGCGCGATGGGCGAGATATGTCCATCGAGTAGCGACAGCGTGTCGCTCAGCCCGGCGGGAAAGGTCAGCGCCAGATGATCGAGGCGCCCTGTGAAGTCACGCACCACCTGGGCCAGCGTGGCGCGGTCGATATTGCCAAGACCCGCCATCGTGCGCGCCAGTTGCGCCTGCTGCGCGGGCGTCAGACGGTCCAGCCCGGGCGAGACGCCCTGGCTGAGCAGAAGCCGCACGATCACGGCGGCTTTTTCGCGGGGCGACAGGGCACGCGGCGTGATTTCGCGCGCCTCAGTGTCGGTCCTGTCATCACTTGTGTCGATACCGCGCGGCGCGGCGAAATCCTGCCTCATGCCCATGTCATCCACCCGTTTTGCGCCAATTGGCGCGTCGCTCACCCAATGGGCACTATCGGGCCAAGCCCTTAAGACGGGTTTGACACGATGGGTCGGATTGATCGGCGTTTTCCTAAAATATCAGGGGTCGGACATGAAAACCCCCGCGTGCGGGACATCTCCCGACGCGGGGGTAGAATGGCGCGAGGCCCGTGGCAGGGTCAGCTGCTGACGGTGGGCACGCAAGCCTGGCTATCGGCGTCCCAGGTGCTGCCCTGGGCGCAGCTCATGGTCATGTCATGGCTGCTGCCCCAGCTGCATTCGGCCATGGCGAGGCCGGGGGCGGCCATCAGGGCGGCGGCGGCCAGCAAGGTCTTGATCTTGGTCATCTCGCGTCTCCTGTCGGAAAGGATCTGGTCGTCGTGTGCAGAACGAAGCGTAGCATGACGCAGCGGAAAGGCAAAAAAGAACCTGCCCCTGTGTCACCGCGGGGCAGGTTCGGTGCCTTTTTTCCAGGCAGGAGGGGTGGCCGATCAGCTTTCGCCGAAGACCCGCTGAAAGATCGTGTCCACATGCTTGGTGTGATAGCTCATGTCGAATTTCTCGTTGATGGCATCCTCGCCAAGGGCTGCGACGACCTCTTCATCGGCCAGCAGCAATTCGCGGAAATCGAGGCGTTCTTCCCAGACCTTCAGCGCGTTGCGCTGCACCATGGAATAGGCATCCTCGCGCGAGACACCGGCCTGTGTCAGGGCCAGAAGGACGCGCTGGCTCATCACCAGACCGGCGAACTTGTTCATATTCTCCAGCATGTTCTCGGGAAAGATCAGCATCTTGTCGATCACGCCCGCCAGACGGTTCAGGGCGAAATCCAGCGTCACGGTTGCATCCGGCCCGATACCGCGCTCGACCGAGGAATGCGAGATGTCGCGTTCATGCCAAAGCGCGACATTTTCCATCGCCGGGATCACGGTCATGCGCACCAGCCGGGCCAGCCCGGTCAGGTTCTCGGTCAGGACCGGGTTCTTCTTGTGCGGCATGGCACTGGAGCCCTTTTGCCCCATCGAGAAAAACTCGGCCCCTTCCAGCACCTCGGTGCGCTGCATGTGCCGGATCTCGATCGCGATATTCTCGATCGAGCTGGCGATCACGCCCAGCACGGCAAAGAACATTGCGTGGCGGTCGCGCGGGATGACCTGCGTGCTGATCGGCTCGGGGCGCAGGCCCAGCTTCTCGCAGACATGCTCTTCGACGCGCGGATCGATATTGGCAAAGGTCCCGACCGCGCCCGAGATCGCGCCGGTGGCGACCTCGTCCCGGGCGGCTTGCAGGCGCGCCTTGCCCCTGTCCATCTCGGCGTAGAAGCGGGCGAATGTCAGGCCCATGGTGGTCGGTTCGGCATGGATGCCGTGGCTGCGGCCCACGCGGACGGTCATCTTGTGTTCGAAGGCGCGTTTTTTCAGCGCGGCCAGCACCTTGTCCATATCCGCCAGCAGGATGTCGGCGGCGCGCACCAGCTGCACGTTCAGGCAGGTGTCCAGCACGTCCGAACTGGTCATGCCCTGGTGGACGAAGCGCGCCTCCTCGGACCCGACATGCTCGGCGAGGTGCGTCAGAAAGGCGATGACGTCATGCTTGGTGACGGCCTCGATCTCGTCGATGCGGGCCACGTCGAACTCGACATCCTTGGCTTTCCAGACGGCATCGGCGTTTTCCTGAGGGATCACGCCCAGCCTGGCCATCGCGTCGCAGGCATGGGCCTCGATCTCGTACCAGATGCGGAACTTGGTGGCGGGCTCCCAGATGGCGGTCATCTCGGGGCGGGCGTAACGGGGGATCATCGGCGGGCCTTGCGTTTGAGATTTTCAGGCGCTTTCTTACGGCGCGGGGGGCGGGGCGACAAGGTCGGTGCGCAGATCGTCTGGCACGTGGGCCGCGCGCAGGGCATGGCGGTCGCACGAGGGCCGGATTTCGCCCCTCGACACAGGGGGCAGTGCATGCAGATGGGGCAAGACGGTGCAGGGCGAGGCGTTGTCACGGGGGCCCCGCGTCTCATTCTGCTGTCCGGCGCGCGCGGGGCCGGCAAGACGGTGGCGGCCGCAAGGCTCGGGGCGGCGCTGTCGATGGGGGTGATCCGCCTCGATCGCTACTTCGTGCGCTACAAGACCGTGACCCGGTGCGAGGATACCTCGCGCGAGGCGGCGCGCCTCATCGCCCGGCAACTGATCACCGATTTGATCGATGCCCGGTCCCGCGCGGTCCTGGAAGGTGGCTGGATCCTGCCCAAACTGGCGGCCGAGTTGCGCGACACCCACGGGTTGGAGCCGGTCTTCCTGGGCTTTCCAGGTGCCTGGCCGAAAAAGCGTCTGAAAGCCATCCGCGATGGGGCGCATCTCTCTCCGACCGGGCGCAGCCACAACCTCGCCTGGCTCGACGAGGACGAGGCGCTCGAAATCGTGGGGCGCCAGATCGGGCTGTCGCGGTGGCAGCAGACCATGTGCCGTGACCTCGACATTCCCTATTTCGACATGACCGATTTTTCCGCCGGAAGCGCGGCCATGGCGGCCCATTTCGGCCTTGATGACGACGACGCGGCATGACGCCGGACCATGCGTCGCCCCCGCGTCGAACCGGCCCGCAATCCATCCGGGGCCTTGCGTTGTCGTGCAGACCGTGGGTTTTCTTGGGGGGCAAACCGGGAGGGACAGGGTGCGCGCTGCGAAACAACGGATGCTGATGGCGCTGATGATGCTGGGGCTGGTGGCTCTGCCGGGTGCGGCGCTGGCCCAGTGGCGCACATTGGGCGATGCCGAGATCGAAGGCGTCCTGTCCGGGCGCACGGTGCTTTATGATCGTGTCGGCTGGCAGATTTTCGGCGCGACAGGGCGCACCGTCTTCCGGGCCGAAGAAGCCGCGATGGGGCAGATCAGCGTGGGTGAATGGCGCGTCATCGACAACCGATACTGCCAACGCTGGAGCCGTGTGGCCGACTGGGCCTGCTACACGCTGGATTATGACGGGGCCGACGGCGTCCGGTTTACCGATGCGCTCGGCAACCCCAGTGCCGGGCGGTTCGCGCCGCCGTGATCGGGCTGCAGGATCTCGAGGGGCGCTGGACGCTTGCCCGCGTGATCGAGGATGCGCGCGCCGGACTGACGGGGCATGTCGATGGCCGGGCCGTCTGGCGGCCCGATGGCGTGGGGCTGCGCCAAGAGGAGACGGGCCTTTTGCGCTATGGCGCCGGCGCGCCGATGCGGGCCGAGCGCAGCTATCTCTGGCGTGCGGAGGCAGGCGCGCTCGTGGTCTATTTCGACGATGGGCGTCCCTTTCACCGGGTCGCGAAAGACGCGCTGAGCGACCGGCACTGGTGCGACCCCGATATCTATGATGTCACCTATGATTTCGCGCAGTGGCCGCGCTGGCAGACTGTCTGGCACGTGCGCGGGCCGCGCAAGGATATGGTGATCACCAGCCGGTTTTCGCCCGAAATGGGCGCGATCCCGCCGGGGGCGTGACCCCGGCCGCAGCGGGTGCTGGACAGGGGTGCGGGGCGCTGCGTAGCCTTTGATCGCGACCGCCGGTCCCCGTCCGGCCCGATCCGAGGAGCCTTCGACATGCGTTTCGCCCGCCTCGCCCCGGCCCTCGCCGCTCTCGCGCTTCCCGCTCAGGCGCAGGTCACCGGATATGAATGGGTGTATCTGCGCGACATCCAGGCCAATCCGATGGAGACGGTCATGGCCCTTACCTTGGGTGTTCCGGAAACCGACGACGTCGTTCTGCAGGCGCGATGCGAGTTGACCTCGGGCCCGCAGGTGTCGTTCGACTTTGCGGCTGATCCCGGCCCGATCCCGTTGGAGACCGATGTCAGCTTCACCGTCACGCCCGAGGGGCTGAGCCCGTCGACCGTGCCGGCGACCACGCGGGCCAATGCCTTCATCGGCGGTGTGTTCATCGATCGGGCGCCGACCGACCCGTTCAACCTGGCCCTGGCGGCAGCCCCGGTGCTGAGTTGGGGCATCGACGGGCAACCGGCGGCCACCGTCGATGTCAGCGTCAACCAGCACCTCGTTGGCCGGTTCCTCTATGAATGTGCGCATTTCGGGGACCAGCAGCCTGACCCGGATGGCGTGACGCTGTTTCCTGCGGGGGGCGGCACCGCCGCGGCGCAATCCGGCACGATGGCCTGCGACATGGCTGGACAGGTCGTGTCCACGCCGGGCGGCACGCCGCAGGCGGTGACCTTCGTCAATGCCACCGAAGGCGGCCGCGGTCTGGCCTGGGTCGCGCCCGATGGCAGCCTGCACGACATGGCGTTCGTGGAGGCGGGCGCCTCGGCCCGCTTCGGCACGACGACAGGCGATGTCTGGATGATCCTCGACGGGCCGGGCAACTGCCTCGAGATGTATCGCCCCGTCGCGGGTGTCGACCGGGTCGAGATCGCGCGCCCCGCCGAGGCCTTCGGCGAGGAATGACGCCTAGCGCGCGGGTTGATCCGGCCGTTTCGAGCCGGCGATGATGCGATCGGCCTTCTTGCGCACAAGGACGCTGCGCAGATCGTGCATCGCCAGCAACAGCCGGTCGGTCACATCCTCGAGATCCGCGTCCGAGGCGCGGCTTTGCGCCCAATGCGTGGTGAGGTTCAGGTAATCCACCGCGCGGTGAATGTCGTCGATATCGCGATCCGCCAGAACGGCGCGGCGTTCGCGCATCCACTCTGCGATCACGGCCTTTTCCTCGGCGGTCAGAACGTGGTCGCCATGGGGTTTGACATTGCCGTTGCGGATATTGACCACCGCGATCTCGTCCATCTCGATCCGGCGCTGACGGTTTTCCGTCGAGACGCGGAACACGGCGGCCCCGTTTTCGCGGATGCGGAAATAGAACTCGGGCAGGTCGGACATGAACCCTCGGGGCATGCGGCGAAAAACAACGCGCGAAACCTATGCGCAGCGCGCGGCCCCTGTCAAAGCCAAGCTGGCGCAGCGGGCCTCAGGGCTTGCGGGCACAGACCAGGCGGCCCGGCGGGCTGGCCGGATAGGTGCCGGTCTCGATGATCTCGAACCCGGCGCTCGCGATCTCGGCCTCGAGCGCATCGGCGGTGACAAAACGCATTCTTGGCACCACGCCGGCCCATTGCAGCACGGTCACCACCGCGCGATATTTCAACGATCCGCCAAGGCAGACGGTTTTCGAGACAAAACGCCCGCCCTTGGGCAGAGCGGCATGGATTTGCGCCAGCGTGGCAGGCAGATCGGGCAGCAGATGCAGCAGGTTGAAGGCGCAGACGGCGTCGAACGGCCCGTCGGCCAGGGCCTCTTCGACGCTGGCCTGACGCAGGGTAAGGTTGGACACCCCGGCCTCCTCGGCGCGGCTGCGGGCGATGCGGCACATCTCGCTCGCGTAATCCGAGGCGGTGACATGGGCCACATGCCCCGCCAGGCGGATCGCGGTGGTGCCGGTGCCGCAGCCCAGTTCCAGCACGCGATCCTGCGGGGTCAGATGCGCCAGCACACGGGCCATGGAGGCCTCGTAAGCCTCGGGGTTGCCCATCTGGCGTGCGGCGTAACGGTCCGCGATGCGGTCCCAGAATTCGGGCGGCGAGGGGCGGGGCATGGGCGATCTCCGGTCAGGGTGGGGTCGGGATACGCCCTTTGATCCCGTTGGCAAGGCCGGGTGGGGCCGGTGCGCGCCTGTGTCCTGGTCGTATGGCAGTCCAGGGGCGCGCGGGGCCATCGCCGCATCGCCCCCGGTCGCACGCGGCGTCGCGACGGGTCGGCACCGTCTGGCGCCGTGCCCATCCGTCAGTCCGATCCGATGCCCGTTTCCGGTCGTAGACGGCGCACCAGGTCGCCCGATGTTTCGATGATCCCCTTCAGCCGTTCCTCCAGTCGGGTCATTTCCAGCATCGACGCCTTGAGCGTGTCGCTCCGGTCGCCCAGGTCCGCCAGCTTGCGAAACACGGCCTCGGTCCCGGCGATCTGGGTCTCGGCATTGGCGACGACCTGCTGCAGCTCATCGACGAGGGCGCCAGTGGACCCATCGCCGCGCAGGTCGTGCGCGCGCGTCTGCAGCGTGGCGATCGAGGCGCGGATGGCGTCGAACCACGCATTCGACAGCCGCGGCTCGCGCTTGGCGGCCAGCATCGCCTCGCGTTCGAGGTGCCGGATGTCCGACGAGACGGCATCGATATTGGTGCGCAGATCGCCCTGGATGGCGAGGATGTCGTCATTGGCGCTGACCACCTTGGCCAGCACGGCGTCAAGCTCTTCCACCACGGCGGAAATGCGGTCGAGAAACAGGTTCAGATCGCGCGCCAGCACCCCGAATTCGTCCGAGGTGCGAATTTCGGCCCGATGTCCGATGCTGCTATAGGCCCGGGCCAGGCGGCTGACGGTCGACCGCAGTTCCATCAGCGGCTCCAGCCGCGCGCGCAGGATCAGGAACAGCAGGAAGGAATGCAGCACGATCTTGCCGGCCGACAGGGCCGCAGTCAGCCGGATATCCTTGAGCCAGATCTCGAAATCGCGGGCGAGGTAGTTGCGCACGGTGACCGTTCCCAAGGGGTCGCCGATCGCCGCCTCGGTATGGCAGGCGAGGCAGAAGGCCTCGGCCTCGATGGTGATTTGCGATTCCGCGTGTCGGCCCTCGGGCCATTCGCCGGCCGGAATGCCGCGCGGGACAAAGCCGAACCCGGCCTCGATCGAGCGGATGGTGACGGGCGTGGGTTCGATCGCGATGACATAGCCGAGGTCGGACCAGTTCCGCTCGAGAATGGGATACATGGTGCGCGCGGCCACCGGCCCGCCTTCGTTGCGCATGATCGAGCGCACGTTTTCGGCCAGATCGTCGGCGACAACTGCCGCCTCGTCCGCGCCGTTCGCCCAGAAATTGTAGAAGACCAGCGCCGCCTTCAGCGAGAACTCGACCACCGTGACGATGACCAGCACGGTGAAGAAATCCTTGATCATGTGGATCAGGAAGGATTTGTCGAAACGACCGATGGACGGGTTGTCGTCTTGCAGCATCGCATCCCCCAGCCAGAGCTTGGGTAAGGAGCTAGAGCGACCTGCGACAAAAGGAAGCGCGGTGCGGTCAAAACCGCACGTGCAAGGCGGCGGGTGCTGTCCCCGCGTGGCACGACGCGACACCGGGGCAGGGCGGTGGATCAGCTCAGCGCGGCACAGAATTCCTGAATGCGTGTGCAGGCAGCCGTCAGGTTTTCGTCCGATGTGGCATAGCTGACCCGGAAACAGGGCGAGAGGCCGAACGCCCCGCCGAACACCACGGCCACGCCCTTTTCTTCCAGAAGCGCGGTGGCGAAGGTCTCGTCACTGTCGATCACGGTGCCGGCCGGCGTCGTCTTGCCCATGCAGCCCGCGATCGACGGGTAGACGTAAAAGGCGCCTTCGGGAACCGGGCAGGTCACGCCCTGCGCGGCGTTCAGCATCTCGACCACCAGATCGCGGCGGCGCTGGAAGGTGGCGTTGTTGGGCGCAAGGAAATCCTGCGGCCCGGTCAGCGCCTCGAGCGCGGCCCACTGGCTGATCGACGAGGGGTTCGAGGTCGATTGCGACTGGATCTTGCGCATCGCCTTGATGACCTCTTCGGGGCCGGCGGCATAGCCGATGCGCCAGCCGGTCATCGCATAGGCCTTGCTGACGCCGTTGCAGGTCAGCGTGCGGTCGTAAAGGCCCGGCTCGACCTGCGCGGGGGTGGCAAACTCGAAATCGTCATAGACAAGGTATTCATACATGTCGTCCGACATCACCCAGACATGCGGGTGGCGCATCAGCACATCGGTCAGGCCCTTGAGTTCCTCGGCGGTATAGCCCGCGCCGGTGGGATTCGAGGGCGAGTTGAAGATGAACCACTTGGTGTTCGGGGTGATCGCGGCCTCCAGCGCCGCGGGCGTCAGCTTGTAGGCGGTGTCGGCGCGGCCTCGACGATCACGGGCTCGCCACCGGCCAGCAGCACCATGTCGGGGTAGCTGACCCAGTAGGGGGCGGGGATGATGACCTCGTCGCCGGGGTTCAGCGTCGCCATCAGCGCATTGTAGAGGATCTGCTTGCCCCCCGTTCCGACGCTGACCTGGGCAGGGCTGTAGGACAGGCCATTGTCGCGCTGGAACTTGTCGCAGATGGCCTGTTTCAACTCGGGAAGGCCATCGACGGCGGTGTATTTCGTCTTACCTGCATCAATGGCCGCCTTGGCGGCATCCTTGATGTTCTGCGGCGTGTCGAAATCGGGCTCGCCCGCGCCCAGGCCGATGACATCCTTGCCCTGTGCCTTCAACTCGGCCGCGAGGTTCGAGACAGCAATGGTGGGCGAGGGCTTCACACGGGCCAGCGTGTCGGAAAGAAAGGGCATCGGGTCGCTCCGGGTTGTTGGGCGGGGTTGAGCCGAACCCCGACAATCGGGGTCGTTTGCAATAGGTCGGGCCCATGCTTAGGGTGCGCTCGCGCAGCAATCAAGCCGCCACCGAGAGGAGACGAGATGACCACCACCCCCGAAGACGGCGAAACGACCGAAGGCCCCGGCTGGTACGATGCCGCGGCGACCACCTTCGGCGACCGGGTGACCGGCGCGCGCGAGGCGGCGGGGCTGAGCCAGGCGGAGCTGGCCAAACGGCTGGGCGTCAAGGTCAAGACGGTGCGCGGCTGGGAAAACGACCAGGCGGAACCGCGGGCGAACAAGCTGCAGATGCTGGCCGGCATGCTGGGCGTTTCGATCATGTGGCTGCTCAGCGGCGAGGGTGACGGGCTGGACGGCCCCGACCTGCACGCGCCCTTGTCCGATGACATGACCTCGGTTCTGGCGGACCTGCGGCGGCTCAAGGTCGAACAGGCCCGGCTGGCCGAAAAGATGGGGCGACTGGAAAAGCGGCTGCGCCTGACGCTGGCCAACGACCTGTGATGGAGACCGTTCAATGAGCGTCGAGACCGCCGACATCCGGATCAAGCGCCTGCGGATGCGGGCCTGGCATCGCGGCATCAAGGAAATGGACCTGATCCTGGGGGGATGGGCCGACCGGCACCTGGCCGATGCCGATGCCGCGACCCTCGATGCGTTCGAAGCCGTCCTCGCCGAGGCCGACCAGGACCTGTATGCTTGGGTGTCGGGGCAGGCCAACCCGCCTGCAACGCTGGCGCCGATGCTGTCGCGCGTGGCGGCGGAATTCAAATCGGATCTGGCCAAGGGTCAAAACGCGACCGGCGCTTAACGACTTCTTTCCATTTTTGGCCGAATCTTGCCCGCAAGTCGGATTTGCGGAGACCAAGATGAGTATGCACGCGCCCCTTGCGACGTCATCCCGGACAGGGTTCCTGGCCGGGTACATGGAATCCCTGTCGCTGGTGGAGCGTTTGCACCGCCTGCTGCTGGACGTCATCAAGGATGAATTCGAACGTCTGGGCATCCTCGATATCAACGCGGTGCAGGCCCTGCTTCTGTTCAATATCGGTGACAACGAGGTTACCGCGGGCGAGCTGAAATCGCGCGGCTACTACCAGGGGTCGAATGTCAGCTACAACCTCAAGAAGCTGGTCGAGATGGGCTACATGCACCACCAGCGCTGCGAGATCGACCGCCGGTCGGTCCGCGTGCGCCTGACCGAGAAGGGGCGCCAGGTCCGCGATGCCGTCGCCGATCTCTTCGAGCGGCAGGCCAACGGGCTGGAGCGCCAGGGGGTGCTCGATCTCGACGGTCTGGATCGCGTGAACCATTCGCTGAAACGGATGGAACGCTACTGGACGGACCAGATTCGCTATATCTACTGAGGCAGGCAGGCCGGGGGTGGGTGCAGCCCCCGCGTCAAGGGACACTCGGGCACGTGGGGCGCCCGGCTGTCACTCGGCCGCAAGGGGCGGCAATTCCGGCAGGCTATGGCCTGCCGCGGCCAGCGCGGGGGCGATCTGGTTGTCGATCGACCGCCGCGTGATCGGGCCGCGAAAATGCAGAACGACCACGCCGGCGTCATCTATGAAGAAGGTCTCGGGCATGGCGACGACGCCCCAATCGCGGCCATTTCGGGCCTCGGGGTCGCGGCCCATGGCGTCATAGGGATTGCCCAGATCGTCGAGGAACTGTTCGGCCTGGGACAGCTGATCGCGGTAATTCACGCCAAAGAGGGGCACACCGGCCTCGGCCAGCGCGGTCAGGTTCGGATGCTCGGTCCGGCACGGGGGGCACCAGCTGGCAAAGAAGTTCACCATGATCAAGTCGCCATGCCCTTCCAGCATGCCGCGGTCCAGCAGCGGCGTGCCCTCCATCGGCTCAAGCGCCAGAGGCGGGGCGGCGCGACCCTGTTGCGCCGAGGGCAGGGCGGCCGTGTCGACGCCCAGTTGCTGGGCGCCCTGCGTGCTGAGCAGCTGGTAGCCCGCGACCCCGAAGAACCCCAGGGTCACGGCCAGCGGGATGATCATCAGCCAATTGATCCTCATCAGGCTTTTCCGCGCCGTTCCTCGACGGCATTCAGTTTGCGATGCACGCGCCGCGCTTTCCAGATCGAGCCGAAAATCAGCACCGCCAACAACAGCAGCGACCCGGCATAGGCCGACAGAACCGGCACCGCATATTGTCCGAGATCGGGCATCATGTGGCCATCCTTTCCTGCGCGATCAGGGCCTTGAGGCGCCGGGCGCGAATTTCGGTACGGGTCCGGTACAGGACAAGCGTCAGGAACAGAAAGCCGAACCCGGCCAGGGTGATCACCAGCGGATACCAGAAGACATCGGCGATGTTTTCCTCGGCATCCATGGACAGGGTCGCGCCCTGGTGCAGGCCCTGGTTCCAGAACAGAAGCGCATAGCGGGAGATGATGGCAAAGACCGATCCGACCAGGCACAGGACACTGGTCAGGTCGGCCGCCGAGTCGGGGTTCTCGACCGCCTCCCACAACGCCATGTAGCCCAGATAGAACAGGAACAGGATCAGGAACGAGGTCAGGCGCGGATCCCATTCCCACCAGGTGCCCCACATCGGCTGGCCCCAGACCGCGCCGGTGAACAGCGCGATGACGGTAAAGATCATGCCGACCGGCGCGGCGGCCTTGGCCGCCAGCGCGCTGACATGGTGCCGCCGGATCACCCAGATCAACGAGGCGACCAGCATCATCAGCCACGCGTTGACCGCCATGATAGCCGAAGGCACGTGGACATAGATGATCTTGACCGTCGATCCCTGCCGGAAATCATCGGGCGTGAAGAAGAACCCCCAGACCAGCCCGACGACGAGACAGATCGCGGTGATCGCGGTCACCCACGGCAGCATCCAGGCCGAGGTGGCCATGAACTTGCGCGGGTTGGCATATTCCCAAAGCGAAGACATGGACTGAGTTTTAGGCATGGACGGGCAAGCTCTCAATGGGGCAGGGGCGCGCGGGTCTAGCGCAGATTGACGCGGAGGGCGGCGGCCGCCGCAAAGGGCAGGATGGCAAGTGTCCCGAGGGTGATCCCGGCCAATAGAGCCAGGGGTGTTGTGGCGTCCAGCCCCTCGGCCCCGCGGCTGACGGCCAGCGCGCCGAAGATCAGGGTGGGCACGTAAAGCGGCAGCACCAGCAGTGACAACAGCAGCCCACCGCGCTTGATGCCCACGGTCAGGGCCGCGCCGAAGGTGCCGATGGCGCTGAGCGCGGGGGTGCCGACCGCCAGAGACGCCACCAGCCACGGATAAGCCGGCGCGGGCAGGTTCAGCAAGAGGCCGAGCGCGGGCGCAAGGGCGACCAGCGGCAGGCCGGTCGTGATCCAGTGGGTCAGCGCCTTCATCGCGGCCAGCCCTTCCATCGGGACGGGCGATGTCGCCACGAGGTCCAGCGTCCCGTCTTCCCAATCGAGCTGAAAGATGCGGTCGAGCGACAACAGGCAGGCCAACAGCGCGCCCAGCCACAGGATGCCGGGCGAGATGGTGCCGAGAATGCCGGTCGCGGGCCCGACGCCGAAGGGCACCAGCGTGGTGAAGATCAGGAAGAACGCGAGGCTGAGGCCAAAACCGCCGCCGGCCCGGATGGCCAGGGCCAGGTCGCGTTTGAGCAGGGCGATCATGCGTCCAACCCCATGGCGAACGGGTCATCGACGCGCAGACGCCTGGCGATGAAGGGCGAGATATCGAGGCTGCGCGCGGCAGGCAGACCCAGGTCGATATGCGTGGCGATCACGGCCGACCCGCCGCCCTCGAGGTGCCGTTCGACCGCAGCGGCGAAGCGTTGCACGTTCTTGGTGTCCAGCGATACGGTCGGCTCGTCCAGGCACCAGACGGGGCGGCCCGTCACCAGCAGGCGCGCCAGAGACAGCCGGCGTTTTTTGTCCGGCCGACATGTCGCCCGCGCGCCGATCCAGCAACCCCTCGAGGTCGAAGGAATCGACAGCGCGGGTGATCGTGCCCGAGGCAAAGACACCGGCCCAGAAGGTCAGGTTTTCCTGCACGGTCAGCTGCGATTTCAGCCCGTCGGCATGGCCGGCATAGGCGATCGAATCCGGCGCACAGGCGACGTGCCCCGACAGCGGCGGGGTCAGCCCGGCCAGGGTGCGCAAAAGCGTCGTCTTGCCCGCGCCGTTGGGTCCGCGCAGGATTAACGCCTCGCCGGGCGCGACGGCAAAGCTGACATCGGCCAGCACCTGCGTGGACCCTCGGGCACAGGAAAGATTGGAAACGGTCAAGGTCATTGCGGCCCAAGCGGTAACCCATCGCTGCGCCAAGGGGAAGCGGCCGCGCGCCGCGCCGCAATGCCGCGTCCCGTGACCCGGGCAGCCCACCGCCCGGATGACCGGCAAGCCCGTGTGGCGCGGACGCATCCTGCCGAAACCCCCGGCGCGGGTCGAAACCGGAAAAGAGGTATGCAACCGCATGCGGATTGGCCCCGGACCCCTTCCATCCCTCTTGATTGCGCTTTAAGTCAATGGCAGGAGCAGTCTGACAGACGCAGCCAGCGACCGGATAAAGGGAGGCACCCATGCCCATTACCGTCGGCCACGACACCGCAAAGACCCGCAAGACGCTGACAGTCGGCGACAAATCCTATGCCTATTACTCGATTGCCGCCGCCGAGGCCGCGGGGCTGGGCGATTTCTCGAGACTGCCCGCCGCGCTGAAGGTGGTGCTGGAAAACATGCTGCGCTTCGAGGATGGCAAGACGGTGTCCGTCGACGACATCAAGGCGTTTTCCGAATGGGCCGACAAGGGCGGCAAGACCCCCCGCGAGATCGCCTATCGCCCCGCCCGCGTGCTGATGCAGGATTTCACCGGCGTCCCGGCCGTGGTGGACCTGGCCGCCATGCGCGATGGTATCAAGGCGTTGGGCGGCGACCCGCAGAAGATCAACCCGCTGAACCCGGTGGATCTGGTGATCGACCACTCGGTCATGATCGACGAGTTCGGCAATCCGCGCGCCTTCCAGATGAACGTGGACCGCGAATACGAGCGCAACATGGAGCGCTACACCTTCCTGAAATGGGGGCAGACCGCGTTCAACAATTTCCGTGTCGTGCCGCCGGGCACCGGCATCTGCCACCAGGTGAACCTGGAATACCTGGCGAAAACCGTCTGGTCGGACGTGGACCAGAACGGCGAGATGGTGGCCTATCCCGATACGCTGGTGGGCACCGACAGCCACACGACCATGGTCAATGGCGCCGCCGTTCTGGGCTGGGGCGTGGGCGGCATCGAGGCCGAGGCCGCGATGCTGGGTCAGCCGATTTCCATGCTGATCCCCGAGGTCGTCGGCTTCGAGCTGACCGGCGCGATGGTCGAGGGCACCACCGGCACCGACCTCGTGCTGAAAGTCGTGGAAATGCTGCGCGCCAAGGGCGTGGTCGGCAAGTTCGTGGAATTCTACGGTGCGGGCCTGGATACCCTGCCGCTGGCGGATCGCGCGACCATCGCCAACATGGCGCCTGAATACGGGGCCACCTGCGGCTTTTTCCCGATCGACAGCGAAACGCTGCGCTACCTGCGCAACACTGGTCGCGACGAAGATACGCTGGCGCTGGTCGAAGCCTATGCCAAGGAAAACGGGTTCTGGCGCGATGCCGATTACGCGCCGGTCTATACCAATACGCTGAGCCTCGACATGGGCACAATCGTGCCCGCCATCTCGGGCCCCAAGCGGCCGCAGGATTACGTCGCGCTTGACCGGGCGGCGGACGCCTTCTTCAACGTGGTGTCCGAGTTCCGGGGCGAGGACGAGACCCTGGCGGCCACCGACATGGCCAGCGAAGGCCCGACGCCCGACGCGCTGGTCGATCCGCGCAAGAGCGCCAAGGTGGATGGCGAGGCCTACGAGCTGCGCGACGGGTCGGTCGTGATCGCCTCGATCACCTCCTGCACCAACACCTCGAACCCCTATGTGATGATCGGGGCAGGCCTGGTGGCGCGCAAGGCGCGCGAGTTGGGCCTGACGCGCAAGCCCTGGGTCAAGACATCGCTCGCGCCCGGCTCCCAGGTCGTGTCGGCCTATCTGGAGGCCGCCGGCCTGCAGGAGGATCTGGACGCCATCGGCTTCAACCTCGTCGGCTACGGCTGCACCACCTGCATCGGCAACTCGGGCCCGTTGCAGCCCGAGATTTCCAAGGCGATCAACGACAACGATCTGATCGCGACCTCGGTCCTGTCGGGCAACCGCAACTTCGAGGGCCGGATCAGCCCCGATGTCCGCGCCAACTACCTGGCCAGCCCGCCGCTGGTCGTGGTCTACGCACTGGCCGGCGACATGAACATCAATGTCGCCAAAGACCCGATTGCGCAGACGCCTGATGGCAAGGACGTGTACCTGAAAGACATCTGGCCGAGTTCGCAGGAAGTGGCCGAACTGGTCGAACAGACCGTCACGCGCGAGGCGTTCCAGACCAAATACGCCGATGTCTTCAAGGGCGACGAGAAATGGCAGGGCGTCTCGGTTCCGAAACAGGAAACCTATGACTGGCCCGCGACCTCGACCTACATTCAAAACCCGCCCTATTTCCAGGGCATGGGGGCCGAGCCGGGCACGATCTCGAACATCGAGGGCGCGCGCGTTCTGGCCATTCTTGGCGACATGATCACCACCGACCACATCAGCCCTGCTGGGTCGTTCAAGGACAGCACCCCGGCCGGTCAGTACCTGACCGAACGCCAGGTGCCGGTGCGCGAGTTCAACTCCTACGGGTCGCGGCGCGGCAACCACGAGGTCATGATGCGTGGCACCTTCGCCAATATCCGCATCAAGAACGAGATGCTGGACGGGATCGAAGGGGGCTATACCCTCGGGCCGGACGGTCAGCAGACCTCGATCTTCGATGCCGCCATGGCCTACCAGGATCAGGGCACGCCACTGGTCGTCTTCGGCGGCGAGCAATACGGGGCCGGCTCCAGTCGCGACTGGGCGGCCAAGGGGACGAACCTGTTGGGCGTCAAGGCGGTCATCGCCGAAAGCTTCGAGCGGATCCACCGCTCGAACCTGGTGGGCATGGGCGTCATTCCGTTCGAGTTCACCGGCGGCGACACGCGCAAGTCGCTGGGGTTGAAGGGCGACGAGACCGTCGCGATCCACGGTCTCGACACCATCACGCCGCTGGCCGAGGTGCCTTGCACGATCACGTTTGCCGACGGGTCGGTCAAGGAGATCACGCTGAAGTGCCGGATCGATACGGCCGTCGAGATCGAGTATATCGAGCATGGCGGTGTCCTGCACTACGTGCTGCGCAACCTCGCGAAAGCCGCCTGAGAGCGGCGCGAGGCACTCACTTCGAAGGGACAGTGAGGGGTGGCCCCCGGTCGCGGACCGGGGGCCTTTTCCTTTTTGGTGTCGCCGCGCGTGTCGCGCGCCGACCGGGGCAGGCGCGGCCTCGGACCCCCTCTCGGGGGCCGCTCGCCCGCGCCTTGGGGCGTTGTGTCGGGCGTTGCGCCGGGGCAGGCTTGGGCGGGACAAAGGGGGCAGGCGATGGACCGGGTGGCTTTGGTAACGGGCGCGGCAGGCGGGATCGGCGCGGCGATTGCGCGGCGGTTGGCGTCGGAAGGCTGGCGCGTGGTGTTCAGCTACCGCAGCCGAGGGGCGCAGGCCGAGGCATTGGCGGAAGCGATCGGCGCGCGGGCAGTGGCCTGCGATCTGGCACAGCCCGGCGCGGCCGAAGCGTTGGTGGCCGATGTAATGGCGCAAGAGGGGCGCATCGACGCGTTGGTCAACAACGCCGCCGCGATGGCGGGCGGGCCGGAGGGGGGCACCACCCCGACCCATCGCGACCTGATCGAGGTGAACCTGACCGCGCCGATCACGCTGATGGACCTGATGCGCGGGGCCACGGGGCAGGGCGGGTCGGTGGTGAATATCTCATCCCTCAATGCGGTGCGCCCGCCCATGGGCGCCGCCGCCTATACCGCCAGCAAGGCGGGGCTGGATGGCGCAACCGCCGCTTTTGCGCGGGAATTGGGGCCGCTTGGCATCCGGGTGAATGCCGTCGCACCCGGCCTGATCGAAAAGTCCGAGGCGCCGCGCCCGCCCGAGATGGTCGCCGAGGTGATCGCGGCCACGCCGCTTGGCCGCAGCGGCCGGCCCGAGGATGTCGCCGGCGCGGTGGCCTTTCTGCTGTCGCCCGATGCCGGGTTCGTCACCGGGCAGGTTCTGACGGTCAGCGGTGGCTACCGGCTTTAGATGGCTGGACAAGGCCGCGCCCCGGCGCGATGACTGCGGGCATGGAAAACCGCTCGATCACCTTCACCCATGCGCTGTGTCGCGCGCCCGCCGCCTCGGTCACGGAGGGCTTGCGCGCCGTCGATCAGGGCGACCCGGACCCGATGGCCTTTGCGCGCGAACACGCGGCCTATGTGACGGCGCTACGCGCGACCGGGGCGACCGTGACGGTCCTGCCCGCGCTGGAGCATTTCCCCGACAGCGTGTTCATCGAGGATCCGGCGCTGGTGCTGAACGGCGTTGCGATCATGCTGCGCCCCGGCGCGCCTAGCCGGGCGGGCGAGGCGGCGGCGCTGCGCCCTGATCTTGTCCGGCATTGCGCGGGCGTGATCGACCTGCCCGAGGGGGCGGTGGATGGCGGCGACATCCTGTGTTCCGACACCGAAGCGATGGTGGGTCTGTCCGCGCGCACCGACCGCGCGGGCATTGCGGCGCTGCGCCCCCTGGTCGAGGACCTGGGTTATCGGCTGCGGCTGGTCGAAACCCCGCCCGAGATCCTGCATTTCAAGACCGAGTCGAGCCTGCTGGACCCCGAGACGATCCTTGCGACGCCGCGCCTTGCCGCCACGGGCTGTTTCGACGGCTATCGCGTGATCGAAACCGCCGAGGGCGAGGCGGCCGCGGCCAATGCGATCCGCTTCAACGCGCCGGTCTTGCTGAGTGCGGGGTTCCCGCACACGGCCGAACGCCTGACGCATGCGGGATACGAGGTGGTCGAACTGGCCACCACGCAGGCCGCGCTGGTCGATGGCGGCCTGTCGTGCATGTCGCTGCGCTACGCCATCCCTGACGGGCGGGGGGCCACATGATCCGCTGGTTGCTGGACGGACCGCTCAAGGGGTTTCCCGATATCCCGCCGGTCTGGCTGACGGTGTTCCTGGTCGCGGCCTGGGTCTTGAACGAATACCTGCCGTTGGTCACGGCCTTCGGCTTGGTGTTCCGCGCGGCGGGCGGGCTGCTGATCGGCTTTGCGTTGGCCGTGATCGCGTGGTCGGCATGGTGGTTCTGGCGCAAGAAAACCACGATCGAGCCGCATCACACCCCCACCGCGCTGATCGTTGAGGGGCCGTATCGTTACAGCCGCAACCCGATCTACCTGGGGCTTCTGGCGATCGTGACGGGCTATGTCCTGTGGCTGGGGTCGCTCAGCCCCGTGCTGCTGCCTTACCTGTTCTTTCACGTTCTGACGCGCCGGTTCATCGAGCCCGAGGAAGAAGGTCTGCGGAAAATCTTCGGGGCCGAGGCGCACCGCTATCTGAACGCGACGCATCGCTGGCTCTGACAGCGGCCGCGCGGGATTGTAACGCGCTCTCGCAAAGGCTTGATTGGCCAGCACAGGGCGATCGGCTTAGCTCTGGACGAGTTGGGACATTCGAAACGATACGGGGAATTCTGGGCGCATGGGTATCGCACGTCACGCTGCCGCGTTGTTGACCGGGGTGGGCCTTTGGGTGGTGCCGGTCGGCGCGCAGGCACAATCGCCGGTCGTGGTCGAGCTGTTCACCAGCCAGGGCTGCTCGGCCTGCCCGCCCGCCGACGGGTTGCTGGCGCAATTGGCCGATCGTGAGGGCGTGATCGCGCTGGCGCTGCATGTCGATTACTGGGATTACATCGGCTGGGCCGACACCTTTGCGCAGCCCGCTTTTACCCAGCGGCAGCACGACTACGGCGTCGCCGCGGGATCGACCGTGGTCTACACGCCGCAAATGGTCATCGGCGGGGCCGATCACGTCGTGGGCTTTCGCCCGATGGAGGTGGCCGACCTGCT
This sequence comes from Roseibacterium elongatum DSM 19469, assembly GCF_000590925.1. Lineage (NCBI taxonomy): Bacteria > Pseudomonadati > Pseudomonadota > Alphaproteobacteria > Rhodobacterales > Roseobacteraceae > Roseicyclus > Roseicyclus elongatus. Next base: position 3,138,995 of record NZ_CP004372.1, on the reverse strand, counting down.
CATGGAGCATGGCAATGCCCCCGATCCGGTGCGCCTGAGCGTGGACGCCACCGGCGATGGCTATGACCTGCAAGCCGACTGGCTGGCCGACACGCCCGCCCCGCCCATGGTGGTTCATCTGGTCGCCTATCAGCCGGAAGAACGGGTCGAGATCGCCCGAGGCGAGAACGCGGGACGGGTCGCGGAATACCACAATATCGTGCGCGCTGGCATGTGTTGGCCGATTGGGACGGGGCCGCGCCGTTTGCGACCCGCCTTGCGGCCTCGGATGGGCTGCCGCGGGTTGTCATCGTGCAGCATCGCGATCACGGGCCGATCTTTGCCGCCGCTCGGGTGGACTGATCCGGCCGAGCGCGGGGCCTAGTCTTTGCCCGCAGCCGCGGCGGCGCGGCGTCGACGTTTCTTTTTTTCCAGGCGCTCGGGCTTCCAACGGCGGTGGATCCAGAACCATTGTTCGGGCCGGGCGCGGATCTGCGCCTCGAGGCTGTCATTGAGCGCTTGTGTCATCTCTTCCGGCGTGCCGGGCGGGATGGGCGCTTCGATCTCGATGGCGAAACTCTGACCATCGGGCAGACGCGGGCAGTAGATGGGCACCAACAGCGCATCGTGGCGCAGGGCCATCTCGGCGGCGGAGAGCGAGGTCAGGGCCTCCTTGCCCATGAATGTCAGGAAGGCGCCGTCGCTGACATACTGATCCAGCATCATGGCAGCCTGACCGCCCTGGCGCAGCGTCTTGAGAAACGCCGCCAGCCCGCGCCGGTCGCGGGAATAGGCGGTGCCGCCTACGGCCTCGACCGACCAGACGTAATGGGCGTTGGCGTAGGGGTTGTTGAACGGTCGATACAGGCCGCCAATGGATAAGCCCCGCGCATTCAATGCCACGCGCCCGACCTGCCAGTTTCCGAAATGGCCGGTCACGAACAGCATCGGTCGGCCTTCTTCCTGGGCCCGGGCAACAACGGGCCAGCCCGCGCCCTGCGGCGTCAGCCCGGCATATCGGGCGATCTGTTCCTTGGGCGAGTAGTTCTCGATGATGGTGCGCCCGATATTGTCGAGCGCGGCGCGCGCGATGCGGCGACGCTCGGCCGGCGGCATGTCGGGGTAGATATAGGCCAGATGGGCCTCGGCGCGGCGGCGATAGCCCGCGATGGGCCCGACGATGCGGGCCATAAACGCGCCCATTGCCGGGATGCGCCAGCGCCAAGGAACAAGCCGGATCGCGGCCACGGTGCCGCGAAACGCCGCGTCACTCAGCCGGTCGAGCCAGTCTGTTCGGTTCTTCTTGGACATCGCCGCGTCCCGCGTCTTGCGCCCGACGGGTTGACCAGCAGGGGCAATGCCGTGCCTTAGGCCTCGGCCCGGCGGGCGCGGGTTTCACGGTGCCAGACATAGACGCCGGCCCCCACGATCACAAGCGCGCCGAGGGCCGACAGCGGATCGGGGGTTTCGCCGAAAAACAGCACGCCGTAGATCGTGGCAAAGATCACACCGGCATAGCCGAACGGCGCGACCACCCCGGCCTCGGCCAGCGTCAGCGAGCGGATCAGCAGCAACTGCCCGGCCGCCCCCACCGCGCCGAGCAGCACGAAACGCGCCGCGTCCCAGGGCGGTGGCGTCTGCCAGACGGCGGGCACCATCAGGCTGGCCACGATGGTGCCGATGAGCGCGGTGTAGAGAAACGAGGTCAGGATCGGCTCGTCGCGGCCCAGAAACCGCGTCGTCAACGCGTAGGAGGCGTAGCAGAGCCCCGCCACCAGCGGCAGCAGTGACGCCAGCGAAAACACATCCGATCCGGGGCGGATGATCAGCAGCGCCCCCACCAGCGCCGCACCGATGCCGATCACGCGACGCGGGCCGAGCGTCTCCTTGAGGATCAGGGCCGCCCCCAAGGTCAAAAGTACCGGGTGTATGTTCAAGACGCCCGTGGCCGAGGCGATTTCGAGATGGCCGAGCGACGTGAAAAAGCACAAGGTCGCCGCGAACAGAAAGCCCGAGCGCAGCAATTGCAGCCCGAGGTGCCGGGTGCGCATCAGGATATGCAACCGCGGGGCGAGCAGCAGTGCCACGACGGCCATCTGCCCCGCATAGCGCGCCCACACCACCTGCACCGGGTCGTAGTCCGCGCCCAGGGCCTTGGCCATGGCATCCATGGACGAGAACAGAAAGATCGCGCCGATCATCATCACGATGCCCTGCGCCACAGGCGTCAGGCCGCGCATGTCAGCCCTTGGATTTCTGCAAGGCCAGGGCCTCGAGATTGGGGCGCAACCAGTCCAGGCTTTGGCCGGCGGCCCGCGCCCGCGACAGGATTTCGTCGATTTCCATCTCGCCCGCGACGCCAAGCGCCCAGACGATGGTCGAGCGCGCCCCCGAATTGCAATAGGCCACGACCGGGCCTTCGGCGGCATCGATCGCCTCGGATTGTTCCTCGATGATCGGCAGGCTCAGCGCGCCGCCGACCGGATTGAAGACAAAGGTGAGGCCCGCCGCCTCGGCCGCCTGTTGCATCGCGGCGGCCTGGATTGGCGGCGGAACCTCGGCGTCGGGGCGGTTGCAGATCACGGTGGTGATTCCCTGATCGGCCAAGGTCTGCATGTCGGACGGCTCCAGCTGGGCCGAGGTGTGATAGAGGTCTGTGACCTGGCGTATATCCATGTTCTGCGGTCCTGTTGCCCGGCCATGCGGCCCTGTGCGTTCCATGCGTCCTACATGCCGCAACCGGCGTCCGAGGGAAAGAGGCCGCCCGACGCATCCTTGATCGAGATCAAGGTCACGATGCCGTGTAGAGGCGTAGGCATGTTGAAACGATCCGGCCCGAAACGAAGGCTGGACCCGCGGAGGGCGAAGGATGACCAAGGCACAGATGGATCTGAACGCACGTCGTGAACAGCTGGAAAACCGGCTGGCCGATCTGGATGCGCGCCTGCGGGAGATCGACGAAGAACTCGACAGCCACCAGTCCAAGGACTGGGAGGAACTGGCCACCGAACGCGAAGGCGACGAGGTGCTGGAACAATTGGGTGTGTCGGGACAGGCCGAGATCCAGCAGATCAAGGCCGCGCTCGCCCGGATGGAAGAGGGCGAATACGGCTACTGCGTGAAATGCGGAACCGAGATCACGGCCGAACGCCTCGATCTGCTGCCCTACACGCCGTTCTGCCGGAGCTGTGCAGTGTAAGTTGATTTCAGGGAAACGCGCGAAAACCTAACCCTGTTTTGGAGTTGGACATGGCATGTCAGGGACGACCCAGTGATCTGGAAAACAAAATTGCCCGCCTCTTGATGACACGTGTAGCAGGACACGAAGTGGCGGCAAGATTGAAGGAAGTGGATGCCGGTTGGCATGATCGTGCGGCGATGGCGGATTTGCGCGCGCGACGGGCGGAAATGCAGCGGGACGCGGGATATCGCGATTTCGACAACGTGTATTCCCTCGACGGGGCGCGGATGCGCTCGGCGGTGGGGTGACGACGCCATCGGGAAGATGATAATCTAGGTCCGATCGGCCAGGAGGGGCCGACCCGGCACTGGGGGGATTGCGAATGAATACGAATGACAAGACCTCCTCCGGCGCGGTGCCGGAGGATGACGCGGATCAGGCCCATACCGAGTTGCGCCGCAGTGGCGGTCGCTCCGAAACGGATGACGCCCCGGCCAAACCGCGCCCGAGATCCAAGGTGATGCCCAAGGAACTCGATGACGACGACGACGATCTGTTCAACGACATGCCTGTCTGACCAAGCCAGGCGTGAGGGTGTGGCGGTGCCTTGCGCCGCGTGAATGCCCCCTTGCGGGTCACGCCAGAAAGACGCCCAGAACCACGGACATAAGCCCCAAGATCGACACCAGCAAAGCGCCCATGTTGATCGCAACGATGCGCTGCAGGCGGGCGCGCAGGGCATCGTCGGGCAATCCGGCCCGTTTGGCGGATATCGCGGCCACGATGCAATAACCCAATGCGATCAATCCGATAACGGCCAAGGCCGTGCCGATCCAGATCATCCATTCCATCGTCTTGCCCCTGTGCAACCGCCGACTTGCGGCCTAGCCCAAGCCAAGGTGACACGCAAGTCTTGCGGGGCGCGTCCGGCCCGGATAGACCACGGGTCCGGCACGCCGCGAACGCGGCCACGCCTCAGTCACACGCCACCCCAAACCCCCGCAAGGAGCGCCCGATGGACGAGATGATCGAAACCGACGCCCGCCCCGACAGCTACCGCGTCACCGCTGACGAATTGCGCCAGTTCATCGAGCGGTTCGAGCGTCTCGAAGCCGAGAAAAAGGACATTGCCGAGCAGCAGAAAGAGGTGATGGCCGAAGCCAAGTCGCGCGGATACGACACCAAGGTGATGCGCAAGGTCATCGCCCTTCGCAAGCGCGAGCCCGACGACATCGCCGAAGAGGAAGCCGTACTCGAGATGTACAAGGAAGCACTCGGCATGCGCTGAGTCCCGCTTGGCAGGGTGTGAGCCGAGCGTGAAGGGCCTGCACCGGCCTCGCAGGCCCGCGCCACAGGTCCACATTCAAGGCGTCAGACAGGTGACACCGGGAATGCGCGCGACCTCGGCCATGTCCTCGTCATAGGCGTCGGACAGGGCGTCGATGTAGTCGGCGCTCCAACCGGGAAGGTCCAGTTCGACCTGGATGGCCTCCTCACACGCGTAACGTTCGAGAAAGGCCGCCACGACCCGCCGTCGCTGCGCTTCGGTCTGGGGGGGATGCTCGGCCAGATAATCCTGCATGCGCGCAAAGCCCGCTGGCTCCATGATCGTCTCGACGAGATCGTCGGCCCCTTCCAGCGGTGCGTTTGGCGACAGCCCACCCAATTCGCGCAGGATCTCGCCCCACAACAGCGGCGTATCCTCGTTGCACCAGACCGTCACCGGGCACTCGGGATGAGCCATGCGCAGCCGGCGCAGCATCTCGGACCAGGCAACGGCATGGGGCTGCATGTTCTCGGAAAATTCGCCGAAATCGGTGAACCGCGACGCCCGGAACAGCGCGGGGATATGGGTGGCGGGGTCGCGCATGCCGATGAAGAACTCGACCTCGGCACTGGGAAACATGGCGCGCAACTGGGCGGTCTGGCGGTCGATCATGGGCCAGATCTGCGCGCCCTGAATGACGAGGCGGTTGATGCAGATGAACCGCGGGTCCGACAGGACGAGGCGGTCGACATCGAAATCGTCCAGAATGGCGTCGAGCAGCGCTTCCTCGACCTCGGCACTGGCCGCGCGCCCCTTGAGCGCGCGCGCCGTGTCGCGCAGCACCGAGCGGTAGCGACCCGGAGGCGGCACGGCCGTGCCTTCGCTCATCAGGTGGTTGCGGTTCTTGATCAGGGCCTGGATCAGCAGGTCATGGTCGGTGCACGGCGCCCCGAGATGAAACACAACCTGCATGTCAGATGACTTCCCGTCTGCCTGTTTTCTTTTTCTCCAGCCTACAGAAGGGCGCGCTGGCGTGCAAACGTCATGATGACACCGCGCAGCGCTTGCATCGCGCAGATTGGCGGCGTATCCCGTGTCGCACAGCCCCTATAGCTCAGCTGGTAGAGCATCTGATTTGTAATCAGAGGGTCGGGAGTTCGAGTCTCTCTGGGGGCACCATTTAATCAATAAAAAACAATATCCTACATGCGATGGGTTGCGCGGTGAGCTGGCGTTTTACACGCTATGTGTAATCTGTGTGTAGCTGGGAATTGAAAGATGATTCAATCGAACGGCAGTCTGGCGCTTGGTGTTGAGACGCGACACAGAAAAAGCGCCGATCTGCAACCGGCGCCGTCCGTCTCTCGAAGAGTTCTTACGCACAGTTCGCCAACTCAGATCTGGGGCCTTCAAGTGCATTGGCCGCAAGGACCTTATTGCCGCTTTCCTTCGGGGTCTTGAACTCAAGTGCCTCCATGCCCTTCCGAACGCTGTCATCTGTCGCGTGGGTGTATCGAAGAAGCATGAGCATCGACTTGTGTCCGCTGAACTTCTGAAGATCAGCAAGAGAGCAGCCTGTTCGTGCATACCTCGTGATGGCCGTATGGCGCATGACGTGTGGGGTGAATTCGCTCGTGTCTAGCCCGACATGTCGCATAATGCGGGCAAACTGTGATTTCATCGACGTCCGTCTCCCATACTTGCCGTTGGAAGCAAAGACGAAGCCTTCGGTTACCCCTCGGCGTTCCGCTTCTGCCTCTTGACCTGAGACCCGACTTCCGTCCAGCCTTCAGGAGAATCCGTCGGTTGATTTCTGGCCTCATGCGGCCTTCGTTTCCAGTCTCGATTTCATTGCAAACTCCTGCGGCGTGAGATTGCCCAGGGATGAGTGGGGTCTGTTTCGGTTGTAGTCCTCCTTCCATGCGCCGATCTTTTCACGGGCTTCGGCCAGCGTTGAGAACAGGGTCTCGTTCAAGAGCTCGTCCCGGAAGCTGCCGTTGAACGATTCGATGAAGCCGTTCTGCATCGGCTTTCCCGGCGCGATGTAGTGCCAGCCGATCCGCGTTTCCTGGCACCATCTGAGCACCGCCATACTGGTTAGTTCCGTGCCGTTGTCGCTGACAATCGTTCTGGGTCGTCCGCGTCTGGCCATGATCGCTGACAGCTCTCGTGTGACCCGCAGCCCCGAAAGCGAAGTGTCCGCAACCAATGCCAGACATTCGCGACTGAAGTCGTCCACGATGGCCAAAACCCGGAACCTGCGTCCATCTGTAAAGGCGTCCGAGACGAAATCCAGGCTCCAGCGCTCATTGGGCCGTTCCGGAACCAGCATCGGCCTGCGTGTCCCGAGCGCCCGTTTGCGACCGCCGCGCTTCCTCACCTGCAGCTTCTCCTCGCGGTAAAGCCGCCTCAGCTTCTTCAGGTTCACTTGCCAGCCTTGTCGTTCCAGCATCACATGCACCCGCCGATAGCCGAACCGACGGCGCTCGGCCGCCACAGCCTTCATCGCCTTGCGTAGATCGGCATCGTCCGGGCGCACGCTTTGATAGCGTACGCTCGACCGATCCGCCCCGACAACTGAACACGCCCGCCGCTGGCTCACCTGGTGCGCTTCGCACAGATGCGCCACGGCTTCCCGCCTGGCCGCGGGCGTCACCATTTTTTTGATGCAACGTCTCGCAGCATCGCGTTGTCCAGCATCTGCTCGGCCAACAGCTTCTTCAGCTTTGTGTTCTCGTCCTCAAGCGCCTTCAGCTTCCGGGCATCCGACACTTCGAGCCCACCAAACTTCGCTTTCCATTTGTAGAACGTGGCCGAGCTGATCCCATGTTCCCGGCACACATCCGCCGTCGCCAGGCCGCTCTCCTGCTGCTTCAGGATCGCGATAATCTGCTCTTCGCTGAACCGTGATCTCTTCATTCCGTCCGTCTCCTTCGTTGGGACGGACTCTACCTCAAAATGGATGAGGAAACGGGTCTCAGGTCAGAAGGTCAATACGTGCGACGGTTCGTCGTAAACTCTCGATTTCCTGTCTTTCGCGATGCAACAAGTGAGCTGAAGTCACCAGAGCAGCCACAGATCATCGAAGCGCGAATGGCGGCAAGGTCCGCACCACAGTCATGGGCAGTGCTGAACCTGAACAGCGGCTTTGGCCCGGAAAGCGGACGCAGATGCACCGCAGCCCCAGCGCCCGCTGAGCGGACGAAGCTGCCGTTGGAAGTCAGGCTCGGAAGGTCCGCATTCGAGTCATCATGCGGTCAGCTGGCAGTTTGACAATGAGTGGTCCGACATTTAATGCGCGACCAATAGCCCGTCGGGACGACCCGGCCATGAGAGGGTAACAGTCAGGACGACCTGCGATAGATGGAGGTCGAAATGGCTTGGGTTTATCTTTTCATCGCAGGTGCCTTCGAAGTCGCTTGGGCCGCGGGTCTCAAGAAGCTTGGCATTGGTTTCAATTGGACACTTGGCGTCCTGACCTTCTTCGCAATGATTGCAAGCATTGTCGCCCTCTATGCCGCGATGACCCGGCTCCCGCTTGGGATCGCCTATCCGATCTGGACCGGCATCGGCTCTGTCGGATCCGTGCTGGTCGGCGTGTTTGCCTTCAGTCAAAACCTCAGCCTGTCCGGAATTGCTGGTCTGACACTTCTGATTGCGGGGATGTTTCTGCTCGGTTCAGATGCGCACTAAGATGATAGGACACCGAAAATGACGACAAAGACCAAAACACCAAGAAACCTGATCGAATGTCGGCCCGCGCTCATCGTAATAGACATTCAAAAAAGCACGTTCATTGACAACAGCGAAGTGAGGTCCATCGATAACATGCCGGGTTACAAGGATCGCATGATCGCCGCGCGCGATCTGGTCGACTCCGCGCATGAGAATAATATCCCCGTTATCTTCATCCAAGAAGTCCATCGTCCCGATCTGATCGATTTCGGGCGAGAGTTGGATGGAGATGAGGACGTCCATTGTCTTGAAGGCGATCCGCGCACGGAAGTCGCCAAAGAGGAAATGGGATATCGCAAAGGCGACTACATTGTCCAAAGCGACGTTATTCGGCGTTCTTCGGAACTGACCTTGAAATCCTACTGCGCGGCCTGAAGGTCGACACGTTGCTCCTTTGCGGTGGCCTGACAGATGTTTGTGTTCACTACACGTTCGTGGATGGACACCAGTCTGACTACTTCTGCCGGGTCGCTGAGGACTGTGCAGGCGGCTCATCGGTGGAGGCACATGAGGCGGCGCTCAGAGCGATGGAGTATCTGCAAACGGGCGCGGTTCAGGACCGGACCACAATGATCGAAGCCATGTCATCACACGAGTACACGGATTGATTGTGCTGGGCTGCAATTCCGCTCAAGAGCTGAACCGGCCTTTCGTCGCGTTGCGGTAAGCCCGTAGCGGACTCATGAATTGCAGGCTGCGGTTGCCGACGCCGCACCAACAATCAACACGGCTGATGCTCCGACGTCCTGGTTGGATCGTTCGAGATTAATGATGTCGGTTAATCCGGCAGTTCGACAAGGAAGCGGGCTGTAAGCGGTAGACTCGCAGCGCCAAGCGTTCGCGCGTCCGCGCCTATCGTGCCAGCAGTGATCGCAGGCACGGCCATTCCCGTCATGTCGATCTGCTCAAGCTCCGCCCGTACGCCATCGGTAAGGGCTGCGCGCAGATTGCGGGGAAGCCAGCCATCGATCAGTATCGCGTCGAGGTCGAGCACCGTTTGCGTGGCGCGGACGGCCTGGGCGAGCGCGAAAGCCGCGTTTTCGGTCCAATCCAGCAACAGATGCTCGGGGATCGACCAGCCTTCGGGATCCATCCAGATCTGTTGGGAATCTACGCCGTTCTCCAGCAGCCGTCGCTCGAGATTCGATAGGGACGCCGCGTCGATCAGGGGGTGCATCCGGCCCGTGCTGTCGGGCACGGGGAGCGGACCGAAACCGGCTGCGTTACCGTGCGCACCTGCGTAGATCGAACCGCGCAGCACGAGCCCCCCTCCAATAAAAAACGCGACGTGGAAGCTTGCGAAATTCGGCGGGCGTGAGGTGTCGCCGAAGACGAGTTCGGCACTGCAGGCCGCTGTGGCGTCGTTCTGAAGGAAGACAGGTATCGAAAGGTGTCGCTCCAGCTCGGATTTCAGATCCCGCGTTTTCCAGTCTGACATGGCGTCGTTTGGCACACCGATACGCGGCGCCCATTCCCAAAGATGAAAGGGCATCGCGATACCGAGGCCCGCCAGCCGCCTTGCGCGCGCTGGACCGAGGCGTTCGATCAGCCGATTGATCGCCTTAAAACAGCCCTCGAGTACTGTGGTGAAGTCGGGGTAGTCGTAGATCTGTTTTTCGCGCCCGACAATCCGGCCCAAGAAATCCGTCGCTACCAGTTCTGCCGACCGCCGGCCCACCTTGAGTCCAAAAAAGAAGGCGCCCTCTGGATCGAGTGACAGCGGGATCGAGGGCTGACCGACACGGCCGCGCTGCGGTGCGCCGCGCAATATGAGGCCATCGTTCTCAAGCGCGGCGATTAGGCGAGAAACCGTTTGTGCCGACAGGCCCGTTCGCCGCGCAATTTCAGCCTTCGCCAGCCCCGGCGTCCGGCGCAGGAGTGTCAGGATAAGACGTTCGTTACGCTCCCTTGTCCCTTGCTGGTTGGCCCCGTAGTGCGCGTTTTCGTGGGCGTTCTGACGGTCATGAGATGCCATTGGCTTAACGAACCTGATAGGTGAGCGACGACTACCTGCCGATACTACAATCATAAATAACTCTCTGGAAGTTATATATTGACAGGAGAAGCTCGAGCCGTAGAGAGTCACACCATCCGGCCAGGGAGGGCCGAAAGAACAGTGGAGGAGAAAACCATGAAAATGGCGAAATGCACGCTGTTGGGCAGCGCGCTGGCATTGGCGACGAGCGGTGCCGCCCTTGCGGATGCGCATGGCGACGTATCGGCCTGCCTAATCACGAAAACGGATACCAACCCCTTCTTTGTAAAGATGCGGGAAGGTGCGACCGCCGCGGCGGAGGAGCTGGGCACCGAGTTGATGACCTTCGCCGGCCAATTCGACGGCGACCACGAAACGCAGGTCGCCGCGATCGAGACCTGCATCGCGTCAGGCGCATCGGGTATCCTGCTGACGGCGTCCGACACGTCCTCGATCACGCCGGCGGTGCAACAGGCGCGCGACGCTGGCCTTCTGGTCATCGCGCTCGACACGCCACTGTCGCCCGCCGACGCTGCTGACGCAACGTTTGCGACGGACAACTACGAAGCCGGCCGCCTGATCGGCGCCTGGGCCGCGGGCCAGCTCGGCGACGCCGCATCCGACGCGCGCATCGGCCTTCTGAACATCAACGAAAGCCAGCCGACCGTCGGCGTTCTGCGCACCAGGGCTTCCTCGAAGGCTTCGGCATCGACCTTGGCGATCCGAACCGCTGGGGCGACGAGGACGATCCCCGTATCGTCGGCCATGATGTGACGAGCGGCGCCGAGCAGGGCGGCCGCGAGGGCATGGAAAACCTTCTGGCGATCGATCCGACGATCAATGTGGTCTACACGATCAACGAACCGGCCGCCGCCGGCGCCTACGAGGCACTACGTGCGATCGGCCGCGAAAACGACGTGCTGATCGTATCGGTCGACGGCGGCTGCCCTGGCGTCCAGAACGTCGCAGAGGGCGTGATAGGCGCAACCTCGCAGCAGTATCCGCTCGACATGGCGCGGCTCGGCATCGAGGCGATCGTGCAGTACGCGACGGAAGGCACGCTGCCGGATACGTCGCCGGGGCTCGACTTCTTCAACACCGGCGTATCGCTGATCACCGACGCACCTGTTGACGGCGTGCCCTCGATCTCGTCGGAAGAGGGTCTCGCGCTCTGCTGGGGCTGATCGGTCCGCTTCATACATGACGGATCGCCCCGCCGGCCGGTTCTTACGGTGGGCGGGGCTTTCCAACTGCAACAGACCGGGTCGCTCGCCATGTCCGACAATTACGAAGCCGCCGCGAACCGCGACGATCAGCTCGCCGAGTTCGTTCAGCCTGCGCCGACGCTGGCATATCGGGTCCAGAACCGTCTACACCTCACCCCGTCGCTGGTGCCTCTGCTGGTTCTGATCGGCGCCGTCGTCGTCTTCGGCGCCACTTTGGGAGAACGGTTTCTCTCACCCTTCGCCCTGACGCTGATCCTTCAACAGGTGCAGATCATCGGCATCGTCGCGCTGGCCCAGTCCATCGTCATCCTGACGGCGGGGATCGACCTGTCCGTCGGCGCGGTGATGGTCCTGTCCTCGGTCGTGATGGGGCAATTCACGTTCCGATACGGGCTGCCGCCGGAACTCGCGGTGCTCTGCGGCCTGATCTGCGGGGCAAGCTGTGGTCTGATAAGTGGTATTCTGGTCGCCTATGTGCGGCTGCCGCCCTTCATCGTGACGCTGGGCATGTGGCAGATCGTGCTGGCCGCGAACTTCCTCTATTCCAGGAACGAGACGATCCGAAGCCAGGACATCCAGGCTGATGCCCCTCTCCTGCAGTTCTTCGGAACGCGGCTGGAGATCGGCGGCGCCGTCTTTACTTACGGCGTGATCTTCATGCTGGTCTTGGCGGTGGTGCTGGCCTATACACTGCGCCACACGGCCTGGGGTCGACACGTCTATGCCGTGGGCGACGACCCCGAGGCGGCGGAACTGGCCGGCGTAAACGTAAAGGGCACGCTGATTTCCGTCTACGTCCTCGCAGGCACGATCTGCGCGTTCGCAGGCTGGGCCCTGATCGGACGGATCGGCTCGGTCTCTCCGACCTCTGGCCAGCTGGCCAACATCGAAAGCATTACGGCGGTCGTGATCGGCGGCATCTCGCTTTTCGGCGGACGGGGCTCAATCCTAGGCGCGCTCTTCGGCGCGCTAATCGTCGGGGTCTTCACGCTGGGATTGCGGTTGGCGGGGGCGGACCCGCAATGGACGAACTTGCTCATTGGCATGCTGATCATTGCGGCCGTCGCGGTGGATCAATGGATCAGGAGGATCTCGGCATGACGGAACCGGTCCTGAAGGCCCGTGGCCTCGTCAAGCGTTTTGGTAAGGTGACCGCGCTCAACCACTGCGATTTCGACCTAATGCCGGGCGAGATTCTGGCGGTCATCGGCGACAACGGGGCGGGCAAGTCGGTGATGATCAAGTCGCTTTCGGGCGCGATCCAGGTGGACCAGGGCGAGATGTATCTCGACGGCAAGCCCTACCATTTCAACTCGCCCATCGAGGCGCGGGAGGCGGGGATCGAGACCGTATATCAGACGCTCGCCATGTCACCGGCCCTGTCGATCGCGGACAACATGTTTATGGGCCGCGAGTTGCGGAAGGCGGGGCTTCGGGGGACGCTGCTGCGCCAGCTCGACCGTGCGGCCATGGAGAAATTCGCCCGGCAAAAGCTGAGCGAGCTTGGCCTGATGACCATTCAAAACATCAACCAGGCCGTGGAAACCCTGTCGGGCGGTCAACGGCAGGGCGTGGCCGTCGCGCGGGCTGCGGCGTTCGGATCGAAGGTCATCATCCTCGACGAGCCGACGGCGGCGCTCGGGGTGAAGGAAAGCCGCCGGGTGCTCGAACTTATCCAAGATGTGAAAGCGCGCGGCATCCCGATCATTCTGATCAGCCACAACATGCCCCATGTTTTCGAGCTGGCCGACCGCATTCATATCCACCGTCTCGGCCAACGCCTCTGCCTCGTCGATCCCAAGCAGATCGCCATGTCGGACGCCGTCGCCCTGATGACGGGTGCGATGAAGCCCGATGATGTCATCGCAGCCTGATGTAAATCGTGCCCTCCAGCGTCCTCTCGCTCTGCCTGGGCCAAGGCGGCTGGTGGCTGTGGCGGGCCGCCGGGGGCGGGCAAGTCGACGTTTGCCGCGAGCCTTGCTTACGCGTTGCAAGAGGCAGTTCTCAGCACTGCCGTCCTTCCCATGGACGGCTTCCATCTCGACAACCGGGTTCTCGAAGGGAAAGGCAATTGAAGCGTAAGGGTGCGACTGAGACCTTCGACAGCGTGGGGTTCGTTCATCTTGTCGGACGCATCTCGTCAGGCGAAACCGAGCAACTCAAGGGTCCGCTTGGTCCGCGTTGCGGACCGTCACCATCTAATTTTCTGCGGAAGCCAGGAATGGCCGCTTCACGGAAGCTGCCCCGCAGCGACGGTCAACTAGGTGAAAGGCAGCTTTGGGTTCTTCGCTACCGATGTGGGCGGGAGTCAGAGGCGTCCCGCCGCGTAGCGTCCCGCGGAAGAAAGTTGGTCTTCTGCTTCGAACTCAGGCCACCGCTCGCGCGATGCATGGTCGCGGTCGGGTTGGTTTTTTCCATAAGAGGTCGCGTACCCACTAGGGTGGTAGCTATGAACCAGTCGCGTCACTCAGTGACGCACGTCACATGTGTTCGTTCGAAACCTGCGCAGGCCCGCAACGCCTGAGGTGTTTCATCCTGAAGGACGCACAATCCCGCATTCCAGAACCGAAAGGGTTTTGATGACCAGAAAGACACTTCATCCCGCCGCCGCCCATCTCGCGGAAGAACACCGTGCCGGATTGCTCTCGCGCCGCGAGTTTCTCACGCGGACTACCTCGCTTGGCGTCTCTGCAGCCGCAGCCTACGGCTTGATCGGTCTTGCTGCACCAGGCGTCGTGCACGCCCAGCCCGTGCTGGGCGGGACGATCCGCATCCAGTCCGATGTGCGCCCCCTGAAGGACCCGCGCACCTATGACTGGCCACAAATGTCCAACTACTCGCGCGGATGGCTTGAATACCTCGTCGAATACCAGCGCGACGGATCCTTCCGCCCCATGCTTTTGGAAGGCTGGGAGGTCAGTGATGACGCGACGCAGTATGTCCTGCGTGTGAGACCCGGTGTAACCTGGAACGACGGAACGCCCTTCACTCCCGAGGACGTGGCCCACAACATAGCGCGCTGGTGCGACCAGTCCGTCGAGGGTAACTCAATGGCCGCGCGGATGTCTTCGCTAATCGACCCCGAGACCGGACAGGCTCGCGAGGGCGCAATCGAGGTTACCGGCGATACGACCGTAACTCTTACGCTGGAGACGCCAGACATCACGCTTATTGCCGGCTTTTCTGATTATCCGGCCGCAATTGTGCCGCAGGATTTCTCAGGCAACCCGCTCGACAACCCCAAGGGCACCGGCCCTTATCTCCCCGAAGAACTCACCGTCGGTATCCGGTCGTCGCTGGTGCGAAATACTGATCATGTCTGGTGGGGAACGCAGGTCTTTGGTGGGCCGTATTTGGACCGGATCGAATATATCGATTACGGGACCGATCAGGCAGCCCACATGGCCGCTGCGGATGCCGGCGAGGTGGACATGCTCTACGAGTCGCTCGGCGATTTTGTGGACATCATGGACTCGATCGGTTGGGAACGGTCAGAGGCCGTAACGGCCAATACGGTTGTGGTGCGAACCAATCAACTGGCGGAGATCGACGGCGAGCGGCCCTACGCTGACGTCCGTGTTCGGCGCGCGCTTGCAATGGCAGTCTCGAACGCGATGTGTCTCGAACTCGGCTATGCCGGTCGCGGCGAGGTAGCTGAAAACCATCACGTATGCCCGATCCATCCAGAATATGCCGAATTGCCCCCGCCGGTAATTGATCCCGAACAGGCAGTTGCGATGTTGGCCGAAGCAGGCATGTCCGATTTCGAGCACGAACTTATCTCAATCGACGACAACTGGCGACGCAACACCTGCGACGCCGTCGCGGCCCAACTACGCGATGCCGGCATACCGGTGCGCCGCACAGTAATCCCAGGCAACACGTTCTGGAATGACTGGACGAACTACGCATTCTCCGCAACCGACTGGGCCCAACGCCCGCTGGGCGTGCAGGTGCTGGCACTGGCCTATCGTTCAGGTGAAGCATGGAACGAAACGGGCTTTGCCAACGCGGAATTCGACGCCACGCTCCAAGAGGCTCTCTCGATTGCCGATGCAGATGCTCGGAGGGCGCTCTCGGAGCGGTTGCAGCGCATCATGCAGGAAGAAGGGGTCGTAATCCAACCTTACTGGCGGTCCACCTATCGTCATGTGCGGCCTGGCGTCGTTGGTGCGGATCAACACCCGACATTCGAGATCCACGTCTACAAGTTGGGCTTTTCAGAGTGAGCCGTTCTTTGGTTCATCGACCAGGTCCGATCATACTCAACGAGTGGAACTGAGCCACGCGCCATGTGATAACCGCCCGGCGCCGTCCCAAGTGGACAGGCACCGGGTCCTCGCTCGCCCGAAGTAACACGGCAGCTTCGAAGCTGTCTTTAAAAGACATGGCGGATTGTCCACTTGGTCCGCACAGCCGACACTCGATCTCCACGTGATGCCACGGCTTGCATGAATGGCCGCTTCGGTGAAGCTGCGCCGCAGCGGGCTCATCCAGCCCCAAGGTCGGGTTCGGGCCGGGCAGCGGCAGGACGAGAAATAAAAGCGCAAGGTGTCGGAGACTCCCAACTTCCACCACAAGTCACTTTTGGCCTGCTTCCAGCCCTATGAGCTTGGCAGTGCCAATCCTCACAGCGCGATGCAACTCTGCTACAGGTCGACCGCTACGATCGTACTCAACTGCGCGGTTCGGTGTGTAGTTGACCCAAAACCCGAGCACCTTCCCGTAGAAGGGTACGTGGTCCGGCAACATCGCAACCGCTTGTCTCGCATAGGTCACAGGCGACGAGCCTTTCCTAAATCTCAAGACCCGTTTTCGGTCAGTGCCACAGAGGGCTGCGAACGTGATCTGACTTGGAACCATCTGTTCCGTTCGAAGGATCGCATGTGGAAAGAACGACTCTGCGTACTGTTGGGCTTCACGAGCTTGAGCAATTGCCAGGGTTTCGAGGGCAGCGATGCCGACAACCTCACGCTCGATACCAAGTGCTTCGGCAAGTGACTTCTCAAGATGCTTGATACCTTCCAAGCCCCGGGCATCGTTGAAGGCAGCAAGTCGTTGTCGGCCCTTGTTGAGGTCCTTGTACCCAAGAAGGATCAACAGATCGTTTTCGGACAAGTGCAGTGCCAAACGGCGTTCTGCAATCAGGCGGGAGAGAGGAGTTTTTGCGTCTCTTGGGGGCATTCAGTCTCCTTGTTGTGTGTGCGTCGTTCGATTAAGAGTGGCCCAGTTTGAAGTTTGTAATGAAAACAATTCTCTAGCCCAGATTGGTTTGTTACTGTCCATGTGTAATCTGTGTGTTCTCGGGTTGGGAAAGCATGGGAAAATGCCGGTATTAGCGGGAATGCTATAGTTGTTTTGAAAAAAAAATTTCCATTAACAGTCTGAAAAATATAATAAAAATAAGGCCTTGGGCGACTTTCTGAAAAGCGAGCATCTGATTTGTAATCAGAGGGTCGGGAGTTCGAGTCTCTCTGGGGGCACCACTCATCTCGCCAACGCATTGATATCCCTCAGTTTACTGTGGAAACTGCGCGGGCGTAGGACATGGCGTATGACATTTCGGTCCCCTTTTCGTTCACCAAGAACAACATCTACTATTTCGAGCGGAGGGTGCCCCGAGACCTTCGGAAGTACTACTCGGCTAGCAAGATCTCGTACTCTCTCCGGACGCGTTCATCGGCAGTAGCCGCCTCACGAGCCACGAGGGCCGCACAGCAGCTTGATGAATACTGGTATTGACCTTCCCCCTGATATCCGGGCCATTGCGAACTGGAATTTTCCACCTTTGAATGGATGAAGGAGGAAGACCCATGAGGCGGAAGCGTTTCACAGAAGAACAGATCATCGGCGTGCTGAAGGAGAGTGAGGCAGGCGCGAAGACGGACGACATCTGTCGACGCCACGGCATCAGTTCAGCCACGTTCTACAGCTGGCGTAAGAAGTACGGCGGCATGGAGGCTGGCGATACCAAGCGTCTGAGAGCCTTGGAAGCTGAGAACGCCAAGCTGAAACGGATCGTTGCAGACCAAATGCTGGATATGTCCGCGATGAAGGATCTGCTGCAAAAACATTGGTAAGCCCATGGCGAAGCGACGAGCTGTGGGCTTTCTGATGACCGAGCGTGGGTTCAGCGAGCGGCGCGCGTGCCGGATTGTCGGCTTGGCGCGGTCGGTGCAGCAGTACCAACCACTGCCAAAGGACGATGAGGCGGCGATCAAGCGCATGAAGGAATTGGCGTCTGAGAACCGACGCTACGGCTATCTGCGCCTGCACGCCATGTTGCGACGCGAAGGCCTGGTCATGAACCACAAGCGCACGTATCGGCTCTACACCGAGCATGGCTTGCAGGTTCGTACCAAGAAGCGCCGCAAGCTGCCTAGGCGCGATCGCGTCGCGCCGCAGGTGCCGGAAAGGCCAATGCAACGATGGTCCTTGGACTTCGTCAGCGACCAGCTCGCTGATTGTCGAAGGTTCCGGGTGCTCAACGTCGTCGACGACCACAGCCGGTTCTGTCCCGGCCAGATTGTCGACGTGTCGATCCCTGGGGCACGCGTAGCACGGTTCCTCGATGATCTGGCCCTTCGCATGGGCCTCCCGGAGGAGATCATCCTCGACAACGGCCCAGAAGGCACCAGCAAGGCCATGTTCGACTGGTCCGAGCGAACCGGTGTGCGCCTGCGGTTCATCGAGCCCGGCAAGCCAGTGCAAAACGCCTTCGTGGAGAGTTTCAATGGCAAGTTCCGGGATGAGTGCCTGAACCTTCACTGGTTCCGATCACTGCACCACGCACGCGAGGAAATCGGACGATGGCGCAGCCACTACAACACCAAGCGCCCGCATTCGGCGCTCGGATACCTAACCCCAACGGAGTTCCTGATAAAAACCACCGCGCCAGCGCTTGAGACTCTTGCGGTCTCCACGCTGCCGCTTAACACTCAAAACCAACCGGAAGATTCTGGATCAACCCGGCCCTAATCGCGGGGGAAGGTCAATCGTACAGACGCCCCTATGGCATCCTATGGCCGACATTGAGCAAGCCTGTAGGAAGCGACAGGATGCAGATGCTTAGCAGACTGATGTAGATGATCGGGGGCGGAACCGGCGACGCTCAGAAAACCGCCGAAGGCGCAGTTTTCTGTGCGGAAGCCCCCGATCCAGACATCGCATCTGACTGCCTGTCGGCCCCGGAAAGCAACCCCATACGATCCATAAGTGACCGTAGGACAAACCGTAGGACAAGAAGCGCCTGTTGACGCCCGTTCGACCCTTCAGATATCCCTGCAAACACTGAGGCTATCGACGGCGAGGGTGCCTGTAACGGGAACTGAACAACCCTCTGGGGGCACCACCAAGCGACGCGCGCGGCGGTATCGCGGTGCGGTTCGCCCTATGTGTTGCCCGCCCGCCGGGCCTGGGCTTAGCCGGCGTTGCGGCGCTCGGGGAACAGTTCCAGCAAACCGTCGCGGCTGGGGCGTGCGACGCCGCGTTCGGTGATCAGCCCCGTCACCAGCCGTGCCGGCGTAACGTCGAAGGCCGGATTGCCGCCCGGTGTGCCGTCGGGAGAGATCTGGACGAATTGGGTCCGACCATCTTCGCCGCGGCCGAAGACATGGGTGACCTCACGCCCTGAACGCTCCTCAATCGGGATCTCGGCCACACCGTCATGGACCTGCCAGTCGATCGTCGAGGACGGAAGCGCCACGTAGAACGGCACGCCATTGTCATGGGCGGCCAGCGCCTTGAGATAGGTGCCGATCTTGTTGCAGACATCGCCCGATGCGGTGGTTCGGTCCGTGCCGGTGATGACCAGATCGACAAGCCCGTGCTGCATCAGATGCCCGCCGGCATTGTCCACGATCAGGTGGTGCGGAATGCCGGCCCCGACCATTTCCCAGGCCGTAAGCTGCGCGCCCTGGTTGCGGGGGCGGGTCTCGTCGACCCAGACATGGATCGGGATTCCGGCGGCATGGGCGTGATACATGGGCGATGTGGCGGTGCCCCAATCCACCGTCGCCAGCCAGCCGGCGTTGCAATGGGTCAGGATGTTGACCGCCTCGCCCGGGGCTTTTGTGGCCGCGATTTCGCGCACGATTTCAAGACCGTGCAGACCGATCAGGCGGTTGGTCTCGACATCCTCGTCGGCGATCTGGTCGGCCCTTGCAAACGCGGCCTCGGCCCGCTTGCTCTCGGGCTGGCGGGACAGCAGGGCGCGCATGTCCTCCAGCGCCCATCGCAGGTTGATCGCGGTCGGGCGCGTCGCATGCAGCGTATCGAACGCGTCGCCCAAAGCGGCATCCGAGGGGTCACGTGCCATCTGGCAGGCGACACCATAGGCGGCGGTCGCCCCGATCAGGGGCGCGCCCCTGACCCACATGTCGCGGATTGCGGTGGCGAAATCCTGCAGCGCGTCGAGCTGGACACAGTTGAACTCATGGGGCAGCCAGCGCTGATCGATGATCTCGACCGCACCCGTCTGCGCATCTCGCCAGATCGAGCGGTAATGCCTATCTCCGACCTTCATCCTACATCTCCGTGTTTGCTGGTCCGCATGCGCGCCAGCCGCGTTGCGCGCGCCGCATCTGTTCGATGAGAAATGACGACGCGCCGCGACCCCTGCGCCGTCGCCGCGATATGGTGCGCCCTGCAACGCACCTCACACTCATTTGCCGATCGGGCAGCAGCAGAGGCCGGCCGGTTGCGCCGGTCGCCGGATATCAAGGGCGCATGATGGCTCAAAATCCGTCTCCGCGTCGTGGTGGAAATGCCGGTCCCGACCCGCATTCGGAGCTGAACCTACGGGGCGCCTGCGACCCGTGTCAATCAGCGCCACTGGGGCGTTTTGGCCCCCCGCAAACCTGCGCGCGCCGCCATTGCCGCGGGTGGAGTCGGGGCGGGCGCCGCCAGTCAACACATGGCCGATGGAAAAACGGGTTGCCCCTTTCACTCCCTGCGGCACCGGGTGCGCGGTTGGGGCGCTTTCCTCTGTCCCCGGACTCGGGGCATGATCGGCGGGCGAGGCCGTCCGATCATCGTGACGACCTCGCCCAAGCCCCCTGACAGCCCGCGCGCCGGGATGATCTCACAACTCTGGATCGACATGACCTCCATGCCCGCCACCACGCCGCCGTCCGACGCCATGCGCGCCCCCCGCCCCGACGCGACCACCGCCCTTTGCCGGGACATCATCGCCACCTGCCGCGAGATGAACGCGCTGGGGATCAACCAGGGCACGTCCGGAAACGTGAGCGCCCGACATGGCGACGGGTTTCTGATCACGCCGTCCGGCGTGCCCTATGACGACACGACACCGGATCAGATCGTCGAGATGGACCTCGACGGCGGCTATCGCGGCGACTGGCTGCCATCGTCGGAATGGCGGATGCACCTCGATCTCTTCAAGGCCCGCCCGGACGCGCAGGCGATCGTGCACCCATTCCACCTACGCGACCGCCTTGTCCTGCCGGCGCATCGAGATCCCGGCCTTTCACTACATGATCGGGGTGGCCGGTGGCGCGACCCTGCGCTGCGCCGAGTATGCGACCTTTGGCACGCAGGCGCTGTCGCGGGCGATGCTCGTGGCGCTCGAGGATCGCACGGCCTGCCTGCTGGCCAATCACGGGATGGTTTGCTACGGCCCGTCGCTGGCCAAAGCCCTTTGGCTGGCCGTCGAGATCGAGACGCTGTGCAAGCAATACGTCATCGCCTGTCAATCCGGTGTGCCCGTGATTCTGGACGATGCCGAAATGGAGCGCGTGCTGGCCCGCTTCAAGACCTATGGCAAGCAGCCCGCTGCGGATGGCGACGGCGCGGGGGCCGGTGCCGATGCGCCGGTCCGCCGGGACGGGTAGCCCTTGGTTCACGGCCGTATTCGGGCGGTGCGTTGCCTGCGCCGACAGGTCGGATGCGTCCGCAGGTCGCCGGAGATGCCAAGTCGGCTGTGCCGCCTGGCCCCACCCTGACCGGGCCCGTCGGCGCGGGACCGACGGGGCAGGGGACCACAACCATACTGAATGATTTGATTGATCTGATGCAATTTTTGCGTGCACAATGACCCCGCGACCAGCGGAGGAGAGGTCGCATGGTTGGGAGGATGAAATGATCACGAATATCACGTTGCGGTCGATGGCTGCGGCGGGCCTCATGGTCTCTGCCGGAAGTGCTGTCGCCGAACCGCAGGTCGAAGTGCTGCATTGGTGGACATCGGGCGGCGAA
This sequence comes from Roseibacterium elongatum DSM 19469, assembly GCF_000590925.1. NCBI lineage: Bacteria > Pseudomonadati > Pseudomonadota > Alphaproteobacteria > Rhodobacterales > Roseobacteraceae > Roseicyclus > Roseicyclus elongatus. The sequence goes on along the minus strand of NZ_CP004372.1, from coordinate 3,117,417 downwards.
GCGCGCTCGGTGGCCGTGCTGCAGGAAGAGTTCGCGGCCAATGGCGGCACCTGGACGGACATGCCGGTGGCCGGGGGGGGCGGCGACGCGGCGATGACGGCGCTCAGGGCGCGGGTCCTGTCCGGCAATGCACCCACGGCCGTGCAGCTCAAGGGACCGGCCATTCAGGAATGGTACGAGGAAGGCGTTCTGGCCGATATCTCGTCCGTGGCCGAGGCCAACAACTGGGCCGAGCTATTGCCGGCCTCCATCGCCCAGCACATGCAATGCGAGGGCACCTGGTGTGCTGCCCCGGTCAATGTGCATCGTGTCGACTGGATGTGGGCCAATGCCGCCATCCTCGAGGAGCACGGCATCGAGATGCCGACCACCTGGGAGGCGTTCAACGCCGCCGCGACCCAGCTGCAGGAGGCCGGGATCACCCCGCTGGCCCATGGCGGGCAGGCGTGGCAGGACGCGACCGTGTTCGAAACCGTGGTCCTCGGCCTCGGCGGGCCCGAGTTCTATCAGGCGGCGCTTGTCGATCTCGACCCCGAGGCGCTGAGCTCCGACACCATGGTCGCCGTCTTCGACCAGATGCGCATCATGCGCGGCTTCGTGGACGAGAATTTCTCGGGCCGCGACTGGAACCTCGCCACGGCCATGGTGATGAACGGCGAGGCGGCGTTCCAGATCATGGGCGACTGGGCCAAGGGCGAGTTCCTGGCTGCCGGCATGACGCCGGGCGAGGATTTCCTGTGCGCGTCCACGCCCGGTGACGGCTATCTCTACAATGTCGACAGCTTCGCCATGTTCGCCGTCGAGGGCGAGGATCGCATCGCGGGCCAGATGCTGCTGGCCGAGTTGATCATGGGCCAGAACTTCCAGAGCGTGTTCAACCTCAACAAGGGGTCGATCCCCGCGCGCATCGACGTGCCGCTGGACGATTTCGACAGTTGTGCGCTGACCTCGGCGGCCGATATGGCCACGACCTCCGAGGCCGGCACGCTGCTGCCGTCCTATGCGCATGGCATGGCGCTGCGCGGGGCGCAGGCGGGTGCGATCACCGATGTCGTGACGGCGCATTTCAATTCCGACATGAGCTCGGAAGAGGCGGTCGGACAACTGGCCAACGCGGTCGCGAACGCGATGTGACCCGACAGGCGGGCGGCCCTGTTCCCGGTTCGGGGGCGGGGCCACCCGTCGCCATGCAATGCGGCCCGGTCACCGGAAAAGCAGGCGGTCCCATACCATGATGCGCTGGTTGGAAAGACATGTGCCGAAGCTGGTGCTTGCGCCATCCTTCATCGCTGTCCTGATTTTCGTCTACGGGTTCATCGCCTGGACGGCCTGGGTGTCGCTGACGCGCTCGCGTCTCTTGCCGCGATACGAGATCGAGGGCCTGATCCAGTATGAACGCCTGTTCGACAGCCCGCGTTGGGATACGGCGATCACGAACCTCTACATTTTCGGGGCGCTGTTCATCCTGGTCTCGATGGCCATCGGCCTGCTGCTGGCCATCCTGCTCGATCAGCATATCCGGGCCGAGGGCGTTCTGCGCACCATCTACCTCTATCCCATGGCGCTGTCCTTCATCGTGACCGGCACGGCGTGGAAATGGGTGCTGAACCCGGGCCTCGGCATCGAGGCGGTGATGCGATCATGGGGGTTCGAAACCTTCGAGTTCGACTGGCTCGTCGATCCCGATCTTGCCATCTACACCGTGGTCATCGCCGGTGTCTGGCAATCGTCGGGCTTTGTCATGGCGCTGTTTCTGGCCGGGTTGCGCTCGGTCGATACCGAGATCATCCGCGCCGCCCAGGTCGATGGCATTCCCACGCCACGCATCTACACCGCCATCATCATACCGTCGATGGCCCCCATTTTCCTGTCGGCCTTCATCGTCCTGTCCCACCTCGCGATCAAGAGCTTCGATCTGGTGATCGCGCTGACGGGGGGCGGGCCGGGCTACGCGACGGACCTGCCGGCCACCTACATGTATGCCATGGCCTTTTCGCGGGGCGATATCGGTCAGGCTGCAAGCTCGGCCATGATCATGATGAGCGTCGTGTTCGCGATCGTGGTCCCGTATCTCTATTCGGAACTGCGGGGCAAGCATGACTGATATCGCAGCGCCCACCCCGGCCGCCGCCGCCCCCCGCACGCGGCACCGCCGCCCCCGATTTGGCCGCATCGCGCTGCGCTGGCTTTTGTTCGCGGCACTGGGGCTGTTCGCGCTCTACTATCTCATGCCGCTTTTCGTGATGGTCACCACCTCGTTGAAAAGCCTTGATGAAATTCGCGGCGGATCCCTGGTTGCCCTGCCGCAAGAGGTGACGTTCGACGCCTGGCGCACGGCCTGGGCCTCGGCCTGCACCGGCATCTCGTGCGAGGGGCTCAGGCCGTATTTCTGGAACTCGGTCGCCATGGTCATCCCGGCCGTGGGCATCTCGCTGATCATCGGGGCGATCAACGGCTACGTCATCGCGCAGTGGCGGTTTCGCGGGGCGCATCTGATCTTTTCGCTGATGCTGTTTGGCTGCTTCATCCCGTTCCAGGTGGTGCTGCTGCCCATGGCGCGGACGCTGGGGATCCTCAACCTGGCCGGGTCCATCGAAGGTCTGGTCTTCGTGCATGTGATCTACGGCATCGGGTTCACCACCCTGTTTTTCCGCAACTACTACGTCACCATCCCGCAAGAGCTGGTGAAGGCGGCCAAGGTCGATGGGGCGGGGTTCTTTCGCATCTTCTGGTCCATCTTCCTGCCGCTCAGCCTGCCGACCGTCGTGGTGACCGTGATCTGGCAATTCACCCAGATCTGGAACGATTTCCTGTTTGGCGTGTCCTTCAGCCAGGCGGGCACACAGCCGATCACCGTGGCGCTGAACAACATCGTCAACTCCACGACCGGCGTGAAGGAATACAATGTCGACATGGCCGCGGCGATCATCGCGGCCCTGCCCACGCTGCTGGTCTATGTCGTGGCCGGGAAATACTTCATCCGCGGGCTGACCGCGGGCTCGGTAAAGGGATAACGCATGGCCCCCATTCTCGAAATCCGCGATCTGGCCAAAAGCTTCGGGGCGGTCGACGTGCTCAAGGACATCGACATCAGCATCGAGAAGGGTGATTTCCTCGTGCTCGTTGGCCCCTCGGGTTGCGGGAAATCGACCCTGTTGAATTGCATTGCGGGGCTCGAGCCCATCACCGCCGGCACCATCGCGATCGACGGCCGCGACATGACCGATGTGCCGCCCAAGGATCGCGACATCGCCATGGTGTTCCAGTCCTACGCGCTCTATCCCACGATGAGCGTGGCCAGGAACATCACCTTCGGGATGCGCGTGCGGGGCGTGGACAAGGCCACCCAGGACCGCAAGCTGGCCGAGGTTGCGCGGCTGTTGCAGATCGAGCCCTTGCTCGACCGCCGACCCAAGCAGCTGTCGGGCGGGCAGCGCCAGCGCGTCGCGATGGGCCGCGCCCTGGTGCGCGACCCCAAGCTGTTCCTGTTCGACGAACCGCTATCGAACCTGGATGCCAAGCTGCGGGTCGAGATGCGCGCGGAAATACGCAAGTTGCACCAGTCGCTCGGCGCGACGATGGTTTATGTCACCCATGACCAGATCGAGGCCATGACGCTGGCCACCAAGATCGCGGTCCTGAAGGACGGGATCATCCATCAGATCGGCAGCCCGACCGAGATCTACAATCGTCCCGCCGACATGTTCGTGGCCGATTTCATGGGCTCGCCGTCGATGAACCTCATTCCGGCCCGCGCCACCAGGAACGGCAGCGGCACCCGGATCGAGATCGCCCGCCCCGATGCCGCGCCGCTGACCCTGCACGAAACCCGGCCCATCGATCTGCCCGAGAGTGTCGTGGTGGGCCTGCGCCCCGAGGATATCGCCGAGCTCGGCGCCCGCACGGGGCCCTATGTGCAATCCAGCCGCTGCCGGATCGATTTCGTCGAACCGTCCGGGGCCGATACCTACGTCCTGACGAAGCTGGGTGGGGTGGATGTGATGGGCCGGTTTCATGCCGAAACCCATGCCGAGGCGGGGGTGGACATGGACTTTGCCTTCGATCTGGAAAAGGTGTCGTATTTCGACCCGGTGACCGAGGCCCGCGTGACCTGACCTTGGCCGCGCGCCCCATCGCCGGGGCGGGGCCGGTCAAACCCGGCCGCGGTCCTTGACCAAGGTCAACGCCGCACGGACACCATGCCGGCGATACTTGGCCAAAGGCGCGTCCCCAAGAGGGAGAAAGACCATGACCCGACAGGGCCAATCCCCGATCCGTGGCAGGGGCGGCGCGTCATGAGCGCGTTAGGCACCAACGCCGAGGCCGCGGCGGCCTATTACGACCACGGCGATGTGGCGGCGTTCTATCGGCGCCTTTGGGGGGGCGCCGACATTCACATCGGGCTTTATGATCGCGATGATGTCAGCGTGGCCGAGGCATCGCGCGCGATGACGGGGCATCTGCTCGACCTCGCCGGGTTCGGCCGCGGATCTCGGGTGCTCGATATCGCCTGTGGCTATGGCGGCACTCTGGTCGCGCTGGCCCGGCGCGGGTGCGTTGCGCAGGGTCTCGACATCTCGACCTTGTGTGTGACGACGGCGCGCAAGACACTTGCCGCGGCGGGGCTTGCGGAACAGGTCGCCGTCGAACTGGGCGATTTTCACGCCCTGCCATGTTCCGACGCGGCGTTCGATGGCGCGATCTGTCAGGAATCGCTGATCCATTCCAACGACCGCCCACGCGTCTTCGCCGAGGTGTTCCGGGTGCTGCGCCCGGGCGGGACATTCGCCTTTTTCCGATATCCTGACCGGCGCAGGCGCGCGGCGCGATCTGGTCGAGGCGGCCTTCGCCCGCCTCGGGGCCGAGGCGGGTGCGACGCCGCAGACCTATCGCGACATGGCCGAACGGGCCGGGTTCGAGATCCGACACGCCGAGGAACGGCCAGGCGATATCGCCGCCCATTACGACCGGCTGGCCGATCTGCTGGGCGATAATGGTGGTGGTCTGCCCCCGTCGGTTGCCGAGCGTCTGACGGGCAGCATCGCCGCCTGGCGCAGGGCGATTTCCGGCGGGCATATCACCTGGGCCTGTTTCGTGGCCCGCAAACCGGCCTGACATCGGCTCCCCGGCTGCGCACACATGGGCCGATGGCGACCCGACAGGCGGCGCGGGTTGCCGTCAGAACGTCTTTTGCAGGACGGCCACCTTGGGGCGTCCTTCGGGACGGAACCGCTCGGGAAAGGTATAGGCAAAGCCGATCTCGGGGGCGATGGCGTTCAGATCGTCCTGGATTTCGGGGTGGCCATGCTTGAAACTGCGCGTCTCCTGAAACTCCTTGATCATGTTCGCGGTCTTGGGAAAGCCCTTGCGCTCGAAGCGGCGGGGCTGCCAGTGCAGATCCTCGATGATGTAGAGGCCGCCGGGCTTGAGAAACCGCCAGGTCTCGAGAAGGCCGAAATGCTGATGCGGCGAGGCATGCGACGCATCGTCGATGATGATGTCGAACGGCGCGGCAAAGGCCTCGGCCGCCTTGGCGATGTTTTCGCGCGCATCCATATCGCACCGCACGAACTGGAAATTCTCGTTCTCGAACCACGAGAAATCCGAGATGTCGAGGCCCGTGATATGCGCGCTCTCGAAAAACTCGAGCCACATGCTGACCGAGGGTAGGGCGGTGGTTTCCCGGTCGGGGCTGTGGCCCTGCTCGGGGCCGCCGATCTGCAAGCCCATCTCCAGCAGCCGCACGGGCTGGTTCCGATAGGGAAAGAACAGCATGTCGTAAAGCCATGTGTATCCATGCGCCTCTTTGACGAAGCCCTTGTCGGAGTCGTATTTGGCGGCCAGTTGGGTCAGCGTCATGCGGGGGGCACCTTTGTTCTGGTCGTGGATTGAAATGGCGGCGGGGGCCGGTTCCGGACCGGCCGGACCGGGCGGGGTCGGCAGACCGCCGATCGTGTCGCCGTAGGGGGCGACGCCCGCGGCGATATCGGCGAAATCGGATCGGTCGAAATAGGCCGTGCCGTCGGCCAGCAGTTTCGCCAGTTTTCCGTCGGGATCTGCCTGTTTTTCCACAAGGCGCTTTTCCCGACCGCCAACGGCAAGCGCCGCCTCGAGGGCGGCAAGCGGTTCGCTGAGCGCATGGGCGCGCAGGAACTCGGCCATCGCGGTGGCGTAGATCTCGTCATGGAGGCGTGTCTTGTCGGCCCAGGGTTTTCTGGGGCCCGTGAAATGCACGAAACGCGGATTACGCGTCTTGCACAGGGCGCCATGGCCCTTGGCGGTCTGCCAGTTCCAACTGGGCGACAGCTCCAGCCATGCCCCATCGAGGACACAGTTGAGCGCCGTCTGGTCGGCCAGCGCGCAATCCTCGGGATTGGCCGCGATGAAGGACAGGCAGCGGTTCGCGATATCCCGGCTGCGAAAGTTGGCGCTGTGCACCACGAGAACCCCGGCGTTGAGGTATTTGTCGCGCGCGTGCGCGGGCAACACCTTGCGATCGGCGGTCCGGGCATGGCGCGACCCGGCCCAGCCGGATACGTCCCGCACCCCGGCCACCGCCAGATCGCCCCATGCCAGCCCGTCGAGTTCCAGAAAGCTGCCGCGGCGTTGATAGATATCCACATCACTGTAGACGACGCGGTCGTAACGCTGCGTCAGGTCCTGCAGGGCCTTAAACCGCAGCATGGTCGCGGCCGTGACATACGGCAGGTAGCCGACGTCGGCAAAGCCGGGGCTGTCGTCCGCGACCTCGACGATTGTCACATCCGGCCCGAGGATGTCGCGATAGACCGGCGCGACGGGATCGCTGCAATAGAGGTAATGCGCCAGACGCCCCGCCGGGTCGTTTGCACGCGAGCGCTGCAGGAAGAAAACGGCCTGCCAGATCAGGTTCGCGTCGACGCAGACGGCAAGGGCCCAACATGGCCCGGCCAAGGTTGAGGCGACCGTATCGCCTGCGCGGTGTGGGGACGGGTCGATCAATGGCGCAGCCCCGCCAGGGGCACCCCGATCGAAAACGATGTCTTTGCCTTGGGCATGCCTGCTCGATCCTGCCGGGCCTTTGGCGGCCTCGTTATCCACAAGCCTTAGGCGCGTTGCCGCCTTTTTTCCAGCGTCGTGTTCCGGGCCGTGGGCCGGGTGTTGCGCCAATGCCCAAGCGTGGCGCGCGGGTCCCTCAGCCCGACCCGCCCCAGGCGGCCGCCACGGGCGGTGCAACGGCCAGCAGATCGACGGCCCGCGCGGCGATCTGGCGGGCGATGTCTGTGACGGTCGCATGCGGCAGGTAGAAGGGCGGCACCGGCGGCATCAGGATGGCCCCCATCTCGGTCGCGGCGGTCATGTTGCGCAGATGCGCCAGGGTCAGCGGCGCCTCGCGGGTCAGCAACACCAGCCGCGCCGTTCCTTGAGCTGCACACTGGCGGCGCGCGTCAGCAGGTTGTCGTCCAGCCCATGGGCGATGGCCGCCAAGGACCGCATCGAGCAGGGGGCCACGATCATTCCCGACACCGGGACCGAGCCCGAGGCGATATCCGCCCCGATATTGCCGATCTCATGGCAGCGTGTGGCCATGCCGGACAATGCGCCGAAGGCGTCCGGCCCGATCTCCTCGGACAGGGTGCGTTCGGCGGCCGTGCTGGCCACAAGGTCGATCTCGGCGCCGATGGTTTGCAGGTGGCGAGCGGCCTCGAGCGCGAGGACAGCGCCCGAGGCGCCGGCGACACCCAGGATCACGCGCGGCGGGGTCAGGGGGGCGCTCATGCCGTGCCTCCCAGGCGCAGGCGCGCCACCAGATCCTCGGCAAAGGCCGCGTCCTCGGGCGCGGTTTTCATCACCGTGCCCCAGTCGCGGGTCGTCTCGGACTCGATCTTGGTGGTGGCGTCGATCCCCATCTTGCCGGCCAGTCCGGGCTGCGGCGAGGCGAAATCGAGGTAATCCATGGGCGAGTTTTCCAGCACCATCAGGTCGCGACCCGGATCCATCCGGGTGGCCAGCGCCCAGGCCACATCATCCCAGTTCTTCGGGTCGATATCGTCATCCACCACGATCACCATCTTGGTATAGCTGAACTGCGGCAGCATCCCCCACAGGCCCATCATCACGCGCCGCGCTTGGCCGGGATAGCGCTTGTCGATGCTCACGACCGCGATGCGGTACGAGCATGCCGCAGGCGGCAGCCAAAGATCGCGGATTTCCGGGATCTGGGCGCGCATCGTGGGCAGGGCGAGGCGGTTGAACACCTCGCCGATGATGGCGGGCTCATCGGGCGGGCGACCGGTATAGGTGGACAGGTAAAGCGGATCGCGCCGATGCGTCACGGCGGTGATCTCGGCCACCGGAAACGGCTCGGCCTTGTTGTAATAGCCGGTATGGTCGCCAAAGGGCCCCTCGGGGGCCGTTTCGGTGGGCGACACCCAGCCCTCAAGCACGATCTCGGCCTCGGCGGGCACCATAAGCGGCACCGTCCTGGCCGGGACGAAGCGTGGACGCGATCCGTTCAGCGCACCGGCAAAGGTCAGTTCCGACACGGTTTCCGGCAGGGGCAGGGCGGCCGACAGCAGGCTGGCGGGATCGGCCCCCAGAACAATGGCGACGGGCGTCTTTTTGCCCGCGCGCGCCCATGTCCGGTGATGCGCCGCGCCGCCGCGATGTTGCAACCAGCGCATGATGACGCGGTTCTGCCCGATCACCTGCACCCGGTAGACGCCGGCATTGTAGGCGTTGAGGTTCGCGGCATCGCCGCCATGGGGGCGCGTCACCACGATGGGCCAGGTGATCAGCGGCCCGGCATCGCCCGGCCAATGGGTCTGCACCGGAATGCGCGACAGATCGACATCGGCGTCCTCGAAGACCTCGTCCTGCACGGGGGCGCGGCTGACGGTCTTGGGCCGGGTGGACAGCGCCGCCTTGAGCATCGGCCAGCGCGACAGCGCATCGCTCAGGCCCTCGGGCGGGGTGGGCGCGCGCAGCGCTGCCAGAAACGCGCCCAGATCGTCGACGCCGTCCATCCCGATGCCCAACCCCGCCGCGACGCGATCAGTGGTGCCGAAGACATTGGTGACAACCGGCATGCCCAGGGTCTGCTGCGCATCGGTCGGCGCGTCGAAGCGCAGGACCGGGCCGCTGCTTTCCAGAACGCGGCGATGGACCGCCGTCATGCGGTGGCGGATGGGCACCGGTTCGGAGACGCGGGCCATCTGGTCGGTCGCCGCGCACCAGTCAAGGAAGGCGCGGAGCGTTGGAAAGGGGGGCAGGTTTCGCACGGAAATTCCCTTTGATCGGGCACTGTTTTTCCGTCCGCGTAACAGCAAAAAACTTGCCCCGATTTGATGGATGTCAATTTTGGTTGACAGCTTCGGGCGTAAGGAAGGCGCAATGAGCCCTTTGTCTTCTTCGTGAAGAGGAAATCTCGTGTCTCCAAACGATGCTTTTGCCGAGGCGCCGTCCGGTGCGCCGATCCCGCGCTTTCCGGTGCCGTTCGCGCTAGGTCTGCGGGTCGCGCCGCTGCTGCCCTTGTCGCTGTCACTGACGGTCTATGCGCGCCGCGTCGCCCAGAGCCATCCGGGCCTGTTTCGACGCCTTGGCGACTATGACACCACGCCCTTTGTCCTCGACCCGACCGACCTGCCAATCGCGATCGAGTTGCAGCCCAACAAGGGCCGCCCCTCGGTCCGGGTGGTGCGCGGCGCAGGGCAGGGTGCGGCGCGCATCGCCGGGCCCTTGGCCGCCCTGCTGGGGCTGGTCCACGGGGCCTATGACGGCGACGCGCTGTTCTTTTCGCGCGATCTGGTGATCGAGGGCGATACCTCGGCCGCGCTGGCGCTGCGCAACGCGGTCGATGACGCGGAACTGGACCTGTCCGAAGAGGTCGCGCGCCTGACAGGCCCTTTCGCCGCCCCCATGAAACACTTGCTGGCCATCGCCGAACGGCGCACCGGCGTCAGCCTTTCGCGACCCGAGGAGGTCGATCTATGGTAATGGAAATCGTCTGTCCCGCAGGCACCCCCGCCGCGCTGCGCGCCGCCGTGAAGGCCGGCGCGCATACCGTCTATTGCGGCTTCAACGATGAAACCAACGCCCGCAACTTTCCGGGTCTGAACTTTGACCGCGCGGAAATGCGCGAGGGCATCGCCTTTGCCAAATCGCACGGCGCAAAGGTGCTGGTCGCGATCAACACCTTTCCCCGCGCGGGCGGCGAGGAGCTGTGGCACCGCGCCGTGGCGGATGCCGAGGCCTGCGGCGCCCATGCCGTTATCCTAGCCGATCTGGGTTTGCTGGCCCATACCGCGAAAACGCACCCCAACCTGCGGCGTCACCTGTCGGTGCAGGCAGCGGCGGCCAATGCCGACATGATCAATTTCTACGGCACCGAGTTTGGCGTGAAGCGCGTCGTGCTGCCGCGCGTGCTGTCGGTTCCGGAAATCGCCGCCATCAACAAGGAGACCGAGGTCGAGACCGAGGTCTTCGTCTTCGGCGGTCTCTGCGTCATGGCCGAGGGGCGCTGTTCGTTGTCGTCCTACGCCACGGGCCGCTCACCCAACATGAACGGGGTCTGCTCGCCCGCCAGCCATGTGGAATACGAGGATCATGGGGGCGTGCTGGATGCGCGTCTGGGCGGCTACACGATCCACCGCGTCGGCAAGGGTGAAAGCGCGCCTTACCCGACGCTGTGCAAGGGGTGCTTCAGCGCGGGCGAGAAAACCGGCCACTTGTTCGAGGATCCGGTCAGCCTGAACGCCGAGGCGCTGCTGCCCGAATTGCAAAAGGCCGGTGTCACCGCGCTCAAGATCGAGGGGCGGCAGCGTTCGCGCTCTTACGTCGCCGAGGTGGTGCGCAATTTCCGTGCCGCCGTCGATGCGCTGGACGCGGGGCGCCCGCTGCCGACCGGCATGCTGGCGCGCCTGTCCGAGGGGCAGGCGACCACGACCGGCGCCTACAAAAAGACCTGGAGGTAAAAGGGCATGGAACTGACCGTCGGACCGAACCAATTCTTCTGGGAGGCGGGGCGCTGGGCCGCGCTCTATGACGATCTGGCCGCCGCCCCCGTGGACCGCGTCGTGCTGGGCGAGCTTGTGTGTTCCAAGCGTCTGCCCTTTTACCAGGATCGCATCCCGCACGCCGTCGAGACCCTGGCGCAGGCGGGCAAGGAGGTCGTGCTGACCAGTCTTGCCCTAATCACGCTGAAGCGAGAGCGCAAACTGACCGCCGAGATGGCCGAGGCGGGCGCGCTGGTCGAGGTCAACGACCTGACCGCGCTGGCCTATCTGCCCGAGGGTGCGCCGTTCACCGTCGGTCCGCTGGTGAATGTCTACAATGAGACCACGCTGGCATGGCTGGCCGAAAAGGGGGCGACCCGCGTCTGCCTGCCGCCCGAATTGCCGCTGACCTCTGTCGCCGTGCTGGCCAAGGCCGGGGCCGATCTGGGCGTCGCCATCGAGGTCTGGGGCCATGGCCGCGTGCCGCTGGCGATTTCCGGGCGGTGCTATCACGCGCGGATGCATGGCCGCACCAAGGACAACTGCCAATTCGCCTGCGAGGATGATCCCGACGGGCTGGACGTGCACACGATGGACGATCAGCCCTTTCTCGCCATGAACGGGGTGCAGACCCTGTCGGACAGCTACGCCTGCGCCGCGCCGCATGTGGCCGCGTTGAAAGAGGCCGGGGTCAGTGCGCTGCGCCTGTCGCCGCAATCCTCGGGCTTTGCCGAGATCTGCACGCTTTACCGCGCGCTGGTCGATGGCGCACGCGATGCGGCGGCGATCACTGCCGAAATCCAGCAGGTCGAGCCGGGCCATGCGCTATCCGACGGGTTCCTGTCGGGCGCGCGCGGGGTGGACTGGTCGGGCGCGACCCTGCATTAGGCGGGGCCGACCAGCGGGCCGACCACCGGGGTGGCGCGCATCTCTTCGCCCGCCGCGCGCACCAGGTCGGCCAACTCGGTCAATTGCGGGGCCAACGGGCTGGACTTGCGCCAGATCATCCCGATCTTGCGCGAGGGCCGCGGCCCGTCGAAGCGCGCGATCGAAACCTGTGCTGCGCGCGTCTCGACCTCGACCGCCATTTCCGGGATCAGGGTCACCCCGATCCCGGCGCTGACCATCTGCACCAGTGTCGTCAGCGAACTGCCATCCAGCAATTCGCGCGGCGCGCTGCTGGCCATGTTGCAGAACGACAACGCCTGATCGCGGAAACAATGCCCTTCCTCCAGCAGCAGCAGACGCATTTCACGCAGCATGTCGCGGCTGGGCACGGGTTTGTTCGCATCCGCGCCCGGCCGCACCAGCACGAAATCCTCCGAGAACAACGCGACCTCGGCAAAGGCCGCCTCCGAAACGGGCAGCGCCACGATGGCCGTATCCAGCCGTCCCTCGGACAATTCCTCGATCAGCTTGGGCGTTACGGTCTCGCGCACGCGGATGTCGAGCGCGCCGTTGCCTTGGTCAAAGGCGGGATGATCCGGGGCAGGAGATAGGGGGCGATGGTGGGAATCACCCCGATGCGCAGCCGCCCCGCCAACCGGTAGCCCGCGCCGCGCGCAAGATCGCTCAACTCTTCGACGCCGCGAAGGATCTCGCGGATGCGGGCCGCGACCTCCTCTCCGAAGCCGGTCAGACGGACCTGTCGCGCGCCGCGTTCGAACAGCGGCGTGCCCATCACCTCTTCCATCTCCTTGATCTGCATCGACAAGGCGGGTTGCGAGATCGCGCAGGCATCTGCGGCATGTCCGAAATGGCCATGCCGGGTCAGCGCCTCGAAATAGCGCATCTGTTTGAGGGTCAGGTTTATCATAAGAACAGATTATTGCATCAATCAGGAAATCCAACTAAAACTAATCAACCTGCCATGCTAGAACGATTCCAGAAAGTCGGGGCGCGTTGCTTCGACCCGTCTCAAGGACGTAAAGGGAGAGTTTTCATGGACGGATCCGACATCCCCGCCGGCAAATGCCCGGTCATGCATGGCGGTGCCACGCATCACAACTCGGACGTGATGGATTGGTGGCCCAATGCGCTGAACCTCGACATCCTGCACCAGCATGACACCAAGACGAATCCACTGGGCCCAGATTTCAGCTACCGCAAGGAGCTTGAAAAGCTAGATGTCGATGCACTCAAGGCCGATCTGCATGCCCTGATGACCGACAGTCAGGAGTGGTGGCCCGCGGATTGGGGCCATTACGGCGGCTTCATGATCCGCATGGCGTGGCATGCCGCGGGCTCCTACCGTCTGGCGGATGGCCGTGGCGGGGCCGGGACCGGCAACTTGCGGTTCGCGCCCCTGAACTCGTGGCCCGATAATGCCAGCCTCGACAAGGCGCGTCGCCTGCTGTGGCCCGTCAAGAAGAAGTACGGCACCTCGGTCAGCTGGGCCGACCTGTTCATCCTGGCGGGGAACGTGGCCTACGAGTCGATGGGCCTCAAGACCTTCGGCTTCGCCTTTGGGCGCGAGGATATCTGGCACCCCGAAAAAGACGTCTACTGGGGCGCCGAGAAGGAATGGCTGGCCCCCTCGGACGAGCGCTACGAGAATGTCGACAAGCCCTCGACCATGGAAAACCCGCTGGCCGCCGTCCAGATGGGCCTGATCTACGTGAACCCCGAGGGGGTGAACGGCGTCTCCGACCCGCTGAAGACGGCCGGACAGGTGCGCGAAACCTTCGCCCGCATGGCCATGAACGACGAGGAAACCGCCGCGCTGACCGTGGGCGGGCACACCGTCGGCAAATGCCACGGTAATGGCGATGCCGCGGCCCTCGGCGCCGAGCCCGAGGCCGCGCCGGTCGAATTGCAGGGCCTTGGCTGGGACAACCCGCATATGGGCGGCCTGGCGTCCAAAGCGGTCACATCGGGCATCGAAGGGGCCTGGACGACCAACCCGACCGTGTTCGACGACGGCTATCTCAAGCTGCTTTTCGGCTACGAGTGGGAGTTGAAGAAGTCGCCGGCCGGCGCCACCCAGTGGGAGCCGATCGACATCCGCGAAGAGGACAAGCCCGTCGACGCCTCGGACCCCTCGATCCGGCACAACCCGATCATGACCGACGCCGACATGGCGATGAAGATAGACCCGGCCTATCGCGCCATCTGCGAAAAGTTCGCCGAGGATCACGAGTACTTCCGCGACTGCTTCGCCCGGGCCTGGTTCAAGCTGACACACCGTGACATGGGCCCCAAGGCCCGTTGGTTCGGCCCCGAGGTTCCCGCCGAAGACCTGATCTGGATGGACCCGATCCCGGCCGGCACCACCGACTACGATGTCGACGCGGTGAAGGCCAGGATTGCCGATGCCGGTCTGTCGGTCGCCGAGATGATCTCGACCGCATGGGACAGCGCGCGCACTTACCGCGGCTCGGACATGCGCGGTGGCGCCAACGGTGCACGCATCCGTCTGGCCCCGCAGAAGGACTGGGAAGGCAACGAGCCTGCGCGCCTGCAAAAGGTCCTCTCGGTGCTGGAGCCGATCGCGGCGGACACCGGCGCGTCCATCGCCGATGTGATCGTGCTGGCCGGTAACGTGGGTCTGGAACAGGCCATCAAGGCCGCAGGCTTTGACGTCGCGGTGCCCTTCACGCCGGGCCGTGGCGATGCCACCGACGCGCAGACCGATGCCGACAGCTTCGATCCGCTTGAGCCGCTGGCCGACGGGTTCCGCAACTGGCTGAAGCAGGACTATGCCGTCAGCCCCGAGGAAATGCTGCTGGACCGCGCGCAGTTGCTCGGCCTGACCGCGCATGAGATGACCTGTCTGATGGGCGGCATGCGCGCGCTGGGCACCAACCATGGCGGGACCAAGCACGGTGTCTTCACCGACCGCGAAGGCGCGTTGACGACCGATTTCTTCGTCAACCTCACCGACATGGCCTACAAGTGGGTGCCGACCGCCAACAACCTCTACGAGATCGTCGAGCGCACATCCGGCGACGTGAAATGGACGGCCACCCGCGTGGACCTTGTCTTTGGCTCGAACTCGATCATGCGCTCCTATGCCGAGGTCTATGCCCAGGACGGCGCGCAAGAGAAATTCGTGAAGGATTTCGTCGCCGTCTGGACCAAGGTGATGGATGCCGACCGTTTCGACGTGATGTGATCCGCTGACAGACCCGATCGCGATCCGGGAAAGGGCCTGTGCCATCTGGTGCAGGCCCTTTTCCTGCTGCCGCCAGGCGGCCGGGTCTGCGGGCGCTTGCATCCGGGTGCATCAGGGGTGAGGCTCGGGCCGATGGCCGCCGCCGCCGCCCCGCTCCGACCAGCCGAGGACCACGTCATGCCACCCCTGAACGCCACCCATGATCCGGACCGCCGCAGTTGGGTCGCGCGCGCCAATGACCCGGATTGCGATTTTCCGATCCAGAACCTGCCCTGGGGCGTCTTCTCCGAGGCGGATGGCACCCGCCGTGTAGGCGTCGCCATTGGCGACCAGATCGTCGATGTCACCGCCCTCGAAGCCGATGGCGTGATCGAACCCAGCCCCGGCGCCCGCGTGTTCGCGCAAGGGGTGCTGAACCCCTTCATGGCGCTTGGCCCGGCGGCATGGTCGGCCACGCGGGCGATGCTGGCCGATCTGCTGGATGCGCGTGCGCCGACCCGCGATGTGCCGCTTGTGCCGCAGGCTGGGGCCGAGATGCATCTGCCGGTCTTCGTGCGCAGCTACACCGATTTCTACGCCTCGCGTGAGCATGCCACCAATGTCGGCAGCATGTTCCGCGACCCGGAAAATGCCCTGATGCCCAACTGGCTGCATGTGCCCATCGGCTATAACGGTCGCGCTTCGAGCGTCGTGGTCTCGGGCACCCCGATCCGCCGTCCTTTGGGGCAGGTGAAACCGCCCGAGGACAGCGCGCCGCAACTGGCCCCGAGCGCGCGGCTGGATATCGAGTTGGAGTTGGGCGCTGTCATCGGGGTCGGCAACCCGATGGGCCAACCCGTCACCACGGCACAGGCCTATGACATGATCTTCGGCCATGTCCTGCTGAACGACTGGTCGGCGCGCGACATCCAGGTCTGGGAATACCAGCCGCTCGGGCCATTTCAGTCCAAGGCGTTCGGCACCTCGATCAGCCCATGGATCGTGACCTGCAAGGCGTTGGCGCCGTTTCGCACTGAAACGCCCCCGCGTGAATTGCCCCTCTTGCCCTATCTGCACGAGGACGCGCCCAACAATTTCGACATCTGCCTCGAGGTCGAGCTTGCACCGCAAGGCGGCGATCCCGTCAAGATCAGCCGCACCAACTATCGCCACATGTATTACTCGGCGGCCCAGCAACTGGCCCATCATGCCCTGTCGGGGTGCCCGATGGAGACGGGCGATCTTTTGGGGTCGGGCACGATTTCAGGCCCCGGGCCGGGCAGCCAGGGGTCGCTGCTGGAACTGACATGGAATGGCCGCGACCCGATCCAGACGCGTGCGGGGCCGCGCCGTTTTCTGTGCGATGGCGACAGCGTGACCCTCAAAGGGTGGTGCGATGGGCCCTATCGCATCGGTTTTGGCCGCTGCGAGGGCACGATCCTGCCCGCCCTCGAGCCGGCCCGTCTGGGTTGATCGACATTTTCGATTGAACTTGGCCTGCGCGATTGCAAGATCGTGGTCATGATCCACAAGCTTGAAATGTTCATCGCCGTCGCCCGCGAGGGGCATTTCGGTCGCGCCGCCGAAAGCCTGGGCATCACGCAACCGACGCTGTCGACCGGGATCAAGCAGCTCGAGGAAATGCTGGGCGTGCAGCTGATCTTTCGTGGCCATCGCTATGGCGGGCTGACGCCGGAGGGGCAGCGCGCCCTGATCTGGGCGCGGCAACTGGTGGGGGATGCCCGCGCCTTTCGTCAGGAAATGCGCACCGCCCGTCACGGGTTGACCGGACATGTGCGCCTGGCCGTCATTCCCACCGCGCTGACCTGGGCGGCGGCGCTTTCGGCGCGGTTCTCTCAGGTGCATCCGAACCTCGAATTCACCATCCTGTCGCGCACCTCGGCCGAGATCCTGACCATGCTCGAAAACCTCGAAATCGACGCGGGCATCTCGTATCTCGACAACGAGCCGCTGGGGCGCGTGACCACCGTTCCGATCTATGCCGAGCGCTACACGCTGGTCTGTCGCTCCGATCATGCGCTGGCGGACCGAGATCGCCTTGCCTGGGCCGATCTGGCCGGGTGTCGCTTGTGCCTGCTGACGCCGGACATGCAGAACCGCCGCATCATCAACCAGAATTTCATGGAGGCCGGTGTCGAGCCTGAGGCCCGCGTCGAAAGCAACTCGACCGTCGTTCTGGTGGCGCATGTGTTGCAGGGCGATTGGGTGACGATCCTGCCCGCGGACATGGCGCGGTTCCTGTCGGCGGGCACGGACCTGCGAATCGTCGCTTTGCAGGAACAGCGGGCCGCCCCGTCGGTGGGATTGGTCGCGCCCTATCGCGAACCACACACATTGGTGACCCGAGGCCCCTGGTGAAAGAGGCCGGCAGGCTGGTCCGAGCCGACGAAGCGGACGCTTTCGACACATGACCGGTCGCAGCCCTTTCATTGAGTTTTTCAATCGGCTGACGAAAATCCGATATTGAAATTGGATGATCGACGGTGGACGCTGGTATGCAGACGACGACCGGAGCCACGCATGCCTGCCAGCCAGACCGATCCGCCCCACGGGGTCATGCAAATCATTGACCGCCACCGGCACCGCGAGGGGCCGCTTCTGCCCATCCTGCATGATCTTCAGCACGTCTTCGGTTGCATCCCGATGCAGGTGCGTCCGGCGATCGCCGAGGCGCTGAACATCACGCAGTCCGAACTGCATGGCGTGATCAGTTTCTATCACGATTTTCGCGACGAACCCGCCGGACGGCACGTGCTGAAAATCTGCCGGTCCGAGGCCTGCCAATCCATGGGGGGCGCAGCGCTTGGTGACAGGGTGCTGTCGCTTCTGGGCCTTGGCTGGGGCGAGACCTCGGCCGATGGGCGCATCACGGTCGAGCCGGTCTATTGCCTGGGCCTGTGCGCCTGCGCGCCTGCGGCAATGGTGAACGGCAAGCTCAAGGGTCGCGCCGAGGCGCAGGCGCTGGTGGCGGAGATCACGGCATGAAGCTGTTCCTGCCGCGCGACGCCGCCGCCAAGGCGCTTGGGGCCGAAGAGGTCGCCGCCGCGATCATGGCCGAGGCCGCGGCGCGCGGGGTCGAGGTGTCGCTGACGCGTACAGGATCGCGCGGCATGATCTGGCTCGAGCCGCTGCTCGAGGTCGAGCGCGACGGGGTGCGCCATGGCTATGGCCCGATGTCCCCTGACATGGTGGGTGAATTTTTCGACGGCGCAGTTGAGGGGCTCGGCCCGGTCGAAGAGATCCCGTTCTTCGCCCGCCAGACCCGTCTGACCTTCGCCCGGGTGGGTGTTGTCGACCCGCTTTCGCTCAAGGACTACGAGGCCCATGGCGGCCTGACCGGTCTGCGCCGTGCCCTGGGGATGAGCGCCGAACACATCGTCGACGAGGTCAAGGAAAGCGGGTTGCGCGGGCGCGGGGGGGCTGGCTTTCCCACGGGCATCAAGTGGGACACGGTACGCCTTGCCCCCGGCGCACGGAAATACATCATCTGCAATGCCGACGAAGGCGACAGCGGCACCTTTGCCGACCGGATGCTGATGGAGGGCGATCCCTTCACCCTGATCGAGGGGATGGTGATCGCGGGCCTCGGGACGGGGGCGACGCAGGGCTACATCTATACCCGCTCGGAATACCCTGATGCGATCGCGGTCATGGAGCAGGCCATCGACATCGCTCGCGCGGCCGGTCTGCTGGGCGACGTCATGGGCTCGGGCCGCCGGTTCGAGCTTGAACTGCGCGTCGGGGCCGGCGCCTATGTTTGCGGCGAGGAAACCTCGCTGCTCAACAGTCTCGAGGGCAAGCGCGGCGTGGTGCGCGCCAAGCCGCCGCTGCCCGCGCTGGAGGGGTTTCTCGGGCGGCCCACCGTGGTCAACAACGTACTGTCGCTGGCCACGATCCCCGTGATCTTCGAGAAGGGCGCGGCCCATTACGCAGGCTTCGGGCTGGGCCGGTCGAAGGGGACCATGCCCATTCAGATCGCCGGGAACGTGGCGCGCGGCGGGCTGTTCGAGACCGCCTTCGGCATGCCCTTGGGCGCGTTGATCGAGGAGGTCGCCGGCGGCACCGCCACCGGGCGCCCGGTCAAGGCGGTGCAGGTGGGCGGGCCTTTGGGCGCCTATTTCGCGCCCGATCAATTCGACACCCCCTTCGGCTACGAGGATTTCGACGGGGCAGGGGGGCTGATCGGCCATGCGGGCATCGTCGTGTTCGACGACAGCGCCGACATGCTGGGGCTTGCGCGGTTTGCTATGGAGTTCTGCGCGGTGGAAAGCTGCGGGAAATGCACGCCCTGCCGGATCGGGGCGGTGCGCGGCGTCGAAACGCTGGACCGGGTGGCGCAAGGCGATGCCTCGGCCGTGCCGCTGCTGGTGGATCTGTGCGAGACGATGAAGGATGGCTCGCTCTGCGCGCTGGGGGGCTTCACGCCGTACCCGGTGCTCAGCGCGCTGAGACTGTTCCCCGAGGAATTCGGCACGGCCCGCGAGGCGGCACAATGAGGTGTTTCGCTGCCTGCGGCAGCGACCGGTCGGGGGGCTTTGCCCCCCGAACCCCCCAGAGTTTTTCGGCCAAGATGAAGCAGGGAGCCGGTGTCACATGAAGGATTTCATCATTCCATGGGATGACGACCGCGACCTTGGCACGCCCGCCAAAAGCGGCACGCCGGTGACGCTGACGGTGGACGGGGTCGAGGTGACGGTGCCAGAGGGCACGTCGGTCATGCGCGCCGCCGCCTTGGCAGGGATCGGGGTTCCCAAGCTCTGCGCGACGGATAGCCTGGAGGCGTTCGGCTCCTGCCGTCTTTGCGTGGTCGAGATCGAGGGGCGGCGCGGCACGCCGGCCTCCTGCACGACACCGGTGGCTCCGGGCATGGTCGTGCGGACGCAATCGGAGAAGGTGAAGAAGATCCGCCGCGGGGTGATGGAGCTTTACATCTCCGATCATCCGCTCGATTGCCTGACCTGCGCGGCCAACGGTGATTGCGAGTTGCAGGACATGGCCGGGGTCGTGGGCCTGCGCGATGTGCGCTACGAAGCGCCGGAAAACGCAGCCCTCGCCAACCACGTGACCCCACGCGACACCAGCGGCGAGGCCAACCCGCTGTGGCAGTCCAAAGACGAAAGCAACCCGTATTTCACCTATGATCCGGCGAAATGCATCGTCTGCAACCGTTGCGTCCGCGCTTGCGAAGAGGTGCAGGGCACCTTCGCGCTGACGATCGAGGGGCGCGGCTTTGACAGCCGGGTCAAGGCCGGCGGCCCGCTGGACGATTTCCTGTCATCCGATTGCGTCAGCTGCGGGGCCTGCGTGCAGGCCTGCCCGACCGCGACCTTGCAGGAAAACAGCGTGATCGCGTTGGGCACGCCCGAACGCTCGGTCATCACCACCTGCGCCTATTGCGGAGTGGGCTGTTCCTTCAAGGCGGACCTCAATGGCGACGAGCTGGTGCGCATGGTGCCGCACAAGAACGGCGAGGCCAATCGCGGCCATTCCTGCGTGAAGGGGCGGTTTGCCTGGGGTTATGCCAGCCACCCCGACCGCATCCTGAGCCCGATGATCCGCGACTCGATCGACGAGCCATGGCGCGAGGTCAGCTGGGAGGAGGCGATCGGCTTTGCCGCCAATCGCCTGCGCGGGCTGCAGGAAAAGCATGGGCGCAAAGCCATCGGCGTCATCACCTCGTCGCGCTGCACGAATGAGGAGACATTCCTCGTGCAGAAACTGGCGCGCGGCGTGTTCCTGAACAACAACACCGACACTTGCGCGCGGGTGTGCCATTCGCCCACGGGTTATGGCCTGGGCCAAGCCTTTGGTACCAGCGCGGGCACGCAGAATTTCGACAGCGTGGAGCATGCCGACGTGGTCATGGTGATCGGGGCAAACCCGACCGATGGGCACCCGGTCTTCGGCTCGCGGCTGAAGAAGCGGCTGCGGCAGGGGGCCAAGCTGATCGTGATCGACCCGCGCCGCATCGACCTGGTGAAAACGCCCCATGTCGAGGCGGCGCATCACCTCGCCCTGCGGCCCGGCACGAACGTGGCCGTGGTGACCGCCATGGCCCATGTGATCGTGACCGAGGGGCTGTATGACGAAGCCTTCATCCGCGAACGCTGCGACTGGGACGAGTTCACCGAATACGCCGCCTTCGTTTCGGACCCCCGCCACGCGCCCGAGGCGGTCGAGGCGCTGACCGGCGTCCCGGCAGAGGCGTTGCGGGCCACCGCCCGCACCTTTGCCACGGGGGGCAAAGGGGCAATCTACTATGGCCTTGGCGTGACCGAGCATAGCCAAGGCTCCACCACCGTGATGGGGATTGCGAACCTTGCCATGCTGACGGGCAATCTGGGACGCGAGGGGGTGGGCGTGAACCCGCTGCGCGGGCAGAACAACGTGCAAGGCGCCTGCGACATGGGCAGTTTCCCGCATGAGTTGCCCGGTTATCGCCATGTGAAGAACGCCGATGTGCGCGCCATTTTCGAACAGGCCTGGGGTGTCGAGATCGACCCCGAGCCGGGGCTGCGCATCAACAACATGCTCGATGCCGCGACCTCGGGGCAGTTCAAGGGGCTGTATTGTCAGGGCGAGGATATCCTGCAATCGGACCCCGATACGCGCCATGTGGCCGCCGGATTGGCGGCGATGGACTGCGTCATCGTCCATGACCTGTTCCTGAACGAGACGGCGAATTACGCGCATGTATTCCTGCCCGGCTCGACCTTTCTGGAAAAGGACGGGACCTTCACCAATGCCGAGCGGCGCATCAACCGCGTGCGCCGGGTGATGGCGCCCCGTAACGGCTATGCCGATTGGGAGATCACGCAGCTTCTGGCCAATGCGATGGGGGCCGGGTGGGATTACGCTCATCCATCTGAAATCATGGCGGAAATCGCCGCGACAACCCCCGGGTTCGCCAATGTGACCTACGAGATGCTGGAGGATCGCGGCTCGGTCCAGTGGCCCTGCAACGACGAGCACCCCGATGGCGCGCCGATCATGCATGTGGACGGGTTCGTGCGCGGCAAGGGGCGGTTCATGATCACCGAGTATGTCGCCACCGAGGAACGAACCGGCCCGCGTTTCCCGCTGTTGCTGACCACGGGGCGCATCCTGTCGCAATACAACGTGGGCGCACAGACACGGCGGACCGACAACACCGTCTGGCACCAGGAAGACGTGCTGGAGATCCACCCCCACGATGCCGAAACCCGCGGCATTTCCCAGGGCGATTGGGTCAAGCTTGCCAGCCGCTCGGGCGAGACCAGCCTGCGCGCGACGCTGACCGACCGCGTCAGCCCCGGTGTCGTCTACACGACCTTCCATCACCCCGGCACGCAGGCCAATGTCATCACCACCGATTTCTCGGACTGGGCGACGAACTGCCCGGAATACAAGGTGACGGCGGTACAAGTCAGCCCGTCGAACGGCCCGACCGCCTGGCAGGAAGACTATGAAGACCGCGCGCGGCGCGCCCGCCGCGTGATGCCGGCGGCAGAGTGAGGATGCGCGCGACCTCCCATAGCGCGCGCGGCCTGGCGCTCGGCCCCGATGGGGCGCGCGAGGTGGCGCGCACCCTGGCCGAAGAGGTTCCGATCGCAATCACCGTGAACGGGTCCACGCAAGCGGTGATGATGGCGACCCCGGACGATCTCGAGGATTTCGCGACCGGATTTGCCCTGACCGAGGGCCTTGCCCGACCCGACCAGATCGAGCGGATCGAGGTGATCGCGCTGGATCAGGGGATCGAGGCGCGGCTGTGGGTGCCCGACCAGATCGCCGCGGCGCTTGGGGACCGGCGTCGTGCCATGATGGGGCCCGTGGGCTGTGGCCTGTGCGGGATCGACAGCTTGGATCAGGCTTTGCGGCCGCTGCCTGAACTGGGGGCGGGGGTGCGGTTCGGCTCGGACGAGGTTGTCGCCGCAACCGACCTTCTGCGCGCCTGGCAGCCGCTGCATGACCGCACCCATGCCGTTCACGCGGCGGGCTTTTTGCACCCGGGGCAGGCGATGGCGATGGCCCGCGAGGATGTGGGCCGCCACAACGCGCTGGACAAGCTGATCGGCGCCCTGGTGCGCGCGGGCATGGACCCGGCGCGCGGTGCCATTGTGCTGACCAGCCGCGTCTCGGTCGAGATGGTGCAGAAGACCGTTCTGGCCGGTTGCGCGACGCTGATTGCCGTCTCCGCACCCACCGCCCATGCCTTGCGTCTTGCCGAAGGGGCGGGGCTGACGCTGGCGGCCTTTGCCCGCCGCGGGGCTGTCGAGATCTACGCCCACCCCCATCGTATCCAAAGGAGGGACACCGATGTCGCCTGACAAGCTTGTGCGCATGGCGAACCAGATCGCCACGTTTTTCCACTCCCAGCCCGGCGCGGATCAGGCCGAGCGGGTCGCGGGGCACCTGCGGGATTTCTGGGGCCCCGAGATGCGCGAGGCCCTCAAGGGTCACGCGCAGAGCGGCCACGAGAAGGACCTTGACGTGCTGGTGCGCCGGGCCCTGCCGCTGATCTGAGTGTTCAGAGCGTTTCGCGGTCCACCACGGGCACGCCGTCACGGATGGCGTCATTGGGGTGGGTGATGATCGCCGCCCCTTCCTCCAGCCCGCCGGTGACCTCGGCCATGCGCGCGCCACGCTGGCCGATCTGGATGATCCGCTCGCGCGCGATACCGTCCTCGACCACGAAAACCGCCCAGTCTTCGCCGCGACGGAACAGTGCCCCCAAAGGCACCTGAAGGGCCGCGTCGCTTTCCCATTCCACGATCCTGAGAAAGACCGCGAACCCGTGGCCAAGGCCCGGCCGCCCCTCGGGCGGGGAGGTGATCGAGAAAATGGCATCGACGCGCTGTTCCTCGATGCCGAGCGCCGAAACGCGGGTTTCGGCCGCCGGTTCGATCCGGTCGAGCACGGCCTCGAGCGTGGTGTCACCGCCCCAACGCTCGACCCGCGCGCGGGTGCCGGGACCGATGCGCACCGCATCCGACGACAACAGGTCGGCGACGATTTCCAGATCCGCCGGGTCGCCCACCGTGACAAGCGGGGCGCCGGCCAGAACCGGGTGCTCGCTGATCGTGGCGATGGACAGCACCACCCCGTCGGCAGGCGCGGTCAGCGTCACGCAGCATCCGCCCGAGCCAGCGCCACCCGCCTCGGGGCCGACCAGCGCCGCCTCTGCCCGCACCAATGTGCCCTCGGACATGGTGATGCGCGACCGCGCGGCCGCCACGGCGGCCTCGGCCAGCGCCACTTGCTGCGTCGCGGTCTCGAGCTGCGTCAGGCTGGTCACGCCCCGTTCCACCAGCGCCTGCGTGCGGTCGAACTGCATCTGGGCAAAGGTCTGCTCTTCCTGAGCGCGCACCAGATCGGGCGCGCGCCACCTCGAGCGCTGCGGCGGCCTCGTCCACGGCGGCCTCGGCCTGGGCGCGCGTGCGCGCATCCAGGAGCGACGGCCGGATCGGTTCGACCTGCGCCACGACGGTTTCCTGCGCCACCACCGGGTCGCCGACCGCCACCGGTGCCCGCAGCGCCGTGCCGGCGATGGGGGCCGCCACCTCGTAGATGTCGCGGATGCGGGACTGTCCATCGGCGTCGATGGTCACGTCCATCGGTCCCACCGAGACGTGGTGCAGATCGACCGCGACCGGCTCGGTGCGCAGGGCGACGAAGAGGAGCGCCCCCAGCACGGCAGCGCCAAGCGCGACGGTCAGGATCGTTCGGGGTTTCAGGCTCATGGGTATCACTCCCGCGTTTTCATGACGGCCACCAGGTCCATCCGGTCGATCCGGCGGCGGACGACCAGGACCGAGGCCAGACAGGCCCCCAGCACGACAAGACTGGCATAGGCGAAATTGTCGGCCTCCAGCACCAGAGGGATACCGTAAAGGTCCGACGTAAAGGAATTCGACATGGCCTGCGCGATCCAGGCCCCCAGCAGCCAGCCGATCGGCTGCGCCAGCAGCGCAAGCAGCATGATCTCGCCCACAAGGATCATCGAGACTTCGCCACGGGTAAAGCCCAGGATGCGCAGGCTGGCCAATTCGCGCGCGCGCTCGGACATCTGGATGCGCGCGGCATTATAGGCCACCCCCACCGAGATCAGGATCGCGATCGTGGCATAGACACCGTTCACGATGACCACGTTTTCATTGATCGTCTCCAGAAAACTGGTCCTTGTATCCGTCATCATGATCAGGCCCGACAGGGCGGGAATGTCCTGCAGCCGGGCGTGCAGCGCATCCAGTTGATCCTCGTCGATCATCAGGTTGGCCACGTTCATCCGCGCGCTTTGTCGAAAGGTCGCGTCCATGAACCCTGCATCGACATAGGCCCCGAGACCGAAATACTGCTCGACCAGGCCGGTGACGATCATCTCGTGGGTTTCGCGGCGTCCCGTCAGGAACGCGACCTCGACCGTGTCGCCAACCCCCAGATCGAGATGCCCGGCCAACCGCTCGGCCAACAGGATGCCGCCGGGTGGGGCGACGATGACCTGCCCCTCGGCGCCGATCACCCGGCTGAGGCTGGCATCGGGGTGACGCGCCTCGAGCGAGACGGTCTTTTCCCGCGGGCCGTTGCGCAGGACGGCGGCGTGAAACTGCTGCGGCTCGGCCTGCAGGACGCCGGGCAGGCGCAGGATGTCGGGCAGGGCGGTTTCCGGCAGATCGCCATTGAACAGCAGCATCGCATCCTGCCGGTTCGCCTGGTAAAAGGCCATGTCCATGATCTCGTCCAGCGCATCATACATGAAACTCGACGCGATCACGGTGGACACGGCACAGCCGATCCCCAGCGCCGTCAGCCCCGAACGTACCGGCCAGCGGATGATGCTGCGCAGGACCATGATGGTGCTCTGACTCAGGCGCAGGGCGGCCATGACGCTGTCGATGACCGAGCGTCGAAACCGCGGCGGGGCCGGCGGTTGCATGGCGATGGCCGGCGCCAGCCGCGCCGCCGCCAGTGCCGCGCGCACCGCGCCCAGCAAGGTCGTGATCAGCGCCGCGAGACCCGACATCGCATAGACCCAGGCCGGGACCCGAAAGATCAGGTAGGGAAAATCGAAGAAGGCCGCATATTGGCTGGCCATCCCGCGCGCCATCCAGGTGCCGGCCCCCCAGCCGATGAGAATGCCGAAACAGGCGATCAGGCCGGCCAGCATCAGGTAATGCACGCAAACTTCCAGGTCCGAATAGCCAAGGGCCTTGAGCAGGCCGATCTGCGCCCGTTCCAGCGCCACGATCCGGCTCATCACCATGCCCACCAGGAAGGCCGAAATCGCGAAGAAGATCGGCGGCACGACCATCGCCATGCCCCTGAGCTGGTCGATCTCGGCCGAGACGAAACTGTCCGATTGCTGCCGGTCGCGCCCATAGGCGCCGAGGCCGCCATAGGGCTCCAGCAGGCTGTCGAGCAGGTCCAGCACCTCGGCCGGGCGCGCATCGGCGGCCAGACGCAGGGACAGCGCGTTGAACGCCCCGGCCATGTCATAGGCGGCGGCGACGGCTGGCTCGGACATCCAGATGATGCCGAAGCCCTCGTTGTCGGGCATCAGCGCGCCGGGCCCAATGGTGTAGATGAACTCGGGGCTGAGCACGGTACCCGTGATCGTCAACGCGCGGGCCTGGCCATTGATATTGGCAATGAAGCTGTCGCCGATCTGAAACCCGTTGGCCTCGGCGAAGGGCTCGGTCACCATGACCTCGTCGGCGCGGCCCGGCCGCGGGGTCGTGCCCGTGCGCTGGATCGGCACGTTCAGCAGCGGTGCGTCGCTCTCGGGCCAGGACAGGATACGCCCCACGGCGGTTTCCGTCCGGTTCGGCAGATCCAGAACCGCGGTGCCGGCGACGCGGGCCTCGGCCGTGACGACGCCGGGAATGGCCAGAATCTCAGGCATCAGCGTCACCGGGGCGCGGCGCGCCTCGACGAAATGTCGGCAAATCGGTTGCGCTCGTAATAGGCATCGCGCGTGTCGGTCAGGGCGGTGTGCATGCCCACCGCCGTCAGCAGGATGGCCACGCCGCAGGCCAGCACCAGCGCAATCGCCAACGCCTGCACCCAGAGGCGTCTGAAATCCCGCAGCAATTTCCGATCCAGTGCCTGCATCCGCGTCACCAGTCGATCTCGTGCGGGGCCAGGCGCGTGTCGTTCACCTCGACCCCGGCGATCTTGCCATCGGCAAAGCGGATCACGCGATGCGCCATTTTCCGGATCATCGCGTTATGGGTGATGACCACGGTCGAGGTGCCGAACTGGTCGTTGATCGTTTTCAGAACCTCCAGCACCTGCACCCCGGTCTTGCTGTCCAACGCGCCGGTCGGTTCATCGCACAGCAGCACCTCGGGCCGCTTAGCGATGGCGCGCGCGATGGCGACCCGCTGCTGTTCGCCGCCCGACATCTCGGCCGGGAAATGATCCAGCCTGTGGCCCAGGCCCACCAGCTCCAGCGCCTCGGCGGCGCGCATCGGGTCGGGCGCCACATCCGTGACCAGTTGGACATTCTCCCGTGCGCTCAGCGACGGAACCAGATTGTAGAACTGGAACACGAACCCCACATGGTCGCGCCGATAGCGCGTCAGCGCCCGGTCGCCCAGATCGGTCAGATCGAGATCGCGGAACCACACGCGCCCCTCGCTTGCATGATCCAACCCGCCAAGGATGTTCAGCAAGGTCGATTTTCCCGACCCGGACGGCCCCAGCAGAACCGCAAGCTCGCCGGCGAACAATTCCAGGTCCACACCGGCGAGGGCGTGAACCTTTACCTCTCCGGTATCGTAGGTCTTGGTGATCCCTTCGGTGCGAAAAACCGTCTCGGGCATGGTGCGGCTCCTGTCGGGGCAGACATCGCACGAACCGGGCCCTGGCGATTTGACCTGCCTCAAGACCTGTCGGCCCGAGTGGATATCGGGCGCAGCATCACCTCATCTTTATCCCCCGAAAATGCCGGGGGAGCCGCCGCAGGCGGCGGGGGCAGAGCCCCCCATGCGGGCGCAGCCCGCGCGGGGCGACGGGCCGCAGGCCCGGCGCAATCCCTCAGCTTTTCTTGATCGGCACGCCATAAAGCTCCAGCTTGTGGCCCTTCAGCCGATAGCCCAGCTTTTCGGCGATCTTTTCCTGCAGCGCCTCGATCTCGGGGTCCACGAACTCGATCACCTCGCCCGAATTCATGTCGATCAGGTGGTCGTGGTGGTCGCGTTCGGCATCCTCGTAGCGGGCGCGCCCGTCGCCGAATTCCAACCGCTCGATGATGCCCGATTCCTCGAACAGCTTGACCGTCCGATAGACCGTCGCGATCGAGATGCGCGGATCGCGGGCGGTGGCGCGGGCGTACAATTCCTCGACATCGGGATGGTCGTCCGAGCGTTCCAGCACCTGTGCGATCACACGGCGTTGATCGGTCATGCGCAGGCCCTTGGCCTCGCAGCGGTCTTCGATCGTGTCGCTCATCGGCGCGGCCCCCGTTCCTGGTATCTGTCGCTCGAACCGCCTGCAGGCGGGCACGAGGGTTACGGGATTTGCCCGCGCGAGGGAAGCCCATACGCGGCATGACCCGCGAGTCCACGCGTCCGGTCGACCGGGTGCCTCGGGTGGCTTGACATGGCGCACACGAGGGCGCAGGCCATGGCGCGCGCGGCGCCAAGGGGACCCGCGCCGCAGCACCAAGGGGCCGCCATGCCGCAGAAATCGCAGATCGACGCCTTCGGCGCGGTGTCGCTGACCGGCTTTGCCCTGCTCCTGGCCTTCAACCAGGTGGTCATCAAGGTCACGAACGAGGGGTTGCAGCCGATCTTTTTCGCCGGGTTGCGCTCGGCGTTGGCGGCGCTGTGCATCTATGGCTGGATGCGCCTGCGGAACCTGACCGTGTCGCTGGCACCAGGCACGACCGGCCCCGGCCTCTTGATCGGCACGCTCTTCGCGGTCGAATTTCTCTGCCTTTTCGTCGCGCTGGATTACACCACCGTCACGCGGGTCTCGGTCATCTTCTACACCATGCCGATCTGGCTGGCGCTGGCGGGTCATGTCCTGATCGCGGGCGAGCGGCTGACGCGGGTGAAATCCGTCGGTCTTGCGCTGGCTTTCGCCGGCGTCGTGATCGCCATTCTGGGCCGTGGCGACGGGGGCGGGCAGGGCGCGCTTCTGGGCGATCTCCTAGCGCTGGTGGCGGCGATGTCCTGGGCCGGCATTGCGCTCTGCGCGCGGGCGACGCGGCTCAGCACTGTCCGGCCCGAGATGCAGCTGCTCTGGCAACTGACCGTTTCGGCCCCGCTCTTGCTTCTGGCCGCGCCGCTCTTCGGGCCGCTCCTGCGCGACCCGGACGCGATCCACTGGGCCGGTCTGGCCTTTCAGGTGGTGGTGATCGTCTCGGCCGGGTTCCTGTTCTGGCTGTGGCTCTTGTCGATCTACCCGGCGGCTTCGGTGGCGGCGTTTTCCTTCCTGTCGCCGGTGTTCGGGGTTGGCCTTGGCTGGGCGCTTCTGGACGAACGCGTGGGGTGGGAGATCGGCGTCGCCCTGGGGCTGGTGGTGGCGGGTCTGATCCTGGTGAACCGTCCGCCGCCGCGCCCGGCCTAGAGCGGCGCAAACCGCTTGCGCCCGGCCGGG
The DNA here is from genome assembly GCF_000590925.1 of Roseibacterium elongatum DSM 19469. Classification (NCBI taxonomy): domain Bacteria; kingdom Pseudomonadati; phylum Pseudomonadota; class Alphaproteobacteria; order Rhodobacterales; family Roseobacteraceae; genus Roseicyclus; species Roseicyclus elongatus. Next base: position 3,087,747 of record NZ_CP004372.1, on the reverse strand, counting down.
CCGCGCGCCACGATTTTTCGACCTGCATCGGAGCTTTCCATGACCCGCAAGATCATCATCGATACCGACCCCGGACAGGATGACGCCGTGGCCATCCTGTTGGCACTGGCCAGCCCCGAAGAGGTCGAGGTGCTGGGCATCACGGCGGTGGCGGGCAACGTGCCGCTGGAGTTGACGGTGCGCAATGCGCGCATCGTCTGTGAACTGGCCGGTCGGCGCGATGTCGCGGTCCATGCCGGATGTGACCGGCCCATGGGCCGCGATCTGGTGACGGCCGAGTATATCCACGGCAAGACCGGCCTGGATGGTCCCGTGTTGCCCGAGCCCACCATGCCCCTGCAAGAGGCGCATGCGGTCGAGTTCATCATCGACACCCTGCGCGCCCAGCCTGAAGGGAGCGTCACGCTCTGCCCGCTGGGTCCCTTGACCAACATCGCCACCGCGTTTCAGCGCGCGCCCGAGATCGTGGCCCGCGTGCAGGAGATCGTGCTAATGGGCGGGGCCTATTTCGAGGTGGGCAATGTCACCCCGGCGGCCGAGTTCAATATTTATGTCGATCCCGAAGCAGCCGAAATCGTCTTCAAATCGGGCGTTCCGATCACGGTGATGCCGCTGGATGTGACGCACAAGGCGCTGACCACGCGCCCCCGGATCGAGGCGTTTCGCGATCTGGGCACCGATGTCGGGCGCGCGGTGGCCGAATGGACCGATTTCTTCGAGCGTTTCGACATGGAAAAATACGGCAGCGAGGGCGGGCCGCTGCACGACCCCTGCGTGATCGCTTACCTCATCAAGCCGCAGCTTTTTTCGGGACGGCATGTGAATGTCGAGATCGAGACGCAGTCCGACCTGACGCGCGGCATGACGGTCGCCGACTGGTGGGGCGTCACGGATCGTGCGCCCAATGCCATGTTCATGGGCGATGTCGATGCCGACGGGTTCTTCGATCTGCTGACGGGGCGTCTGGCGCGGCTTTGAGGACGCGGCGGGGTGGCACGCGGCCCCATGTGCGCCTAGGTCTGACATAGCAGAACAGGACGACACCCATGACGCTTCAGGCCAATTTCGACAATTCCTACGCCCGCCTGCCGGATCGGTTTTTCACCCGCCAGAGGCCCGAACCGGTCGAGGCGCCGGGCCTGATCGCGATCAATCGCACCCTGGCCGACCGGCTGGGCCTGTTCTTGCCCGACGCGCAAGACGAGATCGCGGCGATTTTTGCGGGCAATCATGTCCCCGAGGGGGCGACCCCCCTCGCGCAGGTTTATGCCGGCCACCAGTTCGGCGGCTGGGTGCCGCAACTGGGCGATGGCCGCGCCGTCCTGCTGGGCGAGGTGGTGGCCCCGGACGGCGCGCGGTTCGACATTCAGCTCAAGGGGTCGGGGCGCACGCCCTACAGCCGCATGGGCGACGGGCGGGCCTGGCTGGGCCCGGTCCTGCGCGAATACATCGTGTCCGAGGCGATGGCGGCGCTTGGCATTCCGACGACCCGCGCGCTGGCGGCCGTCACCACGGGCGAACCCGTCCTGCGCGAGGCGGCCCTGCCCGGCGCGGTGCTGGCGCGCGTCGCCTCAAGCCATATCCGCGTGGGCACGTTTCAATATTTCGCGGCGCGGCAGGATATCGACGCGCTGCAAGCGCTGGCCGATCATGCCATCGCCCGCCACTATCCCGATGCCACCGGCCCTGAGGGCTTGCTGGACGCGGTGATCGGCGCGCAAGCCGACCTCATCGCGCGCTGGATGGGTGTGGGGTTCATCCACGGGGTGATGAATACCGACAACATGACCATTTCCGGCGAGACGATCGACTATGGGCCCTGCGCCTTTCTCGATGCCTATCACCCGCAGGCGGTGTTTTCCTCGATCGACCAATACGGGCGCTACGCGTTCGGCAATCAGCCGCAGATTGCGGTGTGGAACCTTGCGCAATTGGCCACGGCCCTGTTGCCGCTGATGCCCGATCGCGACGCCGGGATCGAACGGTTCACCGAGATGGTGAACGGCTTTTCCGACCGGTTCGAGACCGCATGGCATGCCGTGTTGCGGGCCAAGCTGGGCCTGAGCACGCCGCAAGAGGGCGATCTGGCGCTGGCCTTTGACCTGCTCGAGGCGATGGCCAGGGGCGAGGCCGATTTCACCAACACGTTCCGGGCGCTTTCGGGCCCCGACCCGGACAGCGCCGCCGCGCTGTTTCGCAATCCCGACACCTTTGCCCCGTGGCTGGCGCGGTGGCAGGCGCGTCTTGCGCAAGAGGGGCGTGACCCCGCCACCCGGCAGGCGGCCATGCAGGCGGTGAACCCCGCGCTGATCCCGCGCAATCACCGCATAGAACAGGCGATCCAGGCCGGCGTCGCGGGGGATTTCGCCCCATTCGAACGGCTGGCCAACGCCCTTGCCACCCCCTATGCGCCGGATGCCGCCGACCTCGATCTGGCCACCCCGCCGCAAGAAGCCGAGCGCGTCACCCGCACCTTTTGCGGGACCTGACGCGCGCAACCGTCGCGGCACACGCAAGCTGACACATATCAAAGACGTGTCACATCCCGCGCCTAGGGTGCGGGGCACCAGACCCTTCAACAGCACGAGCCTTTCATGACCCGTTTCACCGCCACCCCCTATGCCGATCTGACCGTCGGCATGGAGGCGCAGATCAAACGCCTGGTGCGGGCCGACGATCTCTATGTCTTTGCCCATGCCAGCGGCAACCTGAACCCGATGCACCTGCCCAACGAGGACGGGGATGGCGACGGCAAGCCCGAGGCGGTGGCCCCCTCGGCCTGGGTCGCGGCGCTGGTCTCGGGGGTGCTGGGCAACCAGTTGCCGGGGCCGGGCACGCTCTATCTGCATCAGGATACCGAGTTTTGCGGCCGCGCCCACGCGGGCGAGGAACTGACCGTCACCGTGCGGGTCGAGGAAAAGCTGCCCGAGGGTGTGGTGCGCCTGTCCACGCGCGTCGAGGGGCCGTCGGGCCCCGTGGCCCTGGGCGAGGCGCGCGTCATCGCCCCCGATCACGCCCAAAGCTTCGACGGCGCCGATGTGCCCGGCCTGACGGTGCAGCGCCATGCCAATTTCGACCGGTTGCTGGCCCGCGCCGAACCGCTGCCGCCGATCCCGACCGTGGTGGTCTGCCCCGAATCGCCCGATGCGGTGGGCGGCGCGATGCTGGGGGCCGACCACACGCTGATCGCGCCCATCTTCGTGGGGGCCCGTGGCAAGATCGAGGCCGCCGCCATCGAGGCCGGCGTGACGATCGACGGGGTCGAGATCATCGACATCCCCGATCACCGCGCCGCTGCGTTGCGCAGTGTCGCGCTGGTGAACGAAGGCCGCGCACGCGCCGTCATGAAGGGGCATCTGCACACCGACCAGCTGCTGCATGCGATCCTGAAGAAGGAGGGCGGGCTGCGTACCAATCGCCGCCTCTCCCATGTCTTCGTGATGGATGTGCCGGGGCTGGATCATTTCCTGTTCGTGACCGACGCCGCGATCAACATCGCCCCCGATCTCGATTGCAAGGTCTCGATCGTGCAAAACGCCATCGACCTGGCCCGCGCGATGGGGATCGAAACGCCCAAGGTCGGCATCCTCTCGGCGGTCGAGACGGTGACGCCCTCGATCCCCTCGACCATCGACGCGGCGGTCCTGTCGAAAATGGCAGACAGGGGCCAGATCACGGGCGGTCTGGTGGACGGGCCGCTCGCCATGGACAATGCCGTCGATCTGGGCGCCGCCCGCACCAAGGGCCTGACCGGGCTGGTCGCGGGGCATGCCGATATCCTCGTCGCCCCGAACCTCGAGGCCGGCAACATGATCGCCAAGGAGTTGACCTTCCTCGCCCATGCCGAGGCCGCGGGCGTGGTCATGGGGGCGCAGGTGCCGGTGATCCTGACCAGCCGGGCCGATGACGACCGCGCGCGGCTGGCCTCGTGTGCGGTGGCCGCGCTCTATGCCCATGCGCAGGCCGGGACCACGGAATGAACCGCGCCATCCTGACGCTCAACGCCGGGTCCAGTTCGATCAAGTTCGGGCTGTATCATGCGGCGGACGACCCTGTCGAAGAGGCGCGCGGCCAGGTCGATGGCATCGGCCCCGAGGCAGCGCTGGTCCTCAGCGACGATGGCGGCCGGACGCGCACGGCCGTGGACGCCCCGGATCACGGCGCGGCCCTTGCCGCGATCATCGCGGCGTTGCGGCCGCGCCTGGCTGGTGACGAGATCGCAGGCGTGGGGCATCGCGTCGTCCACGGCGGGCCATATCTCGACGGGCCGCGCCATATTGACGACGACCTGATCACCTATCTCGACACGCTCTCGCCGCTGGCCCCCTTGCATCAGCCGCACAACCTGGCCGGGATCGCGGCCGCGCGACGGGCCTTTCCGGGGGCGCCCCAGATCGCCTGTTTCGACACGGCCTTTCACCGCGGTCACCCTTGGGTGAACGACACCTTCGCCTTGCCGCGCCGGTTTCATGACGACGGCGTGCGGCGCTACGGCTTTCACGGGCTCAGCTACGACTACATCACCAGCCTGTTAAGGCATGACTTCAATAACATATCTCAAGGCAATGTTATCATTGCGCATCTTGGCAATGGCTCGTCCCTGTGTGCCACGCGGGACGGCGTCTCGATCGACAGCACCATGGGGTTCTCGGCGCTTGACGGCATGCCCATGGGCACCCGGTCGGGGCAACTCGACCCCGGTGTGATGCTCTACCTCATGCAATCGGGCATGGCGGCCGAGGCGCTCACGACGCTGCTGTACAAGGAAAGCGGCCTCAAGGGTCTGTCGGGGATCAGCCATGACATGCGCACGCTGCGGCCTCGGAGGACCCGCGCGCGGCACAGGCCGTGGCCTATTACGCCGCCCGCCTGTCGCGCGAGATCGGCGCGCTGGCGGCCTCGCTCGGCGGATTGGACGGGTTGGTTTTTACCGGCGGGATCGGCGAGAACGCCGCGCCCGTGCGGGCCATGGCGCTTGAAAAGCTCGGGTTTCTGGGTCTGACGCTGGATGACGCGGCCAATGCCGCCCATGCGCGCCGCATCGACAGCGGCCCTGTGCCCATCCTTGTCCTTCCCACGGATGAAGAGCGTGTCATCGCCCGTGCAACCGCGCGCTTGCTGTCGTAGTGGCAGACCTACCACCCCGCACGCCACGCCAAACCCGCTCGAGTGGTCGCGCGTGGCGGGGCTTGATCCATCCGGCCAAATCCCCACCTGAGGTGTCATGCGTATTCTGTTCACCATCGCCATTCTGCTCGTCGTCGTGACCGTCGCCGGTGCGATCTATTTCCGGCAGGTGCCCATGCCCGCCGAGGTCTGGCATGTCGAACCGGCCGACGTCACGCCGCCCACGACGCCCAATTACGTGTTGCTGGGTGGGCGACGAGGCCCCGCGCCACCCAGGGCAGCCCTTGCCGCGACGGCCGACCTTCTCGAACAGGCGGCCACGGCCGAAGGCGCCACCCGCATCGCCGGCGATCTGTCGGACGGGCACGCGACCTATGTGGCGCGCACGGCGCTGATGGGCTTTCCCGACGCCGTGTCGATCCGCCTGGTGCCCGATGGCGATGCCACCCGCGTCGAGATTTTCTCGCGCTCGCGGTACGGCCAGTCGGATCTTGGGGCGAACCGGGCGCGGGTGAACCGCTGGATCGCGCCGCTGGCGCCGTGAGGGCTCCTGACACCGTGACGGTCTGGCGCGGCGACCCCAGGCGCCTCGACGGGCCGGGGCGCGCGCCCGCAACATCCCGCAGGGGCGCGAAGCGCCCTTGACCGCGTGGCCAACGCGCGGCACTTCCCCCGACATGCAACCCGCCAACCTCCCCCTCGATCGCCTGCGCCAGATCACCGATCGCTTCGAGTTTCTCGAGGCCCAGCTCAATGCCGGCCCCGATCCCGACAAGATCGCCGAGATCAGCCGCGAGTACAGCGAACTGAAGCCGGTCGTGGCCCAGATCGCCGCCCATGACGCGCTGCGCAGCGCACTGGCGGAGGCCGAGGCGATGGTGGCCGACCCCGAGATGCGGGACCTCGCCGAGGAGGAAATCGCCCGGATCCGCGCCGAACTGCCCGCGGCCGAACATGCCCTGCGCCTTGCGCTCTTGCCCAAGGACGCCGCAGATGCCCGCGCGGCCATGCTCGAAATCCGGCCCGGCACCGGCGGCGAGGAGGCGGCGCTGTTCGCCGGTGACCTGCTGCGCATGTACACCCGCTATGCCGAGGCGCGCGGCTGGACGGTCGAGATCGTGGATCTTCAGGAAACCGAGCTTGGCGGCATCAAGGAAGTGACGGCGCGGATCGTCGGCGAAGGCGTGTTCGCCCGGCTGAAATACGACTCGGGCGTGCACCGCGTGCAACGCGTCCCCGAGACCGAATCCGGCGGGCGCATTCACACCTCGGCGGCCACCGTCGCCGTTCTGCCCGAGGCCGAGGCGGTCGAGATCGACATCCCAGCCCAGGATATCCGCATCGACACGATGCGGGCCTCTGGCGCGGGGGGGCAGCACGTCAACACGACGGATTCGGCGGTGCGCATCACCCACCTGCCCACCGGGATCGTCGTGACCAGTTCCGAGAAATCGCAGCACCGCAATCGCGAGATCGCCATGGGCGTGCTGCGGGCGCGCCTGTTCGACCTGGAACGTCGCCGCGCCGAAGAGGAACGCTCGGCCGATCGCAAGGCCCAGGTGGGCTCGGGCGACCGCTCGGAGCGCATTCGTACCTACAATTTCCCGCAAGGTCGCGTGACCGACCACCGGATCAACCTGACCCTCTACAAGCTGGGCGAAGTGATGACTGGCAATCTCGACGAGGTGATCGACGCGCTGACCGCCGATGCCCAGGCGCAGATGCTGGCCGAAATGGAGGGGCAGCCATGATCGCGGTTGCGCCGTCTGCGACGTCGCCCGGTGGGGTCGCGGCCTCGTGCCTCGGCGTTGCCGAGGCCTCGTTCGCGCCCGGCGCCCCGTTGGGTCGCCGGGGCACCGGGCCGGACCGGGCGCCACCGCACCGCGCCTGCGCGCGGTGCCACCGCGGTGGTGGGCGCAGGCCGCAGGCCGAGCCACCCCGCAGGCCAGCCAGACCATGACACGCAGCGCCGCGGACTGGCTGCGCGCGGCCACGGCGCGCCTTGCGCCGCTGATCGGCCTGAGCGAGGCGCAACGCGACGCGCGCCTGATCCTGCGCGCTGCAACCGACTGGTCGGCCGCGCGCCTTGTGGCCGAGGGCGCCACACCGCTGGACGCCGGGCCGGAACTGCGGGCCGATGCCATGCTCGCGCGTCGCGCAGGCCATGAGCCGCTGGCCCAGATCCTGGGTCACTGGCCCTTCTACGGTCGCGCCTTCGCAGTGGATCGTAACGTGCTGACCCCGCGTGCCGATACCGAAACGCTGATCGAGCTGGCCTTGTCCGATCCCTTCAAGACCATGATCGACCTCGGGACAGGATCGGGGGCCATTGCCGTCACCCTCCTGGCCGAGCGCCCGACCGCCCGAGGTGTCGCCACGGATCTTTCGCCAGCCGCCCTGTCGATTGCGGCGCGCAATGCCACGGCCCATGGCGTCGCGTCGCGTCTCGATCTGGCGGCGGCCGACTGGTGGGCGGGGATCGGGGGGCGGTTCGACCTGATCGTCTCGAACCCGCCCTATGTGACGGCAGCTGACTATGCAGCCCTCGCCCCCGAGGTGCAGCAGTATGAACCGATGGCCGCGCTGACCCCTGGCGGCGATGGGCTGTCGGCCTATCGGGCGATCCTCGATGGCGTTGCGGCGCATGCAAACCCCGGTGCGCGTCTCCTTCTCGAGATCGGCGCGTTGCAGGGGCAGGCCCTGCGCGACATGCTGACACAGGCCGGGTTTCAGGACGTCTCGATCCAGACCGACATCAACGGAAAGGACCGCGTCGCCATGGGCCGTGTCGGCACAGCACAGGCGGATCGGTGCCGATAGGTCACTGTGGCCGGCGAAAACCGGCTTTTCGGCGTGAAAACCGGGTGATTTCGTCGTTTTGCCCTTGTTTTACCGGGTCCCGCATGTTTACTCAGGTCTGAGCAGACGACACGGCACATGCCATCGTCGGCGTCTTTGCCAAATTTCCGCGGCCCCCTTCGCAGCGCGTTGGACTGCCGCACGAGCGGAACGGGGCCTTGGCCGCGTCCCTTTGCAAACCAGGGCAACTGGATCAAAGAACCACATGAGATCATCTAAGAACCGTTCGCGGTCGAAGGGTAACCGCAACCGCTCTGTCGGGAATATCGTCAACCGTGTCTTCGACAGTTCGGGGCCCGAGGGCAAGGTGCGCGGCACCCCGCAGCAGATCATCGAAAAGTACAACCAGCTGGCGCGCGATGCCCAACTGGCCAATGATCGAGTCGCGGCCGAGAACTTCCAGCAGCACGCCGAGCACTACCTGCGCCTCCTGGCCGAAGCTCAGCGCGAGCAGGAGGCCCGCCGCGAACAGCAGCAGGCACAGCAGAACCAGCAAAACCAGCAGGGCGGCCAGCAGTCGGGCCAGGGCCACTCTCCGAAATCGCAATCCGATGCGCCCAAGGGCGCCGGGGGCGAGCAGGCCAAGACCGACGAGCCGGCCAAACCCGACGAGGCTACCAAGCCCGAGGGCGACTCGAAACGCGATGACCGGCCCTTCGACGCCGTGATGGAGGATCAGGGCGGCGATAGCGGGCTGGTGGAAACCCCGGAAAGCAAGCCCAAGCGCACGCGCCGTCCCCGGCGCGCCCCGACCCAGGAGGGTGGTGAAAAACCCGCGCGCAAACCACGCAAGAAAGCCGAGCCCGACCAGGGCGCGGCTGACGGCTCCGATGGCGACCAGCCACCCAAAGAAGCGGCCGAGTAAGGCAATGATCGCGAAAAACCGCCCCTCGGGGCGGTTTTTCATGCCCCGCGTCAGGGTTTGGCGACCTCGCGGGCCAGGGCACAGAACCCTTCCAGCGACACCTGCTCGGCGCGGTCGGTGGGCGCGATTCCGGCCGCGCGCAACCGCTCCTCGATATCCGGCGCCACCCCTTTCAGGCTGGCGCGCAGCATCTTGCGCCGCTGGTTGAAGGCCGCGGCGACCACCCGGCTCAACACGGCCGCATCGGCGGGAAAGCGCGGCGCGGGCAGGGCCGTCAGATGCACCACAGCCGAGCGGACCTTGGGCGGCGGGGTGAAGGCCTCGGGCGGCAGGCCGAGCGCGATCTTTGCCTCGCATCGCCATTGCGACAGGATGGCCAGCCGCCCATAGGTTTTCGATCCGGGCCGCGCCACGATCCGTTCAGCGACCTCGCGTTGGAACATCAGGGTCAGCGAGTGCCACAGCGGTGGCCAGTCCGGCGGCGTCAGCCAGCGCACCAGCAATTCCGTTCCGACATTGTAGGGCAGGTTGGCCACGACCTTGACCGGCGGCGTCAGATGCGCGGCCCAGTCGACCTCGAGCGCATCGGCATTCAGGATCTCCAGCCGCCCGGGATAGGCCGCGGCGATCTGCTCCAGCGCGGGCAGGCAGCGCGCGTCCTTTTCCACGGCCACCACGCGCCGCGCGCCCTCGGCCAGCAAGCCACGCGTCAACCCGCCTGGGCCCGGTCCCACCTCCAGCACATCGGCCCCGCTCAGATCGCCCGCCACCCGCGCGATCCGCGCCGTCAGGTTCAGATCCAGAAGGAAATTCTGCCCCAGCGATTTCCGGGCCGACAGGCCGTGGGCCGCAATGACCTCGCGCAACGGGGGAAGAGTGTCGATGCCGCTCATGCGCGCCAGATGCGCAGAACTCGCCCAGAGGCGCAAGACCCGGGCCGCGTGAGGCCCCGTAAGGCCCTGGGGCGCAGCCCGCCTGCATCTTTATCCCTCAAATATGCAAAAAGACGCCGAAGGCCTCGGTGCCCGACGGGGGCTAGATGCCCCACGAGGGCGCGCCGCGCGCTCAGCCGGTGTCGCGGGCCGCCCGCGCAACCGCCATCTCGGCGGCCATCTCCAGCGCGGCGATCAGGCTGGCCGGGTCGGCCACACCCTGTCCGGCGATGTCGAAGGCCGTCCCGTGATCGGGCGAGGTGCGAATGAAGGGCAGACCAAGGGTCACGTTCACGCCCTGGTCGAAGGCCAGCGTCTTGATCGGGATCAGGGCCTGGTCATGATACATGCAGATCGCCGCGTCATAGCGGGCGCGGGCGGCGGGGTGGAACATCGTGTCGGCCGAATGCGGGCCCGACAGGGCCAGACCCTCGGCCCTCAGCGCCGCGATCACCGGCGCGATCAGCTCGATCTCCTCTCGGCCCATGGCCCCGCCCTCGCCGGCATGGGGGTTCAGCCCCGCCACCGCCAGCCGTGGCGTCTCGATGCCGAAATCGTGGCGCAGCGCGGCCTCGGTCATGCGGATCGTATCCATCAGCAAGGGCCGTGTCAGCGCCTCGGGCACGTCGCGCAGCGCGATATGGATCGTCGTCGGCACGACGCGCAGATCGGCGCCGGCCAGCATCATCACCACCCGGTCCACGCCGGCCAGATGCGCCAGGTATTCCGTATGGCCGGGAAAGCGGAAGCCCGCACCGTCCTGCAGGGCCTTCTTGTGGATCGGGCCGGTGGTCAGCGCGCCGGCCTGACCGCGCAGCACCAGATCCACGGCGCGCGCGATGCTCGAAATCACGGCGCTGGCGTTCTCGGCGGCGGGCTGTCCCGGCCGGCGCGCGGCGGGGAAGGGATGCGGCAGGACCGGCAGGCCGTGAAACACCGCCGTTTCCGCCTCTGACGGGGCATGGATGGGCGCCAGCGGCACGCCCAACCCCTCCAGATGCGCCGGATCGCCCAGGACGAAGAACGGCAGCCGCCCCGCCAATCTCTGCCAGGCGCGCGCGGCGATTTCCGGGCCGATCCCGGCCGGTTCGCCCAAGGTCAGGACGATCGGGGCACGTGCCGTCATCGCGCTGCCTCAGCCGCCCGTGTAGGAGATGATCGCATCGGCCCGCAATTCCTGCAGATAGCCCGAGGCATAGCTTTCCAGCCGTTGCTGGAACAGGACCTGCTGCACCTCGTCCCGCGCGGTCTCGGGCACGTTGAAGCTGCGCCCGCAGAGCATGGTGAACAACAGCACGGTGCCGTCGCCACGGGTCACATCCAGCGAGGCCTCGTCCTCGTCCAAGGTTGCCAGCGCCGCCGCGATGTCCGAGGGGATCTCGCCCACCGGCTGCGTCACGCGTTCGAACCCGCCGGGCATGAGGCCGTAGAAATCGTCACAGGTATCCACACGGTCGCGCAGGCGCTGCGCCTCGGCCAGCGCCTCGGGGCTGCGCCCGCCGGGAATGGCGACGGTCAGGAAATCGATGCTCGACACCTCGGGCGCGCCGACCGGCGTTTCCGACAGGCCGCGCAACTGGAACAGACCCACCGCGTTGCCCAGGTTGATCGGGTCGGTGACCTGACCCGGCGACAGGCGCATCATCAACTGCTGCAATTGCGGCGGCAGCGCCGTCAGCGGGCGCCAGTCGGTCAGCCCGCCCGCCTCGCGCGAGGGGGCGGCGGAAAACCGGCGTGCGGCCTCGGAAAACCGGGTGTTGGACCCCTGCACATCCGCCGCCAGACGGGCCAGTTCACTGGTCAGATTCGCCTCGTTCTGCGGCGTGATCGGGATGATCAGTTCGGCCAGACGCACGCGCATGCCGCCCGTCGTGATCCCCGAGGCCAGGGCGCGGTCGATCTCGTCCTCGCTGACGCGGGCATCGCGCCCGAAGCGTGCGCGCACCACATTGCGCCAGGTGATGCCGGCCGCGACGAAATCGCGAAAGGTCTCGGGGGCGACGCCCTCTTGGGCCAGCGCGCGCACGAATTGCTCGGCCCCCATATTCGCACGGCCGGCGAATTCCTCGACCCCGGTTTCGATCTGCTCTTCGTCGGCAACCACGCCCAGCCGTTCGCCCGCCTGGTTTTGCAACCGCTCGTCGATGAGGGTTTCCAGAACATCCTCGGCGCCGGTGTCGGGGGCGTTCAGCACCCTCAGGAACTGCTGGCGCTGGCCGATCTCGTAATAGGTCACGATGGAATCGTTCACGCGCGCGGCGGCCGAGAACGGGCTTTGCGCGCTGGCCGTCGAGATGCCGGACAGTGCGGCGGCACAGCCGGTCACAACAAGGCAGAACAGGGCAAAAAGCGTGGTGCGCGGGAACAGGGCGGTCTTGGTCATGCGTGCTGCCATCTATCCGGGTCTGACTGCGGCGGGGCGGGGCAGGGTAGGGCCCGCGGTGGTGCACCGCATATTTCGGTTTCGTCTCTTGCGGGACAGATGGGCCCGCTTGCAGGCCGCATGCAACCCCTTTTGCCGTCCGGTCCTATTGTCGGCAGGACCGGGCCTGACTGCGCCCCTCGCGGGTGGCGCCGAATCCGTTCAGCGCGACCGTCAGCCCGAAAGAGGTCGTCGGCTCCAGCGTGCTGGCGTTTGTATAGCGGCGCGAGACGGTGAATTCCACGTCCACGCATTCATTGGCGTAGCCGATCGACAGGCCGGTGCGGCTCGGTTCATCCTCGACGAAGTCATAGCGCCAATCGACGCCGGCCTGCCAGAAATCGTCGATCCGGTACGAGGCGTCGAACGCCCATTCCGACAGGTCCTCGACCCGTCCCTCGTCGATATCGGCCGCCAGCCAGATATAGCTCGAGGACAGGTCGTATTCCTCGTTGCCCCAAGTCAGGGCCATCTCGTTCGAGGTGAAATCGAAATCCGAGTTGAAGATCGCCCGATTGATCAGCCGCCAGCGGTCGTCCACCCCGACATGGGCCGCGAACAGCCAGTCCGACTGCACGCCATCAAGGCCCGAGCCGGCTGTGAAGGGGTTGATCTCCTCTTCGCGCAGCACAAGCCCTGCGGTCACGCCGGCCGACCAGCCCAACGGGTCCGTGCGGGTATAGATGACGCCCAGATTGGCGCGCGTGCCTTCTTCGCGCCGGTCCGAGCCCGGATAGCGGTCGAGCGCGAAGAGGTTGGCCTCGTCGAACTCGACGATGGCGCTGTCTTCGACCGGGACAGGGTCCCCGCTGGTGCGCGACCAGCCCAGTTGCACGACCGGTTCGATCAGGTGGCTGACGCCACCCTGCGACAGGCGCTGCAACGGCCAGCGCAACTCGACCTGGCCGTAGGGGGTGATGCGCGTCGTTTCGCCGTTGAAATCGGGATCCTCGCGCACGCTGTAGAGATCGGCGAACAGAGCCGCCTCGTAGGTCAGCAGCAAACCGGCTGGCAGGATGGTCGAGCGTTGCCAGTCGATTCCGGCCGTCAGCCGCGCGACATCCGTGCCGAGCGGATCGCCGGTCACCGCGTCAAAACCGATCGCGTCCGAGGGGCGGGCATAGGCCATCGCCTCGAGATTGACCTGGGCGATTCCGCCGATCAGATCCGGCGTGAAGCGATGCGTGTAGCTGCCTTGCACGACCTGCGTGGGCAATTCGTCATTGTTCACCCCGTCGCGCAGCGAATTGTACAGCGTCGCGCCCACCTCGAGATAGCTGTCGGCGGTGACCCGGCTGACGCGCAGATAGCTTTCCAGCAGGTCGGGATCGGGGAAGTCGTAGGTGGTCAGATAGCCTTCGTCGCTGACCGTCTCGACGGCGAAATCCAGCGTCAGGTCGCGCGGCAGATCGAACCTGCCATAGGAAAACAGATAGCCGCGGAAATCGTCATTCGTCAGATCGTCGGCGGTCAGCGCGCCGGTGGCCGTCACGCGGCCATTGCGGAATGCTTGCCGATAGCGCAATTCGACCGTCTGGCTGTCGCCGGTGCCCAGCCACGGCGTCACCGTCACGTCGGCGTGGTCGCCCAGCATGATGAAATAGGGCACCCGCAGTTGCGTCCCCGTCACGTCATCCGAGCGGATCGACGGCGCGAGGAACCCGGACGCGCGATCCAGCGTCGGATCGGGCAGGCGCATCTGCGGCAGATACATCACCGGCACGCCGATGACGCGGAACTGCGCCCCTTCGAAATAAAGCTGCTGTTCCTCGGCGTCGTGGATGACGCGGCGGGCGCGGATTTCCCACAACGGCGTGGGATTGTCGGCGCAAACCTCGCAAGAGGAGGCGACCGCCTGATACATCTGGGTATAGCGCCCGTCGCTGCGGTCGATCTGTGTGGCGGCGATCTGCATCTGCCGGTCCAGTACCAGCCGCGCCGATTGCAGCACCCCCTCCTGCAGATCGGCGGACAACTCGGCGAAATCGGCCAGGATGATGGCGCCACCCGACGGGTCGATCAGGGTGATCGGCCCCTCGACGGTGATCCGGTCGCCGCCCGAGGAATAGGTGATCGCCTCGGCCCTCAGCCGGGTGCCTTCCCAGAACACCTCGACGCCGCCGCGGGCGGTGATGGCCTGTCCGACGTTGTCGAACTGGATGTCGTCGGCGATCAGGGTGGCGGGCACAGCCTGTGCGTTCGTCGCCCCCTGGGGGGTGAACGCGATCAGGCCCGCCGCAAGGGCGGTGCTCAGGATATGACGCGCCCGGCGCTTCATCCATCCTCCGTATGCAACAACAGCCCCAGTGCCAGAAGAATGGCCGCCACGGGGGGCGTCCACGCGACCAGCGATGCGGGCAGCTGTCCGGTCTCACCCAGAACTTCGGCGAAATCGCGGATAAAATACACCCCGAATCCAAGCAAAATCGCCCCCAGAACCAATAAACCCGTCTTTCCGAAGCGCGTATGCCGCATCGTGAAGCCCGCCGCGATCAGGACCATGGCCGACAGCATCAGCGGATTCGACAGCTGCATTTGCAGCCAGATACGATGCTGGGTGGCGGCAAAGCCCGCGGCGTTGAGTTGCGCGATAAAGCCCGGCAACTGGTAGATCGGCACCGTTTCCGGCGCACCGAAACTGTCGCGGATCTGGTCCGCGGTCAGCGTCGAGGGCAGGTCCAGCCGCGCGATCTGCCGGGCGGCCGCCTCGGGGTTCTCGGCCTCGGCAATGGGCCACAGCGTGGCCTGCGACAGCGTCCAGGCCGCCGAGGCCAGACGCGCCTCTTCAGCGCTGATGCGCTGGATCAGCAGGCCGTCCGCGTCGAAGGAAAAGAAGGTCGCGTCGAACAGATGCGTCCCGTCCGAGTTGGTCGCAGCGGCGTGGATCACCGTCTGGCTGTCGGGGGTGCCCTGCCGCAGCCACAGACCTTCGTCGCTGACCGACAGCGTCCGCTCCTCGTCGCCGCGCAGCCGCGCGAAGGTCAGATCGTATTGCTGCTGCGTCGCCGCCACGATCGGGTTGAGGATCGCCAACGCCGCCACGCCCAGCAGAAAGGCCATCGCCACCGGTGAGGCGGCCGAGCGCAGCGCCGAACGCCC
The DNA here is from genome assembly GCF_000590925.1 of Roseibacterium elongatum DSM 19469. NCBI lineage: Bacteria > Pseudomonadati > Pseudomonadota > Alphaproteobacteria > Rhodobacterales > Roseobacteraceae > Roseicyclus > Roseicyclus elongatus. The sequence continues at coordinate 3,072,443 of NZ_CP004372.1, read as the reverse complement.
CGCGGCGCGCACCACCACCAGTTCCGATGTCCGCGCCAGCCCCAGAAACAGGAACAGCGTGGCGATCATGACGAACAGCGGCAGCCACGCATAAAGCGCGCCGGGCAGGTTCAGCAACGACAGCTGGAACACCGCGCCGAGGCCCGCATCCGGGCCGACGCGCCCCAGATGATCGGCGATGTCGATCGGCATCAGGATGCCGACGAAGACGGCGATCACCATGATCAACAGCCGCAGGAACCGGCGCGCGATATAGACATGCAGGATCATGCCGGCGCCTCGCGCAGCCGGCGCATCAGCCCGCTTTTGCGCCGCCGCCGCGCCGCGGCCAGTCCCAGCAGCGTCAGGGTTATCGTCGCCGCCACCGCCGCCTGAAGATAGGCCAGCGGCCAAAGGGACGCATCGCGCGTGGCGGTGGCCTCGGCCCAGTTCCAGACCACCTGCAAGGGCACGATCAGAACCACCGCGATCAGGATCTGCCGCCAGACCCCAAAGCGCGAGAAATGCCCCAGCATCAGCGTCGCCGCCGCGATCAGCGGCGGGAACATCACGAACAGCGCCCGGCCGATCCGATCATGCCCCTCGTAGAGCACTTCGGCCAGCGGGTCGCGCAGCGCCTCGGCCAGGGCCGTGTCCGCCGTGATCAGCGCCAGGGTGGACATCTCGCGCGAGTCCATGCGCCGGGGGCCGCCATCGGCGATCAAGGCGCCGATATCATAGGCGAAATCGGCGAACTGCACCGTCGAAAGCCGCCCCGTGACCCGGTTGAGGGATTGCGCCATGCCGTCGAACATCACCAGACGCGGCCCCGTATCGGACCGCACCAGAAGGGCGCTGGTGGCGGTATAGGTGACCTCGACATCCTCGCCCGAGGCGTCTTGCAGGAACAGGTCGCGAAACTCGCCCAACTCGGTGATTTCGCGGATATAGACGGTCAGCCCGTCGGCGGGGTGGATGAACTGCCCCTCGCGCAGAAACCGCCCGGTCACATCCTCGCCCACCTCGCTGCGGCGGTCGTTGAACTGCTCGCGCGCGGCGGGGGCCAGGATATTGGCCAGGATCAGCACCAGCAGTGACAGGATCAGCCCGAAGACGAACACGGGCCGCAACAGCCGCGCCGCCGACAGGCCCGCCGTCTGCAACACGACCAGTTCGCTTTCGTTGATCATGCGGTTGAACACGTACAGCGTGGCGACAAAGCTGGCCACGGGCAGGACCAGCAACATGATCTCGGGCAGGGTCAGCGCCGTGAACTCCAGAAACACCCCGAGGTTCTGGCCATCCGCGATCAACTCGCCGAACAGCTCGACCGCCGCCTCGATCCAGTAGACGGACACGAGGACGAGGCTGAAAAAGCCGAACAGCCCCACAAGCTGCGTCAGGATATAGCGGTCATACCGCCCCACGCCGTTCCGCCCCCATCCATTGGCACTTCGTTCCTGTCGGGGGGCCGCATCGTGACGGGCCACCCCACATCCTGCGTTCGGTGGCAGCCGACCGCGCTTATGTCGTTGTAATCCAATTCCATGTCGGTCGTAAGGGTGATCTGGTCAACCGGCCCGCGCCGCCCTAATGTCGCGGCAAGAATGACACGCTGACCTGAGCAGGGGGCCTTCGCCATGACGACGCCGATCACCATCGACTTTACCGAAACCGATCTCGACGCGCTGAAAGAGGCCGGCGGCACGGTGGCCGCGATCGTCACCCCCGAGGGCAAGCTCGACCCAGCCGCGCGGCGCCTGAACCGTCTGACCAAGGGGGCCGTGGCCCGCCTGGTCGAGGCCGCGCGCTTCGACAAGGCCAGGGACGGCGACGCGATCGCGCTGGCTTTTCCCGCCGGGGTGGCCGCCGACACGCTGGTGGTGCTGAAACTGGGCCGCCGCCCCACGCTCGAGGCCGCGCGCAAGGCCGGCGCGGCGCTGGCCCGCGCCCGTGGCAAGGGGCCGCTGACGCTGTGTGCGGGGGCCACCAACAGGATCGAGGAGATCGCCCTTGGCCTTGTCCTGCGCAGCTATGATTTCACCGATCACAAGAGCGGCGAGGCCGACGCGCCCGAAGGCGCCACGATCATGGTCGGCAAACCCGACGCGGCCGCCGCGGCCTGGGCCGACAAGGCGGCGCTGGCCGAGGGGGTGTTCTTTACCCGCGATCTGGTCAACGAACCGGCCAATGTGCTGACCACCACCGAGTTTGCCGAGCGTCTGTCGGCCCTGTCGGCCCTTGGGGTCGAGGTCGAGGTGCTGGACGAGGACCAGTTGGCCGAGCTGGGCATGAACGCCCTGCTGGCGGTGGGCCATGGCTCGGACAGCCCGTCCAAGGTCGTCATCATGCAGTGGAAGGGCGGCGGTGACGCGGCCCCGCTGGCGCTGGTCGGCAAGGGCGTCGTCTTCGACACCGGCGGTATCAGCCTGAAACCCGCCGGCGGCATGGAGGACATGACCATGGACATGGGCGGCGCGGGCGTCGTGGCCGGCGCCATGCGCGCCATCGCGCAGCGCAAGGCAAAGGCGAATGTGGTGGGCCTTGTCGGGCTGGTGGAGAACATGCCCTCGGGCCGGGCACAGCGCCCCGGCGATGTGGTCACCTCGATGAAGGGCGACACGATCGAGGTCATCAACACCGATGCCGAGGGGCGCCTCGTGCTGTGCGATGTCATGTGGTACGCGCAGGAGCGGTTTTCGCCCGCGGGCATGGTCGACCTCGCCACCCTGACCGGGGCGATGATCATCGCGCTGGGGCATGAGAACGGCGGCGTTTTCTCGAACAACGACGCCTTCGCCGATGCCTTCCTGAAATCCGCCGCCGCCGAGGGCGAAGGCGCCTGGCGCCTGCCCATGGGCAAGGCTTATGACGACATGCTCAAAAGCCGCATCGCCGACATGAAGAACGTGGGCGGTCGCGCCGCGGGGTCGATCACGGCGGCGCAGTTCCTGGGACGTTTCGTCAAGGACGACACGCCCTGGATCCATCTGGACATCGCGGGCGTGGCCAGTGTGAAATCCGACACGATGCTGGCGCCCAAGGGCGCGACGGGCGTGGGGGGTGCTGGCCCTCGACCGGCTCGTGCGTGACAATTACGAAGGGTAGGGCGGTTTTGGGGGCGGCCTTTTTCTACCACCTGACGCGCCATCCGGTCGAGGTGACGCTGCGCACCCTGCTGGAGAAATCGCGCCAGCAGGGATGGCGCGTGGCGGTGCGCGGCCGCACCGACGAGGCGCTTGATCGGCTGGATGCGCAATTGTGGCTGGGCCCCGAGGACGGCTTTCTGCCCCACGGCCGTGCAGGCGGGCCCCATGACGCCGATCAGCCCATCCTGCTGACCACCGGGGCTGCGGCCCCCAACCGGCCCGATTGCGTGATCTCGGTCGAGGGCGCCGGGGTCGCCGCGCCCGAGGTCACGGCCCTGTCGCGGGTGATGATCCTGTTCGATGGCCATGACGAGGCCGCCAAGCAGACCGCGCGCGAGCAGTGGCGGTCACTGACCGACGCAGGCGTCGAAGCGAAATACTGGTCCGAGGAATCCGGCCGGTGGGAGATGAAGGCGCAATCGGGCGGGTGAAGCCGGGTGAGGGCTCTCACCGCACCAGTACGAGGCGTTGATCCGAGATCTCGAGCCGGTCAAAGCGTTGCAGATAGCGCATCCCCAGCAGGCTGTCGGGCATCTCGCCGTGATTGATCACGGCCCGAACCCCGCGTTCGACCATCCCGCCCAGTTCCAGCGTCTCGAGGCGCACGGGCGAGGTCTGGACCATGCCATTGGCCGTGTAGGCGCGCCCGGTGTAGATCAGCGCATCCAGGTCGATGCCGGCGCGCGCGGCGTCACGGCGGCTCAGCACCATTTCCGTCGCCCCGGTATCCACGACAAACCGCACCGGCGTGCCATTCACGCCGAGCGTCAGGTAGAAATGTCCGTCGGCGGCCTGCGGCACCTCGATCCGCTGGCCTTGCATCATCACCGATTGGCGCGGCGCAAGATCGTTGCGGATATCGGTGAACAGGCCCACGGCGACGACCGCGCCAAGGAAAATGAAGATCCAGATCGCCGCATATTGCGTCAGCTTTCCGATGTTTCTGCGGTTCGAAGCCACCATCCATCCGGCAATCGCCGTGCCCAGCAAGGCCAGGTAGATCAGGCTTCCGATTTGTTCGCCATTCAGCATCTGCACACCCCTTTGGCCATCATATAGGGCGGGGACGGCGTCAGATCACCGCCAGATCGCGCAAACCGTCGATCACGAATTGCACCGACAGGGCCGCCAGCAGCATGCCCAGCAGGCGTGTGACCACGTTGATGCCGGTTTCGCCCAACAGGCGTTCCAGACGGCCCGCCAGCAGGAACAGCACGAAAACCGCCAGCAGAACGACCGCCATCACCAGGTGGATCAACGCGACATGCAGCAGATCGCCGCCCTCCTGTCCCGTCAGCAGTATCATCGTCGCGATCGAGCCGGGCCCGGCAATCAGCGGGATGGCCAGCGGAAACACCGAAGGATCGTCGGAATGCTCGGCCTCGGCCTGGCCCTGCCGGCGCTGGCTGCGGCGCTCGAACAACATGTCGAGCGCGGTCAGAAACAGCAGGATCCCCCCCGCCATGCGGAAGGCCGGCATCGAGATGCCGAGGAAATTCAGCACCGCCTCGCCCGCCAGACCGAACAGGGTCAGCAAGCCAAAGGCCACGAGGCACGAGCGGATCGCGACCTTGCGCCTTTGCGTGGCGTCCATGCCCGCCGTCAGCGCCACGAAGAGCGGCGCCATGCCGATCGGGTCGATGATGACGAACAGCGCCACGAAGGCAGGAATGTAGACGGCCAGTTCCATGCGCCGACCCCTGCCGCGCCGGGGCGCAAAGGTCAATGGCGCGTGCAGGCCATGGGGCGGGCCGGGCCGCGGGTCTCGGGTGCAAACAAGACACGCGGCCCGGCCCTTTCAGCGCATGAAATCTGCGCTGGTCACGACGCCGTTCCCGTCCCGGTCGATCTGCTCGAGCCAGGCATGGGTTCCGGCGATGAACTCGTCCCGCGTCACGCGGCCGTTGCCGTCGGCGTCATTGGCGGCGCGGCCAAGACCGTCGGCCACCATCTGCATCCTTTCGCGGGCCGGGTCCGGCCCCTCGAAATTCGCCAGGTCGGCGGCCCGCGTCTCGTCGAAGGCGCGATATTCCTCGGTGTTCAGCGTGCCGTCCGCGTCGCTGTCGAACATGGCGAAGACGATGCCGCGCATCTCCTGCAACTCGGCCAGTGTTGCCGTGCCGTCGGCGTCCAGGTCCCACACGCTCAGGAATTGCGCGCCCGGCATGGCGTGGGAATTGGCAAAGGCCACACCCGCCCCCATCGCCAGGATCAGAAGGGTCGGTTTCAGCGGTGTCATCTGTCAATGCCCCCGAATGTCAGGCGACGGGATGTTTCATCCGTGCCATGACGTTGGTTTTTTGGACGAACTGTTGCACCAGCGCGCCGACGACATGCAGCGCGATCAGGGCCAGCAGCGCGACTTTCATCACGTTATGGGCGATCGCTGCCCCCTCGGCCCCGCCGAACCACGCGACCGAGCCCGAAATCGGCATCAGCAGAAGCAGCGCGTAAAAGGCCCATTGCGTGGCCAGGGCGACCTTGGCCTTGCCCGGTGCGCTGTCGGCTCCCGCCGGGGCCGGGGCGCCGTGGCTGACCCGCAGGCCAAGACGCCACAGGGTCAGCAGCGCCACCAGCGCGCCCAGAAAGACATGTTGCGCGATCATCGGATCAAAGGCGATCTCGGCCCCGGCCTGCCAGTCGTCCCAGGCCTGCGAAATCGCGCCCTTGAAGATGTATTGCAGGGCGACGAGGCCCATGATGATCCAGTGAAGGCGGATCTGCGTCCGCGTATATCCGGCGGGGTTGGCCATGACAGGACTCCTATAAATTGCACCTGTCAATAATGTACATCAGCAATATATGTTTTGAAACACCACCGGCGCGTGGCACGCTGTCGCGCCGCGCCCGGATATCGCCAAGGGGGGGGCTGGTCAGCCCGCCTTGGCCCGATCCAGCGCCTCGGCCGCGGCCATCCACAGCGCCTCGGCCCGCGCAAGCCCGTCCTCGACCTCGGCGAACTTTTTTTGCCAGACATCCAGATCGCCGGCGCGATCGTCTTCGTAGAGCGTGGGGTCGGCCAGTTTCGCGGCCAGTTTCTCGCGCATCTCCTCGATCTTCTGGACGCGCGCCTCGGCCCGGCGCAGCTCGGCCCGCAACTCCTTGACCTGATCCTGGCTGGGTCGCCTTGCCTTGGCGGGGGCGGCGGGTTTGTCGGGTTTGTCGGGTTTGGCGGGTTTGGGGGTCTTGTCCTCGCCCCTCAGCAGCATCTGCCGATAGCTGGCCAGATCGCCGTCATAGGGGGCGACGCGCCCGTCCTTGACCAGCCACAGCCGGTCCGCCACAAGGCTGAGCAGATGCATGTCGTGGCTGACGAGGATCACCGCGCCGGAATAGGCGGTCAGCGCCTCGACCAGCGCCTCGCGGCTTTCGATATCCAGATGGTTGGTCGGCTCGTCGAGGATCAGCATATGCGGCGCCTCCAGCGTCGCCAGCAACAGCGACAGCCGCGCCTTCTGCCCGCCCGACAGACGGGCGACCTCGGTCTCGGCCTGATCCGCGCCCAGGCCGAACCCCGCCAGCCGCGCGCGCAGGCGCGGCGGCGCCTCGTCGGGGCGTTCGCGCTGGATGTGTTGCAAGGGCGTTTCGTCCAGATGCAACTCGTCCACCTGGTGCTGCGCGAAATAGCCCACCCGCAGCTTGGACGATGTCGTCACCCGCCCCTCCATCGCCGTCAGCTTGGCCGCCAGCAGTTTCGACAGGGTCGATTTCCCCTCGCCATTGCGGCCCAGCAGGGCGATCCGGTCATCCTGGTCGATGCGCAGGTTCAGCCGCGCCAGAACGGGTGTGCCGTCATAGCCGACCGATGCCCCTTCGAGGTTCACGATGGGCGGCGACAGCTGGTCCGGTTCGGGGAAGGTGAAGACGGTGCGCGCCGCATCCTCGGGCGCGCGGATCGTTTCCATCTTTTCCAGCATCTTGACCCGCGATTGCGCCTGTTTCGCCTTGGACGCCTTGGCGCGGAACCGGTCGACAAAGCTTTGCAGATGGGCGCGCTGCGCTTCCTGCTTTTTCGCGGCCGCGGCCTGCACCGCGCGCTGCTCGGCGCGGGTGCGGGCGAAGGTGTCATAGCCCCCGGAATAGAGCGTCAGCTGCCTGTCGGTCAGGTGCAGGATATGCCCCACCGCCCGGTTCAGCAGGTCGCGGTCATGGCTGATGACCAGAACGGTATGCGGGTATCTCGCCAGGTAGCTTTCCAGCCACAACGCCCCCTCGAGGTCGAGGTAGTTGGTCGGCTCGTCCAGCAGCAGCACATCGGGCTGCGCGAACAGCACGCCCGCCAGCGCCACGCGCATCCGCCAGCCGCCCGAAAAGGCGGAACAGGGCATCTGCTGCTCGGCATCGGTGAAGCCCAGGCCCTTGAGGATCGAGGCGGCCCGCGCCTCGGCCGACCAGGCGTCGATATCGGCCAGGCGCGTCTGGATATCGGCCATGCGGTGGCCATCGGCCGTCTCGGCCTCGGCCATCAGGGCGGCGCGTTCGACATCGGCCTCGAGCACCGTGTCGATCAGCGAGGTCTCCGACGAGGGCACCTCCTGCGCGACGCCGCCGATGCGGGCGCGGGCGGGCACCTCGATGCGGCCGCTGTCGAGCGTCAATTCGCCCCGGATCAGGCGGAAAAGCGTGGTCTTGCCGGTGCCGTTGCGGCCGACGATGCCCACCTTGTGCCCGGCGGGGATGGTGGCCGAGGCGCCCTCCAGCAGGGGGCGCCCGGCGACGGAATAGGAAATGTCGGAAATGCGCAGCATGGGCGCGGTGTGACGCGCCGCGCGCGGGCTGTCAATCATCGCCTTTTCAACCCGCACCCCCCGTGTTAGAGGGCGCGCGATCTTTCACCAACCCCGTTTTACCGGAGCGAGACATGGCCATCCAGCGCACCTTTTCCATCATCAAGCCCGACGCCACCAAGCGCAACCTGACCGGCGCGATCAACGCCAAGATCGAGGCCGCCGGCCTGCGCATCATCGCGCAAAAGCGGATCCACATGACCCCCGCGCAGGCCGGCACCTTCTACGCCGTCCACGCCGAACGCCCCTTCTACGGCGAACTGTGCGAATTCATGGCCTCCGAGCCGGTCGTGGTGCAGGTTCTGGAAGGCGAAGACGCCATCGCCAAATACCGCGACGTGATGGGCGCGACCGATCCGGCCGAGGCCGCCGAGGGCACGATCCGCAAGGAATTCGCCCTGTCCAAGGGTGAAAACTCGGTCCACGGCTCGGACGCGCCGGAAACCGCGGCCGAGGAAATCGCCTATTTCTTCGCCGGGATCGAACTGGTCGGCTGAACGCCCGACAGATCGGACCAACAAGGGGCGGGTGCCGAATGCGGCAGCCGCCCTTTTTTCGTTCCGCCGCCCGTGACCGTGCCCGACTGTGCCAGCCCGGGTCGGGTTTGACCCCCGCCGGAGGGCAGATCGAAAAAGGCCGCCCCTGTCGGAGCGGCCTTTGCGTGGTTTCGGTCCGCGGCCCTGGCCGCAAAGCGGTGCTTACATCGGCTCGGGCAGCGGGGTGTCGGCGGTGCGCGGCGGCAGCACCGGGTGGACGACCTCGGGGATCTCGCCGGTCAGGGTGCGCAGGAAGGCGGCGATGTCGCTGATTTCCTGTTCGCTCAGATCGGCCCCCAGCTGGGCCACGCCCATCACGGCCACGGCCTCTTCCAGTTCCCAGACGACGCCCGAGTGGAAATAGGGGGCCGTCAATTCGATGTTGCGCAGCGGCGCGGCGCGGAAGACATAGTCATCCATCGCGGTTTCGGTCACGGCGAACCGGCCACGGTCGCCCTCGGGCAGAACATCGGCGCCCGGACGCTCGACCAGACCGAAGGGATAATAGTCCTGACCGCCCATGTTCACGCCCGCGTGGCAGGCGGCGCAGCCCTGATCGATGAAGGCCTCGAGGCCGGCAAGCTCCTGCTCGTCGAGCGTATCGGCGCCCATCAGGAACTGGTCAAAGCGCGAGTTCGGCGTTGTCAGCGTGGCCTCGAACGCCTCGATGGCCAGCGCGAAATTGTCGAAGGTCACGGGGTCGTCCTCGCCGGGGAAGGCTTCGGCGAAGGCGTCCACATAGGCCTGCATCGAGTTCAGCGTGTCGATCACGCGTTCGGGCGTGTTGTTCATCTCGACGCCGGCCTGCACCGGGCCGACCGCCTGTTCGGCCAAATCGGCCGCGCGCCCGTCCCAGAACTGGGCGATGTTGAACACGGCGTTGAAGACGGTGGGCGAGTTGCGCGGCCCGGCCTGCCAGCCATGGCCGATCGACGTTTCCAGACCGTCAACGCCGCCGGTGCCGACGTTATGGCAAGACTGGCACGAGAACAGCCCCGAGCGCGACATGCGCGGGTCGAAGAACAGCATCGCGCCCAGATCGACGCGCTGACGGGTGACCATGTTGCCGTCGAGGTCGGGCGTGGAAAGCGGGATCGGCTCGAACAACTCGTTCGCGTACTCGCGCAACTCGTCATTGGCCAATGCGGGACCTGCAATCGCGGTCGCAAGGGCAACAGCGGCGGTAAGCGTGGTACGGAACATGATCTGAATCTCCATTCGTTTGGCGCGCTTCCGGGGAAACTTACTGGAATGATTCCAGATTATGCGCAGGCACAGGGTGATGTGGTTGACCTAGGTCAAGAATTTCTGCGCCTGCACGAATTTTTCTGCGCTGTGCGCATCGGCGTATTCACCGGCGCAGCCCGGTGCCGATCCGGTCCAGCATCCGCTCGAGATCGGGGTCGGCGCCGCCGCTGTTGCGGGCGGTTGCGATCAGGGCATCGAACCTCTCTCGCAGCGCCGTCTTCTCGGCCCCTTTGCAATCGTTCCAAGGCCGCCCCTGCAGCGCCATGACCAGCGCGTAGAAGGCGATGAAATGCGGCCGCGTCCCGGTGTCGACCATGCGGGCATAGGCGGTCTCGGCGCCGATCCGGCGCAACTGCGTCGCCGTGGTGATCCCGGCCCGCGCCAGCGCCTCGGCCTGGGCCGGGCCGATATTTCGGATCGCGGTGACCGGGTCATCCGCCAAAGGATCGCTCATCTTCGGGGCCTTTCGAAGATCAGCCTATCAGATGCTGGCCCAATCCTTGAAGCGCACAGGCTTGGGACGGGGCTTTTTCGGGGCCTCAGGGCGGGGCGGGGTAGGGGGTGTCGAGCTGGGCATGGTCGCCTCGTGTCATCTGCTGCGTCGATGACATCACAGGGTCTGCGCCTTGCGCGGCAGCGACGTGCCCGAAATGCGGCGGAATTGTGGCTGTGGCGGATGGGTCACAGCGCGCGTTGCGCTGCAAAAGAAAAAGCTGACGATCCGACCATGTGGAAGAGAGACGAGGAGGCGGATCGTCAGCCAGTCCTTTCGCGCCGGGCTTTCGGGACCTGCAAAGGAAGGGAGGAGACTGATCCCGAAGCGCCCGGCAAGATCACCGTCGCATGGGCTGGTCGACACGGGTAGGAAAACCGGCGTGCTGCGCCGCGGCATTCATCGTCTGCACAATTCTTGGGCGGTCCTTTCTGTCCCATCTCGGCATCTTGTGCGGTTTCGGGGCGGGTTTCGGACGTTTGGCCCGACTCGCCCGCGAAAACGCCTCGCCCCCCCCCACGCGCGCCAGGGGGCGAGGCGTCGGCCTCTGCGCTGGTGTCAGCCGTGGGGCGGCGTTTCAGATCGCGAGGTATTCCTCGCGCAACTCGGTATTGTCCAGCACTTCCCTGGCGTCGCCGTCGAACACCACCGACCCGGTATCCAGGATCACCGCCCGATCCGCCAGTTCCAGTGCGGCCACGGCATTCTGTTCCACGATGATCGTGGTGATGCCCTGGTCGCGGATCACGTTCAGCGTCTTGGCGATTTCCTGCACGATGACGGGGGCCAGCCCCTCGTAGGGTTCGTCCAGCAGCAGGATCTTGATGTCACGGGCCAGCGCGCGGGCGATGGACAGCATCTGCTGCTCCCCGCCGGACAGCGTCACGCCCTCCTGCTTGCGCCGCTCGCCCAGGCGCGGGAACAACTCGTAGATGCGTTCCAGCGACCAGCCATGGGGCGGGGCGATCTGGGCCAGCTTGAGGTTTTCCTCGACCGTCAGGCCGGGAATGATGCGCCGGTCTTCGGGCACCAGCGCCAGGCCGCTCTGGGCCGCCTCATGCGATTTCATCTCGTGCAGCGGCTTGTGATCCAGCCAGATCTCGCCGTGGCGCAACGCGGGGTCGTCGACGCGCGCGATGGTGCGCAGGGTCGAGGTCTTGCCCGCCCCGTTGCGTCCCAAAAGGGCCAGGATCTCGCCCTCGTGCACGTTGAAGCTGATGCGCTGGACGATGTAGCTTTCGTCGTAATAGGCGTCGATCTCCCAGACCGACAGAAAGGCCGGGGCCGTGGCCGCGTGGTTGGCGTTGGGGTTGAAATCGGATTTCACGTTCATCTGTTGTCCTCCTGCCGGTCCTCAGACCTGCGCTTCGCCCAGATAGGCCTCGCGGACCTTTGGGTGGCCCTTGATGTTCTCGGGGATATCCTCGACCAGCGGCGTGCCCTGGGCCAGCACCGTGATCCGGTCGGCCAGGCTGAAGACCACGTGCATGTCATGCTCGATGATCGCCATGGTGATGTTGCGCTTTTCCTTGATCTCTTTCAGCAGTTCGATCGTGTTGTTGGTGTCGGCCCGCGCCATGCCGGCGGTCGGTTCGTCCAACAGCAGCAGGCGCGGCTGCTGCACAAGGCACATGGCCATTTCCAGGCGGCGCTTGTCGCCCCGCGACAGGGCGGCGGAATGCATGTCCTTCTTGTCGATCATGTTGACCTCTTCCAGCATGCCCTCGGCCTCGTCCAACAGCTCGCGCTCGTTGGCGATGGTCTCGTAGGCATGCAGGCGAAAGGTGCCGTCGCGCCGCGCGAAGACCGGCATCAGCATGTTTTCCAGCACTGTCAGATCGCCGAAGATCTCGGGCGTCTGGAACACGCGGCTGATGCCCATCTGGTTGATCTGGTAGGGTTTGCGCCCCAGCACGCTTTCGCCCTGAAAGGTGACCGAGCCGGTATCGGGGATCAGCTTGCCCACGAGGACGTTGAGCAGTGTGGACTTGCCCGCCCCGTTGGGCCCGATGATCGCGTGACAGGATCCTTCCTGCACCGAAAGGTTCACGTCGCCAAGCGCTTGCAGCCCGCCGAAGCGCTTGTTGACGCCTTTGACTTCCAGGATACCCATAAGCCTCTCTCCTTATTCGCCGGGTTTCGGCGCGGCCGAGGCCGAGCCCTGCGCGCTGTCATCGGCGCGTTTGCGGCGGAACAGGTTCGCGATGCGCTTGCCGCCTTCGACGATCCCGCCGGGCAGGAAGATGACCACCAGCATGAACACGATGCCCAGCGTCAGGTGCCAGCCCTTGCCGACGAACGGGTAGATCACCGCCACGACGAAATTCTCCAGCCCGTCGGGCAGGAAGGCGAACCACTGGTGCAGGATGGTCGAGTTGATGGTCGAGATGATCGATTCCAGGTACTTGATCACGCCCGCGCCCAGGATCGGGCCGATCAGCGTGCCGACCCCGCCCAGGATCGCCATCAGCACCACCTCGCCCGAGGCGGTCCAGATCATCCGCTCGGCCCCGGCCAGCGGGTCCATCGCCACCATCAGGCCGCCCGCCAGCCCGGCATACATCCCCGAGATGACAAAGGCCGCCAGCGCATAGGGGCGCGGGTTGAGGCCGGTATAGGTCATGCGCGAATTGTTCGACTTCACCGCCCGCAGCATCAGGCCAAAGGGCGAGCGGAACAGCCGGATCGCCAGATAAAAGGCCACCGCCATGACGATCGCGCAGAAATAGTAGCCGATATTGAAGGTGAAGGACCACGCGCCCAGCTCCCAGGTGGCGGAACTGCTCATCTCCAGCCCGAAGAAATGCGGCGCGGGGATATTGCCCTCGGCCGTCTGGCTGGCGCCCAGCACGCGCGGGTCGTTCAGCGACAGGGTCAGGCCCGTCTCGCCCCCGGTGATCGGCGTCAGCACCGAATAGGCCAGGCTGTAGCACATCTGCGCGAAGGCCAGCGTCAGGATCGAGAAATAGATCCCCGACCGGCGCAGCGAGACATAGCCGATCACCACCGACAACAGCCCCGCCACCAGCACCGACACGATCAGCGCCGGGATGACGTTCATGGTCAGGAGCTTCATCATCCAGACCCCGGCGTAGGAGCCGACCCCCAGAAAGGCCGCGTGTCCGAAGGACAGATACCCGGTCAGACCGAAGAGGATGTTGAACCCCACGGCGAAGATGCCGAAGATCACCAGCTTTTGCAGCAGATCGGGATAGCCGCCGTTGAACTGCGCCAGGCCCGAGCCCTCGGGGAAGGGGTTCATGATGAAGGGCGCAAAGATCAGCAGCCCCAGAACGATCACGTAGAGGCGCAGATCCGCCTTGTTCAATCCAAGCATGGGATCACTCCTCCATCACGCCCTTGCGGCCCATGAGGCCACGCGGACGGGTCAACAGCACGATGATGGCGACCAGGTAGATGATGACCTGGTTGATGCCGGGAATGAGGTCGATGACCTGCGACATGGAGGCGAAACTCTGCAGCACGCCCAGCAGGAACCCCGCCGCCACCGCGCCGCCCAGGCTGCCCATGCCGCCGACAACGACGACCACGAAGCTGAGCACGAGGAAATCCATCCCCATGTGATAGTTGGGCGACAGGATTGGCGTGTACATCACCCCCGCAAGCCCCGCGACGATGGCCGCGATGGCGAACATGGTGGTAAAGCGCTTGTCGATGTCGATGCCCAGAATGCCCACGGTCTCGCGGTCGGCCATGCCGGCGCGCACCACCATCCCGAAGGTCGTGAATTGCAGAAAGGCAAACACTGCGCCAATGACGATCGCGGCAAAGGCGAAATAGACCAGACGCCAGTAGGGATAGACGATCGCGAAGGGCTCGAACCCGATCAACTGTCCGACATCGAACGACCCGCGAAAGGCGTCGGGCGCCGGGGTCGGGATCGGGTTGGCGCCGTAAAAGGCCTTGACGATCTCCTGCAGCACGATGGCCAGGCCGAATGTCACAAGGATCTGGTCGGCATGGGGCCGCTTGTAGAAGTATTTGATCAGGCCGCGTTCCATCGCGATGCCGATCAACGCCATGATGGGAATGGCCACGATGATCGCCAATGGCACGGACCAGTCGATGATCGCGGCCCCCGTCTCGGCGCCGAACCATTGCTCGACATAAGGCACCTCCACCTGCATCGGATTGCCCAGGAAGTCGGTGCGGGTTTCGTCGATCACGGTGAAGGACAGGTTGAAGATACGGTTCAGCGTCACGGCCACGAAGGCGCCGATCATGAACAACGCACCATGGGCGAAGTTCACGACGCCGAGCGTTCCGAAGATCAGAGTGAGGCCGAGTGCGATCAGTGCGTAGGCCGAGCCTTTGTCCAGACCGTTCAGGATCTGCAGAATGATGGCTTCCATGTCGCGCCCTTGTGGATGTGTCTGCGGAAATCGGGCGCGCGAACGCAGGTATGGCGCCGCGCGTCATGAAACCCGGGCGGATCTGTCGCCGCCCGGGTCTTGGGGTCGGTTGTCAGGCCGCCTCAGGCGCCCGGATTGCAGGTGCCCAGGTTGCCGCCCGCAAATTGCGGGTGGTCCGGGGCATAGGTGACCTGCTCGACCGGCGTGACCTCGACGATCTCGAGAAGGTCGAACTGGTTGTCCGGGTTGGCCTTGCCGCGCACGACCAGAACATCCTTGAAGCACTGGTGATCCTCGGCCCGATACAGCGTCGGGCCGTTGCCCAGACCGTCGAACTCGAACCCTTCCAGCGCCTCGACCACGGCGCAGGGGTTGAAGCTGCCCGCGCGGGTGACCGCATCGGCATAAAGCAGCGTCTGCACGTAGCAGGTATGCGCCGCCTGGCTGGGCGGGAAGCCGTATTTTTCGCCGAAGGACCGGGTGAAGGCCTGGCTGCCCGCGTCCGGCAGCGACCAGTGCCAGTTGGTCGAGCCGAAGATGCCCTGGATCGCCTCGCCGGCGCCGCTGGCCATCAGGCGCGAGAAGAGCGGCACGATGATCTCGAAGTCGCGGCCATTGGCCTGGGCTTCGCGCAGGCCGAACTGCACGGCTTGAGTCAGCGAGTTCACCATGTCGCCGCCGTAATGCACCAGCACCAGCGTATCGGCGCCCGAGCCCAGAACCGGTGTGATGTAGGACGAGAAGTCGCCCGCGCCCACCGGCGTCAGAACGGTGTTCACCGTGTTCCAGCCCACCGCTTCGGTGGCTTCGCGCACGGCCTGCTCGGTCGTGTAGCCCCAGTTGTAGTCGGCGGTCAGGTAATAGGCGTTGCGGTCGGTGCCATAGGCGTTGGCCAGAACCGGCGCCAGCGCCGCGCCCGACATGTAGGAGTTGAAGAAGTGGCGGAAGCCGTTGGCCTTGCGGTCCTTGCCGGTCGTGTCGTTCGAGTGCGTCAGGCCAGCCATGAAGATGATGCCCGCCTCTTGGCAGAGCGCCTGCACCGCCACGGCCACGCCCGAGGACGAACCGCCGGTGACCATGATTGCGCCGTCGCGCTCGATCATCGAACGTGCCGAGGAGCGCGCCGCATCCGATGAGGTCTGGGTGTCGCCGGTCACGTATTCGACACGGCGCCCCAGGATGCCGGTGCCGTCGAGAACCTGGCTGGAGAACGTGTTGAGCATGCCGCCGTCGCCTTCACCGTTCAGGTGTTCGACCGCCAGTTGCTGCGCCCGCAATTCGTCGGCGCCTTCATCGGCATAGGGGCCGGTCTGGGGCACGTTGAAGCCGAGCGTCACCGACGACGAGCCGGGCTCGTTCGTAAAGGCACGGGCGGCTCCCGTGAAGAAGGTCGGCGTGGCCAGCGCAACGCCGGTTGCGGCGCCGGCCTTGAGCAGGCCGCGACGCGAAAGGTTCTTGTCAGTCATGTAATCCTCCCATGGATTTCAGAGCCTGGACCTCCCAATCCAGACACGGGCGACGGACACCCACCCTTACGTTCCGTGAGATGCGTTTTATTATCCAGCGCGGCGGTCCCGCGAAATTTAGTTTTGAAAAGGAGTTTACAACCTTTCGCGCGAGTTGAAAAAAACGAATGAAACCAAATCACAAAAGGCCGTTTTCGCCTGTGCCCGTGGGCTCCGCGCGGCATGCGGCGGGCGATCTCACAGTTCGAAATTCGGTATACCGTGATCGACCGCCGCCGTCTGCCCATGCACCGCCCGCCCGGTCCGGCATCTTGTGGTGGGATGCGCCATGCGCTACCCCGTTCCCTTGCTGCGCGCCCGGATCTGCAGCCTATCGGGATCGGCCATGGAACACAGCCCATCGGGCAAGACGCCCCCAGAGCGACGCAAAGGCGCCTCGGTGCCGGGCCGCCGGTCGCGCCCCGTGCGGGTGGCCGAGGCGATCAAGGATTGGGTCGTCGAGCGCAACATGCAAAAGGGCGACCGCCTGCCCGGCGAGGCCGAGTTGATGGCCCGTTTCGGCATGGCCAAGGGCACCATCCGCGAGGCGATGCGCATTCTTCAGGCGCAGGGGCTGGTCGAAACCCGGACCGGCCCCGGCGGCGGCAGCTTCGTGGGCGAGGTGACGGCGGACCGGGCCAAGGCACTCCTGGCCAATTACTTCTATTTTCAGGACCTTTCGGTGGCCGATATCTACCAGTTGCGCCGCGTGCTGGAACCCGAACTGGCCGCCTCGCTTGCCGGACGCCTCAGCGACGCGCAACTGGCCGAGCTCGAGGCCGTGGTCGCCCAATACCCCGACCCCGCCCGCAGCGCCGAGGAAGAGCGCGACCAGCACGTCGCCTCGCTGGCCTTTCACCGGCTGCTGGCGAATTTCTCGGATAACGCACTCTTGGCTTTCGTGGTCAGTTTCATGGCGCGTATTCTGGCCGACCTGACCGTGTATCGGCGGCTCTACGACCCGCCCAACCGCGATCTGCACGCCCGGGGCGTGGCGTTCCAGCGCGACCTGATCGCCGCCCTGCGCGAGGGCCGTCCCGAAGAGGCCCGCGCGATCATGACCGCCCATATGCAAACCGCCGAGGCGCTGATGCAGGCGCAAGAGGCGCAGGTGCTGCGCCGGTTCATCCCCGAATAGCCGCGCCCGGGCCTGCCTTAGCGCGCCGGTGGCGGCGCGACATCCACGATGGGCTCGGGGTGGTCGGGCACCGCCTCGGGTCGCGGAGCGCGATAGGGGTCGTCCAGCACCGGCACCACCTCGGTCCAGCCGCGATAGGGCTCGGCCTGCGACGCCGCGTAAAGGTCGGCCAATGCCTGCAGTGGCGTGTCGGAACAATCGATCCGCAGCGTCAGCGGCGCGCGGTCGCGCCCCACCACCAGCAGCGCCGCCGATTTCAGGCCGCGCGCATCGCCCCCCGCACGCGCCGCCGCCTGCAACGCCGCCATCAGACGCTCGGGCAGGGGCAGGGCGGCCGCGCCGGCATAGCCCGCCAGGGCCGCGGCGATCACCTCGGGTCCGGTCAGCATGTTGCCGGCCACCACAACGCCGGGGGCCTGCGTCGCATCGGCGAAGCCCACACTGTCGGCCCCGGTGAAGGCCCCGGTCTGACCCTGGGCCGAGAGCGCGGCAAGCTGCCGATGCGCCCGGCCGGGATCGGCGCCCGTCACCTGTGCCACGGCCGCCGCGGCCCCCTGACCGCCCGCCATGGCGCTCAATACGTCCTCACCCCACAACGTCGAGGGCGCCGTGCCCTGGCTGGCCGACAGGCCGCGCGCGGCATCCCCGCGCAGAACCCAGCCGCCGACGCACAGGCTGCCGGTTGCGGCGGCACCGCCCAAAGCGCCCGAAATTTCATCGCGCGCAAGGATCGAAATGGTCACGACCGGTCCCTCCGACAGCTGGGGCTTGCATTTATCATGATAATTTGTCCTGATCTCGCTTATCACAATCAATTGCCGGCAAGGCAATAGCGACAGACCCGATAGGAGAGGATCACGTCATGGCACTTTTGTCCTGGACGCGCCGGATGGCCCTGGCCGGCGGCACAGCACTCAGCCTCGCGCTGGCCGCGGGGCTTCCCGCCGCCGCGCAAACGCCGCCGGGCGTTCTGGTGGTCGGCCAGGTGGCCGAACCGCAGGCGCTCGACCCCCATGCGGTCACAGCGGTGAACGATTTCCGCATCCTGATGAATGTCTATGACGGGCTGGTGCGCTACGCCTCGGGCACGCTCGAGGTCGAACCGGCGCTGGCCACCGACTGGGAGATTTCCGAGGACGGCACCGTCTACACCTTCTCCCTGCGCGAGGGGGTGACCTTCCACGATGGCAGCCCCTTCAACGCCGAGGCCGTGGTCTTCAACTTCGAGCGCATGCTGAACGAGGATCATCCCTATCACGACACCGGCCCGTTCCCGCTGAGTTTCTTCTTCTCGTCGGTCGACAGCGTCGAGGCGGTCGATGACCTGACGGTGCGCTTCACGCTGACCGCGCCCTATGCACCGTTCCTGTCGAACCTCGCCTATCCGACGGGGTTGATCGTCTCGCCGGCGGCGGTGAGGGAACACGGGGCCGAGTTCGGCCGCAACCCGTCGGGCACGGGGCCGTTCACCTTCACCGAATGGCGCTCGAACGAGGCCGTGGTGATCGAGGCCAACCCCGATTACTGGGATGGCGCGCCCGACCTTCAGGCCGTGGTCTTCCGGCCGATCACCGATGCCAACACCCGTGTGGCCGAGATGCTGTCGGGCGGGATCGACCTGATGGTCGAGGTGCCCCCGGTGGCCCTGTCCGAATTTCAGGGCGACGCCTTTGAGATCGTCGAACAGGCCGGCCCCCATGTCTGGTTCCTGATCCTGAACATGCGCGAGGGGCCGTTCACCGAACAGGCCGTGCGTCAGGCCGCCAATTACGCGATCAACAAGACCGCGCTGGTCGAGGATGTGCTCGAAGGCACCGCCGAGGTCGCCGCCGGCCCCACGCCCCCCGCCTTCGCCTGGGCCTACAACGAAGAGTTGGAGCCCTATCCCTACGACCCCGACCGTGCCCGCGAACTGCTGGCCGAGGCCGGTGTCGAAAATCCCGAGATCACCTTTTTCGTGACCGAGGGCGGGTCGGGCATGCTGGACCCGGTCGCCATGGGCACCGCCATTCAGGCCGATCTCGAGGCCGTGGGCTTTGACGTGACCATCGAGACCTACGAATGGAACACCTTCCTGGGGCGGGTGAATCCGGGGCTCGAGGGCGAGGCGGACGCCGCCCAGATGGCCTGGATGACCAACGACCCCGATACGCTGCCCTATCTTGCCCTGCGCACCGAGGCGTGGCCGGAACAGGGCGGCTTCAACTCGGGCTATTATTCCAACCCCGAGGTCGACGCGCTCTTGGAAGAGGCCCGCACCGCCACCGATCAGGATCGCCGCGCCGAGCTGTACCGCGAGATGCAGGTGATCGTTCAGGAAGACGCGCCCTGGGTCTTCGTCGCCAACTGGGTGCAGAACGCGGTGACCAGCGACCGGGTCGAGGGTTTCGCGCTCGAGCCGTCCTTCTTCCTGCTGCTCGACGACGTGGCCAAGAACTGATCCCCGCGCCCCGGGGCGAGACGGCCGCCTTGGGGCGCAACGGAATTCTCGAGAATTCCGGCCAGAAATTCTCGAGAATTTCTGCCTGTGCGTATGCACAGGCTGTGTACGCGCTGTGTACGGCCTGTGACCTGCCATTTTCGCCGGAAAGGGCCCCATGACCCGCTACATCCTCAGACGCCTGATCTCGGCCATTCCGGTGCTTCTGGGCATCTCGGTGATCGTCTTCGCGATCATGGCGCTGATCCCCGGCGACCCGGCCACGGCAATCCTCGGCAGCTATGCCACGCCGGAAAACGTGGCCCGCCTGAACGAGGATCTGGGTCTCGACAAGCCCTTGATACAACAGTATTTCATTTGGCTCGGTAATATGCTGCAGGGCGATTTCGGGCGCTCTTTCGCGTTGAACCGCCCCGTGCTCGACGAGGTGGTCGAGCGCTTCAATGCCACGCTGGTCCTGGCCGGGACCAGTTTCGTTCTGTGCTCGGTCCTGGGCATCGTCGCCGGCGTGATCTCGGCCGCCAATCAGTACGCCTGGCCCGACAAGGGCATCACCTTCGTGGTTTTGTTAGGTATATCAATCCCTTCCTTCTTTCTGGGCATGATGATGATCCTGACCTTCGCGGTGAATTTGCGGTGGTTCCCGGCCTCGGGCATGTGGCCCATCTTCGGCGACCGTGACCTGTTTGCGCTGATCCGTCATCTGACCCTGCCGGCACTGGCCCTTTCGGTTGTCGCCACCGGCGTGGTGGCGCGGCTGTCGCGCTCGGCCATGCTCGAGGTTCTGCGGCAGGATTTCATCCGCACCGCCCGCGCGAAAGGCGTGCCCGAACGCGGCGTGATCTGGCGTCATGCCCTGCGCGCGGCGATGGTGTCGATCATCCCCGTGCTCGGCATCCAGGCGGGGTTCGTCCTGTCGGGGGCCGTCTACATCGAGGTCGTGTTCCAATGGCCCGGCATCGGGCGGATGCTGGTGGACGCGATCCTGCGCCGCGACATCCTGCTGGTGCAGGGCGGCGTGGTGTTCGTGGCGGCCTGCTACGTGTTTTTCAACATCGTGGTGGACGTGGCCCAATCCCTTCTGGACCCGAGGATCAAGACGTGAGTTTTCTGGCGCTGCTCGCCCGCAACCGTCTGGCCCTTGGCGGGTTGATCGTCATGGGGCTGGTGGTGCTGCTGGCGCTGCTGACACCGATCCTGCCGCTGGCGCCGCCCAACGTGACCGATACCGCCAACCGCTTCCTGCCGCCGTTTTCCGAGGGCGCGCTTCTGGGCACGGACCATCTGGGGCGCGATCTGCTCAGCCGGTTGATGTGGGGCACGCGCCTGTCGCTGGCCGTGGGGTTCGCCGCCGCGCTGATCGCCGCCACCATCGGGGCCGCGATCGGGATCGTCGCGGGGTACTATGGTGGACGCACCGACAACATCATCATGCGCGGCGTCGACATGCTGATGGCGTTTCCCTACATCCTGCTGGCGCTGGCCATCGTGGCGGCGCTCGGCCCCGGCCTGATGAACGCGCTGATCGCGGTCGCGGCGGTGAACATCCCGTTTTTCGCCCGCAACATCCGCGGCATCACCGTGGGCATCGCCAACAAGGAGTTCGTCGATGCCGCGCGCCTTGCCGGCCTGTCGGATGCGCGCATCATCCTGACCGAGATCCTGCCCAATGTGGTGCCGGTGATCGTCATCGCAATGTCCACGACGGTGGGGTGGATGATCCTGGAAACAGCGGGCCTGAGTTTCCTGGGCCTCGGCAGCCAGCCGCCGGTGGCTGATCTCGGCTCGATGCTGGGCGAGGCGCGCGCGGCGCTGATCACCAACCCCCACACGTCGGTCGTGCCGGGGGTTATGATCCTGATCATCGTGATGGCCATCAACCTGTTGGGCGACGGCATTCGCGACGCGCTGGACCCGCGCCTGAAATCCGGCGCGCTCAACCGGCCGCTGCCCGCCACACTGGTTGCGCGCGGTCGTCAGCCCGCGCCGCAGGGACAGGCGGGGGTGTTGACGCTGGACAAGCTGGAGACGCAGTTTCACGTCAAGGACCGCAACTATCGCGCGGTGGGCGGTGTCAGCCTGTCGGTGGCGCCGGGCGAATGCCTGGGCATCATCGGCGAAAGCGGCTCGGGCAAATCGGTCACGGCCCTGTCGGTGATGGGGCTGGTCGCCTCGCCGCCGGGGCTGATCGCGGGCGGGTCGGTGCATTACAAGGGCGAGGACCTGATCGGCGCCCCCTATCGGCGCTTGCGCACGCTGCGTGGCCGAGAAGTGGCGTATATCTTTCAGGATCCACTGGCCACGCTGCACCCGCTTTACCGGGTGGGCGATCAGCTGATCGAGGCGATTTCCGCGCACCGTGCCATCGGTCGGGCCGAGGGGCGGCAAAAGGCGGTCGACCTGCTCGAGGCGGTGCGCATTCCGAATGCCGCCGCGCGCATCGACGACTATCCGCACGAGATGTCGGGCGGCATGCGGCAGCGCGTCGGCATCGCCATGGCGCTGGCCAATGACCCCGAGGTGATCATCGCCGACGAGCCGACCACGGCACTGGATGTGACGGTGCAGGCGCAAATCCTGTCGATCCTTGATGATCTGCGCCGCGCGCGCGGCCTTGCGATCATCTTCATCACGCATGATTTCGGCGTGGTCGGGCAGCTGTGTGACCGGGTGGCGGTGATGTATGCGGGCAAGATCGTCGAGGAGGGGCCGACGCGCGCGATCCTCGACACCCCCCGGCATCCCTACACGGCGCGGCTGATGGCCTGCGTGCCGGAACTGGGGGGCGGGCGACGCCGGCTCGAGGCGATCCCCGGCCTGCCACCGGCGGTGAACGACCTGCCGCCGGGCTGTGCCTTCGCGCCCCGCTGCGACCGCGCCAGCGCGGCCTGCCGCAGCGGAGAGATCGCCCTGGCGCGCGACGGGGGGCGGGCGCTGCGCTGCCTGCATCCCGTGGCCGAGCAGGAGGCCGCATCATGACCCCGGCGCTGCGTTTGGAAAACCCTGTCCAAGACCTTCCCCCTCGGGCGGACGCTGTTCGGGGGGGAACGCCCCGGCGTGCGCGCCGTGCACCCGGTCACGCTGGATGTGGCTCATGGCGAAACCCTGGGGATCGTGGGGGAGTCCGGCTGCGGGAAATCCACTCTTGCGCGGATGCTGGTTGGCCTGCTCGACCCCACGACCGGCAGTATCGAGATCGAGGGCGCGCCGCTGGACAAGGCCGATCCGGCCGCCTTTGGCCGGCGCATCCAATACGTGTTCCAGGACCCGATAAGCAGCCTCAACCCCCGCAAGACCATCCGTCAGATCATGGAGGCCCCGCTCAAGCGGCTGCACCGGATGGATGCGCCCCGCCGGGCCGCGCGCATCGCCGAGATCTTCGACACGGTCGCGCTGCGGCACGAGTTTCTGGACCGGTATCCGCACGAGTTCTCGGGCGGGCAGGCGCAGCGCATCGGCATCGCCCGCGCCCTGGCCGCCGAGGCGCGCATCCTGATCCTCGACGAGCCGGTCTCGGCGCTGGACGTGTCGGTGCAGGCGCAGGTCTTGAACCTGCTGGCGGATCTGAAGGCGCAGTTGGGGCTGACCTACCTGTTCATCTCGCATGATCTGGCGGTGGTTGAGGCGGTCTCGGACCGGATCGCGGTGCTCTATTTCGGTTCGGTCGTGGAATTGGGCCGGGCCGAGGAGATCTTCCGCGCGCCCCGCCATCCCTACACGCGCCTTCTGGCCGACAGCGCGCCGGTCGTGGGCCGCCCGCTCAGCGCACCAGAGGCGCGGGAAAGCGAGTTGCCCGATCCGTTGAACCCGCCGCGGGGCTGTGCCTTTCGCGCGCGCTGTCCTCTGGCCTCGGATCGCTGCGCGCACGAGGTGCCCAAGCTGCGCCAGGTCGGGGGGCACGCCGTGGCCTGCCATCACCCGATCGGCACGTGATGCCTGGCGCGTGACGCGTTGGCTGTGCCGGACACAGGTGCGTCGCCCCGGTGCGGCTTGGCCGTTGCCGCCGATGGGGATTGCCGCCGAGGGGCGGCCCCGGCCAGATCGCCGCCGCGCCCTTATTCGGCCTCGTCCATCCTGGACGCGTTGAGATGCGCGTAATTCTGCGCCCCGACGCGGTCGTGCAGGTCCAGTTGGGTTTCGAGAAAATCGATATGACCCTCTTCATCGGCAAGGAGTTCTTCGAAAAGCTCCTTGCTGACCCAATCGCCGACCGAGGCGCAGTATTCGCGGGCTTCCTTGTAGAGCGCGCGGGCCTCGTGCTCGGCGGCGAGGTCGCATTCCAGCGTTTCCTTGGGGGTCTGGCCGGTGCGGATCGGGTCGAGTTTCTGCAGGTTCGGGTGGCCTTCGAGGAACAGGATGCGCGCGATCAGCTTGTCGGCGTGATGCATCTCTTCGATGGATTCCTCGCGGCTTTTCTTGGCCATATGGCCAAGGCCCCAATCCTCTTGCAGGCGATAGTGCAGCCAGTACTGGCTGACGGCGGTCAGTTCACTGCGCAGCGCGCGATTGAGATACTCGATGACCTTGGTGTCGCCCTTCATCCGATGCGTCCTCTTGTTGTTTTGCCGCGCGGCGCAACCCGCGCAATTCCATGGGTACGGGCATGTTATCGTTCTGGCGCATCGTGTCCACGAACAACGCGACACAGCCACCGCAATCCGCCGATTTGCCGAGCGCGCGATAGACCTTGCGCGGCGTGATGATCGCATCGGGGTCCGCGGCGCGCATCCAGTCGATGGCGGCATGAATGTCGTGGTCGGTGATGTTGGTGCAATGGCAGATGATCATGACGTTTCCCGCAGGTCGGGGCCAGCGCAGCACGGCGCCGCCGCGCCGGGGGTCACGCGCGCATCGCCAAGGACGTGCCGAGGGCGTCGGGGCCGTGCGGTGAACCCGCTGCGGCGGCCACCGACCGGGTGGCTTGGGTTGGCGCAGTCGGCGCGGGCCGGAAGGGCCAGCGCCTGCCGGTTTCCGTCACCGCCGGGCATCACGGGTGCCTTCCAGCCGGTCAAGCCACCATTCCAGACCGCCAAGGCGCAGCGGCACGCCTTCGGCGAGAAGGGGCCATACCTCTTCGGGTCTCAGGGCGGGTTCGCGACCTTGCGCCATCGTGGAGCGGGTCATGTCATGCCTGTCCGTCATCTTATGCCCTTTGCTGTGTCAGGCTATGGCGTCCCTGGCCGGATCGGCGCGGGTGGCTTGCATGGCACCTATTCTTGAGTGAATAAGTCGGTTTTGTCAATCCGACTTTTTTGATCGGGATTGGCGTGATCTGTCGCAGGGTGTCCAGCGGATGCACCATCGCGCACGCAGGGGCGCGCCCGGGCGCCACGCATCGGCGTGTGCCGAACAGAGGATGTCGCGGGCACGGCGCAGACCGCGCCCCGCCGCTGCCCGCAGGTATCGACCGCCTTGGGGTGGGCCGGCTGTCTCAGATGATGGCGTGGCGCACCCGGGCCGAGACCCATTCGCTCAGCACGACGGTCGCAAGGATCAGGATCAGGATTACCGAGACCTGGCTCCAGGCCAGGGTGTTCAGCGAGGCTTGCAGTTTCAGCCCGATACCGCCCGCGCCCACGAGGCCCAGGATCGTGCTTTCGCGGATGTTGATATCCCAGCGGAAGACGGTGATGCCCCAGAAGGCCGGCATGATCTGCGGCACGATGCCGTAATTCAGAACCTGTGCGCTGCTGGCGCCCGTGGCCTCGATCGCCTCGATCTGGGTGGCGTCGGTTTCCTCGATCGCCTCGTAAAGCAGCTTGCCGATGAACCCGATCGAGCGCAGGGCGATGGCGACGATCCCCGCCAGCAGGCCCGGGCCGATGATGGCCACCAGCAGCAGAGCCCAAATCAACGAGTTGATCGAGCGCGACGCCACGATGATGAACAGCGCGATGGGCCGCAGGATGGTGGCCGAGGGTGTGGTGTTGCGCGCCGCCATGAAGGCCACCGGCACGGCCATGATGACGCCGCCAAGCGTTCCCAGCGTCGCGATGTTGATCGTATCCCACAGCGGCTGCATCAACTCGGGCAGATACTCCCAACGGGGGGGCGACCATGCGCCCGCCGATATCGGCGGCCTGCCGCGGGGCGTCGGCGACGAAGAACCAGATCGTGTTCTCGGTCATCAACTGCCAGCACCAGACGAACAGGGCGACCAGTGCCAGCCATCCGGCCCAGATCAGCAGGCGCTTGCGCGGGGTGCGATGGGTCCAGACCTGGCTGTAGTGGGTGATCTCGGTCATTGTAGGAACTTCCGCAGGTAGCTGGAGCCATATTCGGCCACCATGACGATGGCGATGATGATCAGCAGGATCGCACCCGCGCTGTCATATTCGTAGCGGTCGATGGCGGTGTTCAGCGTGGCGCCGATGCCGCCCGCGCCGACGATCCCGATCACCGCGCTTTCGCGGAAATTGATATCCAGCCGATAGAGCGACAGGCCGATCAGGCGCGGCATCACCTGCGGCTGCACGGCGTAGTTCACCAATTGCCACCACGATGCCCCGGTGGACCGGATCGCCTCGGCCTGTGTCTCGTCGATTTCCTCGATATCGTCGGCCAGAAGTTTGGCGATGAAGCCGATCGTGGCGAAAGACAGGGTCAGGAACCCGGCAAATGGGCCGAAACCGAACATGGCCACGAAGAAGATGGCGATGATGATTTCCTGCAACGCGCGGCTGACGGCGATGATCGAGCGGCAGATAAAGTAGATCCAGCGCGGGGCCAGATTGCGGGCCGCGCCGATGCCGATGGGCACCGAAATGGCCACGCCGACCACCGTCGAGGTCAGCGTCATGGTCAGGCTTTCGATCAGGCCCTGGCTGATGTCGCGCCAGCGGCTGGTGAAATCGGGTTGCAGGAAGCCCATGATGAAGCGCTGGCCACGGTCGAGCCCGTCATAAACGCGGGCCCAGTTCACCTCGACCGAGCCGATGGCCAGCACCAGATAGACAAGGATGCCAAGCTGCAGCGCGATGCGCCAGCGACGGTCGGTGACGATCTGCGGCGGACGCCGCCACGTCCTGGGGTAGGAGTCGAGCGTGCTCATCGCGCCAGTGCCGCCATTCGGTCGCGCGCGTCGGCCTCGGCCGCCTCCTGTTCCTGATCGCCCCGGCGCATCTCGTGCCAGTCTTCTTCGCCATAGATCGTGGTCAGCGTCGCCTCGGTCAGTTGGTCGGGCGTGCCGTCGAACACCACGCGCCCGGCGCGCAGGCCGACGATGCGCTGCATGAATTGCTGCGCCAGTGGCACGTCATGGATATTGACGATGGCAGGCAGCCCGCGTTCGGCGCAGATCTCGGTCAACAGGCGCATGATCTGGCGGCTGGTCTTGGGGTCGAGGCTGGCCGTGGGTTCATCGACCAGCAGCAATTCGGGGTCTTGCGCCAAGGCGCGTGCGATGCCGACGCGCTGGCGCTGCCCGCCCGACAGGGCATCGGCGCGGTTGTCGGCCTTGTCCAGCAGTCCCACGCGATCCAGCAGCTGATAGGCGCGTTGGATGTCGGCGGTCGGATATTTCCGCATGAAGCTGCGCCAGAAGGGAACGTATCCCAGGCGCCCCGACAGGACGTTTTCCATCACAGTCAGGCGTTCGACCAGCGCGTATTCCTGGAAGATCATCCCGATGCGGCGGCGTTGGCGACGCAGATCGGATTTCGACAGGCCGACCAGGTTCACTTCCCCCAGCATGACCTTGCCTGCGGTCGGTTCCACAAGGCGGTTGATGCAGCGGATCAGGGTCGATTTGCCCGCCCCCGACGGCCCGATCAGGCCCATGATCTGCCCCTTCGGCATATTCAGCGTCACGTCGGACAGTGCCGGATCGCCGGTCTTGTAGGTCTTGGACAGGCCTTCGAGTGTCAGCATTCAGGTGATCCCCGCAAAATCACGCGGGCGGCCCAGAGCCGCCCGCGTTTCGTCCTTGGCAAACAGGTTCAGTCGCAGTCGTACTCGACGCCGTTGAACGCGTCGATGGTGCGGATCACGGCCCAGTTGTCCTGGAAGGTGATCGGGATGAACTGCGACTCCCCGTTGCGGCCGAATTCCTCGGCCAGCGGCGTGCCTTCCCAGTCATAGCTGAAGAAGGCTTCCCGGATGGCCTCCTGCAATTCGGGGGTCAGGTTGTAGACGGTGCCGTAGCCCGTGGTGGGGAAGGTCTGCGAGGTGTAGATCGACACGATCTGGTCTTCGGTCACGACCTCGCGGTCGAGCATCCGGCCCATGACCGAGTTCGCCACGGCGGCGGCCATGTAGTCCTGGTTAGCCACGCCGAGGATCGAGTTGTCATGCGCGCCCGAGAAGACGGCTTCGAAATCCTCGCCCGGCGTCATGTCGAACTCGTCGTTCAGGATTGCCGAGGGGGCCTTGAAGCCCGAGTTCGAGGTTTCCGAGGTAAAGGCCATCTGCTGGCCGCGGATATCCTCGACCGCTTCGATGCCCGAACCGGGGTAGGTGATGATCTCCATCTCGTAGCCGAAGGACCCGTCCTCGGCCGCCATCATCGCGAAGGGGCGGAACCCGGCGCAGGCCACGGCCAGCGGGTTCGAGCCGGTGTTGAAGCCCGCGATATGCAGACGGCCAGCGCGCATCGCCTCGATCTGGGCGGCGTTCGACTGCACCGGGAAGAACTGCACGTCGCGGCCGGTGGCCTCGGACAGGTGGTCGAGGAAATCGGCCCAGACCTCGGCATAGACGGCGGGGTCTTCGACGGGCGTGTAGGCAAAGATCAGCGTGCCGGGATCGATCAACTGATCGGGATCGGTCGGGATATCTGCTATAAGATCGCCATCGGCGTCGGTGTAGCGATCGCCGAGCGCGAATTCGGCATGCACGGGAAAGGCGACTGCGAGCGCGGCAACTGCCGCAAGCGTTGTGTATGTCTTCATGATTCTCCCCAATATCTGGTGTCGCTGCGTGGCGCGTACCGAGTTTGTATAACAACGATATGACAGTTGGGGCCGATGCGGCAATAATCTGTTGCGCATCTGGGCGCGAACCCCTGGCCATGACGCGTCACGGGCTGCGCGGCCTCGCCCGGATCGGCCCGCGGCCCGGAATTCGCCAGCCACCTCTGTGCGACGGTCTCTTAACCTTGCGAAACGCTGACGACCGTAATCACGTCATCGGCGTCAGGCCGCCAGATCCTGCCGCGGGGCGCGGCCCGCGACCGCGCTGTCGATGGCCCGGGCGAGATCGGGGTGATCCAAGGCGAAGGCAACCGTCGCCTTCACATAGCCAGCCTTGGACCCGCAATCGAAGCGGGTGCCCTCGAATTGCAGACCGTGCACCGGGGCATGGCGCGTGTCGGCGTTGATGGCGTCGGTCAGTTGCAACTCACCCCCTGCGCCCGGCCCGATCCTGTCGAGCTGCGCAAAGATCGACGGTGCAAGGATGTAACGCCCGACCACCGCCTGCCGCGACGGGGCACGCTCGGGGGCGGGCTTTTCGACAAGGCCCCGCGCCCGAAACAGGCCGCCGCGCTCAGAGGTCACGTCGAGCACGCCGTAGTTGCGGGTTTCGGACTTGGGCACGGCCATGGTGGCTACCATGTGCCCGCCGAGATCGGCATGGGCGTCGATCATCTGGCGCAGGACCGGTACGTCGGATTTCAGCACGTCGTCGGGCAGCAGAACCGCAAAGGGTTCGTCGCCGATCAAGCGCCGCGCCAGGCGCACGGCATGGCCCAGGCCACGGGGGCGGTCCTGCCGCAGGATCGACATCTTGCCCTCTTCCATGCGGGTGCAGGCCAGCTTTTCCAGAGCGTCATGCTTGCCCTTGTCGGCAAGGTGGCGTTCCAGAGCGGCGGCGGTGTCGAAATAGTCCTCGAGCGCGGATTTGCCCGCCGAGGAGACGAAGATGAACTCCTCGATCCCGGCAGCGCGAGCTTCGTCCACGGCGTATTGGATGATCGGACGGTCGATCAGGGTGATCATTTCCTTGGGCACGGATTTGGTGGCCGGCAGCAGGCGGGTGCCCATCCCGGCGACGGGAAACACGGCTTTGCGGATATGGGTCATGGTCGTGTCCTTTTCGAATTTGTAGGGGCCGGTCAGTAGGCCCCGCGCCCCGAGATCACGGCGCGGAAGGTCAGGGCGATGAGGATCAGATCGAGCAGCAGGCTGCGCGACCGGGCATAGGCGAGGTCCATGTCGATCATCTTGTCGAAACCGATCTCGGCGCGGCCCGACACCTGCCAGATGCCGGTCAGGCCGGGCTTGATCGACAGACGTCCAAGCGCGCGGGCGGGATAGGCGGCGACTTCTGCAGGCAGGGCCGGGCGCGGCCCCACGATCGCCATGTCGCCGCGCAGCACGTTGAGGATTTGCGGCAGCTCATCGAGCGAGAAACGGCGCAGCAGGCGCCCGACGCGCGTCACGCGCGGGTCGTTGCGGGATTTGAAGCAGATCCCGGCGCGGTCCGACGTGGCCAGCAGGGCGGTGCGGCGCGCCTCGGCATCCACATGCATCGAGCGGAACTTGAACACCGTGAACGGCGTGCCATCCTTGCCAACGCGCGTCTGGCGGAACAGGACCGGGCCGCGGCTGGTGGCCGCGATGGCCAGGGCGATGGTCAAAAGCACCGGGCCAAGCAGGATCAGCGCCGCACCCGACAGGCCCAGATCCATCAGGCGGCGCAATAGCGCCACCCGGTCCGTGCCATTGGCGGCGTGGCGCAGGGCACGCGCCACGAAGATGGGGTTGCCCAGCAGGTAACGCCCGGCCATGCGGCGCGGCTCTTGCAGCAGGCGCCAGGCCCATTCCAGCCGGGCGCGGCGCAGCGCCACGGGCGCACGGGCGACAGTGCCGGCGAGGAAGTCGAAACAGGCGCCCACCCCAAGACAGATCCGCGGCACTAGGCGGTCGGCATGCGCGGCGATCCAAGTGTCCTGCATCGGCACGCCAAGCGCAACCAGCAGGATATCCGCCCCCGAGGCGTTGACCTGTGCAATGACCTGCTCGGGGTCCGTGGCATCCGCGTACCCGTTCAGCGTGCCCGCGATCCGCAGGCCCGGCGCCAGGCCGGTCAGGGTGTCGGCGGCGGCCTCGGCGGTGCCGGGACGCCCCCCGAACAGAAAGACCGAGTGGCCCGAGGCGGCAGCGGCCCGGAGCAGGTTCGGCACGAAATCGGTTCCGTTCAGGTTCTCGGGGATCGCCTTGCCGCAAAGACGGGCGGCCAATTCGATGCCGGCCCCGTCCGGCAGGATCATGTCGGCCGTCGCCAGGGCGCGGCGATAGCCTGCGTCGCGCGCCATCGTGTTGATGCAATGCGCGTTGACGAAATGCACGCGATGCCGACCCGGCGCCATCAATGTGGCGATGGCGGCATCGGTCGTGTCGGCCACAAGACGCAGGTCGAACAGGTCGATGTGGCGCAACGGCCTTTGCCGGGCGAATTGTTTGGCGAAATCCGGGTCGCAGAAGGTTTGGAGCGTATCGGGCATGGTGCGATCCTCTCGTGACGGCGTTGCGCCCAAGCTGCCGCCGGGCGGCCGGCGACGCGACCGCGCAACCGGTCTGACACGGGACGAGGAGGTGTGGCCGATCGCTTCGGATGGGTGCCGCCCACGCCGCATTCGGCGGCCGGGCTATACGTTCGGCTAGCCGTTTTCCCCTTTCGGGTTGCGCGGCACGCGCGCATGCGCGAACGGGCGGAAAACGGTCTTAGTCTGGCCAAGGTTTCGGCTATGATGGCAAAGACCGAGTCCCGATGTACCGTATTGCGAGGCGGAGAGCAGAATGCGCATCTTGATAGCTGACGACCACGATCTCTTGCGCGACACGCTGGTCATGTATCTCGAAGGGGTTGGCGGGTTCGACACCGTCGCGGTGCAGGATTTCCCCGCGGCGATGGCGCATTTGCAGGATGGCGCGGCTTTCGACGTCGTTCTGCTAGACCTGAACATGCCCGGCATGAACGGGTTGCAGGGGTTGCGCGAGGCGTTGGCCGCGCGGGACGGGCTGCGTGTGGCGCTGATGTCGGGTCTGGCGACCCGCGCCATCGCCGCCGAGGCGCTGGAGATGGGGGCCGCCGGGTTCCTGCCCAAGTCGCTGCCGGCGAAGTCGTTGGTCAATGCCGTGAAATTCATGGCCATGGGGGAACAGTTCGCCCCTCTCGACTTCATGACCGCCGAGGACGAGACACCGGAACACCCGCTCGCTGCCAAACTGACCGAGCGCGAATTGCAGGTGCTCCAGGGCCTGACCGAGGGCAAGTCGAACAAGGAAATCGCCCGTGATCTGGACCTGACCGAGCCGACGATCAAGCTGCATATGAAGACCCTGTATCGCAAGGTGGGGGCCAGCAACCGCACGCAGGCTGCGCTGATCGCGCGCGATGCGGGCATGTTCTGAGCTATCCGTAAGGGTAGGGTAGGGCACCCCGTCTGCCCCGGCCCTTAGCCGTTGGCGCGGGCGCGCCTTCTTCGCAAATCTGGCAGATCGTCAGGCGAAGGAGACTGCCATGTTCATCCAGCGCGCCCCCAAGGCACCGTCCGCCCCCGACCTGTCCCCCGGGGCCGCCGCGGCCCATGGCAAGTGGCCTGTGCCGCAGGTCATCCGCAGCCCGTTGCGCGCGCTGACATTCCGGCGCCTTCTGCGCGGCGGCCGCCCGAACGACGCGGGGCGTTTGCCGCGCTACGCCGGGTTCTTTCTGCTGGGGGCCGCCGCGATCTGGGCGCCCCTCACGGGATATCTGCAAACGGCGCCGTTGCGCTACAGCTCCGAGATGTCCTTGATCCTGCCGGGCGCCGGCGCGTCGGCATCGGTCAACCTGTCCGAGATCGGGCAGGCGTCGTCTTACGCCGACTCGCCCTATGCCAGCAGCGCCATCAGCCCCACGGTCACCTATCAGCGCCTGATCGGGGCAGATCGTATTCTGGATTCGGCTGCGGAACGGCTGGGGATCGCGCGCAGATCCTTCTGGGCGCCGCGGGTCGAACTGATCGACCAGACGGGGATGATCCAGATCCGCATCACCGGGGTCTCGCCCGAGGATGCGCAGGCGCGGGGCGATGCGCTGCTCGACGCGTTCTTCGCAGAAATCGACGCGCTGCGAGAGGACGAATTGACCGTCCGCGAAACCGGCGGCGTGGGCGCGATCGAGGATTACCGGGCCTCTGTCGCCGCAACGCGCGTGCAGATCGAAACGCTGCAGCGCGAGACCGGGCTGATCTCGGCCGCGCAATATGACGAGCTGGTCTCGGAAACAAACGCGCTGGCGCGACGGCTGGCCACGCAGCGCACCGCATTGCAGGAACAGACCGAGGCGGTGCGCGCCCTGGAAAGCGCCCTGGACGTCACGCCGCAGATCGCGGCGGCGACGCTGCGCCTGCATGCCGACAGCGAGTTCGCCGCCCTGATCGAGGAGATGTCGGCGCAAGCCGCAGCGTTGGCCGAGGCCGAAAGCCGCTTCGGCCCGAACCATCCCGTCGTCCTCGATGCACGGGCGGGGCACGGGGCCACGCGCGACATGGCCCGCCTGCGCGCGGCGACGGTCACGGGCCTTGCCGACGCGCACGTCGCGCAGCTCGATCTTGCCCCGATCGGGGGGCGCGCGGCGCTGCTGGCGGATCTGGTCGAATTGTCCTCGCTCCGGCAGGGGCTGGCCGCCGAGGTCGCCTCGCTCGAGGAGCGTCTGGCCGCCGACGAGGCCCGCATCGCGGCGCTGTTGACCCCGGCCGCGCAGCTTGAGGACCTGCAGCGCGATTTCCAGGTGGCCGAGGCGGTCTTTGCCTCGGCCATGGCGCGGGCCGAAACAACCAAAAGCGACCGCTACGCCTCGTATCCGCTGGTGCAGGTGCTCGAAAACCCGTCGCTGCCGCAGGGGCCGTCCTCGCCGCGCACCAAACTGGCCATGGCCGCCGGAATTGCCGCAACCATGATGTTGCTCTTCGGTCTGCTGCTCGGCTGGCTTCGACGCCCGCTGATCGACAAGCTGATCGTGCGGGCCGAGCCGGAATGACCCTGTCCAATCCCGCCGAACGCATGGTGTGGCATGCGCTGGTCCTGACCTGGCCCTTCTATGCCTTTGGCGCGCTTTACGTGGTCGGGCCGGTTCTGGCCTGGCTGCGTGGGGGGGCTGGCGATCCTGTCGCTCTATCTGGGGCCGGCCATTCGGCGCGATCTGGCGGCGACCGGGCCGATCCCGCCGGTCGTCTGGGGCTGGATCGCGGGCATGGCCGTGATGCTGATCGCGCTGTGGGTCGGGCATGTCGACGTGGGGACTGGGGGCCAAGCAGACGATCAAATCCTCGATCGGTTGGGCCAAGGGCTGGGCCCTGATGGCCCTGTTTCCACTGGCCGGCGCTGTTCTGCCGATCCGCCGCGCGGTTCTGATCCGCGCGCAATGCGTGGTGGGGTTGTGGACTCTTGCGCTGGCCCCGGTGCTGCTGGCCGCGCCCTATATCGGCCTGCCGGAACGGATCTTCACCTCGCCGCTGCGCGCGGTCGGCGGGCCAGGTCCCGAGTATTTCTCGGTCTATTTCTACACCATCGACCCGTCGAGCTGGACGCCCCGCTGGCAGTTCTACGCCCCCTGGTCGCCCTTTGCCGCGCTGTTGGGGGTGATCATGGTTCTGTTCGCGCTCGAAGAGACCGACAAGAGGTGGCGCGCTGTCGGGGTGGCGGCGGGTACGCTGATGATCCTGGCTTCCAAGTCGCGAATGGGACTGGTTGGACTGGTGGCCTGTACGATGGGGCCGCGCATGATGCCGCTGGTGGCGCGGGCCTGGGCCTGGCATGTCGCGGCTGCAGCGACCGCGTCGCTGGCGGTTCTGGGCACGGCGCTGCTGCAACTGATGCAGGATGCCTGGGGGGCGTTTCGCGCGGCGCGGGCCGACAGCACGCGGGTCCGCGAGACGCTGCAACGCATCGCCGGGGAAAGATGGCGCGAAGAGGCCGTCTGGTTCGGCCATGGCACCGTTCAGCCCGGCCCGCATCTGGTGGAATACATGCCCATCGGCAGCCACCACACATGGTGGGGCCTGTTGTTCGTCAAGGGTGCGGTGGGGTTCTTTGCCTTGCTGGTGCCGCTGGTCTGGCAGGTCGCGCTGGCGCTTTACGATGCGGCGCGTGGCCCGCGTGGTCGGTTGCCGCTGGGGATCTGCATGACCATCGTTCTGCTGTCCTTTGGCGAGAATGTCGAGATCGAGGCCTATATGCTGTGGCCCGGGCTGATCGTTCTGGGCCTGCACGCCCGCGAATTGGCCGATGAAAGGGTGCGCGCCGCGGTGCCGGACCCTGCGTGACGGCCGCGCCCGAGACCCCCGTCAAGCGCAGGTGCCAACGCTCGGATCATCGCCGCGCCGACCCTGCAAACGTCGGCACG
This sequence comes from Roseibacterium elongatum DSM 19469, assembly GCF_000590925.1. Taxonomy (NCBI): domain Bacteria; kingdom Pseudomonadati; phylum Pseudomonadota; class Alphaproteobacteria; order Rhodobacterales; family Roseobacteraceae; genus Roseicyclus; species Roseicyclus elongatus. The sequence goes on along the minus strand of NZ_CP004372.1, from coordinate 3,037,468 downwards.
CGGGCATGTGAGGTCCCAGCCGGGCCAAGACGGTCCAGCCCAGCAGGACAGGCCGCAGCACGGCTCTCCCTCAAACGAAAACCCCGGGCGCGCGCGCCCGGGGTATCCTGGTCGTTCGATGCGGCCCTGCGCCTCAGGCGGCGCGCGCGGTCTCGGCGGGTCGGGTGATCGCACCGATCAACGCGCCCCAGCCACTGGCGAAGCGCGCCTGTTCGACGCGGGCTGCATCCCGCCGGGCGGTCAGGTCGATGGCATGGCGTGTCTCTTGCAGGCGGTTCAGGGCCTCGGCCCAGGCCATCGGGCCATCGCCGTCCACGGCGATTGCGCCTTGGGCCAGATGATCGTGCAGTCCATCGACGCGCGCCGCCAGCAAGGGGCGGCCTGCCGCGCGGGCCTCGAGCGCGACGAGGCCATACGCCTCCCACCGCGAGGGCATGGCCACCGCGTCCACCTGCGCCATGGCCGTCGCCGGGTCGGCCCAACCCCGGAACCGGATGCGCGGGTCACCGGCCGCGAGCGCCTCGAGCGCCTTGCGGTCGTTGCCGTCGCCGTAGATGTGCAACTCGAGCGTCCGGTCGGCGCAGGCGCGAAAGGCCGGAATCAGCGTGTCGAACCCTTTCTGCGGCTCCAGCCGCCCGATCGCGCCCACAACGCGCGGACGTCCGGCGGGCAGCGGCAGCGCCAGGAATGGGGCCAGATCGACGGTCGAGGGGATGACGCACAGATCGTCCGGGCTCACCAGCCCACGGCCCCGCAGCCAGTGCCCCTGCGCCGCGCTGACGGCCACGACCCGGTCGAACAGCGCATAGGCCGTGGACAACAAGGTCAGAAACCGCGCGCGACGAAACACGTTCTGCGCCATGAAGGCCTCGGTATAGCTGTGTTCGACATGGACCATCGGGACATGCGCATGGGTGGCGCGCAACTGGATCAGGGCGGGCAGGCGGCGCCAGCTGATCGACAGATGCGACACGAGGATATCCGCCTCGAGCGCCAACGGCGTCGCGCGCCCGCGCGAGAGGGACACAACCCGGTGCGCCCCAAGGCGCGCCATACGAGGGCAAGAGCAGATATGGTGCAGAACACGCATGACGCCGCCGGCGGTGGTGTCATCGACGAGATGGACGATACGAAGCATGATGTATTCCTTTCGTTTTATGATGATCAGGCGCCGTGCGACGGCCGCAGCATGCGTGCGGCCCGACGCATCAGGTTCGATCCTGCCGCGCTGCGCATCACGCAGGCGGCCGCCAGTGTGGTCAGGGTCTTGGCGGGTTCCTCGGTGATCGGGCGGCGCGAGCTTTTCAGGGCTTCGACGATCAGTGCCCACGCGCGCGGTCCATCGCCCGACGCCACCGCGCGACGTGCGAGGTAACGCAACTGGTAGGCGCGGGCGGTCGGGGCGTGGTCCGCGAAAAAATCGGGCGCGATCGGCGTCAGTTTGCGAACCATATCCTCCCACGAGGCCAGTTGTCGGTCGGTCGCCGCCGACAATCCCGCGCCGTTCACGCGGTAGCGCAGCAGCGCACCGGGCACGCCCTCGATGTGCCAATCCGTGGTCAGGGCCAGCCGCAGCCAGCACTCGATATCCTCGGACTGGGCGAAGGTTTCGTCAAAGACCCAGTCGCGTTCGGTTTCATGGCTTGGCCGGTACGCGATTGCATCGGCGGCCTCGCGGCGCATCACCGCCGCCGACCCGTTCCCGATCGGATTACGCTTGAAGACATGGGCCGCCGTGATGCCCATCAGGCGCGGGGCCTGAACCAGACCAAGCGCGCGATTGTCGTCATCCACCAGCAGGGAGCCGGAAAAGCTGAGGCCGACGCGAGGGTTGGCGTCGAGATGGCGGATATGCGCGGCGAGTTTCTGAGGCTCCCAGATGTCGTCGGCATCGCAAAAGCCGATATAGGCCCCGCGCGCCGCGGCAATCCCGGTGTTGCGGGCGCCGGCAAGGCCGCGGTTCGCCTGTCGCAAGACGCGGATCCGGGCATCCCGGGCCATGGCCTGCGCGGCGATGGCGGGTGTCTCATCATGGCTGCCATCGTCGACGATGACGATTTCCAGATCGCGTTCCGTCTGGGCCCGGAGGGACCTGAGGGTTTCGGGCAGGGTTCGTGTGACATTGAAGGCGGGCACGACGATGGTGGCTTTGGGCATGGCAGGCTCCGTCACTTCGAGGAGAACAGGGCACGGCGCAGGGGCCGCGGGAAAACGGGCGCAAGCAGCGCGGCAAGCGCGGTCGCCGCGCCGCGCCGTAGCGGGAAGAGGAAGGCGACCGGGTTCGTGCGAAGCCCGCGCAAGGCAAACCCGAGGGCAAGCCGCGCCTCGGCATCGAGGCGCAACGCCCTGCGGGCGAGGTAGCGGGCAAAGATGGCCTCGGCCCGCGCATCGGGCCGAACGCCGAAGGTCGCCGCGCTGTCGAGAACCCGTGTACGGCTGTCCCGCATCCGCATGAGGTCAGAGGACAGGCCACCGGGTGTGCGGCGATACAGGACATGCAAGGCCGGATCGCCGATGATCCGGCGGCCGGTACCGACGCAGCGGACCAGCCATTCCAGATCCTCGTTATGGACCAGTCCCTCGTCAAACCCGCCGGTTGCGGCGAACGCCTGACGCGTGACCGACAGGTTCGATGTCGTGCAGACCGGGTTTTCCCCCAGCAGCATGGCGATGGTCACAGGACCATCGGGCACGGTCGACCGGCGCATCCGCGCGCCCGCGTCGCCGTCGAAGAAAGCGACCTGGCCGTACACCGCATCGGGGTCAGCCGTCTCAAAGATCGCGCTCAGGCGTTCCAGCTTGCGCGGCTCCCACAGGTCGTCGGCATCGCAGAACGCCAGGATTTCACCCGTGGCATATGACAGGCCGCCAGTGTTGCGGGCGGCGCTCGGCCCTTTTCGCGGGTTGCGGATGAGGCAGATGCGGTCGTCCTGCGCAGCATGTGCATCTATGATTGAAACCGTGTCATCGGTTGAACCGTCATCGACGCAGATGACTTCCCAATCGCGGCAGGATTGCGCGCGAATGCTCTCTAGCGTGTCCGGCAGCGTGGCCGCGGCGTTGAAGCAGGGCAGGATGATCGAAAAGCGGGGCATGATCTATACCTTGGCGGGTGAACGGGACAGGAAAGCGACCGACAGCGCAGGCCACGCGGCGGCGACCTGCGTGACGGCGGCCACGACCAGATAGCCGATGGCGATGTGCATCAGGCCGAACGGCGCCATGACGATCGTGTTGACGATCAGCGCCGCGGCCATGGCGGTCGTGGCGGTGAACTCGGCGCCGGTACGCGCCTCGGCGCGCAGCCAACCGGCAGCCGACGACCAGATAATCCCCGGAATGGCGGCAAGGCACAGCACCGACACGATGCCGCTGGCGTCCTCCCAGCCGGGGCCGAACAGGATCGGCACGTAGATCGGCGCCATGAGCGATTGCAGAACGACGACCGGCGCGATCAGGCCAAGCGCCAGCACGAGGCTTTGACGCAGCGCGGTGGGGCGATCCCGCGCCTGGCACAGATGGGGGAAGAGCACGGTCGAAAAGGCCAGCGCAAAGGAATTGGCAAGGCCGAGGCCCGCGTTGAACGCCATGAAATAGAGGCCCAGTGCCTCGGCCCCGAGTATCCAGCCGACAATCAGCTTGTCCGCCTGCATGCGCACGGCGCGCACGATCTCGACCCCCAGAACACCGGCGCCGAACCGCACGAAACCCGACACCGGCGCGGGCGGCACCGCCCGGTCCACGCGCCAGGGGTGCAGGCGGCGCATCGCGATCAGCCAGATCGGCGCCGACAGGACACGCGGTAGAACGAGCGCCAGCGGCGAGGGCCAGACAAGCACCAGCGCCGCCGTCAGGGCATTGGCCCCCACGACCTGCGCGCCCGCGATGGTCGCGGTCTGGCGCAGCTTGCCGGCCCGCATCGCGAGCGCCGCCTGCACCAGCCCGGCCGGCATGAACAGGTATTCGAGGGCCAGAAGCGCAATCAGCGCGCCCAGCATGACCTGCCCCGAGATCAGGATCACCGCCGCGCCGATCGCAACCTGCACGGCGACCAGCCCCAGGCACCAGACCCAGAAGATGCGGCGCGCCGTGCGGCAGGCAGCGGGCAGATCGGCATCGCTTGTGGCGATGATCCGGTGCCCGACCCCGTTCTCGGTCAGGGCCTTGAGGATATCCGAGGCCGCCATCGCCGCCGCCGCAACGCCGAGCGCGGCCACATCCATGCTGCGCGCGACGGCGATCACGACCAGCAGGCGCGACGCCTTGGCCGCGCCCTCGGACACGCCATAGGCCAGCAGGTTTCGACAAAAGGGTCCAAGGGTGTGCGACAGGGGCATGGGTTTCCCGCGTTTCAGGTGATGCGCCATGTCTGGGGCAACTGCGCCACAACAGCGAGCGCGCCGCCGGAGGGGGGCATGTCGCACTTGCCCCGTCGCCTATCCGTTCGAATAGTCTGGCTAGACCACGTCGCAGGCGCGCGTCGGGTGCCGTCATGCTAGGGATGACGCCCAACACCGCTCAAACCGGAAAGCTGCACGGATTCGATGACCGATTTTATCTTGAGACTGGCGCTCGGGTGGGCCGCGCTGACCCTTGCGGCCTGTGCGCAGGTGTCCAACCCGTCCAATATCGAACCCGTGGACAGCGGCGGCGGCTATCAGGCGCAGTACCGCGACCCCGACCCGGTGACGCGCAACGCGCCGCCGCGTCTGATCTCGCCGGACCTGAACGCGCAGCAGTGCCATCCGCCCCGTGGCGGGGCCGCGCGACAGGGACCAAGCCACGCCGCGCTGGTCTTGACCGCCGAGCGTTTGACCCGCGGCGACCTGCTGGATGTGCGGGTGGCCGATGACGAGACCTTTTCGGGCAGCTACGAGATCTCGCGCGATGGCACCCTGCGCCTTCCGTTTCTCGATCCGATCCCGGCCCATGGCCGCCGCACCGAAACGGTCGAGGCCGAGCTTGCGACAGCCCTGGTGGCGGGCGGTTTCTACGTCGGGCAGCCGCGGGTCTCGGTGCGTGTGATGGACGCCGCCGGTGTCAGCGTCAGCGTCAGCGGCGCGGTGTTCGAGCCGCGCCCTGTCGATATCGGCGGCGTGGCGGGTGACGAGGTGGACAGCCTGCGCCAGGCGGCGCTGGGCGCCTCGGCCGAGGGGCGGGATCTGGCGGCGGCGCTGCGCTCGGCCGGGGGCATCCGCCCCGATGCCGATCTGTCGGCGGTCGAGATCCGCCGCCGGGGGGTGGTGCATGTGATCGACCTGCGCCCGGTCCTCGACGGTCTCGACCGGGCGGACGTGCCGCTCTTGACGGGGGACGAGGTATTCGTCCCGTCGCGCGGCTGTTTTCAGGACGCGTTGATGCGGCCCAGCCCGATCAGCCCGCCGGGCGTGACCCTGTTCCTGTCGAACCTGACGCAACCGGCTGCGGGCACGCGGTGTCGGCCGTCGGGCGAGAGGTGCGCGAGGTGCCCTATGGCACCCGGTTCCTGCAGGCGGTCGTCGATACCAATTGCGTGGGGGGCGCCCGCGCGACCAGCGCCTGGCGGTCGGCGGCGCTGTTGTCCCGCAATCCGGTCAGCGGTGTCTCGACCGTGATCGAGCGCGATATCGAAGGGATGTTGCGCCGTGCCGATCGCGACGATTACGATCCCTATGTCCTGCCGGGCGACGCGATTGCCTGTTATGACAGCCGGCTGACCAACCTTGCCGATCTGGCCGGGGCGGCGGTGACTGTTGCGGGGGCCTGGGCGCTGCCCTGATCGGGTCAGCACGTGTGCGCTTTCCTTGACCCTGCGCAAGGCGCGGGGATGAGTGGGGCGGCTAGCCTGCCTGCGGGACGCCGGAACTGGCAAGGGGCCCGGCATCGGGCCCCGCAACCCGCCCGACGACATGATATGCCCAGGGATCGACAGGACCTGCAGGACCGCCACCGTGACCGACCTTGATCTGACCGCCATCAACCGCCAGCAGAAAACCGACGAGACGCTACGCTTCCTGATGCGCTGTTTCGGCGATGTCCTGGACGGGCTCGGGGCCCGGGACAGTGCCGCGGCGCTGCCCTGGCAGGCCCTGTGGGACGGTCCGGGGCAGGGGCAGGGGGTGCCCGATCTGACCTCGGAAGATTTGCGCGCCTATGTGATTGCCTTGCAGCTTCTGGCTCAGTCCGAGGAAAACGCCATCGCGCAAACGCGTCGGGCCGACGAGGCCCGAGGTGGTCTGGACCAAGATGCCGGCTCATGGGACCAGCATTTCGCCAGGCTGAAGGCGGCCGGCCATGATGGCCCCTCGCTGGCACGGGCGCTGGCCAAGATCCGGGTCGAGCCGGTCCTGACCGCACATCCCACCGAAGCCAAGCGGCGCACCGTGCTTGCGCATCACAGGGCGCTTTACCGGCTGCTGGTCGAGCGCGAGAACACCATGTGGACCGACGCAGAGCGCAGCGATCTGCGCACCGCCGCCTGCACCGAGATCGAGCGGCTGTGGCGCACCGGGCATGTCCATCTCGAAAAGCCGACCGTTGCCGATGAACGCGCCAGCATCCTGTACTATCTGTCCACGGCGCTTCCCGAAACGCTGCCATGGATCAACCACCGGCTTGGCGCTGCGTGGCACCGGGCCGGGTTCGATCCCGATCTGCGCGCCGAGCGTCGCGGGCGGCCCCAGCTCCGCTTTGGCGATTGGGTCGGTGGCGACCGCGATGGCCATCCGCTGGTCGACGCCGCCACGACACAAGACACGCTGACCCTGTTTCGTGCCGAAGCGCTGGCCCTGCATGAAAGACAGCTTGCGGCTCTGGCCGAGCGTCTGAGCCTGTCGGAACACCGCTTTGCGCCGCCGGACGCACTCTTTGCCTGGATCGACCGGCGGGCCGCCGCGTTGGGAGAGGCCGGCGCGGCGGCGGTTGCGCGCAATCCCGGCGAGCCCTACCGCCAGGCGGTGAACCTGATTGCCGCCGCGCTGCCCCCGGCCGAGGGTGAGATCGGGCCCGGGCGCTATACCGAGGCACGGGCCTATCACGCCGAGTTGCTGCACCTACGCCGCTGGCTGATCGAGGCCGGGGCCGGACGCCTGGCCGAGGCCGATCTCGACCCGCTTCTCGATCTGGCGGAATGCTTCGGGTTTCATCTGGCAACGCTCGATATCCGGCAGAACAGCGCCTATCACGACCGCGCGATGGCCGAGCTGCTGCAAGGCTCCGCCGGCCCTGAGGGGGCCGCGTTCCCCTCCTGGCCAGCCGCGCGGCGCGCCGACCTGATGCGCCGGGAATTGGCGACGCCGCGGCCCTTCGTTGCGCCCGGCACCTCGGTCGGGCCCGTGGCCGACGACATGCTGGCCCTCTACCGGGTACTGGCCCGGCATGTGGGCCGCCATGGCACCGCGGGGCTTGGGGCGCTGATCGTGAGCATGACCCGAGGGGCCGAAGACCTCTGGGCCGTCTACCTCTTTGCGCGTGAGGCGGGTTTGCTCCAACACGGGCCCGACGGGCCCTGGCTGCCGCTGCCCGTCGTGCCGCTGCTGGAAACCATCGACGATCTGGAGCGCTGCGAAGAGGTGCTGGAGGCGTTTCTCGATTGCGACGTGGTCTGGCGGTCGCTGATGACCCAGGCCGAGCGCTCGGGCGAAGACCTGCCCGTGCAGCAGGTCATGATCGGCTATAGCGATAGCGGCAAGGATGGCGGCGTGGTGGCCAGCTTCTGGGCGCTGTACCGGGCGCAAACCCGGCTCGTGGCGCTCGGGCGTCGGCGTGGCGTCCGCATCCGCTTTTTCCATGGCCGCGGCGGTGCGATCGGGCGCGGGGCGGGGCCGACGCATCGCTTTCTCAGCGCGCTGCCCCCCGGCGCGGCGGGCGGCGACCTGCGCATGACCGAACAGGGCGAGACCATCGCGCAGAAATACGCCAACCGCGTGACCGCCGCCCACCATCTCGAATTGCTGATGGCCGGAACCCTGGGCGCCACCTTGCACCCCCGCACCGACCCGCCCGAGCTTTTGGCGGCGATGGATTTCCTCGCCGAGACCAGCTTCGCCGCATGGCGCGCCCTGGTGGAGGCCGAGGGGTTTCTGGAGTTCTTCGCCGAAGCCACGCCCATCGATGTCATCGAGCAGAGCCGGCACGGCTCGCGACCTGCGCGGCGGACCGGCAAACGCAGCCTGACCGACCTGCGGGCCATTCCCTGGGTCTTTGCCTGGAATCAGGCGCGGTTCCTGCTGCCCGGCTGGTATGGTCTTGGCACGGCATTGGAACGCCTGCAGACCGAGGCGCCCGACCAGTTCGCCGCGCTTGTCAACGCCAAGGCCGAGGCGACACGCTGGCCCCCGATCCATTTCCTCGTATCGAATGCGGCGACCGCGCTGGCCCGCGCGGATACGGCCCAGATGCAGGCCTATGCCGGGCTGGTTCAGGATCGGGAGGTGGCAGAGCGGTTCTTGTCGCGGATCCTCGCCGAACACGCCCGCACGGGCGCGATGCTTGGCACGATTTACGGCGCTCCGCTGGCCGAGATCCGGCCCGAGGTCCAGCAGGGCCTCGACCGGCGCCATGCTGCCCTGGTCCCCTTGCATGCCAAGCAACGCAAGCTCCTCATGCAGTGGCGCGCCGCACAGACCGCCGGCGACGAAAAGGCCGCCGGCGACCAGGTCCATGACCTGCTCCTGACCGTGAACGCCATCGCGGCCGGTATCGGGGCGACAGGGTAACCGGCCGACATGGCCGGACCCTGCCCATGGCACGTCCCGACCGGCCGTAACAGGGCATGCCGCAACCCGGGCGCATGGCCGAGCGTCCGTGCCAATCATCCAAAAGCCGCCCGGCAATCGGCGCCCCGCCGCGTCTCGCGCGCTGCGCCCGTCCAGCCATCTCCGGCCCCAGTACGTCCGGGGAGACCGCAAGCCCGAGACAAGCAGTCATCTAAAGCCGTAAGAGGATGGGCAGTACCGACCCGTCTCACGCCGGACGGTCGTCTCGACTGCAAAACCCGGGCCCATGACCCACGTTTATCGGCTCAGGAAAGAGTTTTATTGGCTCCGGCGGTAGGGATCGAACCTACGACCAATTGATTAACAGTCAACTGCTCTACCGCTGAGCTACGCCGGAACTGGCGGTGCTATAGCAAGTGGCTTTTTGCCCGTCCAGTAGCAGAGGCAAGAAATTTTCCCTTTACGGGGAAATCGCTTCGAACCGCATGTCGGCGGACGGGGCATCGAGGGCTCGGGCCAGGTTTCTTTCATCGAGATCAATGAGATGGGCCAGAACATTCCTGGCCGCTGCGGGCATCAGGGCCGGGTCGACATCGGTGTAGACCGCCTGCGCGATCTCGGTTGCGGTGGCCGGGCCAGCCTTTTGCAATGCGGTCAGGATTTGCGACTCGCGCGCGCGACGATGGGCCAGCAGCGCGGCGGCGCGGGCCTGGGGCTCGGTCACGGGATCGCCGTGGCCGGGGTAGTAGATCCGGTCCGTGCGCCCGGTCAGGCGCGCCACCGATGCCATGAAGGTCGTCATGTCCCCATCCGGGGGCGAAACGAGCGAGGTGGACCAGCCCATCACCAGATCGCCCGAAAACAACGCCCCCCGCCAGACGAAACTCAGGTGATTGGCCATGTGGCCGGGCGTCTCGATCACCTCGATCCGCCCCCAGTCCCCGTCGATCGTCATGCCCTCGCGCAGCGGCGCAGTCGGGGGCAAAGCGGTCATCCACCCCCTCACCGCCGCCAATGCCTCCGCTTTGGGCGAGGGCCGCCATGATCGGGCGGCGGCCCCAGTCCGAGGGGCCGGCGGCCAGGATCTCGGCACCCGTGGCCTGCGCCAGCGGGGCCGCCAATGGGGAATGATCGAGATGGGAATGGGTCACGAGGATCTTCGTGATCTGCTCCCCCCGGTCCGAGGGTGGAGAGGATCGCGTCGAGATGGGCCTCGTTCAGCGGCCCGGGGTCGATCACGGCCACGTCCGACCCTGCCCCCGCGCTGTCGGGTGCGCCGAGCAGCCAGGTGTTCGTCCCGCGATAGGTCATGGGCGAGGGGTTGGGGGCCACGACCAACCGCAAGCCGGGGTCCAGCCAGTGCGCGCCGCCCCTTTCCTTCCCGTCCGTCGCGCGTTTAGATGCCGCCATGTCGCCCTTTTCCTGGATCAAGCGTTTCCTGCCCCGCGGGCTGTATGGCCGGGCCGCCCTGATCCTGATCGTGCCCGTCCTCGCGGTGCAGCTTGTCGTGTCCTCGGTCTTCATTCAACGCCATTACGAGAATGTCACCCAACAGATGGCCCGCGCCCTTGCGCTGGACATGGCGCTGGTGCTCGACCGGTTCGCGACCGAGGGGCTGGAGGCGGGGCGTCGAGACGGCCGAGGCCCTCGATATCGAGGTCAGCATCCCGCCCGCGGGCCTGACCGAGGATCGGCGGCTGTTCTACGATCTGTCGGGTGTGGTCATGATCGACGTGATGCGCGCCAGCCTGCCGGGGGTGGTTGCGGTGGATCTGATGGATGTGGACAACGACGCGGTCGTCTCGATCGGCGCGGCACCGGGGCGCCCGGCGATGGACCTGACGGTCAGCCGCCGCCGCGTTTCGGCATCCAATCCGCACCAGATGCTTGTGATCATGGGGATGACGGGTATCTTCATGACCGGACTGGCCTACCTGTTTCTGCGCAATCAGCTGCGTCCGATCCGTCGGCTGGCCAAGGCGGCCGAGGCCTTTGGCAAGGGGCGGCGGGTTCCCTATGATCCGGCCGGCGCCTCCGAGGTACGCAGTGCCGGGCGGGCCTTTCTGGACATGCGGGCGCGGATCGAGGGGCAGATCGAGCAGCGGACCCTGATGCTGTCGGGGGTGAGCCATGACCTGCGCACGCCGCTCACGCGCATGCGGCTCGGGCTGTCCATGCTGGACGAGACGCCCGAGGTCGAGGACCTCGTGCATGACGTGGAGGAGATGCAGAGCCTTCTGGACACGTTTCTTGAATTCGCCCGAGGCGAGGCGCTGGACGACCCGGTGGAAAGCGACCCGGTGGCCATCGCGCAGCGCGTGGTCGACAATGCCCGGCGCACCGCGGGCGATATCCGCTATGTCGGGCCGGACAACGCCGCGCCCGTCCTCATGCGGCCCGACGCCGTTCACCGCGCGCTGGCCAATCTGGTGTCCAACGCGCTGCGCTATGGAGACAGGTCGGTGCTGACCCTGACCATGCTGGACGGGGCGCTGCGCTTCTCGGTCGAAGATGACGGGCCGGGCATCGCGCCGGCGGACCGGGCCGATGCCGTGCGGCCATTCCTGCGGCTGGACGCGGCGCGCAATCAGGATCGTGGAACGGGTGTCGGCTTGGGGCTGGCGATTGCCACCGATATCGCGCGCCGTCACGGCGGCACGCTGCGCCTGGGGGAAAGCGCGCGGTTGGGCGGATTGCGGGTGGATCTGGTGTTGCCGCGGTAGGCGGGCAGGGTGCCTAGAACAGAAAGTCGCCGGCGTCGAAGCCGCCCGTATAGCCCATCACGATGATCGCGTCGCCGCCATCGAAGGCCAGCCGCGTGTTCACGCCATTGTCGGTGATCGTCAGATCGCCCAAGCCCGAGACCTGTGTGTGGCCCGTGAAATTGATCTTGTCGACCCCATCCTCCCAGTCGACGAGGTAATCCAGCCCGCTGCCATCGCGGAACACGAAGACATCCGCCCCCGTCCCGCCAAAGAACGAGTCGAAGCCCGCCCCGCCATCCAGCGTGTCATTATCGGCGCCACCCGCCAAGACATCGTTGTTGGACCCGCCGGTCAGCATGTCGTTTCCACCCGCCCCGACCAAAACGATGGCGTCGCTGACGCCGCTGGCATCAAGATGATCGTGGCCGCCGCCTGAATTGACCCGTTCGATGCCCGTCCCGAAAAGGGTGAAGGTGAAATCGCCGTCATCTTGCAGAAACAGCAGGTCATATCCGGCGCCGCCGTTGAAGGACAGATCGGTTGAGTCGCCGAAAATGCGGTCGGCCCCTGCGCCGCCGGAAAAGCTGTCCGCGCCGCCATTGCCGAACAGAAAGTCATCTCCATCGCCGCCGATCAGCGCATCCGCATCCGCGCCGCCGGACAACTGGTCGGCGTCTGAGCCACCAATCAGCGTGTCATTGCCCGCAAGACCAGACATCACCATCGAGGTCGTCACACCAGTGCCGTCGAAGCGGTCGTTACCCGCCCCGCCCAGAACGCGCTCGATACTCGTGCCGGCCAGCGCGATATCCACCCCCGAGGCATCCACGACGATCAGGCGATCATAGCCCGCCCCGCCGTCGAACTGGGAATCGTCCCCGTCGATATAGAGGTCATCTGCCCCGGTCCCGCCCAAGAAACTGTCAGCACCATCATTGCCCTGCAGAACATCGGCCCCAGAGCCGCCGATCAAAAGGTCGTCGCCCAAACCGCCCCGCAGCACGTTGCCGTCGCCCGCCGTCGCGGCGAGGGTGTCGTTGCCGGCAAGGCCCTCAAGGCTGTCGGCACCCGTACCCCCCTCAAGGCTGTCATCGCCTTCGCCGCCATTCAGCGTATCGTCCCCGGCGCCGCCCAGAATGGTGTCATCCCCGTCGAGACCGTAGATGACCTCGGCCACCTGGATGCCGTCGATCCGATCGGCGAATTCCGTTCCCACGACATCCCCATTCAGCGGGGCTGCGACATCGTCCATCATGTCGCTGAAATCCTCGATTCCGTTTGCCTGACCGGTCGTCACGCCGTCGGGCATGCTGGTCAAAGGGTCGAGGCCGGCGGCGGCCAGCAAGGCGCCGATGAAGGTGTTCGAATTGGTGCCAAGCGCGTTGTAGGGATAGCCGTCCTCTTCGAAAAGGCGCGCATAGGCCACCATCAAGGCCCAGGCCTCGTCATCGTCGAGCGGCCCGAAATCGAGCTGCGTGGCAAAGCGGTCCTCGGGCGTGTCGCCGTCGCGATTGTCGGCCGACACCGCCATCGGAACGTTCACCTCGAACTCCATTTCCGTGCCAAAGACCGCGTCATCGGCCGGTCCGCTACGCAGCACCCATTCATTGCCATCCGTGTCCCGATAGACGAGATAGACGTGAACGAAATTCAGAAGATCGATGTCCTTGGCTTCGATGAAGATGCCCGGGGCGCCGGTCGTGACGGTCGGGGCAGGGGACAAGGGTGCCATGGACATCTGCTCAACCTTCCCGTGATCGCCCTCGCGGATGCGGCCGGTAGGCCCGGAGGGACTCGAACCCCCAACCAAGGCGTTATGAGCGCCCTGCTCTAACCGATTGAGCTACAGGCCCGCCGCGCCCGAGGCTTATCAGACCGCCCCCGCCCGTCAAGCCATCACGCATCCACCCCGGCAGCGGCACGCTTGCCGTGGCGCGCGCCTGCGCCTATTGCAGTGCCATAGCCATCACACAGGCGGTAGGATCGGTCATGCCCTCACTTTCTGCCCTCGCGGCGCGCTATCTCGTCTGGATCGTGGCGCTGCGTTTTGTCTATGCGGCGCTCATTTCATTCGCCGGGATCCCCAATTCCCTTGCGACCGGGGTCATTCTAGCCTCGGTGCCGGCGGCGGATGTGGGGATGCGCGCCGCGCGGTCGGCCACGCGGGGCCTCGGGCTGCGCGACTGGGGGGTGATCTGGGCGATGATGCTGGGCCTGTATCTGTTGCTCAACGTCGTGTTGCCCGCCCTGTTGATGCCCGCCATCCGTGCGATGCTGGGCGATCCGGCCGGGTTGAGCAACCAGGCGATGCTGGTGGGCTCGACGGCGCTGATGCTGGCGCTGTTTTTGTGGATCGGCCGTCGGGCGGCGGGGGCGGATGCACCCGGCAACCGCAACGGCTGAACGTGCCGCCGCCGGATGGACCTTGTCCGCCGCGCCTGCTAGGGGCCTGTCAAACATGTGGGAGGTGCCGATATGGCTGATCGCAAACCGGGTCTGACCTATGCCGAGGCCGGCGTCGATATCGAGGCCGGCAATGCGCTGGTGGATGCCATCAAGCCCGCCGCCGCCGCCACGCGCCGTCCCGGCGTGATGGAGGGTTTGGGCGGTTTCGGCGCGCTGTTCGATCTCAAGGCCGCGGGCTATGCCGACCCGGTTCTGGTGGCGGCGACCGATGGGGTGGGCACCAAGCTCAAGATTGCCATCGACACCGGGCATTTCGACACGATCGGCATCGACCTTGTCGCCATGTGCGTGAACGATCTGGTGTGCCAGGGGGCCGAGCCGCTGTTTTTCCTCGACTATTTCGCGACGGGCAAGCTGGAGGTCGGGGCCGCGGCGCGCATCGTCACCGGCATTACCGAGGGCTGCCGCCTGTCGGGCTGTGCCCTGATCGGGGGCGAGACGGCGGAAATGCCCGGCATGTACGCGCCCGGCGATTTCGATCTGGCCGGGTTCGCCGTCGGCGCGATGGAGCGGGGTCACAGCCTGCCGGCTGGGGTGGCGTCGGGCGATGTGTTGCTGGGGCTCGCCTCGGACGGGGTGCATTCCAACGGCTATTCGCTGGTGCGCAAGGTCGTCGACCGCTCAGGCCTCGACTGGCATGCGCCGGCCCCCTTCGCCGAGGCGTCCGACCTGGGCGCCGCCCTGCTGGCGCCGACGCGTCTCTATGTGCAACCGGCGCTGACCGCGATCCGGGGCCGGGGGCGTGCATGCGCTGGCCCATATCACGGGCGGCGGCCTGACCGAGAACCTGCCGCGCGCTCTGCCCGTGGGGCTGGGCGCGCAGACGACCTGTCGTCCTGGCCATTGCCCCCGGTCTTTGCCTGGTTGGCCGCCGAGGGCGGGTTGGACACGCCGGAATTGCTGAAGACGTTCAACGCGGGCATCGGCATGGTGCTGGTGGTCTCGGCCGAGCGCGCCGACGATCTGGCCGCGCTGCTGAGCGCCGAGGGTGAGCGCGTGCACCGCATCGGAACCGTGGCCGAAGGGCAGGGGGTCAGCTACGCCGGAACGCTGGCGTGACACGCCGCGTCGCGATCCTGATCTCGGGCGGCGGCTCGAACATGGTGGCCCTGGCCCGGTCGATGACCGGCGACCACCCGGCGCGGCCCTGTCTGGTGCTGGCCAATGACCCCAAGGCCGGGGGGCTGGCGCGCGCCGCAGACATGGGCATTCCCGTGGCCGCGGTCGATCATCGCCCCTTCGGCAAGGATCGCGCCGGGTTCGAGGTCGCCTTGACGGTGGCGATCCGCCCCTACGCCCCGGATATCCTGTGTCTTGCGGGCTTCATGCGGGTTCTGACCGCAGGGTTCGTCGGCCAGTGGCAGGGGCGGATGTTGAACATTCACCCCTCGCTCCTGCCGAAATATCGCGGGCTCCACACCCATGCCCGCGCCATCGAGGCCGGCGATGCCGAGGCCGGCTGCACCGTCCACGAGGTGACACCAGAACTGGATGATGGCCCGATCCTCGGGCAGGCACGTGTGCCTATCCTTCCGGGGGACACGCCACAGACCTTGGCGGACCGCGTGCTGGTGCAGGAGCATCGGTTGTACCCCGCCGTGCTGCGCCGCTTCGCCGCCGGGGATCGCAGCCCTGTTTTCCTCGACGATGCGGGGTGATCGCGCACTCTTTCCTTTCGCGCGGCGCTCGCCTATCACCGAGCGCAGCATTCTCTGCCCCAGTAACGGATGACCCGTGCCCAAGACCCTGACCACGACCGACGCCCTGGCCGATTTCTGCGCCCGGGCCGCTGACGCCCCCTATGTGACAGTCGATACCGAGTTCCTGCGCGAGCGGACCTATTACGCCCAGCTGTGCCTTGTGCAGCTGGCCCTGCCGGGCGAGGGGGACGATGACGCCGTTCTGGTCGACCCGCTGGCCGACGGGATGGACCTCGCGCCGCTGTATGCGCTGTTTCGCAACAGATCCGTGGTCAAGGTGTTTCACGCCGCGCGTCAGGACCTGGAAATCTTTCATGTCGAGGGCGGCGTCGTGCCCGCGCCGCTGTTCGACACGCAAGTCGCGGCAATGGTCTGCGGTTTTGGCGATCAGGTCGGCTACGAGACCCTCGTGCGCAAGATCGCCAAGGCCAGCCTCGACAAATCCTCACGCTTCACCGACTGGTCGCGGCGACCGCTCAGCGACGCGCAAAAGACCTATGCCCTGGCCGATGTGACCCATCTGCGTCAGATCTACGAACACCTCTCGGCCCGCCTCGCGACATCGGGGCGAACCCACTGGCTCGAGGAAGAGCTGGCGACACTGACCGATGCCGAGAATTACGTGGTCACGCCTGAGGATGCATGGAAACGCCTGAAGCTGCGCACGACCTCGCCCAGGCTGTTGGCCGTGGCCCGCGAACTGGCCGCCTATCGCGAACGCACGGCACAGGAAAAGAACATCCCCCGCAACCGCATCCTCAAGGATGACGCGTTGATGGAACTGGCCTCGACCAAGCCGAAATCGGTTCAGGACCTGTCGAAATCGCGGCTGCTTCTGCGCGATGCGCGCAAGGGCGCGATTGCCGAAGGGTTGGTCGCCGCCGTCAAGCGCGGCCTCGACACGCCGCCCGACAAGGTTCCGCATGTGCCCAAGGCGCGTGATCGGTCCGGGATGAACCCGGCGCTGGCCGATCTGCTGCGCGTGCTGCTCAAGGCCAAGGCCGAAGAGGCCGGCGTGGCGGCCAAGCTGATCGCCTCGGCCTCGGATCTCGACGATATCGCCTCGGGGCTGCATGACGGGATCTGGGCCACCGGCTGGCGGCGCGAGGTGTTCGGCGATGATGCGCTGCGCCTGATCGAGGGCAAGATCGCCCTGTCCGCGATCGGGCAAAAGGTCAAGATCGTGACCGTCTGACCGCCGCGTCAGCGGCG
This sequence comes from Roseibacterium elongatum DSM 19469, assembly GCF_000590925.1. Taxonomy (NCBI): domain Bacteria; kingdom Pseudomonadati; phylum Pseudomonadota; class Alphaproteobacteria; order Rhodobacterales; family Roseobacteraceae; genus Roseicyclus; species Roseicyclus elongatus. The sequence continues at coordinate 3,020,689 of NZ_CP004372.1, read as the reverse complement.
GCTGACCGACCGCCTGTTGGCCTGTCCGATCACGAGGATCGTGCGCACGCCCTCAAGATCGCCGCGTCCAAGTGCCGTCGCGGCGACGATCTCGCGCGTTGCGGGCGCGCCCTGCGGCTGCTGTGTCAGGGGCGGCGCGGCGCGAAACTCGAAGATCAGCGTGCCGTCTTCGCGCCCCGCCGGAACGAGATCGGCCTGCCAGTAGCCTTGCGTCGGCACGATCCCGGTTGCCCGCAGGATCGCGCCCGAGCTTGTGCCCTCGACGCTGAGCGCGGCCACCTCGGCCACCAGCGGGCGCGGATCGGCCGGATCGACCTCGGTCTCGACGACGCGCACGCGCTCTTCGCGGTCGCCCCCGAACCAGGTCATCGGGTTCAGGCGGCTGTCACAGGCCGCAAGGGTCAGGATCAGCGACAGGGCGACAAGGGCGCGCGGCATGGGCAACCTCCGGGTTTTCATTGCGCCGCTGTCTATCCGATTGCCCCTGCGATGAAAAGCGCCACTGGACTGTCGCGGCCGGTCCGCCTACCTCATGGGCGTTGCAGATCAAGGAACCGACCATGGCGACCGAAGCCTTCGAAGATATCGCGGACACGTTCGACTTTCTCGACGATTGGGAGGAGCGCTACCGCCACGTCATCGAACTGGGCAAGGCGCTGCCGCCGCTGGATGACGCGGTCAAGGTGCCGGCCACCAAGGTCGATGGCTGCGCCAGCCAGGTCTGGATCCTGCCGCGCATCGAGGGAGAGGGGCCCGCGGCGCGTGTCGTTTCGAGGGCGACAGTGACGCCATCATCGTGCGCGGCCTGATTGCCGTGCTGCACGCGCTGTATTCCGGGCTGACCGTGGCCGAGGTTCTGAAGGTGGACGCACAGGCCGAGTTGGCGCGGCTCGGTCTGGACGAGCACCTGTCATCGCAGCGCTCGAACGGGGTGCGCGCCATGATCGCGCGCATCCGCGATCTGGCCGCCGAGCGGATGGCATCTTGACGTGATGCTTCAGCGTCGCCTGTCAAGTCATTGCGGTACATGAAAAAAGGCCACCCGAGTCGGGTGGCCTTGTCGGTCGTGCAACCGGCCGGCTCAGCGGTCCTCGATCTCGACATAGTCGCGATGCGTTTCGCCGGTATAAAGCTGGCGCGGGCGTCCGATCTTCATCGCCGGATCGGTCAGTTGCTCTTTCCACTGGCTGACCCAGCCCACCGTGCGGCTGACCGCGAAAATGGGCGTGAACATCGAGGTCGGAAAGCCCATCGCCTCGAGAATGATGCCCGAATAGAAATCGACGTTCGGGAACAGTTTCTTCTCGGCGAAATAGGGATCTTCGAGGGCGGTCTTTTCCAGTTCCATCGCAACTTGCAGGATCGGGTTGTCCTCGACGCCCAGCAGGTCCAGAACCTCGTGAGCCGATGTCTTCATCACCGTCGCGCGCGGGTCGTGGTTCTTGTAGACGCGGTGGCCAAAGCCCATCAGGCGGAACGGATCGTTCTTGTCCTTGGCGCGGTCGATGAATTCGGGAATGCGATCGGGCGTCCCGATTTCCTTGAGCATTTCCAGGCAGGCCTGGTTCGCCCCGCCATGCGCCGGACCCCAGAGGCAGGCGATGCCGGCCGCGATACAGGCAAACGGGTTCGCGCCCGAGGACGAGGCCAGACGCACCGTCGAGGTCGAGGCGTTCTGCTCGTGATCGGCATGGAGGGTAAAGATCCGGTCCATCGCACGGCTAAGGATCGGGTCGACCTTGTATTCCTCGGCCGGCACGGCAAAGCACATGCGCAGGAAGTTCGAGGCATAATCCAGATCGTTGCGCGGATACACGAAAGGCTGGCCGATCGTGTATTTATAGGCCCATGCCGCGATCGTCGGCATCTTGGCGATCAGGCGGTGGCTGGCGATCTCGCGCTGGCGCGGGTCGTTGATGTCGGTCGAGTCGTGGTAGAAGGCCGACATCGCGCCGACCACGCCCACCATGACCGCCATCGGGTGGGCATCGCGGCGGAACCCGCGAAAGAAATTGCCCATCTGCTCGTGGATCATCGTGTGATGCGTGATCGTGGTCTCGAATTTCTCGAGGTCGGCCGCATTCGGCAATTCGCCATAAAGCAGCAGATAGCAGACTTCGAGGAAATGCGATTTCTCGGCCAGCTGGTCGATCGGGTAGCCGCGATGCAGCAACTCGCCCTTGTCGCCGTCGATGAAGGTGATCGAGCTGTCGCAGGACGAGGTCGAGGTAAAGCCGGGGTCATGCGTGAAAACGCCGGCCTGGCCGTAAAGCTTGCCGATATCGATCACATCGGGTCCGGCACTGGGGGACCGAACCGGCAACTCGTAGGATTTGCCGTCGATGGTCAAGGTGGCGGTTCTGGTGTCTGCCATTGTCGTCCCTTCTCCAACTGAACTGCCGCGCGGGGCGCGCGGGCAGGGGATAGGGGCCGGACGCTGCCGTCGCGGACCCCACGCTGAGTGTGCGCCCCGCCCTGCACTCACTCGGGGCGGGAGGCGGCGTCCGTCAGGCGGGCGATGGTTTCGTCCCGACCGATGACGAGCATCATGTCGAACACGCTGGGGGTCACGCTGCGCCCGGCAATCGCTGCCCTGAGCGGGCCTGCCAACTTGCCGAATTTCATGCCGTGCCCCTCGGCCGCGGCATTCAACGTGCTCTCCAGCATCTCTCGCGTCCAGCTAACATTCTGCAACTGCGCAGTCAATTCTCGCAGTATACCACGGGATACCGGGTCGAGCGCCCTGGCGGCTTTCTCATCCGGGGCGATGGGCCGTTCGGCCAAGACGAATTGGGCTTTTTCCATCAGATCGGGCAGCGATTTGGCCCGATCCTTGAGGCAAAACATCGCAGAGGCAAGTCCCGCTTTCTGCGACTGCGAAAGCGGCGTCTCTTCGGTGACTGCACGGAACCTTTCGATTTCCGCGACGATATCGGCGTCCTCCATGCGCGCGATATGCCAGCCCGCGACGTTCTCGAGCTTTTTCATGTCCAGCCGCGCGGGCGATTTGCCGATTCCCGTCAGGTCAAACGAGGCCTGCGCCTGCGCATCGGTGAACAACTCGTCATCGCCATGGCTCCAGCCCAGACGGGCCAGATAGTTGCGCATCGCGGCGGGCGGATAGCCCATTGCGGCATACTCCATCACGCCAAGCGCGCCGTGGCGTTTCGACAGTTTCTTGCCGTCCGGGCCGTGGATCAGCGGGATATGGGCCCAGACCGGCTCGGGCCAGCCCATGGCATGGTAGATCTGGGCCTGCCGGGCCGCATTGTTGAGATGGTCGTCGCCGCGGATCGCATGGGTCACGCCCATGTCGTGATCGTCCACGACGACGGCCAGCATGTAGGTGGGCGTTCCGTCCGAACGCAGCAGCACCATGTCGTCGAGCTGCGCATTTTTGACCGTGACCCGGCCTTGAACCGCATCCTCGATCACGGTTTCGCCGTCGCGCGGGGCCTTGAGCCGGATGACAAAGGGCGCGCCTGCGGGGTGGTCGGCCTCGGGCGCGTCGCGCCACGGGCTGAGAAACAGGGTCGAGCGGCCCTCGGCCTTGGCCTGATCGCGAAAGGCCTGGATCTCGTCGGGGGTGGCGTAACACTTGTAGGCATGGCCCGCGGCCAGCATCTGCTGGGCGACCTCGGCGTGCCGCTCGGCGCGGGCGAACTGGCTGATCACCGGCCCGTCATGGTCGAGGCCCAGCCACGCCAACCCGTCCAGAATGGCCTGTGTCGCCTCGGGGGTCGAGCGCGCGCGATCGGTGTCCTCGATGCGCAGCAGGAACTTGCCCCCCCGTCCACGGGCGAAAAGCCAGTTGAACAAGGCGGTCCGCGCCCCACCGATATGCAGGAACCCGGTGGGCGAGGGGGCGAAACGTGTAACGACAGCGTCTTGATCGGCCATGTGATCCCTTTCGGGCGAGTGTCGAGCGCTCGCCCGCGTTAACCAGTTCGAAACCATGTCTTGGATAGACAAGGGGGGACTTACTCGACCGTGACGGAGGGGCGCAAGGGTGCGGACGGGCCAGATCCTGCCGGCGTTGAACGCGGTGCAGCAGGGGCAGCGCGGGGCCCTGATGCCATGGGCGCCGGTTGCGCTGGCCCTGGGGGTGGGGACGTATTTCGCGCTGCCGGTCGAACCCGGCCTCGCGGGCTATGGTCTTGCCCTCGGGTCGGGCGCGGGGGGGCTGGCGCTCTACCTTTGGCGGCGCGAGGGGTTGGGTCCGTTGGGATTGGCCCTTTTCCTGATGGCCGCAGGGGTCGCCGTGGCCGGCGCACGGGCGCATCTTGTGGCCGGTCCCGTGCTCGATTTCCGCTACTATGGCGTGATCGAGGGGCGCGTTGTCGGCATCGACCGGTCCGCCTCGGACGCGCTGCGCCTGACGCTGGATCAGGTCCGCCTCGACGATGTCCGCCCAGAGCGTGTGCCGACCCGTGTACGTGTCTCGCTGCATGGCGCGCAGCCTTGGCTCGCCCCCGCGCCGGGGATGCGGGTGATGATGACCGGGCATCTGTCCCCGCCCTCGGGGCCGGCCGAACCGGGGGGCTTCGATTTCCAGCGGCATGCCTGGTTCCTGTCGCTTGGGGCGGTGGGCTACACGCGCAGCCCGGTTCTGCTGGCCGAGGCGCGCGCGCCCGGTGCGGCCCCGCTGTTCCACCTGCGCATGCAACTGTCACAGGCGATCCGCGCCGAGATCCCGGGACAGCCCGGCGCCTTCGCCGCGGCGGTGTTGACGGGCGATCGCTCGGGGCTCGAGGCCGGGCCGGTCGAGGCGATGCGCGCGGCCAACATCGCCCATCTGCTGGCCATCTCGGGCCTGCATATGGGCCTGCTGACGGGCTTCGTCTATGCCGCGCTGCGGACGGTGCTGGCGCTGATCCCGGCGCTGGCCCTGCGCTACCCGATCCGCAAATGGGCGGCGGTCGCCGCGCTCGGGGCCGGGGCCTTCTACCTCGCCTTGTCGGGGGGCAATGTCGCGACCGAGCGGGCCTTCATCCAGGTTGGGGTGATGTTCGTGGCCGTGCTTCTGGACCGGCGCGCGGTCACCTTGCGCTCGGTCGCCATCGCGGCTCTGATCGTTCTGGTCCATCGCCCAGAAACGCTGATGTCGCCGGGTTTCCAGATGTCCTTTGCCGCGACGACGGCGCTTGTGGCGGTGTTCAACGGCTTGCGCGGACAGGCGTGGATGCTGGCCTGGCCGCGATGGGCGAAATGGGGGTTTGCCCTTGTCGTCTCCTCGGCGGTGGCAGGTGCGGCAACCGCGCCTTTCGCGGCGGCCCATTTCAACCGGATCGCCGTTTACGGCCTTTTGGCCAACCTTCTGACCGTGCCGGTCATGGGCAGCGTCGTGATCCCGACCGCCGTGCTGGCGGCGCTGCTGTGGCCCCTGGGGGCGTCGGCGGTGGCCTTTGCGGTCATGGAACCGGCGCTGGCCTGGATCCTGGGGGTGGCCGACCGGGTCGCGGCCCTGCCCGGCGCCACCACGCCGGTGGTCACGCCCCCGGCCGGCTGGCTGGCGGCGATTGCCCTGGGCGGGCTGGTCGTGATCCTGTGGCAGGGGCGTCTGCGATGGCTGGGGGCCGTGCCCGTTCTGCTGGCCATGCTGCTCTGGACCGAGGCCGAGCGGCCACGCGTGCTGATTTCCGACAGCGGCGGTCTTGTCGGTGTCATGACGGGGCAGGGGCGCGCCCTGTCGCGCCCGCGCGGGGATGGGTTCGTGGCCCGGATCTGGCTGGAAAACGATGGCGATCTGGCGGATCAGGCCAGGGCGGCGGACCGGGCCGGGTGGCGCGACGACGGGCGTGGCCGCTCCATCGAGCTGCCGGATCTGCGCATCTGGCATGGGGCCGGTCGGCGTGCCCTGGCCGAGGCCGGGGCGGCCTGTCTGTCCCATGACCTGGTGATTCTGTCCGAGCCTCTGGCCAATGCCGATCTGCCGGTTGGTGCAGGCGCGCCCGATGCCGAAGCGGGGTTGCGCAACGCGCAAGCCCCCTGTCGCGTGATGGACCGCGCCTTTCTGGATACCAACGGCGCCGTGGCGCTGGTTCGCGCTGGTGGCACGGCCGAGGTCACGGTAGTCACCTCACGCGACTGGCAAGGCGACCGCCTCTGGAGCCCGCGTCACCGCCGCGCGCGCGCTCAATAGGTGCGGATCAATCCGACCAGCTTGCCCTGAACGGTCACCTGATCGTCGCGCAACACGCGCGTCTCATACGCGGGGTTTGCCGCCTCGAGCGCGATCATCCCGCCCTTGCGCCGAAACCGCTTCAGCGTCGCTTCGTGCCCTTCGACGAGGGCGACGACGATGTCGCCGTTGTCGGCGCGGGCGGTTTCCTCGATCACGACGATGTCACCATCATTGATACCGGCCTCGATCATCGAGTCGCCGCGCACCTCGAGCGCGTAATGCGACCGCCCGCTGCCCAGCATCTGCTGCGGCACCGCCACATGGGCGGCCACATCGCTGATCGCCTCGATCGGGGTGCCGGCGGCGATGCGTCCCATCACCGGCACGTCCAGTGCGGCCGCCTGCACCGGCATCGCGCCGGGGGGCGGCGCGGCATCGGGGCGGTCGCCCTCGATCGACGGCGGGGGGCGAACCCCGCGCTTTCCATGCCGTCGGGCATCTTGACGATTTCGATGGCGCGGGCGCGATGCGCCAGCCGCCGGATGAAGCCGCGCTCTTCCAGGGCGGTGATCAGCCGGTGAATGCCCGATTTCGAGCGCAGATCCAGCGCGTCCTTCATCTCGTCAAAGGACGGTGGCACGCCATCGCGCTGCACCCGCTTGTGAATGAATTCCAGCAGATCGCGCTGTTTGCGTGTCAGCATGACCCAATCCTCCTGCTGCCGGGGCGGGGAATATGCCCGTCCGCTCGATCCTCGTTCACCTTGTGTTCTACCGCTGTTCGCGCTCCGTGTCAACGAAACGGGGCGGATCAGGTGATGAGGGGCCCCAGAGGCAGGTAGTCGACGATATCGCCCATGCGTCGTTTGCCGTCGTCGACCGGGCGCACCAGCAAGGCGTTGGCACGGCTGAAGATCGACAAGAGCGAACTGTCCTGCCGGTCAAAGGGGGTGATCTCGGGCAGGTCGGCGCCAGGCACGACCTCGGCGCGCATGTAGTGCTCGCGCGGGCCATTGGGGTCGAGATCGTCCATGAGGCGGGCCCGCCGCCGGCGGCGCGCCCCGGCCGGCAGGCCGAGAAACGCGCGCAGCATGGGCACGAGGAACAGGTGCCCACAGACCATGGCCGAGACCGGGTTGCCGGGCAGGCCCAACAGCGCCCCCTCGCCAAGCCGTCCCGCCATCAGCGGTTTGCCGGGGCGCATGGCGATCTTGTAGAAGGCACGTTCGAGGCCGAGGCCCGCGGCCACCTCGCCCACAAGGTCATGATCGCCCACCGAGGCCCCACCCACGGTCACGATCAGGTCGGCGCCTTTGGCCAGGTCGAACACGGTCTCCAAGCTCTCGCGATTGTCGCGGGCGATGGGCAGCAGGCGGGCATGGCCGCCCTCGGCCTCGATCAGCGCTTTCAGCCCATAGGTGTTCGAGGCGATGATCTGGTCGGGGCCGGGGTCTTCGCCGGGGCTGACCAACTCGTCCCCCGTGGCGATCATGGCCACCTCGGGGCGGCGGGTGACCGACAGGGTGGGGGCGTTCATGGCAGCGGCCAGTGCGATATCGGCGGGCGACAGGCGGCGCGGTGCCTCGATCCGGGCGCCGGCGCGGAAATCGGCCCCCGACGGGCGCAGATGCAGCCCGCCATCCAGCGTCTTGCCTAGGGTGATCGTGTCGCCATTGACGGTCACGTCCTCCTGGATCACGATGCGGTCCGCGCCCTCGGGCACCGGCGCGCCGGTGAAAATGCGCAGCGCCTCGCCCGGCCCGATCCGGCCCGACCACGCGCGGCCGGCGGGCGCTTCGCCCACGACGCGCAGGCGGCGGCCCGGGATCGCCTCGATATCGCGCAGGGCATAGCCATCCATGGCCGAGGCGGCGAATGGCGGCTGATCGCGCTTGGCAAAGACGGGATCGGCCAGAACGCGGCCCGCCGCCTCGGACAGGGGCACGGTCTCGGCCTCGAGCGGGCGGGTCAGGGCCAGACAGGCCGAAAGCGCTTCGTCGACCGTGATCATGCACGCTCCTCGGCCTGGTAGCGGCCGGATTTGCCGCCATCTTTCAGAACACGCGCAAGCCGCCGATCTCCATGGATTTCTCGGCGGCTTTCAACATGTCATAGACGGTCAATGCGGCGGTCGAGGCGGCGGTCAGCGCCTCCATCTCGACGCCGGTTTGTCCGGTCGTCTTGACCGTGGCCGAGATGCGCACACCTGGCAGCGCGTCGTCGGGGGTCAGATCGACCGTGACCTTGGTGACCGGCAGAGGGTGGCAGAGCGGGATCAGTTCGGCCGTTCGCTTGGCCCCCATGATCCCGGCGAGACGCGCCACGCCTAGCACATCGCCCTTCCTGGCATCGCCCGTGGTCACCAGCGCCAGCGTCGCGGGTTGCATGCGCACATGGCATTCGGCCACGGCGATGCGCGACGTGACTGCCTTGTCAGAGACATCGACCATATGGGCCTGTCCGCCCCCGTCGAAATGGGTGAGCTTGCCCGCCATCACGCGCCCACCGGCAGCGGGTCGGCCAAGAGCGCGCGGGTGGCCGCGGTCACGTCATCCTGCCGCATCAGGCTTTCGCCGATCAGGAAGGTGCGCGCCCCGCAGCGCGCCATCTCGGCCAGATCTTCGGGCGTGAACAGACCGGATTCCGAGATCACCATCCGATCCTCGGGCACCCGCGCGGCCAGGGTCCGCGTGGTGTCGAGTGTCGTCTCGAACGTGTTGAGATTGCGGTTGTTGATGCCCAGAAGCGGGCTGGCCAGCTTCATCGCCCGGTCCAGTTCGGCCCCGTCATGCACCTCGATCAGCGCATCCATGCCCCAGTCGCGCGCGGCATCTTCCAACTCGGCGGCCTGCCCATCCTCGACCGAGGCCATGATGATCAGGATGCAATCGGCCCCCCAGGCCCGCGCCTCGGCGACCTGGTAGGTGTCATAGAGGAAATCCTTGCGCAGACAGGGCAGGTTGGACGCGGCGCGCGCGCGGCTCAGATACTCGGGCGCGCCCTGGAAAGACGGCGTGTCGGTCAGCACCGACAGACAGGTTGCCCCCCCGGCCTCGTAGGCGCGGGCCAGCGCGGGCGGGTCGAAATCGGCGCGGATCAACCCCTTGGACGGGCTGGCCTTCTTGATCTCGGCGATCAGCCCGTAGCCGGTGGCCGACGCCTTGCGCAATGCCTCGCCAAAGGGGCGGATGCGCGGGGCGGCGCGCGCGGCCTCTTCCACCGTGCTGCGGGGGCGGGCGGCCTTGGCAGCGGCGACCTCGTCCAGCTTGTAGGCCTTGATCTTGTCGAGAATGGTGCTCATGCGGCCCCTCGGAATGATGTCTGTTTGTGCCGGTCAGGCGGCGGATGTCACGCGCGCAAGCGCCTCGACGGCGGCTTTGGCGCGACCGGAATCGATACTGTCGGCGGCCATTTCAGCCCCCTCGCGCAGTCCGTCTGCCTTGCCCGCCACCACCAGCGCGGCGGCGGCATTCAGCAGAACGGCATCGCGGTAGGCCCCCGGCGCGCCATCCAGCAGCGCGCGGAACGCAGTGGCATTCTCGGCGGGCGTGCCCCCCAAGATATCGCGGAACGGGTGTTCGGGCAGGCCGGCCTCTTCGGGGTGCACCTCGCGGCCGGTGATCTTGCCGTCCTTGAGTTCCGCGACCGAGGTCGCGCCCGAGATCGAGATCTCGTCGGTGCCGTCAGACCCATGGACCAGCCACGCCGCCTCGGACCCCAGCGCCTGCAATGTCTCGGCCATGGGAAAGATCAGGTCGATGGCGAAGGCGCCGGTCAACTGCCGCTTGACGCCTGCCGGGTTGGTCAGCGGCCCCAGGATGTTGAAGATCGTCTTGCAGCCCAGTTCCTGCCGGACGGGCATGACGTGCTTCATCGCCGGGTGATGCATGGGCGCCATCATGAAACCGATCCCGGCCTCGGTCAGGGCGCGTTCGACGACCTCTGGCCCGACCATCACGTTTACGCCCATCTCGGTCAGCGCATCCGCCGCCCCGGATTTCGACGACAGGTTTCGATTGCCGTGCTTGGCCACAGGCACGCCTGCCCCCGCCACGACAAAGGCCGTCGCGGTCGAGATGTTCAGCGTGCCCTTGCCGTCGCCGCCCGTGCCCACAATGTCCATCGCGCCCTCGGGCGCTTTGACCGGGGTGCATTTGGCGCGCATCACGGCGGCCGCGGCGGCGTATTCGGCCACCGACTCGCCCCGTGCGCGCATCGACATCAACAACCCCGCGATCTGGGCGGGGGTGGCGCGCCCCTCGAACAACTCGTCAAAGGCATGCTCGGCCTGCGCGCGCGACAGCGGCCCCTCGGAGGCGGCAAAGATCAGGGGTTTCATCGCATCGCTCATGCGGGAACGGCCTCCTTGGCCATGTCGAGGAAGGTCTTCAGCATCGCATGCCCGTGTTCCGAGCGGATGCTTTCGGGGTGAAACTGCACGCCCTCGATGGGCAGCGATCTGTGCCGCAGGCCCATGATGGTGCCGTCGGGACAGGTCGGCCGTGATCTCAAGATCGGTCGGAAGGCTGTCGCGCGCGACCACCAGCGAATGGTATCGCGTCGCCTTGAGCGGCGAGGGCAGGCCCGCAAAGACGCCTTTGCCCTCGTGGCGGATCTCGCCCATCTTGCCATGCACGATCTCGGTGTGGCGGATCACCGTGCCGCCGAACGCCTCGCCGATCGTCTGATGCCCCAGGCAAACCCCGAAAAGCGGCACGCCGGCCCCGGCGGCGGCGCGGGTCAGCGGCACGCAAATGCCCGCCTGCGCCGGGTCGCAGGGCCCGGGCGACAGCACGATGGCCTCGGGGGCCATGGCCAGCGCCTCCTGCACGCTGAGGGCGTCATTGCGGACCACCTTCAGATCGGCCCCCAGCTCGCCCAGATAATGGACCAGATTGTAGGTGAAGCTGTCGTAATTATCGATCAGCAGCAACATCGCGTCCGCCTTTCGCGAAAAGGGGTGAAGGCGCCGGGCGCCCGATGTATACATGTCCCAAAGCCGCGTGCCGGGGTCAAGGCAATGACGACCGGGACAAGACGGCGCGGACGAGGCGACGCGCAGGGCCGGATCATGGCCTGACGCGTATGGCAGATGGAGGGATCGATGGGCGGTGGGATCATCCGGGGCGTGATCTGGGGCGGCCTTGTGGCGGTTGTGGTTGCGGGGGCCGTATCCTTGTCGACGCCGCTGCCCGAGCGCGGCGCGCGCACCGCTGTGGCACCGGCGACAGGCGCGCCGGAGGTGGGCGACAGCAGCCCGGTGGGGCTGGGCCGCACGACCGATGCAGAGCCCGAGACCGGCACCCAGACGACCGATGCGGAAGGGACCAGCGGTTTGGGCGAGGCCGCGTCGCCGACCATCGGTCCCGACGCAGACCCGGTGGCCGAAGGCGAGACGACGGCCCTCGCGCCAGAACCGTCGGGCGCGGATGACGGGGTACAAGCCCCGGCCACGGCCGCAGAGGGCGCGTCATCGGGCCCCGCGACGGCGATCCCGCTGCCCGCCGGGTCCGAGTTCAACCGTCCGCCGCCCGAGGAAGCGGCCGCATTGCCCGAAACCGATACCGCGCCGCAGGCCACTACACCACGCGCGCCCGCCGAGCCCGGGGGCACGGTGCCCCAGGCGCTCGATACCGCGCCGGCCCCACAGCCCGACATCGCCGTCTCGCCGACCCCGCCGGTGCCCGCGGCCCTGGCCGCCATCGACATGGACGCGCCCGATCTGGGCGGCGGTGACCCGCAACCCGGCGTGGCGGCCACGGGGCCGGGCCCGTTGCAGACGCAGGGCCCCGAAACCGCGCCAAGCCCGGAAACGGCCCCGGCCCCGGTGCCGGACGCGACCGAGCCTGTCGCGGGTGACGATGACGGGCCACCGCCGACAGCGCCCGCGGACACCGCCCCCGCGCCCGAGGTGGCCACGGCCCCCGCGCCGGTTCTGGACGACGACACCCCGCTGCCGCCCGTTCGCCGCCTTGTCCCGCCGCAGGGGGCCGCCCCCCTTGGGCTGGTGACCGAGGACGATCTGGCCGTGCCGGGCGGGCCGATGCCCCCCGCCGCACCTCAACCCGCGCCACAGCCGGGCGGGGCCGAGATGCAGACAGCCGAAGACCCCGCGGCCCCCGCCCCGCCGCGCAGCCTGCGGGTTGGCGCGCCCGGCGCCCTGCCGCAGGTGGCGGCGCCGGACAGGCCGGACGCGACGGTCGAGGGGGCGGACCCGGCGGCCGAGGCCGACATGCCCGACGCGGCCGATGCGGCCCAGGCCGGCGCGCTGGCGCGTTACGCGGTGCCCTTCGATGCCCAAGGCGACGAGCGTCCGCTGATCGCGGTGGTTCTGATCGACGATCCCGAGGCTGGCCTGGACATCGCCACGTTGACCCGGTTTTCCTTTCCGGTCGCCTTCGCCATCGACCCGCTGCGCGCCGATGCCGCGAGCCGCGCCGCCGCCTTTCGCGCTGCGGGGTTCGAGGTGCTGATCCTCGGCGGCGGTCTGCCCGCCGGGGCCACGCCGCAGGATGTCGAGGTCGCCCTGGCCGAGGCCAACCGCGCCGTGCCCGAGGCCATCGCGCTGCTCGATACGCCGGACAGCCGCATCCAGTCGGATCGCCCCGTTCTGGATGCGGCCGTGGGCCATGTGGCCGGGCGTGGGCAGGGCATGCTGGCCTTTGCCCGCGGCCTGAACGCGGCCGAGCAAACCGCGCTGCGTGCGGATGTGCCCGCCGTGACCCTGTTCCGCCTGCTCGATGACGAGGACCAGCGCGCCACCGTCATCACCCGCTACCTTGGCCGTGCCGAGTTCGCCGCGCAGCAGGAAGGCGCGGTTGTCGTCGCGGGCCGCACGCGGCCCGATACGGTCACCGCCCTGTTTTCCTGGGCGCTGTCGGGTCGCAACGAGGGCGTGGCGATTGCGCCGGTCTCCGAGGTGTTGCGCCGCGCGCTGTCGGAGTGACCAACGCGCGGTGGACGGGCGGAAAACCCGGGTTTTCCGTGCCGTTTTCGCCGGCGAAAACGCGCCCGGGCGCAACCGATCTTCCCTAGAGGTTGCCGCGCCCGGTGAACAGGCCCGCATCCTCGGCCGCCTTGCGGATGGCGCGCGACTTGTTCACGGTTTCCACGAACTCGGCCTCGGGGTCGCTGTCATAGACGACACCGCCGCCGGCCTGGATATAGAGCTTGCCGTTCTGAACCACGGCGGTGCGCAGCGCGATGCACATGTCCATGTCGCCGCCGGCGCTGAAATAGCCCACGCCGCCGCCATAGACGCCGCGCTTTTCGGGCTCCAGCTCGTCGATGATCTCCATCGCGCGGACCTTTGGCGCGCCCGAGACGGTGCCAGCGGGCAGACCCGCCAACAGGGCCGACAGCGCGTCATGCTCGTCGCTCAATTCGCCCACCACGTTCGACACGATATGCATGACATGGCTGTAGCGTTCGACGATGAATTCCTCGGTCGGGTGCACGGTGCCGATCCTGGCGACACGGCCCACGTCGTTGCGCCCCAGATCCAGCAGCATCAGGTGTTCGGCCAGTTCCTTCTCGTCGGCCATCAGGTCGGCCTCGAGGGCGCGGTCTTCCTCGGGCGTCGCGCCGCGCGGCCGGGTGCCCGCAATCGGGCGGATCGTGACCTCGCCGTCAAAGACCCTGACCAGGATCTCGGGGCTGGCGCCCACCACCTGGAAGCCGTCGAAGTTGAAATAGAACATGAAGGGCGACGGGTTCGTCCGGCGCAGCGCACGATACAGCGCAAAGGGCGGCTGCGGGAAATCGACCGTCCAGCGCTGCGAGGGCACGACCTGAAAGATGTCGCCCGCGCGGATGTAATCCTTGGCGGTTTCCACGGCGGCGAGATAATCGGACTTGGCGAAATTCGAGACCGGCTCGCCGACGGGCTGCGCCGCGCCCATCTCCCGGGCGGCGGCGGGCGGCGCGCGTTCCAGATCGCGCAGCGCGTCCGAGACCCGTTCGGCGGCCTGGGCATAGGCGGCCCGCGCCGACAGGCCCGAGGCGACCCAGGCCGGCGCGACCACGGTGACCTCGCCCTTGACCCCGTCCAGCACCGCCACGACCGAGGGGCGCATCAACACAGCGTCCGGCAGCCCGAGCGGATCGGGGTTCACGTCCGGCAGATGCTCGACCAGCCGGATCATGTCGTATCCCAGATAGCCGAACAGCCCGGCGGCCGCCGCCGGCAGGTCGGCGGGCATGTCGATGGCCGATTCCGCCAGCAGCGCGCGCAGCGCCTCGAGCGGGGGCCGGGTGCAGGGCTCGAACGCGTCGCGGTCATAGCGGGCGCTGCGGTTCAGGCGACTTTCCGTGCCGCGGCATTGCCAGATCAGATCGGGTTTCATCCCGATGATCGAGTAACGGCCGCGCACTTCGCCGCCGGTCACGGACTCGAGGATAAAGGCGTCGCGCCCGGCCTCGGTCAGTTTCAGCATCACCGATACCGGCGTATCCAGATCGGCGGCCAGGCGGGCATAGACCAACTGGTTCCTGCCGGCGGCCCAGCCGGCCTCGAAGCTTTCGAAATCCGGGGTCAGGGCCATCAGGGGAACTGCGAATGCACGGCGTTGATGACGCCCTGGTCAAGCTGGATGCCGGCCTGCGCCTCGAGCGCGCGCCCGAAACTTTCGAAAATGTCCTGGGTCAGCGACTGCGTCACGGTCTGCGACATGATCTGCAACAGGATCGCGGTGTCCGGCGCATCGCGGGCCGCGGGGTTGATCGCGTCGAGGCGCACGATATGGGCCGCCTCGGCCGCGGGAACCATGACGATATCGCCCGGCTCGTCCAGTTGGAACGCCTGCGCCACCAGTGTGGGCGGCAGACCGGGCACGAAATCCTGGCGCCGGATCATGCGTTCCTGGGTGAGATCGCCCAGATCCTCGAGCGGCGCGCCGGTGGCCACTTGTCCGACAAGCTCCGAGGCGCGGTCTGCCACGGCCGCGCGCAGGGCGGTGGCGCGCCAGGCCGCGGCGACCTCGTCCTCGATCTCGGCCAGCGGCGGCAGGGTGGGGGGCACGACCTCGTCCAGGCGCAGGGCAAACAGCCCGCCATCCGACAGCTCCAGCAGTTCGGGGAAATCCCCCTCGCGGACCGCGTCGGCGGCGTCGCGAAACGCATCATAGGCGGCAATCGCCTCTTCCGAGGTTGCGGTATAGGCGATCGAGCCCAGCGTCATGTCCGTGGTCTCGCCCAGTTCCTCGAGCGTCGCGCCCGAGGCCAGGTCGTCGTCGATCATCTCGCGCATGTCGTCGATCCGACGCCGCGCGGCCTCTTCCGCCAATTCCTGGCGCAGATCGTCACGCGCCGCGTCAAAGGACACTTCGCTGGCCTCGAGCACGGCATTCACACGGTAGAGCGCCGGCCCCAGCGAGGATGGCAGGGGCCCGAGAATTTCGCTTTCGGTGTCGTTGAAGATGACCTCGGATGCGTCGGCCGGCAGGTCGCCGGCGGCCACCTCGCCGATATCGACATCGTCGAGGGTCAGGTCACGCTCGCGCACAAGCGTGTCGAAATCGGTGTCGCCGGCGGCGATGGCATCGGCGGCCTCTTGCGCGGCGGCCTCGCTGCCGAAGGCCAGCCGTTCCAGCAGCCGGCGTTCGGGCTGCACATACAGGTCGATCCGGTCGTCATAGAGCCCGCGCAGGGCCTGTTCGTCGACCGCGACCTGATCCATGATCTGGTCGGGGGTGATCCAGGCATAGGTGATGCCCTTGGCCTGCGGCCGGGTGAAGCGCTGCGGGTTTTCGTCGTAGTAGCTGGCCAGATCCTGCGCCGTCGGGTCGGGCAACCCGTCCTGCAGATCGGCCTCGGTGACCGTCAGGATCGAGATGTCGCGCGTTTCGCCCTGAAAGGCGACCAGCGTTTCGGAATAGACCGAGGGGGCCGAGAGGCCACCGACGACGGCAACCTGCAGCAAGGAGCGCGCCGTGTCCGCGCGCACGTCCTCTTCGAACTCGGTCGCATCTAGTCCCTGCTGTGACAGCACGAACTCATAGCTTTCACGGTCGAAGGCGCCGTCGACACCGGCGAAGGCGTCGATTTCGGTGATCTGGCGGGCGACCTCCTCGTCGCCGACGGACAGGCCCATCGCCAGGGCCTCGTTCGACAGCGCGGCGCGGGCCACGAGCGCCTGCAGCACGGCGGTATCGACGCCTTGCGCGCGCAGGTCGGCCAGGTTGATCGGCTCGCCGGTTTCCGCGATGCGGGCGCGGATCTCGCTTTGCAGGGCGCGGGCATAGTCGTTGGCCGTGATTTCGACCTCGCCGATCTGGCCCACGCGCGTCGCCGACCCGCCGAACGAGCCGATGCCGAACCCCGCCAGGGCCACGAACAGAAGGCCGAGCAAGACCCAGACGAACAGGTTGGAGGCCTTTTTGACAGCCGTTTTCGCCATTCCTTCAGCGTCCTTTCATCGTCACATCGCCGCCCGTCCGACTTACGCGGAAGGTTGGGGCGGGGCAAGGGTGGCCAGGCGGCGCGTCACCTCGGCCAGACCCTCGGCATCGGCATTGGCGAAGGCGATGCGCAAGGTCGCCTCGGCCTGGCCGCTGCCGCCCTCGGGCTTGAGGGGGCCGAACATGGTGCCGGGCAGGGTCAGCAGGCCGGCCGCGTCCACCAGGTGGCGCGCCACGATGTCCGAGGGCGCATCGAACGGGGGCGCACATAGGCGAAATAGGCGCCGCAGCCCAAGAGCCGCCAATGGGGCAGGCGCTGGAACCCGGCAATCACCGCATCGCGCCGCGCCAGGATCTCCAGCCGCTCGCCGGCCAGCCAGGCGCCGAGGTTGCGCCATCCCCCACCACGCGCGCCGACCTGTCCCAGCTGCGGCGGACAGATGGCCACGGTGTCGAGGAATTTTTCGACCTCGGCCAACCGAGCCTCGGAGGTCATCAAGGCGCCAACCCGGTGGCCGGTCAGGCGGTAGGCTTTTGAAAAGGAGTAGAGATGGACCAGCGTCTCGTCCCAGTCGGGATCGCTGAACAGGTCATGCGGCGCGTCGGTCGAGGAATGGAAATCGCGGTAGGTTTCATCGACCACCAGGGCCAGACCACGGGCGCGGGCCAGATCGCGGAAGGCGGCGATCAACGTGGGCGGGTATTCGACGCCCGCCGGGTTGTTGGGCGTGACCAGGACGATGGCGCGCGTGCGGTCTGTCAACAACGCCGCCGCGCGATCGGGATCGGGCAAGAGATCGTCGCCCGTGGGCAGGCCGATCGTGGCCACGCCCTGCATGTCCAGCCACATCTTGTGGTTGAAGTAATAGGGCAGGGGCAGCATCACCGCATCGCCCGGCGCGGCGATGGTCGCCATCGCGGCGCAGAAGGCCTGGTTGCAGCCGGCGGTCACCGCCACTTGCGCGGGGCGGATCGTGCCGCCATAGGCCGCCGACCATTGACCGGCCAGTTCGTCGCGCAGCGCGGGATGTCCCAGCACCGGCCCGTAGAGATGCGTCGCGTCCTCGTCCATCACGGCGCGGGCCATGGCCTCTTTCAGGGCGTCGGGGGGCGGGTCCACCGGCGCGGCCTGGCTGAGATTGATCAGCGGGCGATCCGCGGCAAAGGTCTTGCCCGCGATCCAGCGGCGCGCCTCCATCACCGGTGGCGCGAAGGTGCCCCTGACGTTCGGATTGATCGGCTGCATTGCCTGGCCCCCTGACCGCCGCGCCACAGGCGGTCGGCTGTCGATGTTGGTCTGCGCCATACGCGATCCCGGTGTCAGAACGGGATCTCGTCATCCATGTCGTTGCCGCCGGACGGGCCGCCATAGCCGCCGCCCGAGGGGCCGCCGCGATCGTCGGGAAAGCTGGAGCCGCCGCCATAGCCGCCGCCCTGCGATCCGCCGTAACCGCCGCCGCCGCCCCCGCCCTGGCCGCTGTCACGCCCGTCTAGGAAGGTCAGTTCCCCGGCATAGGGGCGCAGGACGACCTCGGTCGAGTAGCGATCCTGCCCGCTCTGGTCCTGCCATTTGCGGGTTTCGAGCTTGCCCTCGATATACACTTTCGAGCCCTTGCGAAGGTATTGCTCGGCCAGGCGTGCCAAGTTCTCGTTGAAGATCGCGACCGAGTGCCATTCGGTCCGTTCGCGCCGTTCGCCGGTGTTGCGATCCTTCCACGTCTCCGAGGTGGCGATGCGCAGGTTGCACACCTTGCCCCCGTTCTGAAAGCTGCGCACCTCGGGGTCGCGGCCCAGATTGCCGATCAGGATCACCTTGTTGACGGAACCGGCCATCGTCGTCCTCCATGCCTCTGACAACTTGTCTCTGCGCGCCAGGACCGATTCCCGCACGCAATTGTTCGAGGCGTTTAGAACACCACAGAAGTTTTAATAAAACCCTTAACACTCGGGCGCGGCGACAGGCTGGAAAATTCGCGAAAAATGTGTATCGTCGCGCGGTCTTACAGTTGTTGGAGAGCAAGATGCGGGCTTTGTCGTCCCTTTGCCGTCTCGGTCTTGCGGTGGCCATGACCCTTCCGGTCGCGGCCTGGGGGCAGGGCGTGCCCGAGCGGTTCAACCGTGCCTTCGACGTGCTGGATGGGCGTGCAGCGACGCAATACCAGTTCTCGGCGCGTCTGCGCCCCGATGCCGACAGCCGCGACGGCGTTCCGGCCTATGTCGGCGGCTATACCGGCCCATGGCTCGAGGTGGCGCGGGCCGCGGCGCGGCGCCATGGCATCCCCGAGGATCTGTACCTGCGCCTCGTGCATCAGGAAAGCGGATGGAACCCCGAGGCGGTCAGCCACGCCGGCGCCATCGGTCTTGCCCAGTTGATGCCGGATACGGCCACCCTGCTGGGGGTCGATCCCACCGATCCGAGCGCGAACTTGGATGCGGGCGCGCGGTATCTTGCGCAGCAATACCGCGATTTCGGACGCTGGGACCATGCGCTGGCCGCCTATAACGCGGGGCCAGAGGCGGTGCGCAGCCATAACGGCATCCCGCCTTATGCCGAGACGCAGGATTACGTGCGCATCATCCTCGGCACCGGCTAGGCGCTCAGGGGCGGTCCGCCCCAAGGGCGACCAGGGTCGCGCGCAGCGATTGCGCGCGCGGGTCGCCGGCCTCCAATGCAAAGACGAAGGCCTGTGTCAGGTAGAACGCCGCCGCCGGGCTGTCGCTGACCTCGGCCGCCTCGGCATAAAGGCGGATCAAGGCGGCGCGATCATCCGTTTCGTGGGCGGACAACAAAGCGGCATCGAGCCTCGCGCTCATGCCGACCCCTCACGCAGCGCCTGCATGCGCGCGGCCACCCAATCGTGAAAGCAATGCGTCGGCCCGTCCATCGCGGGCGAAAACCGCCCGCCATCGAAACCGCTGGCGAAGCGCCCGCGCTGCATCCCCTCGACCACGAAGATGTCTTCGACGAAGACGCCTTTCCACTGCGTCGCGTTCTTGGCGCGCATCACCTCGTCGGTGCCGGGCCGGGCGTAGTAGATATGGACATGTTCGCGGGTGCGGTCATGGGCCACGGGTTCGAGTATGATCGCAAAGGTATGGTCGCGGTGCACGCCAAGCAGCAGGTTGGGATAAAGGGCCACGTATTCCGCGCCCGTGTCCCACTTGTCGCAGAGCCCCTCGAAATCGGGAAAGACCTCCTCCATCGTGCCGCGCAGCTGGCGGTAGACAAGGGTGCCTTGCCCCGAATACCGGCCGGGCTGCGCGATATGATAGTGATCCTCCAGCCGCGAATAGCTGTTCAGCCCGGGATGGACCCAGGGCAGGTGGTAGCTTTCGCAATAGTTTTCGACGGCGAGCTTCCAGTTGGTATTCACCTCGAGCGTGAAGCAGCTGTCGCTGCCGCCGTGATGGAGCGGACGGTCGAATTCGGCCCAGCGGGCGATCAGGTCGGCATGCACCTGCGTGAACGCGGGCGCGTCGCCCGACAGGTTGATGAAGACGACATCCATCCAGATATGGCTGCGGACCTCGACCAACCCGAGCGTGGCGCGGTCGATGCCTGGATGGGCGTTCTGGCCCGGCCCGCCGACATGAGGCGTGGCGACAAGGCGGCCATCCTTGGCGTAGCACCAGGAATGATAGGGGCAGCGGATCGCGCCCTCGATCTTGCGCGGCGCGTCGACCAGGATCATGCCGCGATGGCGGCAGATGTTGAAAAAGACGCGCACCATGCCCGCCTCGTCGCGCAGCATCAACAGCGGCTGGCCGAGGAAATCGAGTGGCCTTGCATCGCCCGGTTCGGGCACGTCGGCGCCCACGGCAAGGGCGGCCCATGTCGTCTCGAGGACGGCGCGGGTTTCCTCGGCGATCGTGGCGGGGTCGGTGTAATGGGCATTGGGCAGGCCATTGGCTTGCTCGATCGGGGCGCGGACGCGGTCGAACACGGTCTGGCGGATGTCGTCGGGCATGTCCGGGCCTCCTTGACGAGAACGCTGGCAGTGTCCTGACGGTGACGGCGGCGGTTCGCGGCGTCTTGCCCGCGGGCGACATAGGCCGTGTCGTGAATCGCCCGACACCGCGCCGCGCAAAGCTGCGCCTTGCGCAAGCGCGTCGCCGGGCGGCGGCTCAGTCGGCGAAGGGGTCGGGAATGGGGCGGTAGCCCTCCAGCCGCCCCCGGTTGGCGCCCCAGATCGTGTCGAGATAGGGGCCATGTGCCAGGATCACCGCGTCGAGACGTGCCTGGCCGGCCGTGTCCGGGCTGGCCTGCGCCAGGGGCATGAGGCTGACGAAGGACAGCACCGCGCTGCTGCCCTCGATCTCGTAGGTGGTGAAGATGGCAGCGCGCTCGTCGAGGGCCGCGGCGCGCCCCCGCCCGGCGAAGACGATCCCCTCGGACCCGAAGCGCGCGACCAGATCGGCCTGTGTCGTCTGTCCGAAGCTCAGCCCGGGCAGGGGGGCGGGACGGGGGCCGCCTTCGGCATTCCAGATCTCGATATAGAGGGTCGATCCGGTGCGGGCATCGCTGGTCACCGACATGGCCGTGCCGTCGGGCCGACGCCAGAGCGCATAGGCGAAGGGGCCTTGCACCTCTTGCCCGATCGGGTCGGGCAGATCCTCGGGCAGTGGAGCGCCAAGGCGGACGCTGCCCAGATCCTGCGCGGCCAGCGGCGTGGTGAGCGCGATGACAAGGGCCAATGCGCGGGCCACCCCACGGGTGTAGCGGCCGGTCACACCCCGCGCGCGATGGCCGCCACGCCCGTGCGGGCCAGGCGCACATCGCCCAAGGGGCGCATCAACTCGCAAAAGGCGTCGACCTTTTCCGGCGTGCCGGTGATCTCGAAAACGAAGGATTCCAGCGTCGAGTCGACCACATTGGCGCGAAAGATCTCGGCGATGCGCAGCGCCTCGACCCGGTGTTCGCCCTTGGAGACGACCTTGATCAGGGCCAGTTCGCGGCTGACGAAGGGGCCTTCGACGGTCAGGTCCGATACCTCGTGGACGGGCACCATGCGGTCGAGCTGCATCTTGATCTGCTGGATCACCTGCGGCGTGCCGCTGGTCACGATGGTGATGCGCGATCGGTGCCCCTCGCGGTCGACCTCGGCCACGGTCAGGCTTTCGATATTGTAGCCGCGCCCGGAAAACAGCCCGATCACCCGCGCCAACACCCCGGCCTCGTTCTGCACGAGAACGGCCAGCGTGTGGGTTTCGACCTCTGCCGACATGTGGCTGCGGAGGTCGTAGGCGGAGTGGCTGCTGGAGCCTTTTTCGATATTGAGCGGCGGCATTGACCCGGATCTCCCTGTGACGTGGCCCCTGAATACACGTGCCCCCGCCGGGATCAAGCGCGAGTCCGGGGCGGGGGCGGGTTTTGGTCAGACCACGGTGGGTCGGATCAGGTATTGGCGCGCTCGGCATGCAGGCCGCGCCAGATAGCGTAGCACAGCAGCAGCAGGACCACGGTGAAGGGCAATCCGGTGGAGATCACCATCGCCTGCAGCGAGGCAAGCCCGCCACCGATCAGCAGCGCGATCGCCACCAGCCCCTCGAAGGTGCACCAGAACACCCGCTGCGGCACCGGCGCGTCGATCTTGCCGCCCGCCGTGATCGTGTCGATCACGAGGCTGCCCGAGTCCGACGAGGTGACGAAGAACACGATCACCAGGATGATGCCGAGGGTCGAGGTGATGCCCGCCAGCGGCAGGCTTTCGAGCATCGCGAACAGAGACAGTTCCGGGCTGTAGGAGGCGATGACATTGGCATAGACCGCCGAGTCGGTGGTGTTCGCGATCATGTCGTTGATCGCGGCGCCGCCGAAGACGGCCATCCACAGCAGGCACACCAGGCTGGGGATCAGCAGCACGCAGATGATGAATTCGCGCACCGTGCGGCCGCGGCTGACGCGGGCGATGAACATGCCGACGAAGGGTGACCAGCTGATCCACCACGCCCAGTAGAAGGCCGTCCATCCCTCGCGGTATCCGTCATCCTCGCGGCCGAACGGGTTGGACAGCGGCACCACCTCTTGTGTGTAGGCCAACAGGCCCTGACCGAACTCGGTCAGGATGGCGGCGGCCCCGGCGGTGAACAGAACGAAGATCAGCAGCAGCAGCGCCAGCCCCATGTTGATCTCGGACAGGATCTTGACCCCGCCATCCAGACCGCGCAGTACCGAGATCAGCGCCACGGCGGTGATCGCGCAGATCAGGATCACCTGCACGGTCGTGGTGTTGGGAATACCGTAGATGTATTCCAGACCGGCATTGGCCTGTTGCGCCCCGAACCCCAGCGAGGTCGCCAGCCCGAACAGCGTGGCGAAGACCGCGAGCGTGTCGATGATATGCCCCGGCCAACCCCAGACGCGTTCGCCGAGGATCGGGTAGAAGGCCGAGCGGATCGTCAGCGGCAGGCCCTTGTTGTAAGTGAACAGCGCCAGCGCCAGTGCCACCACGGCATAGATCGCCCAAGGGTGCAGCGCCCAGTGGAACGAGGTCGCCGCCAGCGCCATGCGCCGCGCCGCTTCGACGTTCTCAGGGATCAGCGCGCCGTCTTCGGTGAAGGGCCGCACGACGCCAAGCGGTTGATCACCCCACGGGGTGCCGAAGTAATAGGCCGGCTCCAGCACGCCGAAGAACATCAGGCCGATGCCCATGCCCGCGGCGAAGAGCATCGCGAACCAGCCCGCGTAGCTGTAATCGGGCTTGGCCTCGGCGCCGCCGAGGCGGACGCTGCCGACCGGCAGGACGATCAGCACGAGGCAGAATATCACGAAGATGTTCGCCGACATCAGGAAGAACCAGTCGAAATTCGAGGTCAGGGCGGGCCGCAGCCAGCCGAAGAAATCCGCCGCCTGCGTCGGCGCCAGAAGCGCGTAGGCCACGAAGGCCACGATCGACAAACTGGAGATCAGGAAGACCGGGTTGTGGATGTCGAAACCGAAGGGGCCTACCGCCCCCTCGATATTGTCCTGACCGATGTCGTAATCGGTGTCGATGAGGTCCACCTCGCCCTCGGGCTGGGGTATCCCCTGCATGTCCGTGTTGTTGTCCGTCATTCGAGTTCCCTTTGAGGTTGGCCGCTGCGCGCCGGTGGGCCGGCGCCTGTTTCGCGGTCGGTCTTGGGGTCTTTGTCTCGTCTTGCGCGCGCTCAGTCGTCGTCGCGAACGATCATCACCGAATGGTGGCTGAGCGACGCGAGGTGGCCGCCGTGACTGCCCAGATCGAAGCGCTTGGGGATATGCGATCCCATGATGATCAGATCCGCGCAAAGATCCTCGCCCGCCTTTACCAGCTGCTTGTCGAGGTCGACCGCGGGGTCATGCGAGGTGATCGGATCCGACGCGACATCGGCGATCCCGCGCACCTCGGCCTGGGCCGCGGCGAAGTGGGCCAGCTTTTCGGCGAATTCCTCGGGCGTGTGCGCGACCGAACTGGGCTGCGGCGTAGTCACGCCGACATAGGTCACGCGCGCCTCGTAATGGCGCGCCATGTCGGCTGCCACCGCAAGCGCGCGATCGAGCTTCTCGGCATGGCCGAGATCGACCGGAACCATGATGTGTTTGAACACGTGTCCCTCCGGTTTTGTTGGTTTCGTTGCATCTGCGATCCCGTTGGATCGTGAAGGACCGCACCTCAACATGACGAAGGTCGAGATGGAAGGGCCGAAACCGACATTTTCGATGTCGCTTTCGTCACCCACGCCGCGCCGAGGTCGTGTTTCGATCGTCCGACACGGGCTCGGAATGGAAAACGGGCGGGCCTGCGCGGCCCGCCCGTGACACTGAATTCCGTGCCTTTCGGCAGTCGCTCAGACCAAGACCGCGCCGCCCGCCTGGATCACGCCCTGCGTGTCGGCCTCGCCCAGGAGCATCTCGTTATGCGCCTTGCCAGAGGGGATCATCGGGAAGCAGTTTTCGTGCTTTTCGACCACGCAGTCGAAGATGACCGGGCCGTCATAGTCCAGCATCTCCATTATCGCGTCGTCCAGATCGGCCGGATCGGTGCAGAGAATGCCCTTGCAGCCGAAGGCCTCGGCCAGCTTGACGAAATCGGGCAACGCCTCGGACCAGCTGTGCGAGTAGCGCTCGCCGTGCAGCAGTTCCTGCCACTGGCGCACCATGCCGAGGCGTTCGTTGTTGAGGATGAACTGCTTGACCGGGGCGCGATACTGCACCGCGGTGCCCATTTCCTGCATGTTCATCAGCCAGCTGCCTTCGCCGGCAACGTTGATGACCAGCGCGTCGGGATGGGCGATCTGCACCCCGATCGAGGCGGGCACGCCGTAGCCCATGGTCCCCAGGCCCCCGGATGTCATCCAGCGGTTCGGGTCCTCGAAGCCGAGGAATTGCGCGGCCCACATCTGGTGCTGGCCCACCTCGGTCGCGATGTAGCGGTCTCGCCCCTTGGTCAACGCCTCGAGCCGTTCCAGCGCGTATTGCGGTTTGATGACCGCGTCCGAGTTGGTGTAGCGCAGGCATTTCACCGCGCGCCACTGCTCGATCTGCTCCCACCACTTGGCCAGTGCCTCGGACCGGGTCTTGCGGCCGCGCGCCTTCCAGATGCGCAGCATGTCTTCCAGCACATGGGCCACGTCGCCGATGATCGGGAAATCGGCGTGGATCACCTTGTTGATCGAGGACGGGTCGATGTCGATATGGGCCTTGCGCGAGCCGGGGCTGAAATCGGCGATGCGACCCGTGATGCGGTCGTCGAACCGCGCCCCGATATTGATCATCAGGTCGCAGTCATGCATGGCGAGGTTGGCCTCGTAGAGCCCATGCATGCCCAGCATGCCCAGCCATTTGTCGCCCGAGGCCGGGTAGGAGCCCAAACCCATCAGCGTCGAGGTGATCGGGAACCCCGTCGCCTCGACCAGTTCGCGCAACAGCTGGCTGGCCTTGGGGCCCGAGTTGATGACGCCGCCCCCGGTGTAGAAGATCGGGCGCTCGGCCTGTTCCATCGCCTCGACCAGCGCCTCGATCATGGCGGTGTCGCCCTTCACGCGCGGCTGATAGCGGCTCTTGACCTGGGGTTTGGGCGTGTAGGTGCCGGTGGCGAACTGCACATCCTTGGGCAGATCGACCAGAACCGGACCCGGGCGGCCATGCGTCGCGATGTGGAACGCCTCGTGGATCGTGTCCGACAGTCTGTCGGTGTCTTTCACCAGCCAGTTCATCTTGGTGCAGGGGCGGGTGATCCCGACGGTGTCGGCCTCCTGAAAGGCGTCGGAGCCGATCATGAAGGTCGGCACCTGGCCCGTCAGAACAACGATCGGGATCGAATCCATCAGCGCATCGACCAGCCCCGTGACGGCGTTGGTCGCGCCCGGGCCCGAGGTGACCAGAACGACGCCCGGCTTGCCCGTCGAACGGGCATAGCCCTCGGCCGCGTGAACGGCGCCCTGTTCGTGCCGCACCAGGATGTGACGGATCTCGTTTTGCTGAAAGATCTCGTCGTAAATGGGTAGCACCGCGCCGCCCGGATAGCCGAATACCGTATCGACACCCTGTTCCTTCAGGGCCTCGATCACCATCTTCGCGCCTGTCATCTGGCGTGTCATCGCGGATGTCCTTCCATTGTTGTCTCCCGCTCTGTTCCCTTGGGCTGCGGCCCTGCGTTCCGGCACAAAAAAACCCCCGGCGTTTGTCCGAGGGCGCATGGGGTACCGATATGGCTGTCGTTACCGACCCATGCGCGTCCGATCTACTACTACAAGAATGAGGGTCATGACCCGTGGTCCCCTGTGCGAAACTGCGCGCGACACTAGAAAGCCGCCACAGGGGCGTCAACCGTCAAAACGCCCGCTGCGCCCTTTCGCCCGAACAATGTGTCGCAGCATGGTGTGCGGGCGAAAGATTCCGTCGCCGCAAGCGGCCATCGCGACGGTTTCGACTCGGCTGGCGCGACATCGGGGCGCATCACCTTTTCATCCTGCAATCAAGGGTTGAGTGCGGCGAAAACGGGCGATTTTGGTAAGGAAATTTTACAAAAATGTGCGCTTGCGATGCGGAAAGGTGTTTTCTGCGACCATCCGCTTCGCTAACGTGCCGCCACTGACAGTCAAAAAAAGACCCACGATCCGAGGGGTCGTGGATATCCAAATGGGAGGATACCTAATGGATCGTCGTTCATTCCTGCGCACGTCGGCACTCGGCGGCGCGGCAGCCGCGAGCACGTCTCTGGCTGCACCGGCCTACGCGCAGGGCAATCGCACCCTGACCATGGTCACCTCGGTGCCGGACGGGTTCGCCATCTTCGATGATGCGGCCTCGCTTGCCGCCGACATGATCACCACGATGAGCGATGGCGCGCTGACCATCAACAAGATGCCCGCGGGCTCGCTTGTGGGTGCGTTCGAGGTGTTCGACGCCGTGTCGTCCGGCCAGGCCGACATGTATCACTCGGCCGAATACTACTTCCTCAACCAGCATCCGGCCTTTGCCTTCTTCACCTCGGTGCCCTTCGGCATGACCGGCCCCGAGCTGATGTCGTGGTATTACCATCGCGGCGGCATGGACCTGCACCACGAGCTGGCCAGCCTGTTCAACCTCAAGTCCTTCATGTGCGGCAACACCGCCATGCAGCCCGGCGGCTGGTTCAACAGCGAAATCACCTCGGCCGACGATCTGCAGGGCCTGCGCTTCCGCATGCCGGGTCAGGGCGGTCAGGTGCTGGGTCGTCTGGGTGCATCCGTCCAGAACATCCCCGGCGGCGAAATCTACCAGGCGCTGGCCTCGGGCCAGATCGACGGCGCGGAATGGATCGGCCCCTTCGCGGACGAGCGCATGGGTTTCCAGGAAGTCACCTCGATCTACTACACCTCGGGCTTCCACGAGCCGGGCTCGGCGCTGGCGCTGTCGGTCAACCTGGATGTGTGGGAATCGCTGACCCCCGCGCAGCAGAAGATGATCGAAGTCGCCTCCGAGGCGGTGCATGCCAACAACCTGGGCATGTCGCTGGCCGAAAACGGCGCGGCGCTGGCCCGTCTGCAGGCCGAGGGCGTGCAGGTGCGCGAATTCCCCGACGACGTCTGGGATGCCTTCGGCCGCGCCGCCGCCGAAGTGCGCGAAGAGAACATGGGCGACCCGATCTACGCAGAGGTCGCCGAGAGCTACTTCGCCGCAATGGAAGAAACCGCGGCGTGGTGGCAGATCGGCGATGGCGAATACATCCGCCAGCGCAACCGCGTGAACGCGGGCTGATCGTACCCTGATCCTGTGATCCGTCCGGCCCTCGCGGCCGGGCGGACCGTCTTTCCGCGACCAACTCGATTGGCGACGCGCCCATGCGGGGCCGCGTCCGGGAGAGTGCCATGCTCGACTTCCTCTTGTGGGTGCTGCAGAACTTCGCTCTGGCGCCATATCATCTGTTCCTCGCCATCACGAACCCGGCTGCCTGGCTGGATTGGAGCAACCCCGAAGCGGTGATGCGCTTCATCTACTACGGCGCGTCGGTCGAGTTTTTCTTTGTCGTTTTCACCACCGTCATCGTGATCACCGCGCTCGGCATGGCCTGGAAGCGCGAGATCCTCTGGACCGGTGTCCGCATCCTCGAAGGATTCGCGAACGTCGTCGGGCGCACGGCGGCCTGGGCGGGCCTGCTCATGGTCCTGATCCAGGTCATGATCGTGTTCCTGCAGCGCATTTTCCGAGTGGCCGAAATCCAGCTCGGGCCGCTCGGGACGGCCGTGGCCATGGACCTCAGCTGGTGGGCCGAGGGACTGAAATTCTACAATGCGCTGGTGGTCTGCCTTTGCGTCTCCTACACCTTCGTGCAGGGCGGGCATGTGCGGGTCGATCTGGTCTATTCGGCGGTCAAGCACCGTACGCGGCGCGTCATCGACATGTTCGGCTGCATCTTTTTCATGCTGCCGGTGGTCGTGATCACCTATCTTTACGCGTGGTTCTTCATGTGGCGTCACCTGATGACGCCGTCGGTCACCTCGACCAGCGATCTGGACCGCATGTTGATGCAATCGCGCATCTTCCGTTGGAATGTGGAAACCATCGGTTTCAGCCCGAACGGGTTCAACGCCTATTTCCTGTTCAAGGTGCTGATCGTGCTGTTCTGCGTTCTCGTCTTCCTGCAGGCCGTCGCGTTCTTCTGGCGCTCGTATCTGGAATGGGTCGAAGGCGAGGAGAGCGCCGGCAAGTATCTCGATCGCGACCAGATCGGGGACGAGGCCGAGGAAATCGAACACGCCATCCACTCCGGGTCGACCTGATCCGGGGCTCAGACCGGCACCCATAATCACAAAAATGCGGCAAAGACGCACGAGCTAGGGGAACTCAGAACATGCCTTTCGGATTGGATGGGGTCGAGGTTGGGTTGATCATCGTCTTCCTGACCCTTTTTGCCGGCATCATGACGGGTTTTCCGGTGGCCTTCGCCATCGGGGGGGCAGGGGTCATTTCCTTTGCGATCATTGCGGCGCTCGACAGTGCCGGCCTGCTGATCCACGAGGCCATCGATACCAGCTCGGCCGAGTATGGGGCGCTTCTGGCCGAAGGGGTGGTCCGAGACGCGATATCGACATTCCGATACCCGGAATTGCCACGCATAGAAGAGCCCCTGTTCCCCGGTGGTTGGGAACAGGCGATGGAGCGCAACCTGTCCTTCATCGTCAACCGGATGAACGAGCGTGTCATCGCGGGCCAGTCCATCGAGACGCTGCTGGCCGTTCTTATGTTCGTGATGATGGGCATCACGCTGGAACGCTCGAAGATCGCCGAGGATCTTCTGACCACCATGGCGCGGGTCTTCGGGCCTCTGCCAGGCGGCCTGGCCGTGTCGATCGTGATTGTGGGCGCCTTCCTGGCGGCCTCGACCGGCATCGTCGGCGCAACCGTGGTGACGATGGGTCTGCTGGCCCTGCCGACGATGCTGCGCAACAACTACTCGCCCGAGTTGGCCACCGGCGTCATCGCGGCGTCGGGGACGCTTGGGCAGATCATTCCGCCCTCCATCGTGATCGTTCTTCTGGGCACCCTGGTGGGCGACCTCTACGCCACGGGTCAGGAAACGCGGGCGCAGCTTGCCGGCTGTTCGGACGCGCTGACCTATCTTGGCGAGCCCGCGGTGCTATCGGTCGGCACGCTGTTCCAGGCGGCGCTGCTGCCGGGCCTGTTCCTGGCCTTCCTCTACGGGGCATATGCGTTCGGCTTTGCGCTGGTGCGGCCGGCCAGTGCGCCGCCGGTGCAGATGGCGGGCGGCGGCGGCGAGCCGATCACCCGCAACGAGGCGCTGACCTGGTATCTCTTTGCGCCTTTGGGCCTGATTGCCGCCGTGGTGATGGCCGCCTCGGTTGGGGTCGTCGGCAGCCAGAGCATCATCGTGTCTGACTACGCCGAACAGGAAGAGCGTGCCGCCCTGCGGACCAATGTCTCGGAAACCTGTCAGGCCGCCATGATCGAGTTGCACGGGCAGGAAGCCTGGGACGAGTCGGTCGCGACGCGTGCCGCAGGTGGTGCCAATGCCGATAACGGGCCGGTCGAGTTGACCGAGGAAGAACTGGTCGAAGCGCGTGCCGCTGCCCTCGAGAACGCACCGCCGATCGGGTCGGGCGTAGCGACGATCTTCACGTTGCTGGCGCTGATCCTGATCATCGCCCGCGGCGTCTCGCCTTCGTCCAACCCCGCCCCGCTGATCGCGGGGGGTGTCGGGGTGGTGCTGGCCTTCCTGACCGATGTGCTGTTCATCGGGCCGCTGACCGGGGCGGGGGCGACCTTCCTGATCATGGCCATCCCCACCATCCTGACGCTCTATGGCTGCCGGACGGCGATGGGGCGGCTGTCGCAGAACGAGCTGCTGCGCGTCGTCTTCCCGCCATTGGTGCTGATCGTTGCGGTTCTCGGATCGATTTTGGGCGGCATCACCAACCCCACGCCGGCGGCGGCGCTTGGCGCGGCCGGCGCGATCATGCTGGCGGCCTATCGCAAGCTGAAAGAGGAAGAGGGCTGGTCCAAGATCATCATCTGGGCGTCGTTTGCGCTGGTGATCATGATCCTGGTCGGCGTCAATTTCGACCTGCGTGTCACGCGCGAAGACATCCCGTTCGAGGATTGGGCCGCCTATGTCATCGCGCAGGGTGCCTATCACTTCGCCTTCTTCGGCCTGCTTTACGCCTGCTGGGTCCTGCTGCGGAACAGGATCCTCGGGCCGGTTGTGCGGGAAACGGCCAAGGTCACCTCGATGGTCTTCACCATCCTGATCGGGTCGCAGTTGCTGAACCTCGTGCTGATCTCCTTCGGGGGCGAGCACTACATCCAGCAATTCCTGCGCGCCTTTGACAACGAGATGGTCGTGTTCCTGGTGGTCATGCTGATCCTATTCATCCTGGGCTTCGTGCTCGACTTCCTAGAGATCATCTACATCGTGATCCCGATCGTCGGGCCGGTGATCTACGGCGGGACGCTGGACCCGAAATGGGTCACGATCATGATCGCGGTGAACCTGCAGACTTCGTTCCTGACGCCGCCATTCGGGTTTGCGCTGTTCTATCTGCGCGGCGTGGCGCCGAAATCGGTGACCACCGGCAATATCTACCGCGGCGTGATCCCGTTCGTCGGCATCCAGGTGCTTGGCCTGTCGCTGCTGTGGCTGTTCCCGGGCATCGTGACCATCGTGCCGGATCTGTTGCCCTGATCCGGCGGCGGCCTGTACGACACACGAGAAAAGGGGCCTGCCGGCCCCTTTTTTCATGCCGATGACTTGGCAGATGCGATGTAACGCGTCGCGTGGGGGCGTGTTCGGCGCCCGCCGGGGACCGGCAGGGCGCGCGGTGTCAGTCCTCGCCGCGCAGGTCGGGCAGGTTGATCTGTGCCACCTGCTGCGCAATCGGATCGATCGACAAGGGATGCGTCTGATCCGAATAGCCTTCGGGGTCGCCAAGGGGTTGCCAGGCGCCGTTGGCATAGACTTCGAGGCCCGGAAACTCGGCCTTGTAGCCCATCTTGGCCGATCCCGGCACCCAATAGCCCAAGTAGACATAGGGCAGACCCGCCTCTCGGGCCAGGGCCACGTGATCCAGGATCACATAGGTCCCCAACGAGGATTGCGCGCGATCGGGCTCGAAGAAGGAATACACAAGGCTCAGACCATCATCGAGAATATCGGTCAGGCAGACGGCCGCCAACGGCGTCTCGTCATCGCTTTCGTCGCGATACTCGATCACGCGGGTCTTGATCGGTGTCTCCTCGATCATGGCGGCAAACTCGAACACGTCCATGTCTGCCATCCCGCCATCGGCGTGGCGCGCATCGAGATAGCGGCGGAACAGGCTGTACTGCTCTTCCGTGGCCCAGGCCGAGCGCGGCGTCCGCGACAGGTGGGCGTTGCGTTTCAGGATGCGGCGTTGGCGCCGCCGCGGGGCGAACTCGGCCACATTGATCCGCGCCGACAGGCACGCCATGCAATCGGTGCAGGAGGGGCGATACAGGACGTTCTGAGATCGGCGGAACCCCTGCTTCGACAGGGCGTTGTTCAGGGCCTCGGCCTGCTCGCCCTGCAGGGCGGTGAACAGCTTCCGCTCGCGCCGCCCGTCGAGATACGGGCAGCTTTGGGGGGCCGTCACATAGAACTGTGGCGCGATGGGAAGAGTGTGACGCATGGAACCTTACAAAAGTATTTGCCCCGCAGCCTGCAATAGCAGCCCGACGCAGAGCAACAGCTTTTTGTCGGATTGATGAAGGGGCGTCAGCCGGGCCTATTGAGGGCGGCCGTGCCAAGCACGAGGTCATGCAAACCGTGGTGACGACGCGACAGGGCGATCGAGCCGGCCGATATGATTTGCAGGATCATCGAGGCCGAAAAGAAGAGGTACAGCGCGGTATGCGCCGCCGCTTCGCCCCCCGCGAGGATCCCGCCGGTCGGGCCGCGCAGTTGCAGGTTCATCAGCCGCATCCCCAGGGTCGCCGACCACGCGCTGATCGTCGTCCAGCGATAGAGGAACGACACACCCAGATAGACCAGCGGCCAGATCCACAATAGCGCGGTCAGGGTGATCAGCCCGAGGATCAGGGTCGTCAGCGTGATGACGATGACATCGACCAGCCAGGCAAACAGGCGTTTAGCGGGCACGCCGTCATAGAAGGCGCTGTCATAGTCGGGATCGGGCAGGGCGGTCGAACGGGGCATGACCAAGGACATGGCGGTTGTTTCCGGCGATGAAAAGGGGGGGATGTGGCGTGGCCGCACCCCCGTAGCACTTGGGACACAAGGCGGGGGGGCGGTGATCCGGGACGCAGGGGGGTACGCCCCGGAGGCGATCGGCGTTTACGCCTCGGCCGAGTCGGCCTTGGCGGTCTTGGCGCGCTCGTCCATGAACTGGTCGAATTCCGACTTGTCCTTGGCATCGCGCAGCCGCTGCAGGAAGGATTCGAAGGCCTCCTGTTCCTCTTCAAGGCGGCGCAGCGTATCGGCCTTGTAGGCGTCGAACGCACTGTTGCCCGAGGACTGGAAGCGATGGCGCGTCATGGCGTGGCGGCGGGATTTGCAGGAAGCGTTGAACATGCGTTTACTCCAGATCATGTAGGCAAGCAGGGCCAGGCCGATGGGCCAGAACAGGATGAAGCCAAGGACCATGGCGGCGATCCACGCCCCCTTGCCTCGGGCATCCAGCCAGGCCTCGCTGCGGGCCAGCCAGTTTTGGGCAGAGCCGTCGATCGGCCTGTCGGAAAGGCCGGACGTCTCGGTTGCGTGCAGGGTCATGTGGTCTACTCCTCTCATGCTCGGTGAATGTAAATGTAAATTACATTGACAAAGATGGGGCGCAGGTCGGCGCGGCGCAAGGGGAGAAAGTTAATCTTTTTCACATTTTTCGCATTGCCCGAAATCCGTGTTGAAACCCAGTGGCTTGCGCCGGAAAAAGATGTCGATCCCACAACAGAAAACGCCCCGCCGTAAAAGGCGGGGCGCAAGTCGTGATCTTACGAGGGTCGCCGCAGGTCGATGCGCGTCACGTGAGGTGCACCATACAATTCATATGTCGGCACCGGTGCACTGCGACTAGATCTTGGGTCTTGCGGCTAGTGTGCCACATAATGGCAACAGGTCAAGACAAAATCACCGCAGCTTTGTGTCAGGTCTTTCGACCGCGGGCCTCAAAGCGCGGCAGCATCGCCGAAAAGTCCCGTCCTGCGCCATCCTCGGTCTCGACGAAGCCGGCATAGAGAGTGGCGGCGAGGTGCCCCATGGGCGTGTCGGCATCGGCCGCCGTGGCCGCTTCCTGGCTCAGGCGCAAGTCCTTGAGCATGAGATCGGCGGCAAATCCGGGGGTGTAATCGTTATCGGCCGGGCTGGTGGGGCCGACGCCAGGGGCGGGGCAATAGGTGTTCATCGACCAGCTTTGTCCGGACGAGGTCGAGACCACGTCGAACATCGCCTGACGGTCCAGCCCCAGCTTGTCGGCCAGCGCAAAGGCCTCGCAGGTGGCGATCATCGTCACGCCCAGGATCATGTTGTTGCAGATCTTGGCGGCCTGCCCGTTGCCCGCCGGCCCGCAATGTACGGCCTTTTGTCCCATCACGTCGAACAGGGGCTTTGCGGTGGCAAAGGCCGCCTCGTCGCCGCCCACCATGAAGGTCAGCGTTCCCGCGGCAGCCCCGCCGACCCCGCCCGAGACCGGCGCGTCGAGACAACCCAGGCCCTTTTCGGCGGCCATCGCCGCGACGTCGCGGGCCGAGGCCACATCGACGGTCGAACAATCGAGCAGAACCGCGCCCGGCTGCATCGCCGGCAGCACCTCTGTGGCGACGGCGCGCAGGATGTCGCCATTCGGCAGCATGGTGATGACGACCTCGGCGCCTGTCGCCGCCTCGGCCGCGCTAGCGGCTTTTGTCACGCCCTCGGGGGCGGGGGCGGCCAGATCGAACCCCGTCACCTCGTGCCCCGCGGCGACAAGGTTCGCCGCCATCGGCGCGCCCATGTTCCCCAACCCGATGAATCCGATCTTCATGCCTCTCCCTCCCGTTTCGGCGTCTCAGCCAGCTGTGTCAGAGTTTCAGCGCCTGCGTCCCCAGCGGCAACAGCATCTGCGCCACATCGGCCACGCCGGGGCCGTCGGGCGCATCATGGCGCCATGTCGGGTTGCGGTCCTTGTCGATGATCGTGGCACGGATGCCTTCGAGGAAATCGCCATGCTCCATCGCGCGATAGGTAAAGCGGTACTCCTGCTCCAGCGCCGCTTCGATCGTGTCGCGCAGGCGGACGCGGTGGATGATCTCGACCGCGCAGGCCATCGACAGGGGCGAGTTGCGCCCGATGGCTTTCATCGCCTTGTCGCGCAGGTCCCCGTCGTGATGGGTCAGATCCACCAGAATGTCGCGCAGGGTCTCGCCCGAGAACAGCCGGTCGATCTGGCCCTGGGCCTGTTTCAGGGGGCTGTCGGGCACGGTCTCGGCGGCGCGGTCCACGGCCTCCCAGTCGCCGTTTTCGCACAGCGTGTCGATCAACGCGGGCCAGCGGTCGCGCGGGATGAAGTAATCGGCGAATTCAGCGTGGATCGCATCGCCCGGTCCCATCCGGTCGCTGGTGACGCCGAGGTATTCCCCCAGACGCCCCGGTGCCCGCGACAGCAGCAGCGATCCGCCCACATCGGGGATCAGGCCGATCCCGGTTTCGGGCATGGCGATCTGGCTTGTTTCGCAGACCACGCGATGCGACCCGTGGCACCCGACACCGACACCGCCACCCATTGTGAAGCCCTGCATCAGGCTGACGACGGGCTTGGGGAAGTTGAACATCTTGGCGTTCATGCGGTATTCGTCCGCCCAGAAGCGGCGGCCATAGTCGAAATCGCCCGCCTTGCCGGTCTCGTACATCACCGCGATATCGCCGCCCGCGCAAAACGCCTTGTCGCCCTCGGCATCGATGATGAGCAGGGCAACCGCGTCATCCTTGGCCCAGGCGTCGAGCGCGGCCTCGATCTTCAGGCACATGTCCCATGTCAGCGCGTTCAGCGCCTTGGGGCGCGTCAGCGTGATGCGTCCGGCGCGGCCCTCGACCCGGATCTGGATGTCGTCACTCATTCTCTCGTCTCCGTAGGGCGCGCCTTGGCGCAGCGCGGCTCTCAGCCGCGCTCGGCCAGCATCTGGCGCGCCACGATCAGGCGCATGATCTCGTTCGTGCCTTCGAGGATCTGGTGCACCCGCAGATCGCGGACGATCTTTTCGATCCCGTAATCGGCCAGATAGCCGTAGCCGCCATGCATCTGCAGGCATTGATCGGCGACGCGGCTGCCCACCTCGGTGACGTGTTTCTTGGCCATGGCGCAGAACTTGGTGGCGTCGGGGTGGCCCTCGTCCAGTTTCCACGCCGCCTGCCGCAAAAAGGTACGTGCGGCCTGCAACTCGATCTCCATCTCGGCCAGACGGAACTGAAGCGCCTGGAACTGGTCGATGGGTTTGCCGAAGGCCTTGCGCTCGCCCATATAGGCCAGCGTCGCGTCCAACGCGGCCTGCGCGGCCCCCAGCGAACAGGCCGCGATGTTCAGCCGTCCGCCATCCAGCCCCGCCATGGCATAGCGGAAGCCGTGGCCTTCCTCGCCCAGAAGGTTTTCCGCCGGCACCTTGCAATCGTCGAACTGCACCTGCCGCGTGGGTTGGCTGCGCCAGCCCATCTTGTCCTCGAGCCCGCCAAAGGAAAGCCCCTCGGCCCCGTCATCGACGATGATCGAAGAGATGCCGCGCGGCCCGTCCTCGCCCGTGCGGGCCATGACGATATAGGCATCCGAATAGCCGCCGCCCGAGATGAAGGCCTTGGTGCCGTTCATCACGTAGCCCTCGTTCGTGCGCTCGGCCCGCGTCTTGAGCGCCGCCGCGTCCGAGCCCGAACCCGGTTCGGTGAGGCAGTAGGAAAAGAAGGTGTCCATCGTCAGCGCGCGGGGCAGGTAGCGGTCGCGCAGATCGTCGCTGGCATAAAGGTCCAGCATCTTGGCGCACATGTTGTGGATCGACAGAAAGGCCGCGACCGACGCGCAGGAATGGCTGAGCGCCTCGAAGACCAGCGTCGCGTCCAGCCGGCTCAGCCCCGACCCGCCGTTTTCCTCGGAGACATACAGGCCGCCGAACCCAAGCTCGGCCAGCTTGGGCCACAAGTCCTTCGGGATCGTGCCCTCGGCCTCCCAGGCCTGCGCATGGGGCGCGATCTCGGCCTCGCCAAAGGCTTTGGCCATGTCGAAAATGGCGTCTTGTTCCTCGCTCAGTGCGAAATCCATGGCAGACCCTCCCTTGCCGTCCATGCGTGTAATTGAACGCTCGTTTAATTACCGACTGTTGCAGCAGTATTGCAAGGCCCGCCCGCGTCACAAATCGGCGTGGAATTCCTCGATCAGGTGGCCGACCACGTCGCGCATGGCCGCGTCATGATCCTTTCCGGCGGTGCGGGCACCGGCATAGACGCCCCTCTGCCGCTCGGACGAGGTGCCACCTTCGATGATCTCGCGCAGGCGCAAAAGGTCGGGCAGGCAGCCAAGCGCCTCGGCATCCTCGGTCAGGATCTCGATCAACTCGTCGATCAACGCGCCCACGGGCGTGATCGTGCCGCGCCCGAAATCGATCAGCCCCTCGGTCACGCCGTAACGCTGCGCGCGCCAGCGGTTTTCATTGACCAGAAAGCGATCATAGACCCGCCAACGCAGGTTCTGCTGGCGCAGCCGCACCAGCATCCGCGTCAGGCACTGGATCAGCGCGGCGAGCGCCAGCGTGTGTTCCAGGCGCGGCCCCACATCGCAGATGCGGGTTTCCAGCGTCGGGAAGCGGTGCGAGGGGCGCAGATCCCACCAGATCTTGGTCGTGTCCTCGATCAGGCCAAGTTCGATCAGCGTGCCGGTGGCGCGTTCATACTCGGCCCAGGAATGAAAGACCGGCGGCAGGCCCGTGCGCGGCAGGTTGTCGAACACCGTCAGCCGGTAGGAGGCAAGCCCCGTATCCACCCCCTGCCAATAGGGCGACGAGGCCGAAAGCGCCAGAAGATGCGGCAGGAAATAGGTCAGCTGCCGCATCAGATCGAGGCGCATCTCGTCATCGGGAATGCCCACATGCACATGCATCCCGCAGATCAGCATGCGCCGCACGACCCCGCCCAGATCCTGCGCCAACTGGTTGTAGCGATCCTTGTCGGTGTGGTGCTGCACCTTCCAGTCGGCGAAGGGGTGGCAGGACACGGCGATGGGCGCAAGGCCGAACTCGGCGGCGCAGGCGGCGACCGTGCTGCGCAGGTGTTTCAGGTCGGACCGCGCAGCGTCGATATCGGCGCAGACGGTCGTGCCGATCTCGATCTGGCATTGCAGGAATTCCGGGCTGACCTGCCCCTCCAGCTTGCTGGAGCAGGTCTCCATCAAGGCTTCGGGCGCCTCGGCGAGGTTGCCCGTCTCCTTGTCGACGAGAAGGTATTCCTCCTCTATGCCCAGTGTGTAGGCGTCTTCGGCCATCGCGGCCACCCCCGTCTCCCCGTCACGATGCAGGGGTCAGGAAACAGGCTGACGCACGGGATGCCAAGCAAAAAACTTTGCGCGGCCCGTGGTCAGGCAAGCGTGCCCACCAGGTCGGACAGGCGCACCTCCGGCAAGCCAAGAAGAGAAAAGGCCTGCGCTTCGTCCTGCTGGATGACGACAGCGGGTTTTTCCATCCCATCCCAACTGCGCTGTGCCATGCGGGCAATCGCGTAGGTGGCTGGCGTGGGCGCAAAATAAAGAATGAAGGAGGGTGCGATGCCGGCCATGAACGTGCAGGCCATTTCAGCCTGAAAGGCCATCAGGCCCGGTATGTCCTCTTCGATCCCGGTGGCTTGGGAGAGATCGATCAGAAACCTTTGCCCGGGGCGGGCGAGCGGATGGGCGGCGTAGCTGCGGAAAGACTCGAAGCTTTCGCCAATGCCCACGACGCCCGAGTAGCGCACGTGAACCAGGTTCTTGTCGGGTAGAATACGAACGCGTACGGACATTTTTCGGTTG
Organism: Roseibacterium elongatum DSM 19469; assembly: GCF_000590925.1. Taxonomy (NCBI): domain Bacteria; kingdom Pseudomonadati; phylum Pseudomonadota; class Alphaproteobacteria; order Rhodobacterales; family Roseobacteraceae; genus Roseicyclus; species Roseicyclus elongatus. The sequence continues at coordinate 2,982,221 of NZ_CP004372.1, read as the reverse complement.
GAACAGATTTTGACGATGACAACCGTTTAGGGGCTAGGGGCCTGAGTTTCCAGAAAAAACGCCCCACGAATGGATCGTGGGGCGTTTGTGACGCCGCTTTCAGACGGATCTGGTGGTCAGTCCATCGCCTTGAAGTTGAACGCCGCGCCTTCCTTGATGCCTGAGGGCCAGCGCGACGTGATCGTCTTGGTGCGCGTGTAGAAGCGGAACGCGTCGGGCCCGTGCTGGTTCAGATCGCCGAAGCCCGATTTCTTCCACCCGCCAAAGGTGTGATAGGCCAGCGGCACGGGGATCGGCACGTTGATGCCCACCATCCCGATATTGATGCGGTTGGCAAAGTCGCGGGCCGCATCGCCGTCGCGCGTGAAGATCGCGGTGCCGTTGCCGTATTCGTGGCTCATGGCAAGGCCGATGGCCTCTTCGTAGCTGGCCGCGCGGACGGTGGACAGGACCGGGCCGAAGATCTCGGTCTTGTAGATGTCCATGTCCGGCGTGACCTTGTCGAACAGATGCGCGCCGACGAAAAACCCGTCCTCGTAGCCCTGCAGGCTGAAATCGCGCCCATCGACGACCAGCTCCGCGCCCTGCTCGACGCCGGAATTGACCAGCCGCAGGATGTTTTCCTTGGCCGCCGCGGTCACGACCGGGCCGAAATCGACATCGTCGCCGGCCGTGTAGGGGCCGACCTTCAGCGCCTCGATGCGCGGCACCAGCTTCTCGATCAGGCGGTCGGCGGTTTCCTCGCCCACCGGAACGGCGACCGAGATCGCCATGCAGCGTTCGCCCGCCGCGCCATAGCCTGCGCCCACCAGCGCGTCCGCCGCCTGATCCAGATCGGCATCGGGCATGATGATCATGTGGTTCTTGGCGCCGCCAAAGCACTGCGCGCGTTTGCCGGTCTCCGCCGCGCGGCTGTAGATGTATTGCGCGATCGGCGTCGAGCCGACGAAGCCGACGGCTTGGATCGTCTCGCTGTCAAGGATGGCGTCCACCGCGGCCTTGTCGCCGTTGATGACTTGGAACACACCGTCCGGCAGACCGGCCTCTTTAAGAAGCCCTGCGATCATCATCGGGCAGGAGGGGTCGCGCTCGGACGGTTTCATGATCATCGCGTTGCCGGCCGCCAGTGCGGGCCCGAGCTTCCACAGCGGAATCATGGCGGGGAAGTTGAACGGCGTGATGCCTGCCACCACCCCCAGCGGCTGGCGCATGGAATACATGTCGATGCCGGGGCCGGCGCTGTCGGTGAACTCGCCCTTCAGCAGATGCGGCGCGCCGATGCAGAACTCGATCACCTCGAGTCCGCGCTGCACATCGCCCTTGGCGTCGGGAAAGGTCTTGCCATGCTCGCGGCTGATCGCCTCGGCCAGCTTGTCCATGTCGCGGTTGAGCAGGTCGACCAGCTTCATCATGACCCGTGCGCGGCGCTGCGGGTTGGTGGCGCCCCAGGCGACCTGCGCCTCGGCGGCGGCGGCGATGGCGGCGTCCATCTCGTCCTGGCTGGCCAAGGCGACCTGTGCCTGAACCTCGCCGGTGGCCGGGTTCATCACGTCGGCGGTGCGGCCCGAGGTCCCGGCCACATGCGCGCCGTTGATCCAATGTCCGATCTGTTCCATCTCGTCCTCCCTTGGGGTGTGGTGCAATCTCTCTTTCTGGGCGGCACTCTAGTCTTGCAAAGACGCGGGCAAAACAGAAAGGTTGCCAAAGTCATTTTGCAAAAATGCAAGGGTGGGGCGATGCGGAACTGGGATGACATGCGCGTATTCCTGGCGACGGCCCGCGCCGAAAGCCTGACAGGCGCGGGGCGCGATCTGCGGATGGATCCCGCCACGGTGGGCCGGCGCATCGCCCGGCTGGAGCAGGGGCTGGCCACGACGCTGTTCGTGAAATCGCCCCAGGGCTATGCCCTGACCGAGGCGGGGCAGGAGTTGATGCACCATGCCGAGGTGGCCGAGGCCGCCCTGCGGGCCGGAACCGGGGCGGCGGGGGAGTGCCGGCGCGGGCCTGTCGGGCACCATCCGCATCGGGGCGCCCGATGGCTGCGCGACCTATCTGCTGCCGCAGGTTTGTGCGGCCATCGCCGCCGCCCATCCCGCGCTCGACATCCAGATCCTTGCCTTGCCGCGGGTGGTCAACCTGTCCCGGCGCGAGGCCGATCTGGCCATTGCCGTGTCGCGGCCCAAGACCGACCGCCTGCGGGCCGAGGCGCTGTCGCCCTATCGCCTGTCGCTGGCGGCCTCGGCCGCGTGGCTCTCGGCGCAGGGCGCGCCGCAATCGCTGGCCGATCTGAGGGGCGCGCGCATGATCGGCTATATTCCCGACATGATCTTCGATGCCGAGCTCGATTACCTGTCTGCACTGGGGGTCGAGCATGTGCCCGTCGCGTCGAACTCGATTTCGGTGCAGTTGCAACTGGCCCGGGCCGGGGCCGGTTTGGCGGTGGTCCATGACTTCGCCTTGCCCTTCGCGCCCGAGTTGCAGCGCGTCCTGCCCGATCAGGTGGCCCTGTCGCGGACCTTCTGGATGGTCAGCCATGCCGGACCGCGCGATGCGCGCCTTGATCGGATCGGCACATTGCTCCGCGATGGGCTACGGGCGGAGATCGCGCGGCTTGAGGGGAATGCCCTGCAAACGCCGGCCACACAGCGTTAATCCTTGACAGTTTGTCGCGCACCGGGACACGCTCAACCTGAGGGAGAAAACAGGAACCGTACCGGGAGGAGACGCGCATGATCGTGCAACAGATACTCAAGGCGAAATCGGATGACGGTGTCGTCACGCTGCCGCCGGGGACGACGGTCGAGGCCGCAGCCAAGATGCTGGCCAGTCGCCGGATCGGGGCCATCGTGGTCTCGCCCGATGGCAAATCCGTCGCCGGCATCGTGTCCGAGCGCGATATCGTGCGCGAGGTCAGCCAGAAGGGGGTGGCCTGCATGGCCGACACCGTGGACAGCATGATGACCACCGAGATCGTGGATTGTGCCCTGGCCGACACCTCGGACGCGGTGCTGGCGCGCATGACGCAGGGTCGGTTTCGCCACATGCCGGTGATCGAAGCGGGGGAAATGGTCGGGCTGATCTCGATCGGGGATGTGGTCAAGGCCCAGTTGCAGACGCTGGAAATGGAAAAATCCGCGCTGGAAGGCATGATCAAGGGGTTCTGAGCGGGGCAGAATTTTCCGGAAAATTCTGCGGCCCGGTATCGACGGCCCGCTGCCATGACGGGCCTTGGCCCGCGCCGTGACGGGTGGGCTTTTCGGGTTGCATCCCCCGGCGCAATAATGTTGCGTCAGCCGCAAAGAGACGAGACGGGAACGGCAGCCGATGCGCACAGGTCTTTATCCGGGGACATTCGACCCCATCACGCTGGGTCATGTCGATATCATCAAGCGCGCCTGCAAGCTGGTGGACAAGCTGGTGATCGGGATCGCCATCAACCGCGACAAGGGGCCGCTGTTCGACCTCGATGAACGGGTCGCCATGGTCGAGGCGGAATGCGCCAAACTGTCCGACAAGACCGGAACCGAGATCGTCGCCCATCCCTTCGAGAACCTGCTGGTCGATTGCGCGCGCGATGTCGGCGCCGAAATCATCGTGCGCGGTTTGCGCGCGGTTGCCGATTTCGAATACGAGTTCCAGATGGTGGGCATGAACCGGTTTCTGGACGCCGAGATCGTGACCGTTTTCCTGATGGCCGAGGCCGACAGGCAGCCCATCGCCTCGAAACTGGTCAAGGAGATCGCGCGTCTGGGCGGCGACGTCAGCCATTTCGTCCCCGCCGATGTCGAAACCGCGCTGAAACGGAAATTCGCCCAGCCCTGAGCGCCGGGCCAGCCAAAGGAAAGAGCGTTACACATGGCCGAGATCAAGGACCCCGAAAACACCATCTTTATGGAGCTGAAAGGCGGCACCGTCACCATCGAGCTGTTGCCCGACATCGCGCCCAAGCATGTCGAGCGGATGAAGGAACTGGCCCGCGAGGGGGCCTATGACGGGGTCATCTTTCATCGCGTGATCGACGGCTTCATGGCCCAGACCGGCGATGTCGAGCATGGCCAGGCCGAGGGGGGAAACATCCGCCGGGCCGGCACCGGCGGCTCGGACAAGCCCGATCTGCCGGCCGAGTTTTCGCGCATTCCCCATGATCGCGGCACGCTTGGGGCAGCTCGCTCGCAGAACCCGAATTCGGCCAACAGCCAGTTCTTCATCAACTTCGCCGACAACCATTTCCTGAACGGCCAGTACACCGTTTACGGGCGGGTCATCGAAGGCATGGAGCATGTCGATGCCATCACCCGCGGAGAGCCGCCCGCGACCCCCGACAAGATGATCAGCGTCAAGGTGGCCGCCGATGCGTAAGCCTGCCCTCCTTCTTGCGCTTGCCGGGATTGCAACCGGCCCGGCGCTGGCCGCGGGCCTCGAGATCGAGGTCGAAGGCGATGCCAGCGGGCACCATCGTGATCGACCTCTTCGAGGAGGTGGCCCCGAACCATGTCGAGCGGATCGTGACACTGGCCGGCGAGGGGGCCTATGACGATGTGGTGTTTCACCGTGTGATCGACGGCTTCATGGCCCAGACCGGAGATGTGCAATACGGGCGCATCGGCATGGACATGCGCTATGCCGGACGCGGCGGATCGGATTACCCCGATCTCGATGCCGAGTTCTCGGATATTCCCTATGAACGGGGCATCGTGGGCATGGCCCGCGCCGCCAGCCCCAACAGCGCAAACTCGCAGTTCTTCATCATGTTCGAACCCGCACCGCCGCTGAACGGGGATTACACCGTGGTCGGACAGGTGGTCGAGGGCATGGAGATCGTCGATGCCATCAAGCGCGGCCGCGGCCGAAACGGCGCCGTCATCGGCGAGCCCGACCGCATGGTGGCGCTGCGTGTGCTCGAGGCCGATCCGGTTCCCCCCGCCACCGACGGCGAGACAACCGACGAAGGCTGAGGCCTGTCGGCACTGACGCCGAACCACAAGCGCGTGAGGGGGCCTGTCGCGGCCCCCTTTTTCCTGTCAGCCTTCGGGAACGTCATGTTCCCCCGGAGGTCTGACCATGCCGTATCGACGCCTGGTGCCGCTTTTGCTGACGCTGTGCCTCTGGGCCGGGATGTCCAGCGCCCAGTCCGCTGCCATCGACCGTTCGGCCTGGCCCCTGACCGATTTCGAGACGGCCATCGTGGATCTGTCCGAAATCCGCTCCGGCGGGGTGCCGCGCGATGGCATTCCCGCACTCGATGATCCGGCGATGCGCCCGGCGGGCGAGGAAACACGCCTGGGCGGGGCGGAGCCGGTGCTGACCTTGTCGCTGGGGGACGCGCCGGCGCGCGCTTATCCGCTGCGCTACCTGACATGGCATGAAATCGTGAACGACACGGTGGCCGGTATTCCCGTCGCCGTCACCTTCTGCCCGTTGTGCAACACGGCCCTGGTCTTTGACCGGCGGGTCGACGGGCGGGTTCTGCGGTTCGGTGTCTCGGGCAATCTGCGCTTTTCCGACATGATCATGTTCGATCGCGAAACCGAAAGCTGGTGGCAACAGGCCGTCGGCCGCGCGATCGTCGGCACCTTGGCGGGGGCCGAATTGACGGCATTGCCGGCCTGGGTCGAAAGCTGGGACAGCTTTCGCCAGAGCCATCCCGACGGGCTGGTGATGGACGAACCCGACGCGCGCCGCCCCTATGGCCGCAACCCCTATGTCGGATATGACAGCAGCACACGGCCCTTCCTTTACGATGGAGAAAACCCGCCCCACGGGATCGAACCGCTGGCCCGTGTCGTCCGTGTCGGCGAGCGGGCCTGGCCGCTGGCGCGCCTGGCCGAAAGCGGCACCTTGACCGAGGCGGGGGTCACGATCACCTGGCAGGCGGGCACGGCCTCGGCACTCGATACGGCCGAGATCGCCCGTGGGCGCGACATCGGACAGATCCGCGTGCGCGACGCGTCCGGGGCGGATGTCGTCCATGACGTGATGTTCGCCTTTGCCTTCCATGCCTTCTGGCCCGACGGACAGTGGATGCTGGAGTGAGGCCGCCCATTGACCTGACCGGGCATTGGCCATAGCTCGGCGCGCATGGCCCGTGCTCCTCTGCTGCAACTGACCGATATCGCGCTGACCTTTGGCGGCGACCCCGTGTTCGACGGGCTCGACCTCGTGATTCACGAGGCCGACAGGCTGTCGCTGGTCGGGCGCAACGGGTCCGGCAAATCCACGTTGATGAAGGTCATGGCGGGGCTGATCGAACCCGATCGCGGGGCGCGGGTGCTGCCCGAGGGGGTGTCCACCGGCTATCTGGAACAGGATCCGGATTTCTCGGGCTTTGCCACGCTGGGGGATTTCGCCACGGCGACCTTGGGCCCGTCCGAGGCCTGGCGCGTCGAGGCCGCCGCCGAGGGGCTGAAACTGTCGCTCGAGGCCGAGACCGCGCGCGCCTCTGGGGGCGAACGCCGCCGTGCGGCGCTGGCCCGGCTTATGGCCGAGGCGCCGGAACTGATGCTGCTCGACGAGCCGACGAACCACCTGGATATCGAGGCGATCGGCTGGCTCGAGGCCGAGCTGTCGCGCACCCGCGCGGGCTTTGTGCTGATCAGTCACGACCGCGCGTTCCTGCAGGCCCTGTCGCGCGCGACGCTTTGGCTGGATCGCGGCGTGGTGCGGCGCATGGATCGCCCCTTTGACCGGTTCGAGGAGTGGCGCGACAAGATCTGGGAGGAAGAAGACCTTGCGCGCCACAAGCTGGACCGCAAGATCAAGGCCGAGGCGCGATGGGCGGTCGAGGGCATCAGTGCCCGGCGCAAACGCAACATGGGCCGCGTGCGTGCCTTGCAGGACCTGCGCGAGACGCGCGCCAACATGATCCGTCGTCAGGGCACGGCGGCCATGGCGCTCGAGGCGGGGCCGCAATCGGGCAAGCGCGTGATCGAGGCGCAGGGTATTTCAAAGACTTACGGCGATCAGGTGATCCTGAAACCCTTCGATCTGCGCGTGTTGCGGGGTGACCGCGTGGCCTTTGTCGGCCCCAATGGGGCCGGCAAGACGACGCTCTTGAAGATGCTCACTGGCGAGGTTGCGCCCGATACCGGCAGCGTCACCCTCGGCACCGGGATCGAGATGGCGGTGTTCGATCAGACCCGCGCCGCGCTCGACCCCGAGGCGACCTTGTGGGAAAGCCTGACGAACGACCCCAGCATCGGCATTTCGGGCCGGTCCGATCAGGTTCTGGTGCGCGGCACGCCGCGCCATGTCGTGGGGTATCTCAAGGATTTCCTGTTTGACGACGCACAGGCCCGTGCGCCGGTCAAATCCCTGTCGGGGGGCGAAAAGGCGCGTCTCTTGCTGGCCCGTATCATGGCGCGCGAGTCTAACCTGCTGGTGCTGGACGAACCGACCAACGACCTCGATGTCGAAACGCTCGATCTTCTACAAGATATCCTCGGCGAGTATCTCGGCACCGTCCTTCTGGTCAGCCATGACCGTGATTTCCTCGACCGGGTGGCCACGCTGACCGTGGCCCTGGAAGGGCAGGGGCGTGCCGTGGCCTATGCGGGGGGCTGGTCGGACATGCAGGCGCAGCGCGCCGCGTCGGGTACGGACGCGGCCCCGGCGAAACCCGCCGCATCCGCCAAACCGGTCGAAAAGCCCGCCCAGCCGTCTGCGCCTGCGAAACCGCCGCGCAAGGGCGGGCTCAGCTTTACCGAACAACATCGATTGGATGCACTGCCGGCCATGATCGAGAAACTGGAGGGCGAGATCGCCAAGCTTTCCGATCTCTTGTCGGAGGCCGAGCTGTACACCCGAGATCCGGCCAAGGCCGACAAGGCCACGCAAGCCTTGACCGAGCGGCAGGGCAAACTCTCTGCGCTGGAAGAAGAGTGGCTGGCCCTGGAGGAAAAAGCCGGCGGCTAGCCGCGCGGCGCCAGTTGCGTAATCGCAACGCCCACTGCCATGGCCAAGATGCCCAGCATGCGGGTGAGTGAGACCGGCGTGACCTGCGCGCCGAACAGGCCGAAATGGTCGATCGCGGCGGCGGACACCAATTGCCCCAGCAGAACGAAAAACACCGCGTTGCCCACGCCGAAGGTCGGGGCCACCCAAGTGATGCTCAGCACGTAAAAGGCCACGAACAGCCCTGCGGTGAACAGGTGCCAGGGTTGCCCTGGCAGGGCGCGCACGGCCCCCATGCCCGTGATCAGCGTCACCAGAACCGCCGCCGCAAAGGCCACGACGAACAGCACCACCGCCGCCGCGGCCGGCGAGCCGATATTCGCCCCGAGCCGCGCGTTCAGCGCCGCCAGCAACGGAATGCCGATACCGGCAAGCAACATGATCACGGCCTGATGGGGCATTGAACGGCGGTCCTTTTCACGAGCAGATGCCAATCAGATCGGCTCCGTCCCAGGGGATGACCTCTTCGATATCGTCGGCGCGCGATTGCAGCGGCGTGACCGGCATCACCTGGCCCAGCAACCGTTCCAGCCGCACGCTGCGGGCGCCTTGCGGGTCAACCGCGCGACAACAGACATATTCTTCTACAAGAGATGCCTGTTGCTCATAGCCATAGTCGAGGAACCGGCGCGTATCGTCGGGGTCGAACAGATAGGGGTCCTCGATCCGGGCGTGTTCGGCAAAGGCGCGAAACGGGTGATATCCGGTGACCGCGCGGTTCTGCCATTGCCAGACATGGGTCATCTCATGGGCAATGAACATCGCGGCGGCCAGACTGCGCCGTCCGTTCCGCTGGCCGACATAATCCTCGAGAAAGATATCCTCGCGGACATGGAGCGTGTTGAACAGGGCGATCCCGCCCGTGCGTCCGCTGACGATATCGGTCTCGGGCGGCGGATAGAGCCGTTCGCGGCAGGTCACCTGCGGGCGCGCGGGATAGGACTGTACCCCCAGGCCGACCAAAGGGTTCTCGACGATGCGGACCGGCGCGGCGGCGAAGGTGCTGCCCTGCAATTCGGCCATATAGGCGCGTTCGCCCTCGGTCAGGGGGCGTCCGCAGGCCATCAGCCCAAGGCACAGCAGCAAGATCGTGAACCGTTTCATCACGCGCAGGTTTGCGCGCTTGGCCCGCCATGTCGAGGGGGCATCGTCAGGCTTGACACCGACCCCGGCACGGCGACGATGGGGCCTACAGGATGGCGTCGCCACGGGGGCGCTGCGCAAAGCGAAGGAGATCCGATCATGAAACCGCTGATGATGGCCGCTGCGCTGGCCCTTGCCGCGGGGGGCGCCACGGCCCAGGACGCCGGCGAAGGGGCTTTGCTGTATCAGGCCTATTGCGCGGCCTGTCATGGCGAAAGCGGTCAGGGCGACGGACGCATGGCCGAGTTGCTGACCATCCAGCCGACCGTCCTGACCGAGTTGAGCCTTCGCAACGGCGGCAGCTTTCCCACGCTGCGGGTGGTGCGCCAGATCGACGGGCGCGATCCGATCCTGGCCCATGGCGGCGACATGCCGATCTTCGGCCGCTGGTTCGAGGGGCAGGGGCCCGATGTGGCGCTGGCCACCGCGGCGGGTCAGCCGGTGATGGTGGCCCGGCCCATCGCCGATCTGGTGGCCTATTTGCTGGAGATCCAGGAATGAGCGCGCGATTTGCCGTGGCCGCGGGAACGGCCATGCTCAGCCTCGGCGCGCCGGCCCTTGCGCAGGATGCCGAGCGGGGCGCGCGTCTTTACGCCGAACACTGCGCGGTCTGCCACGGCGCGGGCCTGCGCGGCGACGGGCCGATGGCCGAGGTCCTTCTGGTCTCGCCGCCTGACCTGACGGGCATTGCGGCGCGTTATGACGGGACGTTCCCGCGCGCGGGCGTGGCCTGGCGCATCGACGGGCGCGACCCGATCCTCAGCCACGGGGGGGACATGCCGCTGTTCGGCTTCGTCTTTTCCGAGATGTCCGAGGTGCTGCGCAGCGAGGGCGGCCAGACCGTCGTGACATCTGCCGAGGTGCTCGACCTGATCTCCTTTCTCGAGGCCAATCAGAGGTGATCCGAGGCCCCGGCGGGCCGCGTGTCGCCGCTCAGGCCGGGGCGACCTGCCGGCGCACCAGCGGGCTGAGCGCGATGAGGACCAGACCGATCGAGAACAGGCACCAGACCGCCGGCATTTCGTTGGGCATGTCGGTCAGTGCGATGGCCAGGACCGGCCCCAGAACAAGGTGGATGATCACCAGACGCCAGGCCCCATAGACCAGCGGCAACACGAACACCGCCAGCATGTAGTCGGGATAGGTCCAGCCCCCCGGCATCTCGACGCCCAGAAGACGCGAGGCCAGATCATTCAACGGCATGTCCCAGGCCAGGTGCCAGGTGCCGGTGATCGTGCACCACTCGGCCCCGCACAAGACGGTGCCCGGCCGGCACATCCCGGCCCAGTCCAGCGGCACCATCCGCGCCAGCAGCAGGACCGAGGCCACCCCCGCCGCCGCCAGCACGGCGACCTGCGCGCGCCGCGATAGCATGGGCGCGGCGATGGCCATGGCAAAGGCGTTGATGAAGATCGGTTGCAGCGAGATATGCACCCAGGACAGGATCGTCGCCCAACGGTTCGAGGGCGTGCCACATTGGTCGATCACGTGGTAGCCCCAGACCTGCAACGCCTCCATCGCGGCGAAAAAGGCCAGCGTGACCGGGATGGCCATCGGGTCGCCGCGCTTGATCGTGACCACGGTCGCCACCGCGCCCACGCCAACCATGGCGAGGCTCGCCCCTTCGCTCCAGCACATTGGCTTGTCCCTCCGTCAGGGCAGAGTGTTGTCCTTGGGGCAGGGTGGGTCAAGCGGGACCGTGGCGGCGGATGGGCGCAGGGTTGTGGTAAATGCAATAATTTGCCGATGACCTGCTTCTAGACAGTTTTTTTCAATGGACCCAGCCGGAACAGCACCGCAGGTGCCCGGCCAGCGCCTGCCCGCCCCATCGGGCTGGCGCTTTGTCTGGGCTGGGTGCGTCGTTCATTCGGAGCGATGACTTGGCTGGAATAAAGTGCGGAGAACGCAGGGTGCAGCGCCACCCCGCGGGCAGGCGCTGGCCCCTCGTGCCGCATCGAGACCTTCGTGTCGCGATTGGCAGGCGCAAAGAAAAATGCGGGCCTCTCAACCCTTCTTTAACCTTTCCCTGCTACACACTCTGGCATTCGAGTCTCCTTCCCCTCATTTCATCCTTCTGCCCAAGGGGTTTGCCCCATGCCGCGTCATGTCTTGGCGCCGATTTCGGCGCGTCTATACATCCAACTCTTCCACGAACCGCGCGTTCTCCTGGATGTACTGGAAGCGCAGTTCCGGCTTCTTGCCCATCAGGCGCTCCACCAGGTCGCCGGTCTCGCCCGGCACCTCGTCGTCGATCGACACCCGGATCAGCTTGCGGCTGGCAGGGTCCATCGTGGTCTCTTTCAAATCCTTCGCGTCCATCTCGCCCAGGCCCTTGAATCGCGAGACGTCGATCTTGCCCTTGCCGCCCAGACCCTTTTCCAGCCATGCGTCGCGTTCGGCCTCGTCCAGGCAATAGACACGCCGCGCCCCTTGGGTCAGGCGGAACAGCGGCGGGCAGGCGAGGTAAAGGTGCCCCTTGTCGATCAGCGGGCGCATCTGGCTGAAGAAAAACGTCATCAGCAGCGAGGCGATATGCGCCCCGTCCACGTCGGCGTCGGTCATGATGATGATCTTCTCGTAGCGCAGATCCTCGATGTTGAACTTGGTGCCCATGCCGACGCCAAGCGCCTGGCATAGGTCGGAAATCTCGGCGTTCTGGCCCAGTTTCGAACTGGCTGCGCCCAGCACGTTCAGGATCTTGCCCCTGAGCGGCAGCAGGGCCTGCGTCTTGCGGTCCCGGCCCATCTTGGCCGAGCCGCCCGCGCTGTCGCCCTCGACGATGAACAGTTCCGTGCCCTCGCGGGCCGAGGTCGAGCAATCGACCAGCTTGCCGGGCAGGCGCAGGCGCTTGGTGGCCGATTTGCGCGCGGTTTCCTTCTCGGCGCGGCGGCGCAGGCGTTCCTCGGCGCGCAGTACGAGGAAATCGAGGATCGACCCGGCCGCCTTGGTATTCGCCGCCAGCCAGTTGTCGAAATGGTCGCGCACGCTGGCCTCGACCAGCCGCGCGGCCTCGGTCGTTGCCAGCCGGTCCTTGGTCTGGCCGACGAATTCCGGCTCGGCGATGAAGCACGACACCAGCGCGCAACCGCCCGAGGTCAGGTCGTCGCGGTTGATGTTGCCGGCCTTCTTGTTGCCGACCAATTCGCCATAGGCGCGGATGCCCTTCAGGATCGCGGCCCAGAACCCGGCCTCGTGCGTGCCGCCCTCGGGTGTTGGCACGGTGTTGCAGTAGGACTGGATGAAGCCGTCGCGCGCGGGGCTCCAGGTGATCGCCCATTCCACCGATCCCGGCACGCCGAACCGGGGCTGGAACTCGACCTTCCCGGCAAAGGGCGCGTCGGTGTAGGTGGCGGAGTTGCCCAAGGTTTCGGTCAGGTAATCGGCGAGGCCGCCGGGAAAGTGGAACGTGGCCTCGGTGGGCGTCTCGCCATCGTCGATCGCCGATTTCCAGCGGATCTCGACCCCCGAAAACAGATAGGCCTTGGAGCGGACCATCTTGAACAGGCGCGCGGGCTTGAACCGGTGATGACCAAAGATCTGGTCATCGGCATGGAAGGTGACCGAGGTGCCGCGTCGGTTGGCCGTCGCGCCCAGTTTCGCGACGGGCCCTTGCGGGATGCCGCGCGAGAACTCCTGCGCGAACAGCTCGCGGTTGCGCGCCACCTCGACCGTCAGCCGATCCGACAGGGCATTGACCACCGAGACGCCCACGCCATGCAGACCGCCCGAGGTCTGATACGCCTTGCCCGAGAACTTTCCGCCCGCGTGCAGCGTGCACAGGATCACCTCGAGCGCCGATTTGTCGGGGAATTTCGGGTGCGGATCGACCGGGATGCCGCGCCCGTTGTCGCGGATCGTGACCGCGTAATCCGCGTGCAGCTCGACCTCGATGCGGTTGGCATGGCCGGCGACCGCCTCGTCCATCGAGTTGTCGAGCACCTCGGCCACGAGGTGATGCAGCGCGCGCTCATCCGTGCCGCCGATATACATGCCGGGGCGTTTGCGAACGGGCTCCAACCCCTCGAGAACTTCGATCGAGGAGGCGTCATAGTCTTGCGGCTCGGGCGTGCCGGACAACAGGTCGTTGGGCATGGGGACTGCTCTATCTTGTGTAGGCTCGACCCCATATTGGCAGGTTTGGGGGGCGGGGAAAAGAGAGCCGCGCCGCCCCGCCTGTCTCAAAGCTCGGAAAGCGGCGTCTGCGGCGCCAAAAGCTGCAGCGGCCCGATCTCGACCGGGCCGATATCGGGGGTGAAGTCCGGCTCGAAGGGCGAGAAGGCCTCGAGCCCGCTTTGCCCCTCGACAAAACCCAGGCTGCCATAACCGTCGCCGCGCATCTGGTGATAGGCATCCTCGTGGACGGCCGGGTCGGTGCCGAGGTATTCGTGCATGCCGTCGCTCAGAAAGCTGGACACTGCCGCGCAACTGTACTCCCTCGGTTCGGACAGGGCGCTGCCCAGTCCGGGATACCCGCCGACCGAGCCCACGAAATCGAGCACCCGGTCGGGGTCTTCGTAGCTCAGGGCCCGCGTTTCCCAGTCCGGCGCGTCGGGCGGCGACAGGGAAAACCGGCCTTGCAACATCAGCGCAGCGTTGGCGCATCCATTGGCGCGCAGCGCGTCGAGATCGCGTGTCAGCACCGGCGCCATCGCGATCGGGGCCACCTCGATCGCGTACTGGCTGGCCGCCCCGACCGTGTCCACGGGCAGGACATCGTCGGCCGTGTAGGCCAGCATGTCGGCCAGCAGTCCGGGCGTGATCGACACGGCGCGTTCGGCCATGAGGCGCGACAACCCGGCAAACGTCATCCTGGGATTGTCCGTTTGCCAAAGGTTCAGCGCCGGCAGTGACAGGTGGCCCTGCGGATGCAGCACGCGGTCCACGCGCCAATAGCCTTCGTTGTAGCTTTGCCAGGAATAGCGGCCGGCCATGAAGATCAGGCCACAGGCCCCGTCGCACCGATCCCCCGCGGCGACGGCCGTGGGGATGCCATGGCGCCCGTATTCATCCTGAAACCGGTCCAGCGCCTCGGCAATCCGCAAGGCTAGGTCGATATCGCCGCCGGAACTGTTCAAGCACAACCGATGCGTGCCGTAGGGAAAGCCGTAGAACAGTGCTGGCGAAAAGGGGAGTTGCTTGTCACTCGCTTCCATCGGCGGCGGATCCGAGAGAACGGCGGAAAGGGCCTCGAGATCACCGGGGGCAAGCTCACCCGCCAGGCGCAGGGTGCAGCCCATTTCCTCCATGTCCGGCGTCACGGTCGTCTCGATGGTGGCGGCCTGCAAAGGCAGGCCAGATAGGTCGGCGCCAAGCAGGGCGCAGAGGGTCAAACGGGAAAACCGGGCCATGCGAAACCTCCCTTTGTGTGCGGCATGGATCGCTTGCCACCCTAGGGATTGCGCCGTGTGGTCACCATGATTTCCGTCAAGATGCCGAATGTGACGGTTTATTGACATGTCTCAAGGCGCAACCATCGCGTGTATGCGATGATCGCAAGACAGAAAAAGAACGCATAGCCTGTAGCGAAGGGACAGTATCCGTGAATGAAATCGCAGCCGACCAGAACACCGTGACCGATCCGATCCCGGCCGTTGCCGACGCCCAGGCCAAGACAGGCGAGGGGGCCAGCAGTGCGACCGCCGACAAGGGCCCGTCCGTCCGCGCCCGGGGGCGTGGGGCACAGGGACCCTCGCCGGCCGAGATCCGGCAGGCTTTCGAAACCGGTGAATATCCATATCAGACCAAGCTCAGCCGCCGCAGCTACGAGGCGCAGAAAGCCAAGCTGCAGGCCGAGTTGCTGAAGGTGCAGAAATGGGTGGCCGAGACGGGGCAGAAGATCGTCATCCTGTTCGAGGGGCGCGATGCGGCGGGCAAGGGCGGCACGATCAAACGCTTCAACGAGCACCTGAACCCGCGCGAGGCGCGCGTTGTGGCGTTGAACAAGCCCACCGACGAAGAGCGCGGCCAATGGTATTTCCAGCGCTACATCCAGCACCTGCCGACGGCCGGTGAAATGGTGTTCTACGACCGGTCCTGGTACAACCGCGCCGGTGTCGAGCGGGTGATGGGCTTTTGCGAGCCGAACGAATACCTCGAATTCATGCGCCAGACCCCCGATCTGGAGCGTATGCTGGTACGCTCGGGCATCCGCCTTTACAAATACTGGTTCTCGGTCACGCAAGAGGAACAGCGCCGCCGCTTCGCCTCGCGCGAGACGGACCCGCTGAAGCGGTGGAAACTGTCGCCAATCGACAAGGCCTCGCTCAACAAGTGGGACGACTACACCGAGGCGAAGGAGGCGATGTTTTTCTACACCGACACGGCCGATGCGCCCTGGACCGTCATCAAGTCCGACGACAAGAAGCGCGCGCGCCTGAATTGCATGCTGCATTTCCTCGACAGTCTCGACTACCCGGACAAGGATCTCCGCATCGCGCATGCGCCCGATCCGCTGATCGTGGGGCAGGCGGGGCATGTCATTCACAAGGCCGAGCACATTCTGGGCGCGTCGCTGCACCCCGATACCCGCAAGGCCCGGCCCTGAGCGGCCCCAGGGCGCCCACCACCTCGCGCCCGCCACCGCGCGGGCGCGTTCACGTCAATAGCGCCGTCTCCAAGGGGGGCGGCGCAGCCGTTTCGCTTAAGGCGCGGGGTTAGCCGGTTTCGACCTCTTGCACACCCGCGGCGCCACCAATCCCGAAATAGTATTCCAGCACGGCATCCGGCACGATGTTGCGCTGATGGGCTACCGAGGCCAGCGCGAAAAGCTCGGCGGCCTCGTGCGGTGTGATCGTTCCGTCCTCGATCTTCTGGATGCCGTCCTGCAGGGCATTGATGATGTCCTGGTTCATGGCGGCATTGGCGATGGCGAAGAGTTCCGCGGCCTGCTCTTCGGTCAAAAGGCCGCTTTCGTAGAGCGGTTCGAAATGCGACGAGTCGAAGGCGATATAGCTGTCGTTGAGTTGACGCGAGCGCAGCTCGGCGTCAATCTGCTGGGTCAGGTTGTTGATGCCACCGGTGACAATGGCCGTCGCGGCGATGGTCATGCTGACCACGGCGGCGCTGAGGACGGTGTAGTCGACCGTAATCGCCCCGTCTTCGGCGCGGAGATATCTGAAAATTGAGTCTCGCACGGCTTTGGTAACTCCCCTAGCTGTGGAAGGTTGTCACGCAATAGGGGCGGAAATGTGGCGGATCTGGGTAGGTTTTCGCAACAATCCCCGTGCTTTGTCGCAACAATCCCCCGATTAAGAAAGAATTAAGGTTTCGTGCGCCGTAGCGGCGGCAGTCTCGGCGCTGGCTTGCGCAATCGGCCTGGGTGCCATGGCGTCCGACTTGCGCGGTCGACCGGTCTGGGTCTAATGCGCGCATGGCTTTTGCTGTCTTTCATCATCCGCGTGCGCTTGCGCTTTGCGCCCTGATCGGCATCGGCGGTGCCGGGTCTGCGGCGGCGCATCCGCATGTTTTCATCGATGCCGGGCTGACCCTGTTTCACGACGCTGCCGGACGGGTGGCCGAGGTCGAGGTGACCTGGCGCTACGACGAACTGTACACCCTGATCCTGTTGCAGGATCTCGACCTCGACCCCGATTTCGACGGGGACCTGACCGAGGACGAGATTGCTCAGACGCTTGGCTTCGACCTGAACTGGAACAGCGGTTTCGAGGGGGGGCTTGAGCTGTCGCGCGGCGACGTCGCGCTGCGGATCGGTCCGCCCCGGCCTCAGGCGCTGACCCTTCTGCCCGAGGGGCGGCTGGAAACGGTCCACCGGCGCGAGGTCACGGGCGATCCCGGCGGTGATGCGGCCCTTGTGGCGGCCATCTACGATCCGGCGTTCTATATCGCCTTCGAGGCGATCCTTCCCACCGAGGTGCGGGCCCCCACGGGTGGCCCGGCCCCGTGCAGTGTCGAGTTGCTGCGCGCCGATCTGGACGCCGCCTATGCCGAGCTTGAGACCGCCCTGGCCGAGATCGGCGGCGTCGTCGCGGCCGAGGACAATTTTCCAGCGGTCGGCGCCTTGTTCGCCGACAGGTTGGTGGTGGCATGCGACGGGTGATCGCCCTGTCCCTTCTGGCGGGTCTGATCGTCATCGCGGCACTCTATCTCAGTGGCGGCGACAGGGTTATCGCCGCCTGGGCGACCGAGGGGCAGAGGACAGCGCAAACGGCGATGGCGCGCGCCCTGCGCGCCCTGCGGGCGGGCGAGCCGGGGGCCTTTGCGGCCTTGATCGCGGTCTGCTTCGGCTACGGCTTTTTCCATGCGGCGGGCCCGGGGCATGGAAAGCTGCTGATCGGCGGGTACGGCGCGGCGCGGCGCGTCGGGGCGGGGCGACTGGCGGGGGTGGCGCTGATGGCCAGTCTTGCGCAAGGGGCAAGCGCCGTCGCTCTGGTGGGCACGGGCCTGTGGCTGCTGGGCTGGGGGCGGCAGCAAATGACCGACATGGCCGACCGCCTGTTCGATCCACTGAGCTATGGCGCCATCGCGCTGATCGGCCTGTGGCTGGCCTGGCGGGGGCTGCGCAGCTTGCGCCGGCGCGCCGCGCAAAAGGCGCCGGATCATCCCCATCACTGCGACGGCCCGGTCTGTACCACATGCGGTCATGCCCATGCGCCGGACCCCGCGCAGGTGGCCCGCGCCAGTTCGCCGCGCGAGATGGCCGCGTTGATCGGCGCGGTGGCCCTGCGGCCCTGCACAGGTGCGCTGTTTCTTCTGATCCTGACCGCGCGGATGGAGATTTTCGGGCTGGGAATCGCCGGGGTGCTGGCGATGGCCCTCGGCAC
This sequence comes from Roseibacterium elongatum DSM 19469, assembly GCF_000590925.1. NCBI lineage: Bacteria > Pseudomonadati > Pseudomonadota > Alphaproteobacteria > Rhodobacterales > Roseobacteraceae > Roseicyclus > Roseicyclus elongatus. Next base: position 2,964,348 of record NZ_CP004372.1, on the reverse strand, counting down.
GGCCTCGGTGACGGTCGCGGTGGCGCTGGCGGCCGTCTGGGCGCGGCGCGGGGTGGTGGACGGGCTGAGCGGCAGCGCGGCGCGCCTGGCCGCCGTGCAACCGGGCATCGAGATCGCGGTGGGGCTGTCGATCGCCTGGATTGCGGGAACGATCGCGCTGGCCGCGCTCTGAGGCTTGCCCCGCGCCGGGCGCGCGCCTAAAGGCGGGTGATGACCTTCGCCGACCACCTCAAACGCACCCTGGTGCTGGGCCTGCCGTTGATCGGCGGGCAATTGGCGCAGGTTGCCATCGGCTTGACCGACACCGTGATGATGGGGTGGTACGGGGTCGAGGAACTGGCCGCCGTGGCCTTGGGGTCGTCGTTCTTTCACATGCTGCTGATCCTCGGCATGGGGTTCGGCCTGGCGGTGATGCCGATGGTCGCCTCGGCCGCCTCGAACGAGGATGCCCGACAGGTGCGGCGGGTCACGCGCATGGGATTGTGGATCGCGATCCTGTTTTCGATCCTCGCGCTGCCGGTCTTCTGGTTCTCGGGACCCATTCTGTTGGGCCTGGGGCAGGAGCCGGACCTGTCCCGGATGGCTCAGGATTACCTGCGGATCGCCGGTTTGGCGATCGGCCCGGCCGTCCTGATCACGGTGCTGCGCAGCCACCTGTCGGCGCTCGAGCGTCCGCGCGTCGTGCTATGGGCCTGGCTTGCGGGTGTCGTGCTGAACATCGCCATGAACTGGGTGCTGATCTTCGGCAATCTCGGGGCGCCCGAACTGGGCGTGCGGGGGGCGGCCATCGCCTCGCTGGGGACGCATCTGCTGATTTTGCTGGTGCTGGCGGTCTATGCAGCGCGGGCGCGGGGCCTGGCCGAGTACACGCTTTTCGCGCGCTTCTGGCGCCCCGACTGGGAGGCGTTCCTGTCCGTTTTCAAGCTGGGATGGCCCATTGCCCTGACGCTGCTCAGCGAGTCGGGCCTGTTCATCGCCACGATGGTGATGATGGGCTGGATCGATACCGAGCATCTGGCCGCCCATGGCATTGCGCTTCAGATCACCTCGGTCGTGTTCATGGTGCATATCGGGCTGAGTTCGGCCGCGACGGTGCGGGCGGGCCGCGCCCACGGGCGCGGCGACACCGAGGGGCTGCGGCTTGCGGCCTGGGCAGCGCTGTTGCTGTCGGCGGTGACGGTCGCGGCCACCGTCCTGGGCTTCGTCACCTTGCCCGAGGCGCTGGTGGGCCTGTTCGTCGATCCCGGCGACCCCCTTCGGCCGGCGATCGTGGCGCTGGGTGCGCAGCTGCTGGTGGTCGCGGCCTTCTTTCAGTTGGCCGATGCGGCGCAGGTCATGGCACTGGGGCTGTTGCGCGGGGTTCAGGATACCCGCGTGCCGATGATCTACGCCGTCATCAGCTACTGGGGGATCGGTATCCCCTGTGCCTGGGCGCTGGGGTTTCCGGCCGGCCTGGGCGGTGTCGGGATCTGGCTGGGCCTGACGGTGGGTCTGATCGTGGCGGGCGCGTTGATGATGGCGCGCTTCTGGCGGGGGGCCGGACGCGGCAGCGCGGGCGCGCCGATCACGCCTGCGCCGCGGGTCTGAGGGATGTCGCCCGGCGCTACGCGCCGCGCGACCCGCGTTCGAGGTTTTTCGCCCTGCGCTGCGCGCCGGGCGACCGGGGCGAGAGGGGCTGTCTGCCCCTCTCGCGCTCTCCCCGAGCATGTTTTCGGGATAAAGATGGGATCAGGCGGCAAACCCGTCCAGGATGCGCGCCCAGCTGCGCATGCCGCGGTGAAAGCTGTTGAGATCGTATTTCTCGTTCGGCGAGTGGATCTGATCATTGTCACGGCCGAATCCGGCAAGCAGCGAATCCATGCCCAGCACGGTCTTGAAATACCCGGCCACCGGGATCGACCCGCCGCCGCCGATAAAGGCCGCTTCGCCCGGCCATTCGGCGCTGAGGGCCTGGCGCGCCATCTCGAAGGCGGGATGCGAGATATCCATGCGCGACGCGGGCGAGGCGCCATGCGATGCGAACTCCACATGACAGTCCAGCGGCATCTGCTGGATCACCCAGTCGCGGAAGCTTTCGCGCAGAACATGCGGGTCCTGCCCGGCCACGAGGCGGAAGCTGACCTTGGCATGCGCCTGCGAGGGCAGCACCGTCTTGAAGCCGGCCCCGGTATATCCGCCCCAGATGCCGTTCACCTCGGCCGTCGGGCGCGACCAGATCATTTCCAGCGGGGTGCGATCGTCCTCGCCGGCCGGATGTGTCAGGCCGACCGCGCCGAGGAAGCGCTCGGCGTCGAAGCCGAGGTCGCGCCACTGCTTTTTCAGCGTCGGAGACGGCTCGGCCACGCCGTCGTAGAAACCCGGCACCCGCACATGTCCATGCGCGTCGTGCAGATTGGCCAGAACGCGGCTGAGCACGCGGATCGGGTTCATCGCGATGCCGCCGAACAGGCCCGAATGCAGGTCCTTTTCGGGGCCGGTGACGGTAATTTCCTCGCCCAGCAGGCCGCGCAGTTGCGTGACGATGCCCGGCACCCCCTCGGCATAGAGGCCGGTGTCGCAGATCAGGGCGATTTCGGCGGTCAGTTCCTCGGCATTGGCCTTGAGGAAGGGCACCAGTGAGGGCGAGCCCGATTCCTCTTCGCCTTCGAGGAAGATGGTGACGCGGGCGGGCAGGGTGCCGGTCTCGGCCTTCCAGGCGCGGCAGGCCTCGATGAAGGTCATCAACTGGCCTTTGTCGTCGGCCGCGCCGCGGGCGCGGATCACCTTGCCGCTGTCGGTCTGCTCGATGGCGGGATCGAACGGGTCGCGGGTCCACAGGGCAAGGGGGTCGACCGGCTGCACGTCGTAATGGCCGTAAAAGAGGATGTGACGCCCGTCGGCCGGCCCGCCATGGGCCACGACCATCGGATGCCCGTCGGTCGCGCGGACCGAGGCGTCGAATCCCAGCTCGGCCAGCGCCTGGGCCAGCCAGTTGGCGGCGCGGGCCACGTCATCTGAATAGGCCGGGTCCGTCGAGACCGAGGGAATACGCAACAGGTCGAACAACCGCCCGGTGGCGGCGTCGAGATCGGTATCGATGCGGGAAAGGACAGCGTCGAGCGACATGGGGACCTCTTCTTGCAGGTTGAGCCGGGCAAGGGCACGGTGCGCACCCGGCGACGCGCGCCCGACACTACGCCGCCGCGCGCCACTGTCCAGCCGATAGCGCATGCGCCCATCGCACGCCGGGCGAGGGATGACGCTACGTCGCGGCGCGATCGGGACGACCACACGCAAAGGTTGACACAGGTCAAGGTTCCAAGCGCGTCGATTTGTAACTTGGCCTGGCTGGGTCTGGCGTCCTAAGTGAGATCGCGATGAGGGCAGAGATGTCCGACCAGACGAAGCCAGCGTCTTGAAAGGGTCCGCGCGCACGACCTGTGCGGCCCAGCCGGAAGGGAGACCGCCAGTGAATTACGACCGCGCGCTTGCCGAAGCCATCGACCGCCTGCACGAGGAAGGGCGCTATCGCACCTTCATCGATATCGAGCGCCGGAAAGGCCAGTTCCCCCATGCCGTCTGGACGAAACCGGACGGCACCGAGCAGGAGATCACCGTCTGGTGCGGCAACGACTATCTCGGCATGGGGCAGCACCCGGTCGTGCTGCAGGCGATGCATGATGCGTTGGAGGCGACGGGCGCGGGGTCTGGCGGCACGCGCAACATCTCGGGCACCACGGTCTATCACAAGGCGCTTGAGGAAGAACTGGCCGATCTGCATGGCAAGGAGGCCGCATTGGTCTTTACCTCGGCCTATATCGCCAATGACGCGACGCTGTCGACACTGCCGCGCCTGTTTCCCGGGCTGATCATCTATTCCGACGAGTTGAACCACGCCTCGATGATCGAGGGGATCCGCCGCAATGGCGGAGCCAAGCGCGTGTTCCGCCACAACGACGTGGCGCATCTGCGCGAGCTGCTCGAGGCCGACGACCCCGACGCGCCCAAGCTGATCGCCTTCGAGTCGGTCTATTCGATGGACGGCGATTTCGGCCCGATCGAGGCGCTGGTAGACTTGGCCGAGGAATTCGGTGCGTTGACCTATCTCGACGAGGTGCATGCGGTGGGCATGTATGGCCCACGCGGCGGCGGGGTCAGCGAGAAGCTGGGCATCGCGCATCGCGTCGACATCATCAACGGCACCCTGGGCAAGGCGTTCGGCGTCATGGGCGGCTATATCGCGGCCTCGGCGCGCATGTGCGACGCCGTGCGCTCCTACGCGCCCGGGTTCATCTTCACCACGTCGATTCCGCCGGTCGTGGCGGCCGGGGCGGCGGCCTCGGTGCGGCACCTGAAAACCGACCAGGCGCTGCGCGACCTGCATCAGGAGCGGGCCAAGGTGCTCAAGCTGCGGCTCAAGGGGCTGGGGCTGCCCATCATCGATCACGGCAGCCATATCGTGCCGGTGATCGTGGGGGACCCGGTACACACCAAGAAGATCTCGGACATGCTGCTGAGCGATTTCGGTGTGTATGTGCAACCCATCAATTTCCCGACCGTGCCGCGCGGCACCGAGCGTCTGCGCTTCACGCCCTCTCCGGTCCATGACCCGAAGATGCTGGATGGGCTGGTGCATGCGATGGATTCGCTCTGGAGCCACTGTGCGCTGAATCGCGCCGAACTGGCGGGTTGACCCTTTCTGCGGGTGCAACGCCCGCCAACTCCATGCTAAACCCGGATCAAGCGCGGCGGGGCTAGGGAATCGCCGCGCGCTGGGGTAACATCTGCGCAAAGCTGCACGGCGCACCGCGATATCTGGTGCGACCAAGGCGTGAGTGGGGCAGGCCGCATGGGCCAGAACGATGGTCAGTATTGGGACGACGACGCCGGCGGGATTGATGGCCCCGACGGGATGGACGAGTCCGTGATCAGCGCCCCCGATTTCGAAAACTACGATCTGAGCGATGTCGCGCTTGGCGATCTGATGCGGGGCGAGCGCGCGACCCTTGGCAAATCCCTGCTCGATGTCGAGCGCGAGCTTCGCATTCGCGCCACCTACATCGCGGCGATCGAAAACGGCGACGTGGCGGCGTTTCAGTCGCCGGGGTTCATCGCGGGCTACGTGCGGTCCTATGCGCGCTATCTTCAGATGGACCCGGAATGGACGTTCCAGCGCTTCTGCGAGGAAACGGGCTTTCGCGGGGTGCATGGGCTGTCGTCACGGCAGGCGTCCGAATCGCGGCGCAGTGCCCTCGACGTGCCGCGGCGGGTCGATCCCAATGACGTGATGGCCCGCGCCCCGATCGGGTTCGCGCAGGAGCGCGACCCGGTCTTTTCGCGGATCGAACCGGGCGCGCTCGGCTCGATGGCTGTGCTGGTGGTTCTGGCGCTGGGGATCGGTTACGGGGCCTGGGCGATCCTGCACGACATCCAGAGATTGCAGATCGCCCCGGTGGACGACGCCCCCGCGCCCCTGGCGCAACTCGATCCACTGGCCGGCGCGACCGAAGGGGCGTTCGATGTCGAACAGGGGTTCGATATCGCCGTGCCGGGTGCCGAAACAATGGGTCGGCTCTATCGCCCGACGCCGCTCGAGGCGCCGGTGGTGACGCCCCGCAACGAGGCCCTGGCCACCCTGGATCCCGACGAGGTCGGAACCCTGACCGGCCTGCGCGCCAACCCCACCCTCGACGAGGGCGATGTCACCGTCGCCGAGGTCACCCCCGAGGCCGACGCCGCCCCCGTTCGCGTGACCGAAGCCGGCAGCGACGAGGTTCTGCTTTTTGCCGTGCGACCGACATGGGTGCGGGTGACCTCGCCCTCGGGCACCACGCTGTTCGAGGGCACGCTGAACGCGGGCGACAGCTATATCGTCCCCGACTCCGAGGGGGCGCCCTTGCTGCGCTCGGGCAACTCGGGCTCGCTCTATTTCGCGGTGAACGGGGTCACGCTGGGGCCGGCCGGGATCGGGGCGTCGATCGTGCGGGATGTCGAACTGACGGCCGATGCGATCAGCGCCAATTTCGCCATGGCCGATGCAAGCGCCGACCCCGATCTGCCCGAGGTTGCCGAACTGGTGCTGGGCGGGCAGTGAGGCGCGCAGGGGTTCGGTCGGTGGCGCGGGCCGTCACGGACCGGATCATACCGACGCAGGCGGGCTTTTGCCGTGTTCGGGGCGTTGTCGCCCCGGCCTGACAGGATTATTCTCCGACGCAACGCAGTCATTGCAAAGGCCCAGCCATGTCGCACAACTCCATCCGTCCGTGGCGCGATATCGAACGCCGCAAGAGCCGCAAGATCCATGTGGGCAATGTGCCCGTGGGGGGGTGCCCCGATCAGCGTGCAGACCATGACCAACACGCTGACCACGGATGTGAAGGCCACCATCGCGCAGATCCAGCGCTGCGCCGAGGCCGGGGCCGACATCGTCCGCGTTTCGGTGCCCGATGCCGACAGCGGCAAGGCGATGAAAGAGATCGTACGCGAAAGCCCGGTGCCGCTGGTGGCCGACATCCACTTTCACTACAAGCGCGCGATCGAGGCCGCCGAGGCCGGGGCCGGATGCCTGCGGATCAATCCCGGCAATATCGGGGACGCGGCCCGCGTGAAAGAGGTCATCAAGGCCGCGCGCGATCATGGCTGTTCCATCCGGATCGGCGTGAATGCCGGCAGTCTGGAAAAGCACCTGCTGGAAAAATACGGCGAGCCATGCCCCGACGCGATGGTCGAGTCGGGCCTGGATCATATCAAGATCCTTGAAGACAACGATTTCCTGGACTTCAAGATTTCCATGAAAGCGTCCGATATCTTCATGACTGCCGCCGCCTATCAACAGCTCAGCGAGCAGACGGATGCGCCCTTTCACATGGGCATCACCGAGGCGGGCGGCTTTGTCGGCGGCACGGTGAAATCGGCCATCGGGCTGGGCAACCTCTTGTGGATGGGCATCGGCGACACGATGCGCGTCAGCCTGTCGGCCGACCCCGAGGAAGAGGTCAAGATCGGCTTCGAGATCCTGAAATCGCTTGGTCTGCGTCACCGCGGCGTAAACATCATCTCGTGCCCGTCCTGCGCGCGTCAGGGGTTCGACGTCATCAAGACGGTCGAGACACTGGAAAAGCGGCTTGACCACATCAAGACGCCCATGAGCCTGTCGATCATCGGCTGTGTGGTGAACGGGCCCGGCGAGGCGCTGATGACCGATGTGGGCTTTACCGGCGGCGGGGCCGGGTCGGGCATGGTCTATCTGGCCGGCAAGCAGAGCCACAAGATGTCCAACGACCAGATGATCGACCATATCGTCGAACAGGTCGAGAAAAAGGCCGAGGAACTGGAGGCCGCCCGCGCCGCCGAGGCACAGGCCGCCGAGTAGCCGCGCTCAGGGGCGGGCGGCCCGCGGCCCATTGTGCAGAAGGGCGCGCAAGCGACTCTGGCGGTGGGCAAAGAACAGCCGCGCAAACAGCGCCACGGCCCCCGTGCGCCAGCCGGCCTCGATCTCGACGCGATCGGTATAGTGGCTGCCGCCGGCCCCGTCAGGTCGGATGATGATCCAGTGGTCCCATCGCCGGATCATGGCGGAATGGCCGTTGTCGCGCGCGACAAGGGCGTCCTTCTCGGGCGTGGCCTCGGGGTAGGATATGTCGATCACCTGCCGCCCCAGCGGCACCCAACCGATCCCGTACATCGCAACGACATGTGGGCCTGGGGCAAACCTTGCCGGCCAGTCGGGCGGGTCCACCGGCGCGAACCGGATCAGAGGCGCCGCGATATGACACAGCACGCGCGGCGACGTGACTGCGGCCAGCACCGCGTCGGGCGGGGCGTTCAACCTTGTGTGTCGCGTGACGATCTGCGTCATCTGCGATGCCTTTCCCAGTCGCGCCGCGCACTGGCCGAACGACGCGCGCCCGCCTAAGATGCCATGGATCAGGTCGCGGGAAAGGGAAAACCAATGGCGCTGCTGGCGGATCTGCCCAGAAACGAGGATGGGATCGCAACGGCGTTGGACGTCTTGCGGCAGAACCTGGGCGCGGCACGGGTGGAAACCGGTCAGGCCCTGCGCGAACAGCATGGCCACACCACCACCTGGCTGCGCAACCAGCCCCCTGATGCGGTAATCTTTCCGACCTCGACCGAAGACGTGCAGGAGATCGTCCGGACCTGCGCCGCCTATCGCGTGCCGATCATTCCATTCGGCACGGGCACCTCGCTGGAAGGGCATGTGAACGCGCCGGCGGGCGGCATCTGCCTGGACATGTCGCGGATGGATCGCATCCTCGCGGTGCATCCCGAAGATATGGACGTGGTCCTGCAACCCGGTGTGACACGCAAGGCGCTGAACACGCATTTGCGGGACACGGGCCTGTTCTTTCCGGTCGATCCCGGCGCAGATGCCTCGCTTGGCGGGATGGCGGCGACCAGTGCCAGCGGCACCAACGCGGTGCGCTATGGCACGATGAAGGATAATGTGCTGGCGCTGAGGGCCGTTCTGCCCTCGGGCGAGGTGGTCAAGACCGCCGCGCGGGCGCGCAAGACCAGTGCGGGCTATGACCTGACACGGTTGATCGTGGGCTCCGAGGGCACGCTTGGGATCATCACCGAGATGACCCTGCGTCTGCAGGGCATCCCCGAGGCGGTCTCGGCTGCGACCTGCTCCTTTCCCAGCGTCAAGGCCGCCTGCGACGCGGTGATCGCCACCATCCAATACGGCCTGCCCGTCGCCCGGATCGAGTTGCTGGATGCGCTGACGGTCAAGGGGGTGAACGCCTATTCCAAGCTCAGCCTGCCGGAAACGCCGCTGTTGCTGCTGGAATTCCACGGGACCGAGGGCGGCGTGGCCGAGCAGGCGGAGGTTTTCGGCGAAATCGCGGGCGAGGCCGGGGGAACGGGCTTTGCCTTCACCACCCGCGAGGAAGAGCGCAACCGCCTGTGGCAGGCCCGGCATGACGCCTATTGGGCCTCGCTCGGGCTGCGGCCGGGGGCCAAGGGGATTTCCACCGATGTCTGCGTGCCGGTCAGCCGGCTGGCCGATTGCGTCGCCGCCGCCCAGGAGAAGGCCGCCGAGATGGGCTTTGTCGCGCCGGTCGTGGGCCATGTGGGCGATGGCAATTTCCACGTTCTGCTGCTGATCGACGTGGACGAACCGACCGAGATCGCGGCGGCCGAGGCCTATATCGGCTGGCTGAACGATCTGGCGATTTCCATGGACGGGACCTGCACAGGCGAACACGGGATCGGGCAGGGCAAGGCCGCCTATCTCGAGGCGGAACTGGGGCCCGGCGCCATCGCGATGATGGGCGCGATCAAACGGGCGGTCGATCCGCTGAACATCCTCAACCCCGGCAAGATGCGGTTGCCCGACTGATGCGCCCGGACGGACACGGCATCCCCTCGGCCCATGACGAGCCGCACCTGTCGGGGCGCGCGGGGTGGCTGCGCGCGGCGGTCATGGGGGCCAATGACGGCATCCTGTCCACAGCGTCCTTGCTGGTGGGGGTGGCGGCGGGATCGGCCGACAAGGTGACGATCCTGTTGGCCGGGGTCGCGGGCATGACGGCGGGCGCCCTGTCGATGGCGGCGGGCGAATATGTCTCGGTCTCCAGCCAGGCCGATGTCGAACGCGCCGATGTGGCCCGCGAGCGCAAGGAACTCGAGCGCAACCCGCAGGGCGAGTTGGACGAGTTGATCGCCATCTACCAGCATCGCGGCCTGTCCGCCGATCTGGCCGAACAGGTTGCGCGGGAGCTGACGGAGAAGGACGCGCTCGGTGCGCATCTGCGCGACGAGATCGGATTGACCGATCTGTCGCCGCCACAGCCGGTGCAGGCCGCCGTGGTGTCGGCCGCGACCTTTGCCGCCGGTGCGGCGGTGCCCCTGGTCGTGGCCATGCTGATGCCGATCGAAACGGTCAAGCTGGGCGTGGCCACGGCGACCTTGCTGGCCCTGGCGTTGCTCGGGGCGCTCGGCGCACAGGCCGGCGGCGCACCGCGCGGCCGTGCGGCGCTGCGCGTGGTGATCTGGGGGGTGGCGGCCATGCTGGTGACCGGGGCCATCGGCGCATTGGTGGGCCAGGCCCTCTAGACGGGCAGGGGCCGCCACTCCTGTCCGTCGAGGCATGACAGCGTATCGCCGTCCAGGCGCAGCAGGCGCGCCGCGTCCCCCTCGGACAGGCGGTTGGGGGTGCCGAAAAGCAGGCGATGCGGGCGGTCGAAGCCCATCGGCATCACCTCGGTCAGGGGGCGTTTGGTGCATGTGGCGATATGGCAAAGGCCCTGCACGAGGCTGAGATCCGCGCCGGCCAGCGTGCCGTCGGCCAGGGTCAGTTTGCCTTTCGCGCGCCGGATCTCGCGGCCGTTCAGTACGAAGCTGCGCCGGTGGGTGCCGGCGACGGCCATGGCGTCCGAGACCGGGATCGCCGCCTCGAACCGGGCCTGCAGGGCGACACGCAGCGCGGCGTCATGCACATGATGGCCATCGGCGATCAGCCCGAACCACTCGGCCCGGTCGAGCGCCGCGCCCACAAGGCCGGGCGCACGATGATGCAGGCCGGACATGGCGTTGAACAGATGGGTCACCATCCGCGCCCCGGCCGCCAGGGCGGCACAGGCCGTGTCGAAATCGCAGTCGGAATGGCCAAGCGCCACGATGATGCCCGCCCCGGTCAGCCGCGCGATCTGTTGCGGGCTGGCCCGTTCCGGGGCCAGCGTGATCATCAGCACCCCGAGGCGCCGTTTGGCGGCCAGATAGGTGTCGATATCGGCATCGGTCAGATCGCGCAGCATCGCGGGATCATGCGCGCCGGGAAGGGCAAGGTGCGGCCCCTCCAGATGCAGGCCCAGGATGCCGGGATCGGCCGATTTCGCCGCCGACGTCAGCGAGATGACCCGCGCCGTTCGGCGGCGGTCGTCCGAGATCAGGGTCGGCAGGATGGCGGCGGTCCCCAGGCGGCGATGGCCGGCCAGGATCTCCAGCACGTCGCCGGGGGCCTCGCAATCGCCCAGCATGCGCCCGGCCCCGCCATTGACCTGCAGATCCAGCGGCGCGGGGCAGATCACCGGGGCGTCCGTTTGCGATGTGCCCTTGCGGATGGACCGGATACGCCCGCCGGCGATCTCGATCTCCATGCCGCGCCGCCAGCCCGCGCCATCCAGCAGGTCGATGCCCGAGCAGATCATGGCAGGCCCCGCGCCAAGGACAGTGCACCGTCCAGCGGGCGGCCCAACGGGGGGCGGCAGGCCGCGCGCAGTTCCGTCGGCAGATGGGGGCGCAGCAGATCCCCAAGACCGCCAGTCAGCACCAACGCCTCGCCGGGGCGATGGCCCACGTCGCGCACCCCGTCGCTCAACGCGGTGCAGGTGTCGGCGATCAGGCGTTTGGCCATCGGGGTGTCCGCGTGCCGCAGCACCAGACGCGCCAGTTGCGCGAAATCGCCGGGGCTGGCCGCGCGCGCAAACAGCACGGGATGCGGCGGCGTCGCCGCGATCAGGGCCTGTGCCAAAGGGTCGTCCGGCAGTCGGCCATCGGCTACCCGCAGGCTGAGCGACAGGGCCCGCCGCCCCATCCAGGCGGCCGAGCCCTCATCGCCCAGCTGGGCCCCCCAGCCCCCAACGTGGCGGATCGATCCCGCGGCTTTGCGAATGAAGAACGATCCGGTGCCCAAACTGGCCAGCGTACCGTCCGCGCCCCCCAGCGCCCCGGCCAGGGCTGTGACGCTGTCATCGACCACCTGGGCCGGAAAGGGCAGCCGGTTGGCGAACGCATCGGCCATGCCGGGCAACCGCGCGCCCGCAAGGCCCGCGCAAACCCGCGCGCCCGGCAGGTCCGTCAGATCGGCCATCTGCAGCCCGGCCGCTGACACGGCCTCGCGCAGGGCGGCGCGGATCGAGGCTTTCGGCCACGTCCGGGTCGGTGACGATGTTGGCCGGGCCGCCACGGGCCTCGACAGGCTCGGCCCCATCGACCGACAGCGCCACCCGGCAGCCGGTGCCACCTCCGTCGATGCCGATGTCGATGCGCCGCGCCATTCGGCTGTCCCCGTCCGGTGATGATCGGGGCGATCTAGACCGCGATTGTCGGCGGGCGTCAATGACCGGTGCCGCGCGGTCCTTTTTGCGGCCGGGCGGGGCCGCAGGCACACGCTGTGGACAAGTCTGGACGTCCCGTCGGGCCCGCAACCTGAGCGCCGCCTGCCAAACTTTTGAAAGAGCAATGAAAACCGCAGATATGGCCGTTGCCAGCGCGCCATGGCGCCGCTGCATAGCCCGGTGGACAGCCCCCGAACGCGCATGGTCGCGCCCTCGCGGCCTTTGCGTTACCCGGCCGCGGCCAAAAGCTGCGCGTTGCCCCCTGCGGCGGTGGTGTCGATGCACAAATGCCGCTCGAGGATCAGGTGGTCCGCCGGGTCGGCCTCGCTGATCAGCGGCACGATTGCGCCGTCGCGATCCGCCAAGGCCCGCGCGATGGGGCGCAGCACTGCCTCATCGGCCCAGCAGATCACCGCCTCGATGCGGCCAAGGGTCGCCAACCAGTCGGGCGGTACGGTGCCGGACAGCCCCTCGGCCACGCCGGGGGCGACGGCCAGGGCGCTGCACCCGGCCGCGCGGGCCAGGCGGGCCTGGGCCTCGGCGGCCTGGGCCGTGGGGCCGAGGCGACAGGACACGGCCCCGCGGATGCGTGCTCAGGCGGTTCGACTCGCCGGTCGGGCCGGGCATGACCTCGGTTGACAGGGTGGTGTCGCGCGGATCGGGCAAGGCGGCCAGCGCGGCGTCAAGGGCGTCACGGGTCACTTGGGTCGCGGGCGGGGGCGCATCGGCCGGGTCGATGTGGCGGGCCGCCTGCGCGAACCGGGCAAGGTAATGCGGCCCGCCGGCCTTGGGGCCGGTGCCCGAAAGCCCCTCGCCGCCGAAGGGCTGGCTGCCGACCACGGCCCCGATCTGGTTGCGATTGACATAGGTATTGCCCACGCGGATCGCGCCGCAGACCTGTTGCACCCGGTCGTCGATGCGGCTGTGCAGGCCAAAGGTCAGGCCGAAGCCCTTGGCGTTGACCTCGGCGATGATCCTGTCCAGATCGCGCGCCTTGTAGGTGGCCACATGCAGCACGGGGCCGAACACCTCGCGTTGCAGATCCGCGATGCCGCCGGGCAGGGACAGAAGGGTCGGGGGCACGACATGGCCTTGGGCGGGCCGGGACAGTTCGGCGATCACGCGACCGTCGGCGCGAAACGCCGCGATGTGCTCCATGATGTCCGTGGCGGCCTCGGCGGTGACGACCGGCCCGATATCGGTCTTCAGATGCCACGGATCGCCAAGGGACAGCTCGGACATCGCGGCCTTGAGCATCTCGATGACGCCGTCAGCGACATCCTCCTGCACATAAAGCAAGCGCAGCGCCGAGCAGCGCTGCCCGGCCGATTGAAAGGCCGAGGCGAGGATGTCGCGAACCGCCTGTTCCGGCAACGCGGTCGAGTCGACGACCATCGCGTTCAACCCGCCGGTTTCGGCGATCAGCGGCGCGTCGGGCGCCAGATGCGTGGCCATGGCGCGGTTGATGCCCTGCGCCGTGGCGGTGGACCCGGTGAAACACACGCCGGCGATACGCGCATCCGCGGTCAGGGCCGCCCCCACCTCGGCCCCTGTGCCGGGCAGCAATTGCAGCGCCGCGCGCGGCACGCCGGCTTGATGCATCAATTGCACCGCGCGGTGCGCGATCAGGGCCGTCGTCTCGGCCGGTTTGGCCAGCACGGCATTGCCCGCCGCCAAGGCCGCGGCGATCTGGCCGGTGAAGATCGCCAGCGGAAAGTTCCACGGGCTGATACAGGTGAACACGCCGCGCGCGGGGGCCTCCAGCCCCTCGGCCTGGTCGGCATAGTAGCGCAGGAAATCGACGGCCTCGCGCAACTCGCCCACCGCGTCGGGCAGGGTCTTGCCCGCTTCGCGCGCGAGCAGGGCGAAGATCTCGCCGTGATGGGCCTCGTAGAGATCGGCGGCACGGCGCAGCACCGCGGCACGGGCGGGGGCGGGCGCGGCCCAGGGAGCGGCGGCGGCCAGGGCCGTCTCGATATCGGCAGCAGAGCTTTCCTGCACGTCGCCGGGGCGATCATCGGGGCGCGCCGGGTTTGCAACAGGGTGCACCGGGCCGCCCTGCGCAGGGCCGGCCAAGAGCGGGGCGGCCTGCCAGCGGGCCGTCGCAGAGGGCGCGCGGGCGGCGTCGATCCGGGCCAGGGTCATCGGATCGGCAAGGTCGAAGCCCTGCGAATTGCGCCGCGATGGGCCGAACAGGTCCTCGGGCGGGGTCACGGCCGGGTTTGCGGCGGCCCGGTCGAGCGCGTCGAACGGGTCGGCGGCGACCGTTTCGACGGGCACCTCGGCATCCAGAACCTGATGCACGAAGCTGGAATTGGCGCCGTTCTCCAGCAGCCGCCGGACAAGGTAGGCCAACAGGTCGCGATGCGCACCGACAGGCGCGTAGATCCGGCAGCGCGTACCATTCTGCTGGCGCACCAGATCATGCAGCGCCTCGCCCATCCCGTGCAGGCGCTGAAACTCGAAGGCCGTGGGGTCATCGGCCATCTCGAGGATCGCGGCCACCGAATGGGCGTTGTGCGTGGCGAATTGCGGATAGATCCGGTCGGTCATGCCCAAGAGCTTGCGGGCGTTGCACAGATACGAGACATCGGTCGCCACCTTGCGCGTGAAGACCGGGAAACCCGGCAGCCCCTCGACCTGGGCGCGCTTGATCTCGGTATCCCAATAGGCCCCTTTCACAAGGCGCACCATGATGCGTCGGTCCAGCCCCTCGGCCAGGGCATGAAGCCAATCCAGCAGCGGCGCGGCCCGTTTGCCATAGGCTTGCACCACCACGCCGAACCCGTCCCACCCCGACAGGGCGTCGTCGGCCAGCACAGCCGCAATGACATCGAGCGAAAGGTCCAGGCGGTCGGCCTCTTCGGCGTCGATGTTCAGGCCCATCCCGGCGGCACAGGCCGCCCGCGCGAGGCGGCGCACGCGCGGCACAAGTTCGGCCATGACACGGTCGCGCTGTGCGGCCTCGTAGCGGGGGTGCAGGGCAGACAGCTTGATCGAGATGCCGGGATTGGCCCGGATATCGTCGGACCGGCAGGCCGCCGCCAACCCTGCGATCGCCTGCGCATAGGCATCGAAATAGGCCGCGGCGTCGGCGGCGGTCATCGCCGCCTCGCCTAGCATGTCATAGGAATAGGTGTAGCCCTCGGCCTCTTGCGTGGCGGCGCGGGCCATGGCGTCGGGAATGGTCTCGCCCAGCACGAACTGGCGGCCCATTTCGCGCATGGCGCGGCCCACGGCGGCGCGGATCACCGGCTCGCCCAAACGGCGCACCGCACCGCGCAGCACGTTGGCCATGCCCTCGCCATCCTGTAGCACCCGCCCCGTCAGCATCAGCGCCCAGGTCGAGGCATTGACCAGCGAGGAGGAGGATTTCCCGAGGTGATGGCCCCATGCCGAGGGGGCGATCTTGTCCTCGATCAGCGCGTCGATCGTGGGCGCGTCGGGCACCCGCAACAGCGCCTCGGCCAGGCACATCAGGGCCACGCCTTCACGGGTGGACAGGCCGTATTCGGCCAAAAACAGCTCCATCAGGCCGGGGCGGCTGTCATTGCGCAAGGCGGTGACGAGGCGCGCGGCGCGCGTCACTGCGGCCGCCCGCATGCCCGCATCGGGGGCATGACGCCCGATCAGCGCCCCGAGGATCCCGTCCTCGTCGGCATAATGCGCGGCCCGCACGTCCGCGCGCAGGTCGGACAGGTGGCGAAGGGACGGGGGCAGGTCATAGGGCATCGCGAAACCTCTGTTCTCGGACGGGCCGGCGTTTGAAACAGGGTACAGCAGTCTGCACAGGCGAATTTCCTTGACTGTTGGGTTTTGGGGGCGCTTTTCCTGAAATGCATCCGGAGGAAGGGAAGACAGATGTCTGATACAGGGCTGCTTGATCCATTCGACCGCAAGATCCTCGACGTGCTCAGCCGCGATGGCCGCCTGCCGATCACCGAGATCGCGCGCCGGGTCGGTCTGTCCAAAAGCCCGACGCAGGCGCGGCTGCGCCGGTTGGAACGCGACGGGGTCATTCTCGGGTATCGGGCTTTGCTCGACCCGGCCAAGCTGGACCGGGACCATGTGGCCTTTGTCGAAGTGCGCCTGACCGACACGCGCGAGGCGGCGCTGACGGCCTTCAACGCCGCCGTGCAGGCCGCGCCCGAGATCGAGCAGTGTCACCTGATCGCGGGGCAGTTCGATTATCTGCTGAAAATCCGCTGCCGCGACATGCGCGCCTATCGCGACGTGCTGGCCGAGGTCGTGTCGAACCTGCCCTATCTGGCCTCGACCTCGACCCATGTGTCGATGCAGGCGGTCAAGGATGCCGCGCTGTGACGTCGGCCGGGGGCGGAAAACGCGCGTTTTCCGACCGGAAATCTCGAGATTTCCGCCCCCCGGTTTTCAGAGTCTCGCCAGGTGCGAGGCGCAGCCGGTCAGCGCGGCGTAATCGTCGGTCACGACGGTGACGCCGAACTGTTCCATGAACCCCGAAAACCGCCCCTTGTCGCGAAAGGCGTCGCCGAACCCCATCTCGCCCAGCCATGGCAGGAAGTGACGCGTCACGCCGCCGATCAGATAGATGCCGCCAAAGGGCAGATGCGACAGGGCCAGATCGCCGATGACGACGCCCATGACCCGCACGAAAAGGCGCCCGGTCGCCACTGCCTCCGGCTCGTTCTGCGCCATCGCCGCGAGAATGTCGCCCGGCGTGGCCTCGCGCCCGTGCAAGGCGCGGTGCAGGCGGCTGACCCCGCGCCCCGACAGGACCTCTTCGACCGAGGCATGGCCATGCCCGTCGGTCAACTGCAGCACCAGTGGGAGGAGCGCGGCCTCGCTTGCGGGTAGCGAGACATGACCGGCCTCGGATGGGGGCACGAACCGGCCCGCGCCGGTGTCGAAAACCGGGCAGGCGTTGAAGCCCGTGCCGATGCCGACCACCAGTTTCGCGGCCTGCTCGGTATGGCTGGGCTGGGGCAGGATGGCGGTCAGGTTCTCGGACGCGATATGGCCGATGGCGTGGCCCTGGGCCTGCAGGTCGTTCAGGACTGCGACCTTGTCGGCGGTCAGGGCCTGGGCCAGCACATCGCGGTCGATGCGCCAGTCGAGATTGGTCAGCTGCGCGACCCCGTCGCGCACCGGCCCCGCAGCGGCGACGCACACCCCGTCGATGTCGGCCGGCGTCACGTCGGCCGCGCCGAGATAGGCGTGCAGAACCGTGGCCAGACCCGCGTGATCGGCATTGCGAAAGCGGCGGATGCTGTCGGGCGCGATCACGGGGCCGCGGGCCAGCGCGACGCGGGTGTTGGTGCCGCCGATATCGGCCACGAGGGACAGGCCGCTGTCATCATGCATGGGGCAGGATCCGGTTCGATATGTCAGCGCGCGTCGGGGTGTTGACGCCACCACCGCGCCAGCGCCTCATAGGATGCTTTCGGGGTTCTTGCCAAGCTGTCGAAATCCACGTGAACGAGGCCGAACCGTTTCTCGTAGCCGAGCGACCATTCGTAATTGTCCATCAGCGACCAGACGAAATAGCCACGAACGGGGGCGCCCGCGTCGATGGCCTGCCGCACGGCGTGCAGATGGGTGTCGAGATAGTCGATGCGCGCGAGGTCGGGCTGGCCCACCACATCGGGGTTGGCCATTCCGTTCTCGGTCACGTAGATCGGAAGGTCGCCGGAATACTCGGTCGCGGTGCGGATCAGAAAATCACGGAGGCCGTCGGGGTAGATTTCCCACCCCATTTGCGTGGTTGGCAAAACGGGATCGGCCGCGACATAGTTCGGCCAGGGGCCCTCGGCATGGGCAATGCGCGAGCGGGTGTAGTAATTGACACCGATCCAGTCGAGCGGTTGGCCGATCAGGGCGAAATCGTCTTGCCAGCCCGCGGGCAGATGCGGCTCCAGCCCCTCGAGCACGAGGGCGGGATAGGCCCCCTTGAACAACCCGCCGAGGAAGAACCGATTGTAGATCGCATCGTAGCGCCCGGCAGCGGCGCGATCGCGGGGCGTATCGCTGGCCGGATGCGACCATTCGAAATTGCATACGGCCCCCAGATTGCGCATGCCCAGGCCCCGCATCACCTCGATCGACCGTCCGTGACTGCTCATGACGTGATGCATGGCCCGCGCGGTGGCGCGGATATCGCGCAGACCCGGCGCATGGGCCCCGTCGAAATGCGACAGCCAGCCCACGCACCACGGCTCGTTGATCGGGGCGGCCGACCAGACGCGGTCGCCGATGCGCGTCATGACGGTTTCCGTGAACTCGGCGAACCAGTTGGGCATGTCGGCATTGCGCCAGCCCCCCTTGTCGGCCAGGGGCTGCGGCAATTCCCAGTGATGAGGGTGGCGGCGGGCCTGATCCCGCGCGCCAGCATGCCATCGACCAGCCTGTCGTAGAAATCGAGCCCCTCGGGATTGGGCGTCCCCGTCCCCTCTGGCAGGACCCGCGCCCAGGAGGTCGAGAAGCGATAGACATCGGCCCCGAGGTCGCGGATCAGGTCCAGATCCTGGTCCCAGCGATGATAATGGTCACAGGCACGCGCGCCGGTCTCGGCGCGGACGACATTGCCGGGCGTGGCGGCGAAACTGTCCCAATGACAGGGGCCGGCGCCGCCATACTGGTGGCCCTCGATCTGGTAGGCCGATGTGGCGACCCCGAACAGGAAGCCCTCGGGAAAATCCTGGCGGCTGTGGGTCATGCGGGGGTCCTTATTCCACGGGGGCGGGGCCGGTCGAGCGGCCCAGTGACAGTTCGGTTTCCCAAAGCTCTTGCAACGGCGGCTGGTCGGGCGCACGGATCAGGGCGATCAGCATCTCGGCACAGCGTCGCCCCCGCGGCCCGGATCGACGAGCGCGTCGCGGTAAAGGGCGGCCCCGCGGGCGAGGTCAGCGCGTCATTGCCGAGATAGGAGAGCTCGTCGTCATGGCAGATGATCGAGACATCGCGGCCCAGCACAAGCCCCGCCTCGGCGATGGCCCGGCGCGCGCCCATGGCCGGAATGATCGAGGAACACATGATCGCCGTCGGCGGCACGGGGTCCGCAAGCAGGGTGCGCGTGGTCGTGAACCCGTACTGTTCGGTCATCACCCCCTGGTGAACCCAGTCGGGTTGTGTCGTCACGCCCCGCGTCGCCAGGGCCTCCTCCATGCCCTTGCGGCGCCGGGCGGCGAAATCGAGCGTTTCCTGCCCGTTGATCAGGGCGATGCGGCGATGGCCGAGGTCCAGCAGAAACTCGGTCGCCCGGCGAAAGGCGCGAATATTGGCGATGTCGAGCCAGCTATAGGCGCCGTAATCGCCGGTTCGCCCATGGACGAGAAACGGCATCTTCAAGTCCTGCAGCAGGGAAATGCGATGATCCTCGACCCTGGGCGATTGCACCATGACGCCATCGACCGACCCGGTGGCGGCCAGGTTGCGGTAGGTGTCGTCGATCGCCTCGGCCGCGACCATGGACAAAAGCAGATCGTAGCCTTCACGGGCATAGACCTCGCCGGCGCCGGCCAGGAAATCCGAAAAGATGGGATTGACGGTTTCCTCGCGCCCGGTCAGCGGCACGACATGGCCAATGGTCATGGCGCGCCCCGTGGCCAGCCGCCGCGCGCGAGCGTTGGGCGTGTAATTGGCTGCCTTGGCCGCGGCCAGAACACGCGCACGGGTTTCCTCGCGCACCTCGGGGTAGCCGTTGAGCGCCCGGCTGACGGTGGTCATGGACAAGCCGAGCGAGTCGGCCAGTTGCCTGAGATTCATGGCGAAATGCGTTCCAAAGCGCTTCGGGTCCTGGCGGCACGCTAGCGGGGCAGGCCCGGAAGTGTCAAAGATTTCAAACCGCCCGCTTTTTCTGCACCTGCGAAATAAACCCTGTTTTTACCGCAATTTACCAATGCTGCATTGACAGACTCACATGCATCCGAAACGGTTGTGCCAACCCAAAGCGCTTTGGCGGCGGGGCGGTTTTCGTGCCCGATCCATGGCCGGTCGCTTGGGACAACAAACATGTCGGGGGACCGCCCCGGCACCGAAACCGGGAGGTATTTCATGATGAAGACCCGTCTATTCACCAGCGCGGCCATTCTGGCGCTGTCGGCCAGCGGTGCGCTGGCCGAGGCCCATGGTGGGCTGATGTTCCCCGTGGGCGATGGCGCGTTCAACTGGGACAGCTACGAAGCCTTTTCGGAAAGCCACGACTATTCCGGGCAAACCCTTACCATCACAGGCCCCTGGACCGGTGCTGATGCCGCGCTTGTCAACTCGGTGCTGGCCTATTTCGCGGCCGCGACCGGGGCCGAGGTGCAGTATTCCGGCTCGGACAGTTTCGAGCAGGATATCGTCATCGCCGCGCAGGCGGACTCGGCCCCCAATATCGCCGTGTTCCCGCAGCCGGGCCTTGCCTCTGACATGGCCGCGCGCGGGTTCCTGACGCCGCTGGCCGAGGGCACGGATGCGTGGATCACCGAAAACTACGCCGCCGGCCAATCCTGGGTCGATCTGGGGTCCTATGCGGGCCCGGACGGCGCGGAGGCGCTCTACGGCTTCTTCTACAAGGTCGATCTGAAATCGCTGGTCTGGTACAGCCCTGAGCAGTTCGACGAAGCCGGCTACGACGTGCCCGAAACCATGGAAGAGTTGCGCGCGCTGACGCAGCAGATCGTGGATGACGGCGCAACGCCCTGGTGCATCGGGCTGGGGTCTGGCGCGGCCACCGGTTGGCCCGCGACCGATTGGGTCGAGGACATGATGCTGCGCACCCAGCCGCCCGAGGTCTATGACCAGTGGGTCGCCAATGAAATCGGGTTCGACGATCCGGCCGTGGTCGCGGCGATCGAGGAATTCGGCTGGTTCGCCCGCAATGAAGACTACGTCAATGGCGGGGCCGAAGCCGTGGCCGCGACCGATTTCCGCGACAGCCCGGCGGGCCTCTTCACCTTCCCGCCGGAATGCTACATGCACCGTCAGGCGTCGTTCATTCCCACCTTCTTCCCCGAGGATGCCGATAGCGACTTCTTCTACTTCCCGGCCTATGCCGAGGGGGATCTCGGCAATCCGGTTCTGGGGGCGGGCACGCTCTTTGCCATCACCGAGGATGCGCCGGTCGCCCATGGCCTGATCGCGTTCCTGCAAACGCCCATCGCGCACGAGGTGTGGATGGCGCAGTCGGGCTTCCTGACGCCGTTCTCGGGTGTGAACCCCGAGGTCTTCGCCAGCGACGACCTGCGCAACATGAACGAGATCCTCCTGAACGCCACCACGTTCCGCTTCGACGCCTCCGACCTGATGCCGGGCGAAATCGGGGCCGGGGCCTTCTGGACCGGCATGGTGGATTACGTGACCGGCGAGGATGCGGCCACGGTCGCCGCCGCCGTGCAGGAGCGGTGGGACACGCTGGATTGAGCGCGGCGCACTTGATCGCCCTCTGAGTCGTTTGCCCGGCCCGTCGCACTGGCGGGCCGGGCTTGCCCCCGGCAGGGGCGGCGGCCCCGCCACCGGTTTCACACGCCAGGGAAGGACACGCGCATGTCGCCGATCGTTCAGGGTATTGTCACCATCATCATCGGCGTGGGCGGCTGCATCGCCTATTTCTACTTCGCCAATCTCGTTCTCGACAAAGTCATCTTTCCGGCGCGCGGTGAAAAGGCCGGCCGCAACATCAACCGCGCCAATGCGGTGCGGCCCTGGATTTTCCTGTTTCCGGCGATGTTCGCCCTGGGGCTGTACCTCGTCTACCCGGTGATCGGCAGTTTCATCCGCTCGCTCTACAATCGCGCGGGTGACGAGTTCATCGGGCTTGCCAATTATGCACAGCTGCTGACATCGGACGATTTTCGCATTGCCTTCTTCAACAACATCCTGTGGGTGATCTTCGTGCCCGCAGCGGCGACGTTCTTCGGTCTTCTGGCGGCACAGCTGACCGACCGTCTGAAATGGGGCAATGTCGCGAAATCGCTGATTTTCATGCCGATGGCGATCAGCTTCGTGGGTGCGTCGCTGATCTGGAAGTTCGTCTACGCCCAGGACCCCGATATCGGCATCATCAACGCCATCCGCGCGACCCTCGGGGCCGATCCGCTGGACCCGTTGCAAATCCCGTTCTGGAACAACTTCTTCCTGATGATCATCCTGATCTGGATCCAGACGGGGTTCGCCATGGTGATCCTGTCGGCGGCGCTCAGGGGCATCCCCGAGGAAACGGTCGAGGCCGCGATCATCGACGGTGCCAACCCGTTCCAGATCTTCTTCAAGATCAAGGTTCCGCAAATCAAATCGACCATCATGGTGGTCTGGACCACGATCACCGTCCTGGTGCTCAAGGTGTTCGACATCGTCTACACGATGACGGGCGGCAATTTCGATACCGAGATCCTGCCCAGCTACATGATGGATTTCATGTTCCGCGATGACGGGCTGGCGACGGCGGTGGCCTTTGTCATCATGGTCACCGTCCTGCCGGTGATGATCTGGAACATCCGCCAGTCGCGCGCCGAGATGCGCTGAGCCCGCGAGGGGGAGAGACATGGACAATATCGCCGGCAAGAAATCCTCGCTCGTCTGGGCCGCCAATATCTCGGTGCTGATCCTGGTGCTACTGTGGCTGATCCCCACTGTGGGCCTGTTCGTCTCGTCCTTTCGCGACCGCGATCAAATCTCGGCCTCGGGCTGGTGGGTGGCGCCATTTTCGGTCGAATTGACCTACCGCACCCGTGCCGACGCCGATCCGCGGCAAGAGGGCGATCTGTGGTTCTACCAGGGCAACATCTTCGAGACGGCCGAGGTGCGCGAGAGCTTCGAAAGCGGGGAAAGCAGCATCGCGGCCTTCGGCCTGCGCGGGCGCGAGCCGGGGGCCTTCCCGGCGGGGACCGAGGTCGAAAACCGCGATGGTGGCACCATCACCGTGAATGCCGACGGCTCTTACATCTACACCGCGACAGACCCCGACGATCGCGGGCCGAGGGTCTATTTCGTGGCCGAGACGCCGCCCGATTTCACCCTCGACAATTACAGGACGGTGCTGACCGCCGACAACATGGACCGTGCCTTCATCAACACGCTGACAGTGACGATCCCGGCGACGATCATCCCCATTCTGATCGCGGCCTTCGCCGCCTATGCACTGGCCTGGATGGAGTTTCCGGGCCGGGCGTTGCTGATCGCGGGGGTTGTTGGGTTGTTGGTGGTGCCCTTGCAACTGGCGTTGGTGCCGCTCTTGAACCTGCACAACACCATCGGCATTGGGCAGAGTTTCCTGGGGATATGGCTGGCGCATACGGGCTTCGGCCTGCCGCTCGCCGTTTACCTGCTAAGGAACTACATGGCCGGCCTTCCGCGCGACATCATCGAAAGCGCCAAGGTCGATGGCGCGACGGATTTCCAGATTTTCGTGCGGATCATCCTGCCGCTCAGCTTTCCGGCGCTTGCGTCCTTTGCGATTTTCCAGTTCCTGTGGACGTGGAACGACCTGCTGGTGGCCAAGGTGTTTCTGCCCTCGGCCGGCGACAGCCAGGTCATGACCGTGAAAATCGCCGATGACCTGCTGGGCAGTCGCGGCGGGGATTGGGGGATCCTCGCCACGGCGGCCTTCGTCTCGATCGCCGTGCCGCTTCTGGTGTTCTTCACCATGCAGCGCTACCTGGTGCGGGGCCTTCTGGCGGGTTCGGTGAAGTGACGATGAGACAAGGACGAGCGCGCCCATGAACCTAATGCAGGATCTTCCCCAGGATCAGACGATCGCCCCCGACCGCGACTGGTGGCGCGGTGCGGTGATCTACCAGATCTACCCGCGCAGCTTTCAGGACAGCAACCATGACGGGGTGGGCGATCTGGCCGGCATCATACACCGTCTGCCCCATGTGGCCGAACTGGGCGTCGATGCGATCTGGATCAGCCCGTTCTTCCGCTCGCCCATGCTGGATTTCGGCTATGACGTCAGCGACTACCGCGATGTCGATCCGATGTTCGGGACCCTCGGCGATTTCGACGCGCTGATCCACCGCGCGCATGAGTTGGGGCTCAAGGTGCTGATCGACCTCGTCCTGTCGCATACCTCCAGCCATCATCCCTGGTTCCACGAAAGCCAGTCCAGCCGCGACAACCCGAAAGCCGACTGGTATGTCTGGGCCGATGCCAAACCCGATGGCAGCCCGCCGAACAACTGGCTGTCGATCTTCGGCGGCTCGGCGTGGGAATGGTCGGGCGACCGCATGCAGTATTACCTGCACAATTTCCTGAAAGAGCAGCCCGACCTGAACCTGCACAACCCGCAGGTGCAGGAGGAGTTGCTGAGCATCGCGCGGTTCTGGCTGGATCGGGGTGTGGACGGGTTCCGCCTCGACACGATCAATTTCTATTTCCACGATCAGAAATTGCGCGACAACCCGGCTCTCGACCCGGCGCGACGCAACGCCACCATCGCGCCCGAGGTGAACCCCTATAACTGGCAGGAACACCTCTATGACAAGAACCAGCCCGAGAACCTGGATTTCCTGAGACGGGTGCGCGCGCTGCTGGATGAATACCCCGCCGCCACGATGGTGGGCGAGGTCGGCGATGCGCAGTACGGCATGCAGATCCAGGCGGAGTATACCAGCGGCGACGACAAGGTGCACATGTGCTATTCCTTCGAGTTCCTCGCCTCGATCCCGCCCACCGCCGAACGCGTGGGCGAGGTGATCACCGATTACGAGGCGACGATCGGCGATGGCTGGGCCTGCTGGGCGTTTTCCAACCATGACGTGGTGCGCCATGCCAGCCGCTGGAACCTTGGCGAAGATGCGCGGCGCCTTTACGCGGCACTCCTGATGTCGTTGCGTGGGTCGATCTGCCTCTATCAGGGCGAGGAACTGGGCCTGACCGAGGCCTATGTCTCTTACGAGGATCTGCAAGACCCGTATGGCATCCGCTTCTGGCCCAAGTTCAAGGGCCGCGATGGCTGCCGCACGCCGATCCCGTGGATTTCCGACAACCAGAATGGTGGGTTTTCCGATGCACAGCCCTGGCTGCCGGTCGCGGTCGAGCATCTGCAACGCGCGGTCAGCGAACAGCAGGGCCGCGACGACAGCACGCTTGGCTTCTACCGCGCCATGGTCGGGTTCCGCCACAGCTATCCGCCACTGATAAAGGGCGGGATGGAGCTGATCCGCGCCGCCGACGGGGTTGTGGCCTTTGTCCGAGACCACGACGGCCAGCGCCTGTTCTGCGCCTTCAACCTGACCAATGCGGGCCAGCCGGTGACCCTGCCCGAGGGTGACTGGCGGCAGGATCTGGGCGCCCCCTTCACCACCGTGATGCGCGACGGCGAAGTGACGCTGCCACCCTATCAGGCGTTCTTCGGCGTGGCGGAAACGGACAGGGCCGGGGCGGGCTGACAAAAAGACGTGCCGCGCCATGCGGTGGCGGACCATGGCCGGGGTGGCGCGGACAGGATTTGGGAGGAGACGGGGACAATGGCGAACCTCAAGTTGAGCGATGTCGAAAAGACCTATGGCGGCACGGTTCAGGTGCTGCGCGACATCGATCTCGAGATCGAAACCGGCGAGTTGATCGTCTTCGTCGGCCCTTCGGGCTGCGGCAAGTCCACCTTGCTGCGGATGATCGCCGGGCTGGAAAAGATCACCGGCGGCACGTTGGAAATCGACGGGATGGTCGTCAATGACGTGCCCCCGTCGGAACGCGGCATCGCCATGGTGTTCCAGTCCTACGCGCTCTATCCGCATATGACGGTTTACGACAACATGGCCTTCGCCTTGAAGATCGCAGGCAAGTCCAAGGACGAGATCGACCGCTCGGTGCGCGCGGCGGCCGACAAGTTGCAACTGACCAATTTCCTGGATCGTCTTCCCAAGGCCCTGTCTGGCGGGCAGCGGCAGCGCGTGGCCATCGGGCGCTCCATCGTGCGCGACCCAAAGGTGTATCTCTTCGACGAGCCGCTCTCGAACCTTGACGCAGCGCTGCGTGTCGCCACGCGGATCGAGATCGCGCAGCTGAAGGAACAGATGCCCGACAGCACCATGATCTACGTCACCCATGACCAGGTCGAGGCGATGACGCTGGCCAGCCGTATCGTGGTTCTGGCCGGGGGGGGCATCGCCCAGGTCGGCAGCCCGCTGGATCTGTATCAACGGCCCAATTCGACCTTTGTCGCGCAATTCATCGGCAGCCCGTCGATGAACCTATTGGGCGGGCGGATCGTCGGCACCGGCGAGACGACGATCCTGCAACTGCACGAAGGCGCGGGCACCATCACGTCGCATTACCCCTCGCGCCCCGAGGATGAGGGGGCCGAGGTCAAGGTCGGCATCCGCCCCGAGGACATGGTCCAGACGGACGGGGCCGATTACGCCTATTCCGGCAAGGTCGATATCACCGAGGCTTTGGGCGAGGTCACGCTGCTTTACTTCGAGAAATCGGCACCGGACCATGACCCGGTCATCGGCAAGCTCACGGGCATTCACAAGGACAAGCGCGGGCAAGAGGTGCACCTGACGGCAGCGCCGGAAAAGGTGCATGTTTTCCGCGATGGCATCTCGCTGCTCTATCGCGACGAAAAGGTCTTTCTGCCCGGTGTGCAGCCGCACTAGGCGCTGCGCCCCCGCCTGTGCTAAGCGCACGGCATGGGCAGGATCCGTCAGTCGATATGCCGGTGGGCCGGGGCAGGGGGCGCGATTGCCGGCCTCGCGGCCTGTGGTGCCGCGCCGATCCCCGATCTGCCCAGCCGCGGCCCCGAGCCTGCCGCGGCTTTGGTCGCCGGGTGCTGCCGCGCAGACGAGACCTACCCGGACTGGATGATCGGCATCGCCGATGCCAATATCGAGCTTCTGCGCCAGATCGGCCTGATCCAGTTGCGGCCCGGGCGCATGACACGACAGGCCGAGGCGACCCGCATCGTGCAAGAGGCGTTGCGCCCTCTCGATACCGTCTTTGTCCATTCCGAGAACCGGATGTCCGGCCACCTGATCCCGGGGCAGTTCACCCATGGCGCGGTCTATATCGGCACCGAGGCGCAGTTGCGCGCCGCCGGTCTGTGGCATCTGCCCGCCTTGGCGCCATACCGTGACCAGATACGCGCGGGGGCGGTGTTCCTCGAGGCCGTCGATGGGGGCGTTCGGTTGATCGACCCCGCCACTGTCTTGAACACCGACGCGGTGGTCATCCTGCGGCCCGAAACCGGAAACCGCGCCGCCATCCTGCGCCGGGGCATCTCCCATATGGGCGTGCCGTTCGACATGCGCTTCGATGCGGCCGATCCCAGCCATCTGTTTTGTGCCGAACTGATTTCCCTGATGTATCCGGCCGCCGATTTGCCGCGGCTGACCGCCTATGGGCGCGAAACCATCCTGATTGACGCGATCGTGGCCGGGGCCTTGACCGGCGATCTGCCGTTTGCCGTGGTCGGCTATGTGGAAACCAACGCGCGGGGCGGGGCACGGGCGCTGTCCACGCGCGATCTGGCATGGCGGATCCGGCAGGCGTGGGACGATGCGGGTCCGCGCGAGGGAAATTGACCTCGGCCCGCGCGGGCTGTTAATTGAACAAGTGTTCATTAAAGCGGCGGAGGAGCGCGGCACATGGAAATCACACAGGCAAAGGTCATCGTCACCGGCGGCGCGCGGGGCCTTGGCGGGGCAACCGTTCGATACCTCGCAGGGCAGGGCGCGCGTGTCGCGATCTTCGATATCGGGGGCGATGACGGGGCCGCGCTGGTAACCGAACTCGAAGGCGTCAGCTTTCACGAGGTGGATGTCACCAAGGAAGAGGCGGTGCTGCAGGGAATTGCCGCGGCCAAGGCGGCGATGGGCGGTCTGAACGCCGTGGTCAATTGCGCGGGCATCGTGACCGGGGCCAAGACGGTGGGCAAATCGGGGCCCTTCGACCTGTCCGCGTTCCAGCGCACCGTCGACATCAACCTTGTCGGGTCGTTCAACGTGGCGCGTCTGGCCGCCGCCGAGATGGCCGGCAATGACCCCAATGACGAGGGCGAGCGCGGCGTGATCGTCAACACGGCATCGATTGCGGCCTTCGAAGGGCAAAAGGGGCAGGCGGCCTATACCGCGTCAAAGGCCGGCATCGCCGGCATGACCCTGCCGATAGCGCGCGACCTTGCCAGCCTGGGGATTCGATGCAATGCGATCGCGCCGGGCCTGTTCCTGACCCCGATGCTGGAGAGCCTGGGCGACGAGATGATGGCGGAACTGGCCCGCGACGTGATCTTTCCCAAGCGCCTCGGGCGGCCCGAGGAATTCGCCAGCCTGGCGGCCTTTCTGATCGCCTCGCCCTACATGAACGGCGAAACGATCCGCATCGACGGGGCGCTGCGCTTGCCCGCATGAGCGGTTTCGCGATTCGGGACTGGAATTGTTAGCGCTAACGGGTTATCTCTCCGGCAACACCGACTGGAGGGATGCCCCATGCCACTCGACGACCGGATCAAATCCGTCACCGACCGCATCATCGACCGCTCGCGCGGCCCGCGCGCGACCTATCTCGACCGGATGCGCAGGCTGGCCGAAGACGGGCCACGCCGCGCGCATCTGACCTGCGGCAACCAGGCCCATGCCTACGCTGCTATGGGCGAGGACAAAACGGCCCTGGTGGATGGCCGCGCGCCCAATATCGGGATCGTGACGGCCTATAACGACATGCTCTCGGCGCATCAGCCCTTCGAGACCTTTCCCAACCGCATCAAGGCCGCCGCCCGGCGTGCCGGGGCCACGGCGCAGGTGGCCGGCGGCGTGCCGGCCATGTGCGATGGGGTCACGCAGGGGCAGGTCGGCATGGAACTGAGCCTGTTTTCACGCGACGTGATCGCGCTTGCGACGGGCGTTGCCCTGTCGCACAACACCTTTGACGCGGCGCTGTACCTCGGGGTCTGCGACAAGATCGTGCCGGGCCTGATCATCGCGGCGGCAACCTTTGGCTACCTGCCGGGACTGTTCGTGCCGGCCGGTCCGATGCTCAGCGGCCTGCCGAATGACGAAAAGGCCAAGGTGCGCCAGCAATTCGCCGCCGGCGAGGTCGGCCGCGACAAGCTGATGGCGGCCGAAATGGCGTCCTATCACGGGCCGGGCACCTGCACCTTCTACGGCACGGCCAATTCGAACCAGATGCTGATGGAGTTCATGGGTCTGCACCTGCCCGGGGCGAGTTTCGTCAACCCCAACACCGACCTGCGCGACAAGCTGACCGAGGCCGCCGCCGAACGCGCCGCCGCCATCACGGGGCTTGGCAACGACTACACGCCGGTTTGCCATATCCTGGATGAGCGGACATTCGTGAACGGGATGGTCGGCCTGATGGCGACGGGCGGATCGACCAACCTGGTGATGCATCTTGTGGCCATGGCGCGGGCCGCGGGCGTCATCCTCGACCCGGCGGATTTTTCCGATATCTCCTCGGCCACGCCCCTGATGGCGCGGGTCTATCCCAACGGCCTCGCTGATGTGAACCATTTCCACGCCGCGGGCGGGCTGCAGTTCATGATCGCCGAGCTGCTCGCGGCCGGGTTGCTGCATGACGACACGCTGACCGTCGCGGGGCGGGGCCTTGGCCGCTACACGCAAGAGCCGAAGCTCAAGGGCGATGCCCTGGTCTGGGAAGACGGCGCCCGCGACAGCCTGAACGACAAGATCCTGCGCCCGGTGGACAATCCGTTCCAGAAGACCGGCGGTCTTGTCGAGCTGTCCGGCAATCTGGGGCGAGGCGTGATGAAGGTGTCGGCCGTTGCGTCCGAGCGCCACGTGATCGAGGCGCCCGCCGCCGTGTTCCACGATCAGGAGGACGTGAAGACCGCCTTCCGCGCGGGCGATCTGAACCGCGATGTCGTGGTCGTCGTGCGCTTTCAGGGGCCGAAATCCAACGGTATGCCGGAACTGCACGCGCTGACCCCCATCCTCGCCGTGCTTCAGGACCGCGGCCACAAGGTGGCGCTGGTCACCGACGGGCGCATGTCCGGGGCCTCGGGCAAGGTGCCCGCGGCGATCCATGTCTCGCCCGAGGCGCTGGATGGCGGATTGCTGGGGAAACTGGCCGATGGCGACCTTGTCCGCGTCGATGCGGTGGCCGGACGGCTGGAGGTCCTGACGCCCGAGGTCGCAGCCCGCGACGCGGTGCGGCCCGATCTGAGCGGCAATGCGCATGGGGTCGGGCGCGAATTGTTCGAGCTGTTCCGCCAGACGGCCGGGCCAGCCACCGATGGGGCCGGTGTGGTCGTGTGACCGCGCCACCCGTGCCGAAAGACACGTTTGTATCCGCTGAAAAGGGTGTTTCATCCATGGATCCACAGGCTCAATCCGCTGCAACCCGCGATATCGCCGCGCTTGCGCCGATCATTCCCGTCCTTGTGATCGACGAGGCCGACAAGGCCCGTCCACTGGCCGAGGCCCTGGTCGCCGGCGGTCTGCCGGCGCTGGAGGTCACGCTGCGCACGCCCGCGGCGTTGGAGGCGATACGGGCCATGGCCGATGTGCCGGGCGGTGTGGTGGGGGCCGGGACGCTGCTGAGCCCTGACGATGTGCGCGCCGCCAAGGAGGCCGGGGCGACATTCGGTGTCTCGCCCGGCGCCACGGACAGGCTGATCGAGGCTTGTATCGACGCGGACCTGCCGCTGCTGCCGGGTGCCGCCACGGCCAGCGAGGTCATGGCCTTGGTCGAACGCGGCTACGACATGCTCAAGTTCTTTCCGGCCGAAGCGGTTGGCGGCGCCCCGGCGCTCAAGGCGATTGGCGCACCGCTGCCAAAGGTGGCGTTCTGCCCGACCGGGGGTGTCACGATGGACAATGCGCCAAGCTATCTGGCGCTGCCCAACGTGCTGTGTGCCGGCGGCTCCTGGGTGGCGCCGCGCGCGGCGGTCGCCGCCGCGGACTGGGCGCGCGTCACACAGCTTGCGCGCGAAGCGGCCGCGCTCGAGCGGTGATCCGCCCAGGGCCGCGTCAAGGGTGACGTGGCGTCGTTCCGTCGTTGGCTCTCAGCGGATTTCTGCCGGTCTAGCAAGGAGTTGCCGAACACAGAGGCGTGATTGGCAATCTCGCGGTTCGTTCTCATATCCGATGACACGCCCGCCATCCCGATTGGGCTTCTGAGTGGGTCGTTCGAGCAAAAGAAAGGACTAGAACATGAAATTCGCATTTGTCGCAGGCATCGCCGCGGCCAGCCTGGCCGCAGTTCCGGCGCTGGCGGGCGGTGTGGCCGAACCCGCCCCCGAACCGGCCTATGTGCCGACGCCCGCGCCGATGCCGGTGAGCGCCGACTGGACGGGTTTCTACGCCGGTGGTCAGCTTGAATACGGCCAGGCCGAAGCCGACGGCCCGACGCTGGACGAGGATGAAAACGGCGCGCTCTACGGCCTGTTCGGCGGCTATCGCTACGACTTCGGCGATATCGTCCTGGGTGCCGAGTTGGATCTGAACGCCGCCGATATCGACATCGACAATGTCGGTGCGCTCGACTCGGTTCAGCGCCTTGGCGTCGAAGCCGGGTATGACGCCGGTCCGGCGCTGCTGTATGCGACCGCCGGCGCCGCCTATGCCACGATCGACGCAGCGGGTGGCGGCACGCTCGAGGATGATGGCTATTTCTACGGTGTCGGGATGGACTATGCCGTGACCGACAGCGTGACGGTCGGTGCCGAACTGCTGCACCACACCTTCGACGATTTCGACAATACCGGGATCGACGCCGCGGCCACGACCTTCGGTATCAACGCCGCCCTGCGCTTCTGATCCGCGTCGCGTAGAAGGCAGAATGGACCCGCTCCCGCCATGGGGGCGGGTCTTTTGCTGCCTGCTGCGGCGGTGCTGTCCGCCCACCGGCGGAAACCCGCCGATCCCAAAGGGCCCGGCCGCTGTTTCTCGCCGAGATCCCGGAATTTTGCGTTGCAGAAAGATCACGGCGTCGGCGGGGGCACGGCCGCGGCACGTTGTGGATGCGACCAGCGCAGATTACCGCTTTTACAAAGTCACAAGCGGGTCCTGCGGCCCCGATCGCGTCCGTCACGCGGTCAGCCGCGCGGCCCGAGACATAAAGGACGAGCCCCATGATCCGTTGCCTGAGCGCCCTTGCCGCCACCGCCACCGCCGCCACCACCCTTGTCGCCGGCGCCGCCCTTGCGGGCGGCACGGTGCCCGCACCGGCGCCCGCGCCCTACATCGCCCCCCTTCCGGCCGAGGAAAGCTGGGGCGGTTTTTATGCCGGTCTTAGCTTTGCCGGAACCGATGGCGTCGTGGAGAGCGTTGTCGATTTCGACATCGAGGGCGAAATCTACGGCGGCTTCTTCGGTTACCGTGTCGATTTCGGGTCCTACGTGCTGGGCGGCGAAATCTCGGTCATGCATGGCGAGATCGAGGACAACATCACCAATTCGTCGATCGACACCATTGCCCGCAGCGGGTTCGAGTTCGGCTATGATCTGGGCTCGGCCCTGATTTACGGCACGGCCGGCGTGAACGGGTTCTACGGCTCGAACACCGGTCTCGGCGACGATGACGACATGGGCTATTTCTACGGGATCGGTCTGGATTACCGCGTGGTCGACAACATCCTGGTGTCGGTCGATCTGATCCGCCACGAGGTGACGGACTTTGAAAACACCGGCGTCGATATCGGTCTGACCAGCCTCGGGCTGGGCGTGGCCTACGAATTCTGAGCGTCAGACCTTTTCGGCCTGGCGGACGGCAAAGGCAAACAACCGGTCGATGGCCTCGGCGAACTCGGGGTCGGGCAGGGTCAGGGCCACGCGCACATGCCCTGCCGCCGCGGACCCAAAGCTTTCGCCCGGCATGACGGCGACATGTTCGGCATCGAGCAACGCCTCGGCAAAGCCCCGGCCCGTCATGCCTGTGCGGCGCACGTCCAGCATCACGTACATCGCGCCCTGCGGCGGAATGGCCGAAAGGACCTGCTGGCGCGCCAGACACGCCAGCACCATGTCGCGCCGACGCAGGAACGGGGCCGCGACGCGGGCCGCGGTTTCGGGGCCGCTGCGCAGGGCGAAAAGCGCGGCCTCCTGAATGTAGCCGGGCACGCCATAGGTCGTGTGCGTGGCGAGGGTGATGAGCCGCTCGATTGCCTCGGGCGGGCCAGCCACCCAGCCCAGGCGCGAGCCGGTCATCGCATGGCTTTTCGACAGCGACCCGACCGTCAGCGTGCGGTCGGCCATGCCCGGCAGCGCCGCAAAGGGCACGTGCCGGCCCTGCCAGACCTGGCTGTCATAGACCTCGTCCGAAATCACCCAAAGGTCCTGCGCTTCGGCCACGCGGGCGATGCCGGCCAGGGTGGCCTCGTCATAGACCGCGCCGGTCGGGTTGTTGGGGGAATTGATCAGCAGACTTGTCGCGCCCTCGGCCGCAGCGGCGAGGCGGGCTTCCTCGGGCTGAAATCCGACCTCGGCGCGGGTGGGCACGGCGACCGGCACCGCCCCGACCGCCCGAATGGTGCCCGGATAGGTCGCGTAATAGGGATCGATCAGCAGCGCATGATCGCCCGGATCGCAGGCGGCGTGATGGGCCGCGAAAAGGGCCGCTTGCCCGCCGGGCGTGATCAATACGTTTTCCGGGCCAAACGCCCGCCCGGTGGCCGCGCCAAGGTGCTCGGCCACGGCGCGGCGCAAGGGCGCGATGCCCGGCACAGCGGCATAGCCGGTGTGGCCGGCACGGGCCGCGCGGTGCATTTCGTCCAGAATGGCCGGGTCGGTGCCTGTGTCATGTTCGCCGATGGTTAGCTCCAGAATGGGCAGACCGGCGGCCTTCATGGCGCGGGCGCGCGAAAACAGCGACCAGCCATCGTCGCCGTTGCCGGTCAGGCCGGTGATCTGGCGGGAAAGTTTCGGCATCGGGGATCTCCGCGGCGGGGGACAGGCGCGGGTGCACCCAGCCAGTTTTTCGCCCTGGCCACAAGGGCGCGCGGATCAGCGCGGCTGCAGGTCGCGCAGCACCATGAGGTAGCTTTGGTTGATGCGTGCGCGCAGTTCATCGGGCGAGGTTTCCCATGGCAGCATCGCCCAGGCCCCGTCGGGCAGCCATGCATGGGACGCGGCGCGCCCCTGTTCCATCAGCACGCCTGCCGCGATCATCCCGTTCAACCGCACCGACAGGCCCGCCCCCCACCGTATAAGCGGTGAACATGCGGCTTTCGATCTTCCAGACGACCGTTCCGGGCCCGAACGGCGTCGTCCGCAGGGTTCCGGGCAGGGTTTGACAATGGGTGTCAACGAAATGTTCGCGCATGATATCAATTTATCGCGGCTCGTTTTGGAATGACACCCCCGGTTTCACGCCATGATCTGCGGTCGTTGCGGCCCTGTCGCCTCGGGCGGGTTGGCCGCATCGGGGCGATGGCCGCGCCGATCCGGGCGCGCCCGACTCCGAGGTTTCAAAGCCGGGTCGAACCTGCTAGGCCCCCTCGCGCGCAAGCGACGACGAAAGGTCCGCAAGATGGTCCAGATCCGCCTGAGAAACTCGAAAACCCGTAGCGTCGAGGCCTTCACCCCGATCGACCCCGACAATGTGCGGATCTACCTGTGCGGCCCCACGGTCTATGACCGCGCGCATCTGGGCAATGCCCGCAATGTCATCATGTTCGATGTGCTCTACCGGCTGTTGCGTCATGTCTATGGCGCGGGGCACGTGACCTATGTGCGCAACTTCACCGACGTGGATGACAAGATCAACGCGCGCGCCGCCGCCACGGGCCGCCCCATCGCCGAGATCACCGAAGAGACCATCGGCTGGTATCACGACGACATGGACGCCCTGGGCAACCTGCGCCCAGACCACGAGCCGCGCGCCACCGCCTATATCGCCGAGATGATCGCCATGATCTCCGACCTGATCGCGCGCGGCCATGCCTATGAGGCCGAGGGGCATGTGCTGTTTTCGGTGGCCAGTTACCCCGCCTATGGCGCGTTGTCGGGCCGCTCGGTCGAGGACATGATCGCCGGCGCCCGCGTCGAGGTGGCACCCTACAAGCGCGACCCGATGGATTTCGTGCTGTGGAAACCCTCCACCGACGATCTGCCCGGCTGGGACAGCCCCTGGGGCCGGGGCCGACCCGGCTGGCATATCGAATGCTCGGCCATGAGTTATGCGCTTTTGGGCGAAAGCTTCGACATCCACGGCGGCGGCAACGATCTGATGTTTCCCCATCACGAGAACGAGGTCGCGCAAAGCTGCTGCGCCCATCCCGAGGGCGGGTTTGCGAATATCTGGATGCATAACGAGATGTTGCAGGTCGAGGGCAAGAAGATGTCCAAGTCCCTTGGCAATTTCTTCACCGTGCGCGATGTGCTGGACGGGCATGACGGCATGGCCCCCGTGCCGGGCGAGGTGATCCGCTTCGTCTTTCTCTCGACCCATTATTCCAAACCGATGGACTGGACCGCCAAGAAGGCGGCCGAGGCGGAAAAGACCCTGCGCAAATGGCATGCCATGGTCGAGGGCGCCGAGGCCGGGGCCGTTCACCCCGATGTTCTGGCCGCGCTGGCCGATGATCTTAACACCGCCGGGGCGATCACGGTGTTGCATCGTCTGGCGGGCGAGGGCGACGCGGCCGCGCTGAAAGCCTCGGCTGAACTGCTGGGCCTGTTGACCGAGGAGATGGCGGGTTGGTTGGGCGACAATGTCGATCTGTCCGCCCATGCCGACCGCTTGGCCGCCGCGCGGGCCGCGGCGATGGAGAGCAAGGATTTCTCCGAGGTGGATCGCCTGAAATCGGCCCTGATCGAGGCCGGGATCGAGGTGCGGATGTCGAAATCGGGGGTCGAGCTGGTTCCCGGGCCGGGCTTTGACGCGGCCAGGCTGGAGGGTTTGTCATGACCGCGGTGTGCGTGCGAGCAGCCCGTAGGGCGGGACGTGTTCCGCCGCGAGGGGATGGCGGGACACGTCCCGCCCTACGCGGAGCCTACAGATGACCGAGCGGCTTTATCTCTACGACACCACCTTGCGCGATGGGCAACAGACGCAGGGCGTGCAGTTTTCGACCCCCGAGAAGCAGCGCATCGCGCAAGCCCTCGATGATCTGGGCCTCGACTATATCGAAGGCGGCTGGCCCGGCGCCAACCCCACCGACAGCGCGTTTTTCGAGGCCGCGCCCGAGACGCGGGCGACGCTGACGGCCTTCGGCATGACCAAGCGCGCGGGGCGGTCTGCCGAGAATGACGATGTGCTGGCGGCGGTGATGAATGCGGGCACGCGCAGTGTTTGCCTTGTGGGAAAGACCCATGATTTCCACGTCACCGAGGCGCTCGGGATCACGCTCGACGAGAATGTCGAGACTATCCGCGCCTCACTCGCCCATCTGGTGGCCCAAGGGCGCGAGGCACTTTTCGATGCCGAGCATTTCTTTGACGGCTACAAGGCCAACCCGGCCTATGCGCTGGACTGTTGCCGCGCGGCGCTGGACGCCGGGGCGCGATGGATCGTGCTGTGCGATACAAATGGCGGCACGCTGCCGGGCGAGATCGGGCGCATCGTGGCCGAGGTGATCGCCGCCGGTATTCCCGGCGACCGGCTGGGCATTCACACCCATAACGACACCGAAACCGCCGTGGCGGGCAGTTTGGCGGCGGTCGAGGCCGGGGCGCGCCAGATTCAGGGCACGCTGAACGGGCTGGGCGAGCGCTGCGGAAATGCCAACCTGACCACGCTTGTTCCGACCCTGCTGCTCAAGGAGCCATGGGCCAGCCGCTATGAAACGGGGATCACGCGCGACGCGCTCAAGCGCCTCACGCGCATCAGCCGCATGCTGGACGACATCCTGAACCGCGTGCCGACGCGGGCTGCGCCCTATGTCGGCTCGTCCGCCTTTGCGCACAAGGCCGGCCTGCATGCCAGTGCCATCGTCAAGAACCCGGCCACCTATGAACACATCGACCCCGCCGAGGTGGGCAATGCCCGCATCATCCCGATGTCGAACCAGGCCGGGCAGTCGAACCTGCGCCGCCGGCTCTCGGAGGCCGGGATCGAGGTGGACAGGGCAAACCCCGCGTTGGCCGAGATCCTGACGGAGATCAAGGCGCGCGAGGATCAGGGCTATTCCTACGACACCGCGCAGGCCAGTTTCGAGTTGCTGGCAAGGCGCGCTTTGGGGCAGATGCCCCGCTTTTTCGAGGTCAAGCGCTACCGCGTCACCGTCGAGCGGCGCAAGAACAAGTACAACGAGACGGTCAGCCTGTCCGAGGCCGTGGTCGTGGTGAAGATCGGGGGCGACAAGAAACTGTCGGTGTCCGAGTCGATGGATCAGACCGGCAGCGACCGGGGCCCGGTGAACGCACTGGCCAAGGCGCTTGGCAAGGATCTGGGGCCCTACCAATCCTATATCGACGATATTCGTCTGGTGGATTTCAAGGTGCGCATCACCCAGGGCGGGACCGAGGCCGTCACCCGCGTCGTCATCGACAGCGAGGATGCAACCGGGCGGCGCTGGTCCACCGTGGGCGTCAGCGCCAATATCGTCGATGCCAGTTTCGAGGCGCTGCTGGATGCGATCGAATGGAAACTGGTTCGCGACGGGGCGCCCGCTATCTGACGGGTGGGGACAGACCCGTCGCGGACCGTTCACAAGGGGCTGACATGGGGGCTCACATGGGCGCGTTCGACGCCGAAAACTTCTTCATCCTGCATGCCGACCTGCCCCGCGAGGGGCCGGGCGAAACGGCGGATGTGGCCTGGGCCGCCGAAGTTGCGGGCCTGGAGCCGGCGGCGCGGATCTGCGATGCCGCCTCGGGGCCGGGGGGCGATATCGGGGCCTTGCTGCGCGCCGCGCCCGAGGGCCATGTAACGGCGATCGACCGCCACGCCCCGTTTATCGAGGCCGCCCGGGCGCGCTGGGGCCAACATGACCGCGTGACGCTGCGTGTGGGCGATTACCTCGATCTGCCGGATCGCTACGACCTGATATGGTGCGCGGGCGCGGTCTATTTCGCCGGGATCGAGACGGCCCTGACCACCTGGCGCGGTGCATTGACCAAGGGCGGGGTCATCGCGTTTTCCGAGCCCTGCCTGTTTTCGGACAGTCCCAGCCAGGGCGCCGTCGACTTTTGGCAGGGTCACGCGCCGTTGACGGATGCGCGCGGCATTGCCGCGCGCGTGACCGCATCGGGGTTCGAGACGCTGGCCACGCGCCGCATCACCGATATCGGCTGGGAAAGCTATTTCCGCCCGCTGCTGGATCGCGTGGCAACCCTCCGCCAGGGCGCCGACCCGCGCCTGACCGCCGTGCTGGACGAGGCCGAGACCGAGGCGCGCGCCTGGTGGGCGCACAGGCGCGAAACCGGCTATCTTCTTTGCGTGGTGCGGCCGGCATGAGCGTCGCATCCTGTGCCGAGCTGGTCGCGCGCGCCGACCCCGAGCGGTTTCGCGCCACGATGGC
Organism: Roseibacterium elongatum DSM 19469; assembly: GCF_000590925.1. Taxonomy (NCBI): domain Bacteria; kingdom Pseudomonadati; phylum Pseudomonadota; class Alphaproteobacteria; order Rhodobacterales; family Roseobacteraceae; genus Roseicyclus; species Roseicyclus elongatus. The sequence continues at coordinate 2,925,946 of NZ_CP004372.1, read as the reverse complement.
CGCGCCCGTCGCGGCGCGCGAGGTTCTGTTCCCGCTCTATGCCTTCAATATCGAGGTCAGCCGCGCCCCCTGGGTCACGAAAGAGCCGATGATCGCCGAGATGCGCCTGCAATTCTGGCGCGACGTGGTCGAAGAGATCGCCGCGGCCCGCCCGCCGCGCGCCCACGAGGTTGCGGCCCCGCTGGCACAGGTGGCTGACCCGCAGGTGGCGCCGTTGCTGGATGGGCTGATCGCCGCACGCCGGTGGGACATCTACCGCGATCCGTTCGAGGACGAGGCGCATTTCGACGCGTATCTCGCGGCAACCGGCAGCAACCTCGCCTGGGCGGCGGCGCGGCTGCTGGGCGCGCCCGAGGCGGCCGAGCGGGCGGTGCGCGACCATGCCTGGGCCGCCGCGCTGGCCGGGTTCCTGCGTGCGGTGCCGGAGCTTGCGGCGCGCGGCCGCGTGCCGCTTGTCGATGGCCGCCCCGAGGCCGTGGCCGACCTAGCGCGGCAGGGCCTGGCGCGGCTGGAGGCGGCGCGGGCGGCACGCCGGACGGTGCCACGCGCGGCGGCGCCGGCGCTCTTTGCCGGATGGCAGGCCGAGGCGATCCTGACCCAGGCGGCCCGCACCCCCGTGCGCGTGGCCGAGGGGACATTGGGCCAAAGCGAGGCGGCGTCGCGGCTCGGCCTGCTGCGCCTGTCCCTGACCGGGCGCTGGTAGGCGCGGCGCGGGCATGCGGCCGGGGCCGGTGTGATGCCGCGTATGATCCGTCGGGCGGTCGCCCTAGACCAGCATGTCGCGCGGCCGCAGGGCCAGCCAGATCAAGGCGCCCCCTGCCAGCGCAAGGAAGGGGATCATCGCGATGTTCACGGCGGTCCATCCCGCCTGCGTATCGGTTCCCGAACTCATCAGAAAGCCCGAGGCCAGCGAAGCGATCGTCACGCAGCCGAAGACCAGGAAATCGTTCAAACCCTGAACGCGGCCGCGCTCGTGCACCTCGTGGGCCTGTGTCAGCATCGCCGTGGCCCCGATGAAGCCGAAATTCCAGCCGACGCCCAGCAGGACGAGCGCGCCGAAGAACTGGTAAAGCTCGACCCCGCTCAGGGCCACGGCCCCGGCCAGCGCCAGCAGGAACAGCCCCAACGCCACGATCCGCATCGCGCCGAACCGCGCGATCAGGTGGCCGGTGACGAAGGATGGCGCGAACATCGCGATCACATGGGCCGACACCACATCGGCCGCCGATCCGGTGGTGAAGCCGCATCCGACGACCGCCAGTGGCGTCGAGGTCATCATCAGGTTCATCAGCGCGTAGGAGACCATGCCGCAAATGATGGCGACCGCAATCCTTGGATCGCGCAGCAACTCGGCATAGCTGCGCCCGGCGCCGGCCCTGGTCGCCGCGCGGTGCGCCGCCGTGGGTTTGGGAAGATCGAGAAACAGGAACAGCGCCATGCCCACAAGATTGATGAGCACCACGAAGACATAGCTGCCGAGGAATGGAATGACCGTGGCATCGGTCGTCAGCTTGACCATCTGCGGGCCGATCAGCGCCGAGATCAGCCCCCCCGCCATCACGTAGGAAATGGCCTTGGGGCGGAAATTTTCGGATGCGGTATCGGCGGCGGCAAAACGGTAGAAGCCCTGCGCCGACATGTAGATGCCCGTGACGTAGGACCCCGCCAGAAACAGGGCGAAGCTGTTGCTCCAGAGGCCATAGGCCGAGATCGCGGCCCCGATGGCGCCGGCCACCGCGCCGATGAAGAACCCGGCCCGCCGCCCGAAGCGCTGCATCAGCGGTGACAGCCAGAGCGCCGTCGTCATCGAGCCGAACACGATCAGCGAGATCGGGATCGTGGCCAGCGCCGGGCTGGGGGCGATCATCAGGCCGGCAAGCGCCCCGACGGTGAAGATCATCGGCATCTGGCTGCCGAGGATCGCTTGCGCGGCCACGAGTACGGCGACATTGCGTCTGGCGCGGCTGTCTCCGGCGATGTCTTCTGGGGTCAGGCTGGCGTCGGTCATGGCCTGACGGGTATAGGATGGCGGGCGTTCGGTCCAGAGGGCGCGGACCGGGGCGATGGTGGCACACGTGGCGCAGCGAGGGGTTTTCCACCCCTCGCGCTCCCCGGAGAGGTTTTTGGCCAAGATGAAGGGGCAGGGCGGGTGAGCGGCAACTCCCGGATCGAAACCGCGGCGGATCTGGCCCGCGGTGCAGCGCGTCTGGTGGCGCTCGAGCCGCGCTTTGCCCCGATCGTGGCGGCGGGTCCCCTGCCGTTGCGGCGCCGGTCGGACGGGTTCGGCGCGCTGATGCAGGCGATCGTCGCACAACAGGTGTCGACCGCCAGTGCTGCGGCGATCTGGGCGCGGCTGGAGGCGGCCGGGCTGAGCACCGAGCCGGCTGTGGCCGCGGCGTCCGAGGACGCCTTGCGCGGCTGCGGCCTCAGCCGGCCCAAGATGCGCTATGTCAGGGCCTTGGCCGATGCCGGCGTCGATTGGCCCGCCTTGCGCGCCGCCGATACCGAGGCGGTGGTCGCGTCCCTGATCGCGCTGCCGGGCATCGGGCGTTGGACCGCTGAGATCTATGCCACATTTGCCCTCGGCCATGGCGATGCGTTTGCCGCCGGGGATCTGGCCTTGCAGGAGGCGGCGCGCCGGCTGTTCTACATGGCTGAGCGGCCAAGTGAAAAGACCCTGCGCGTGATGTCCGCGGAATGGTCGCCGGTGCGGGCGGTTGCCGCGCGGGCGCTGTGGGTCTACTACCGGTGGGAAACCGATCGCGAGGGGGCGCTGTGACACGGGTTCTGGACTATGGCCGCAAACCGGCCGCATCGGGCAAGGCGTCGAGCCTTGTGATTTTCCTGCACGGCTATGGGGCCGACGGCAAGGATCTGCTGGGCCTCGCCGACCCGTTGGCCCCGCACATGCCGGACACCGTTTTCGTGGCCCCGGACGCGCCAGAGCGGTCCGCCATGAACCCCATGGGGTTTCAGTGGTTCCCGATACCCTGGATCGACGGATCCTCCGAGGAGCAGTCGGCCGAGGGCATGGCGCGGGCGATCGAGGATCTGAACGCCTTTCTTGACCGCATGATGGAGGAAGAAGGGCTGTCGGCCGCACAGGTGGCGTTGGTGGGCTTCAGCCAGGGCACGATGATGAGCCTGCATGTCGCCCCCCGCAGGCCCGAGGCTTTTGCCGGCGTGGTTGGCTTTTCGGGGCGCCTGATGCAGCCGGACGGTCTGGCCGAAGAGGTGGTCGTGCGCCCGCCGGTTCTGCTGATCCATGGCGACCGCGACGACGTGGTGCCGCCGCAATCCCTGCCCGAGGCCGCCGAGGCGCTGCAAAAGGCGGGCTGGGACGAGGTCTATGCCCATATCATGAAGGGCACGGCGCACGGGATTGCGCCCGATGGGTTGTCTGTTGCGCTGGCTTTTTTGCGGGACAAGCTTGGGATCGAAGGGGGGGGCGGCTAGCGGCCCGGTATTTGCGCACAACGCCCAGCCAATCGTCACGAAACTGTCAGCATCCTGCGGTAACAGACCCGCGACACCCACAGCATCTAGTTTTTCTTGCCGCATGGGTAGGGCTAGATATAGTGGGCGCATGGCTGGGGCGGGTGCTCCCGCTCTGGTGCCGAAAACGTGGGCAGTCAGGGCGAGGACGGAGTCACAGATGCAAGGTGCGACCGAGGCGGAATTCAGAACCCACTTCGTGAGAGAGCCAGGGGCGCTCAAGGACCATCCGGCGCTGGTTCTGAACGCGGATTACAGGCCGCTCAGCTATTATCCCCTGTCCCTTTGGCCCTGGCAGGAGGCCGTCAAGGCGGTCTGGCTGGACAGGGTGCAGATCGTGGCCGAGTACGACGCCTTCGTGCATTCACCCTCGACCCAGATCCGCATCCCCTCGGTGGTTGTGCTGAAAGACTATGTCAAACCCCAGAAGCGCGTGGCCTTCACGCGCTTCAATCTTTTTCTGAGGGACGAGTTTTCCTGCCAGTATTGCGGCGCCCGCGGCGATCTGACCTTCGACCATGTCGTGCCGCGCGCCAGTGGCGGGATCACCAGCTGGGAAAACGTCGTTGCGGCCTGTTCCAGGTGCAACCTGAAGAAAGGGTCCAAATCCTTGCGCCAGTCGGGCATGGCCCTGCGCAAGACACCGCGTCAGCCCGGGGCCGAGGAATTGCGCAACATGGGGCGAAAGTTTCCACCGAACCACCTGCATGAAAGCTGGCTCGATTTCCTTTACTGGGATGCCGAGCTGGAGGCGTGACAGCCCTGCGTTGCGGCGCTAGCCTCGCTGTGACGTGACCCCGAGAGGCGCCCCGATGAGCGAGACCCGTTGGACCCCGATTTCCGGTGCCGTGCTGCCGCGCTATGCCGGTGTGCCCAGTTTCATGCGCCTGCCGCAGATCGCGCCGGACGATCCGCGCGCCGACGAGGTCGAAATCGGCCTGATCGGCATGCCATGGGACGGCGCGACGTCGAACCGCCCCGGCGCCCGCCACGGGCCGCGGGGCCTGCGCGATGCCTCGACCATGATCCGCGAGATGAACCGTGCGACGGGGCAGGTGCCGTTTTCGGCAGCGCGTTGCGCCGATATGGGCGATGTCGCCATGAGCCCGGTCAATCAGGACGAGGCGTTGTCGGCGGCCGAGGCGACGATTGCGGCGATGCTGTCCAGGCAGATCCGCCCGGTCATGGTCGGGGGCGACCATCTGTGCACGCTGACGGTCTTGCGTGCGCTGCGCCGGGCGCGGGGCGCGGCCTTCGGCCTGATCCTGCTGGACAGCCACACCGATCTCTACCCACCCTATTTCGGCGGCAAGACCCTGACCCATGGCAACCCGTTCCGGCAGGCCATCGAAGAGGGCTGCATCGACCCGCATCGCACCTTCATGGCCGGGATGCGGGGCACGGCCTACAACACGTCGGATTTCGACTACGGGCGCGACAAGGGGGTGCATATCCTGCCGATCGAGACCTGCATGGCGCGTGGATGGTCCTCGGTCATGGAGGAGGCGCGCGCCGTGGTCGGAAGCGACCCTGTCTATGTGAGCTTCGACATCGATTTCGTCGATCCGGCCTATGCGCCGGGCACCGGCACGCCCGAGGTCGGCGGCCCCACCAGTTTCGAGGCGCTGCAATGCGTGCGCGCGCTGCGGGGGCTCGACATCATCGGCAGCGATCTGGTCGAGGTCTCGCCGCCCTTCGATCCCTCGGGCACGACATCGTGGCTGGGCGCGTCGATCCTGTTCGAACTGATTTGCGCAATGCAGTCCTGACACGGGCGTCGGACATGATAGGCTGCGGGCGATCCCAGCCGCCGCGCAGGGTGCTGGACTCGCGGGCGCGGGCGGTGTATCGCCTGTGAAACAAAAGCCGTTAGCGCTAACAGTCACGATTTGGAGCACCTTATGGTTTCGCGAGTCATCCCGGTCGAGTCGTTTGATCTTGTCATTTTCGGCGCCACCGGCGACCTGGCCCGCCGCAAGATCCTGCCGGCGCTTTTTCGCAGGTTCTGCGACGGGCAGATGCCCGAAGAGGCCCGGATCATCGGGGCCGCGCGGACCGAGCAAACCCCAGATGCATGGCGCAGTTGGGTGGCCGACAGCCTGAGCGAGTTCGTATCGCCCGCGCTGACCGAGGCCCATGTCGACGTCTTTCTGGAAAAGCTCGACTACATCGCCGTCGATGCGAGGGGCGAGGCGGGATGGTCCGATCTCAAGGCGCGGATGCGCGACGATGTGGTGCAGGCCTTCTACTTTTCCGTCGCGCCCGCCTTGTTCGGCGATCTGGCCGAGCGTCTGCACCGCTTCGGCATCGCCCATGGCGCGGCGCGGATTGTCGTGGAAAAACCCTTCGGTCGGGATCTGGCAACGGCCAGGGCGCTGAACGCGACGTTGGCGGCCCATTTCGAAGAAGGCCAGATCTACCGGATCGATCACTACCTGGGCAAGGAAACCGTTCAGAACCTGATGGCCGTGCGCTTCGGCAATGTGCTGTTCGAACCGCTATGGAACGCGCAATATGTCGATCATGTGCAGATCACCGTTGCCGAGGCGGTCGGTGTGGGAGGGCGTGGCTCCTATTACGACCAGTCCGGCGCGATGCGGGACATGGTGCAAAACCACCTGATGCAGTTGCTCTGCCTGACGGCGATGGAACCCCCCAGCCGGTTCGAGCCGGACGCCGTGCGCGATGAAAAGCTCAAGGTCATCCGCGCCCTGCAACCCGTCAGCGCCAAGGATATCGTGCGCGGCCAGTACGAGGCTGGCGACACGCCGTCCTATGCCGAGGATGTCGAGGAAACCGACAGCCGGACCGAGAGTTTCATTGCCATGAAACTGCATATCGCCAATTGGCGCTGGAACGGCACGCCGTTCTACCTGCGCACCGGCAAGCGGCTGAAGGCGCGCAAATCCGAGATCGTGGTCATCTTCAAGGAACCGCCGCATTCGATTTTCGACGAAGATGCGGGCAGCCGGCCCAATGTGCTGTCGATCCGCCTGCAACCCGACGAAGGGATCGATCTGAGCGTCACCATCAAGGAGCCGGGACCGGGCGGCATGCGCCTGATCGACGTGCCGCTGGACATGAGCTTTGCCGATGCGCTCGGCCCCGAGGCGGCCGATGTGCCCGACGCCTATGAACGCCTGATCATGGATGTGACTCCGCGGCAACCAGACCCTGTTCATGCGCGGTGACGAGGTCGAGGCCGCCTGGGCCTGGACCGACCCGCTGATCGAGGCGTGGCAGGAGCGCGGCGATCGCCCCGTCCCCTACGAGCCGGGTAGCGCCGGACCCGAGGAAAGCGCCATCCTGATGCACCGGGACAGCCGACGCTGGCGGGAGTTGAGCTGATGCGGAACCTCATCGAATATCCCGACCGCGAGGCCATGATGCTGGATCTGGCCGATCTTATCGCCAGCGAATTGGCCGAAACCCTGCTGCACGAGGATCGCGCCACCTTGTCCGTGCCCGGTGGCACGACGCCGGGGCCCATCTTCGACGTGCTCAGCGAACAAGCGCTCGATTGGGACCGGATCTCGGTCGTGCTAAACGACGAGCGGTGGGTCGGCGAAGACAGCCCGCGCTCGAACACCGCATTGCTCAAGCAGCGTTTCCTGATCTCGCGGGCGGCGGCGGCCACCCTGGTGCCGCTCTATGCGCCGGTGCCCACCCCCGAAGAGGCGCTGGACGAGTTGTCACTGGGCCTGAAGCCGCATCTGCCGATCTCGGTTCTGCTGCTTGGCATGGGGGCGGACATGCACACCGCCAGCCTGTTTCCCGGCGCAGACAATCTTGCGCTCGCCCTTGGCAACCAGGCGCCGCCGCTGGTCGCCATGCGCGCCGACGGGGCCGGAGAGCCGCGCATCACCTTGAGCGCGCCGGTGCTCAAAGGGGCCTTGCGCACCCATATCGTCATCACCGGCCCCGAGAAACGTGCAGCCATCGAGCGGGCGGCGCATCTGTCGCCCGACAAGGCCCCTGTGCGTGCCGTGCTGGCGCAAGCGACCGTGCATTGGGCGGACTGATCTGAGAACGAGGACGGAAAAACATGGGTATCTGGTCGGATCTCACGGCGCATAACGCGGCCAAGTCGGGGCGGCGCATCCTGTCGCTGTTCGACAACCCCGACCGGGCGGCGGATTTCTCGCGCCGGGTCGATGGGCTGCTGTTCGATTTCTCGAAGACCCAGATCGATGCCGGCGCCTTGTCGCTGCTGCTGGAGCTTGCGCGCGCCGCGCGCGTCGAGACGCGCCGCGATGCCATGTTCGCGGGCGAAAGGATCAACGATACCGAGGATCGTGCCGTCCTTCATACGGTCTTGCGCGCCCCCGGCGGCAGCGTGCGCGTCGATGGCGTCGATGTCGTGCCCGGCATTCTGGAGACCCGCGCGCGCATGGCCGCGTTCGCCGAGGCCGTGCGCAGCGGGGCGATCACGGGGGCCGGCGGGGCCTATACCGATGTCGTGAATATCGGCATTGGCGGCTCGGACCTGGGGCCTGCCATGGCGACGTTGGCGCTTGCGCCCTACCACGATGGCCCGCGGCTGCACTACGTCTCCAATGTAGATGGGGCGCATATAAACGACGCTTTGCAAGGCCTTGACCCAAAAACCACGTTGGTGATCGTCGCCTCCAAGACATTCACCACCATCGAGACCATGACCAATGCCGAGACGGCGCGCGCCTGGATGGCGGCCGAGGTGGCCGAGCCGGCCAGCCAGTTCGTGGCGCTGTCGTCGGCCACTGACAAGACGGCGGCCTTCGGGATCGACCCGGCGCGCGTTTTCGGCTTCGAGGATTGGGTCGGCGGGCGGTATTCGCTTTGGGGGCCGATCGGGCTGGGCCTGATGCTGGCCATTGGCCCCGCGCAGTTTGCCGAGTTTCTTTCGGGCGGCCACGCGATGGATACCCATTTCCGCGAGGCCGACATGGCCGACAACCTGCCGGTTCTGCTGGCTCTGGTGGGCATTTGGCACAACCAGGTGCAGGGGCACGCGACGCGGGCGGTTCTGCCCTATGACCAGCGGTTGTCACGCTTGCCGGCCTATCTCCAGCAGCTTGAGATGGAAAGCAACGGCAAGCGCGTGGCGATGGATGGCAGCGACCTGCAGCGCGATAGCGGCCCGATCGTCTGGGGCGAGCCGGGCACGAACGGACAGCACGCCTTCTACCAGCTGATTCACCAGGGCACGCGTATTGTGCCGTGCGAGTTTCTGGCGGCGGCCGAGGGGCACGAGCCGGGCCTTGCCCATCATCACCGGCTGCTTCTGGCCAATTGTCTGGCCCAGTCCGAGGCGCTGATGCGCGGTCGCAGCCTGGACGAGGCACGCGCGCTCATGTCGGACAAAGGTCTGTCGGGCGACGAGTTGGAACGTCAGGCCCGCCACCGCGTCTTTCCCGGCAACCGCCCCTCGACCACGTTGATGTACCGCAAGCTGACGCCCTTCGTTCTGGGTCAGATCATCGCCCTTTACGAACACCGGGTTTTTGTCGAGGGCGTGATCCTGGGGATCAATTCCTTCGATCAATGGGGTGTCGAACTGGGCAAGGAGTTGGCCAAGGCGCTCGAGCCGGTGCTGGCCGGCGATGCGGATGGCGGCGACAAGGATGGCTCCACCCGACAACTCGTCGCCTTCGCGCAAAGCTTCAGGTCAGCCGATTAAACCTCGGAAATTGCGCCATCTTCTTTCGTGAAAGCGGTGCGGCCTTCCTGGGGTATCGCATAGCGCCCCGGTCCGTCACGATCGAGCAGCACGATGATGGCCTCGCCCGCGGCCGTCTGCTTGGCGGGCCCTTGCTCGGTCGGCAGCCAGACGGCGAATTCCATCGTGAAAGAGGTGGTGCGCATGGCCCGTGTGCGCCCTGTCACGATGTAATCCATGCCCGAGAACATCTCGGCCAAGTAGTCGCAACTGGTCCTCTTGAGCACCAGGCGCGGGCTGTTCGGCCCGTAATCGGTGACCTTGCGCGCCTTTAGATACGGCAGGCGAAAACTTTCGAACCAGCGCAGATAGGCGGTGTTGTTCACGTGCCCCAGGGCGTCGATCTCGCCAAAGCGGACACGGTCGGCCAGCCCGAAGGTCCAGGGCTCGGGGATGCCCAGTGATCGCAGGGTCGGGGCGTCAAGCGGGGTGTGATAGCGCAGCATGTCCCCGATCTGCCGCGCCGCGCCGCGACAGGCAAGGTGATTTGCGCGTTTTCACCCCATGGTGTCGCGGATTGACCAGAGCCTTTCCACAGCTCTCGACACCCTAACGTCAGACCCAGACCGGAGGATGCCATGCGAACCCACGCCCAAGCCGTTGTCATCGGAGGTGGCGTGATCGGCTGCTCGATCCTCTATCACCTCGCCAAGATGGGGTGGGCCGAGGTGGTTCTGCTGGAACGTGACGAGTTGACCAGCGGCTCGACCTGGCACGCGGCGGCCAATATCCATGGCCTGCATGACAGCACCAATATCAGCCGCCTTCAGCATTACACCATGACCCTTTACAAGGAGTTGGAGGCCGAAACCGGCCAATCCTGCGGCGTGTTCCAGCCCGGATCGCTGTATCTGGCGCAGACCGAGGCCCGTGAACACCAGTTGCGCCTGCAAGAGGCCAAGGCCCGCCGCTATGGCATGAACTTCCACGAGGTCAGTCGCGATGAGGCCGAGCGCCTGCACCCGTTGGTCGATTTCGATGGCGTCCGCTGCATCATGTTCGAACCCGATGGCGGCAATGTCGACCCGTCGGGTGTGACCCATGCCTACGCCGTGGGCGCGCGCCGGCGCGGGGCCGAGATCCACCGCTTCACCCCCGTCACCGCGACCGAGGCGCAGCCGGACGGCACGTGGATCGTGCGCACGCCCAAGGGCGACATCCGCACGCCCTGGGTGGTGAATGCGGCGGGCCTTTGGGGGCGCGAGGTGGCGGCGATGGCGGGGTTGAACCTGCCGCTGATCCCGACCGAGCACCAGTATTTCGTGACCGAAACCATCGCGCAGGTCGCCGCGATGGACCGGCGTCTGCCCTCGGTCGCGGATCGTGACGGCGAGTATTACCTACGCCAGGAGGGGCAGGGCCTGCTGGTCGGCGCCTATGAGAAAGACGTGCGGTTCTGGGCCGAGGAGGGGACGCCGCATGGGTTCGGACACGAGTTGTTCCCCGACGATCTGGATCGGATCGAGGACAATATCATGCGCGCCATCGACCGGGTGCCGGTGATCGGCGAGGCCGGGATCAAGCGCGTCATCAACGGCCCGATGATCTGGTCACCGGACAGCGCGGCGCTGATGGGGCCGGTGCCGGAATTGCCCGGCTATTTCTGCTGCACCGGGATCATTCCGGGCTTTTCGCAATCGGGCGGGCTGGGCCGGCTTGCCGCCGAATGGATGGTCGAGGGCGAGCCGTCGCTCGACATGTTCGACTGGGACATGGCGCGGTTTGGGGCCTGGGCCGGCAAGGATTTCACCCGCGCGCGCGTCGGTGACCAATATGCGCATCGCTTCAAGATCCATTTTCCGGGCGAGGAACGCGGGGCCGGTCGCCCTGTGCGCACTCGGCCCGTGCACGCGCTGCAAAAGGACATGGGCGGGGTGTTCGGCCTGAACTACGGTTGGGAACATCCGCTCTACTTCGACGCCGACACGCCCGACAGCGCCGGGTTCACACGCCAGCCCTGGTGGGACAGCGGGGCCGCGAGGCGCGCGCCCTGCGCCAGACCGGCGGCATCATCGACATCTCGAATTTCGCCAAATATCGCGTGGCCGGGCCGGGGGCCGAGGACTGGCTGAATGCCGTGTTCGCAAACCGCATGCCGCGCGCCGTGGGCCGGTCGTGCCTGACGCCGCTGATCGGCAGGCGCGGCGGCATTGCCGGGGATTTCACCGTCACCCGTCTGGGGGAGGAGGAGTTCTGGGTCCTCGGCTCGGGCATGGCGGAACGCTATCACCAGCGGTTTTTCCGCGCCGTGCCACTGCCCCACGGCACGACATGCGATAGCCTGACCGAGGCGGTCTGCGGCTTCAACATCGCCGGGCCGCAGTCGCGCGCACTGCTCGCGACGCTGACCGAGGCTGACCTGGCGAACGCGGGATTTCCTTTCTTCCGCGCGCGCCGCATGACGGTCGCCGGGGTCGACTGCGTGGCGATCCGCGTCAGTTTCACCGGCGATCTGGGATGGGAACTGCACTGTGCCGTGGGCGATCAGCTTGCGCTTTACTCCGCACTCATCGACGCGGGGCGGGGTCTGGGCATCGGCCCAGTCGGCAGCCGTGCCCTCTTGAGCCTGCGGGTCGAAAAGGGCTACGGAAGCTGGGGGCGCGATTATTCCCCCGAATACTGGCCGCAGGAATGCGGGCTCGACGGTCTGATCCGCGAGGACAAGGATTTCCTCAACAAAAGCGCCTGGTTGGCGATCAAGGACAGTCCCCCGCGCGAGCGCATGGTGATGCTGGAGATCGAGGTGACCGATGCGGATGCAACGGGGGGCGAGCCGATCTTCCTGCCCGATGGCACGCCGGTTGGACAGGTCAGTTCCGGCGCCTATGGCTATTCGGTCGGCGCCTCGCTGGCCATCGCCTATCTCAAGGCGGATCACGCACGCCCCCGGCACGATGGTCGCGGTCGCGATCCTGGGCCGCCCGCACGCCGCACGCGTCCTGTCCGAGCCTCCGTTCGACCCCGACGGCATGCGGCTGCGCGATCTTCACCCAGCCGTGGAACCTGCGCAGTAGGCCCTGACGCCGGCCGAGTTGTGGAAGATCTGGAGCGGGTAACGGGAATCGAACCCGTAACTTAAGCTTGGGAAGCTCGCGTGATACCTTTTCACCATACCCGCGCTCTGAGGCGGTGGGATACTGCCCTTTCACGGGGGCCGTCAAGGGGCAGACATGCGGGATCAGCCGCGCCGCCGCCGCCGGCGCCCGCTGCCGTCGCCCCCGCCTGCCGACGCGCCGAAATGCACCTGGGGCAGGGGCGCAACCCGCGCCAGGGCCGGGAAGGGATCGGTTGCATGCGGGATCGCGTTGGCGTTCACGAAATGCTCCTGAAAGCGCGGCTCGACCGCCGTTTCGACCTTGTGAATCTTGCGCACCGTCTGCTCGATCTGGCTCCGCGCCGCGCGGTTGCAGAGCGCGATGCGCGCGCCATGGCCGGCGGCGTTTCCGGCGCTGGTCACCTTGTCCAGGGCCGCGTCGGGGATCATGCCCAGCACCATCGCGTGTTTCGGGCTGATATGCGCGCCGAAGGCCCCAGCCAGCACGATCCGCTCGACCTTGTCGACGCCGCGCTGGTCCATCAGCAGGCGGGCCCCGGCATAGAGTGCCGATTTCGCCAGCTGGATCGCCCGGATATCGCCCTGCGTCACCAGAATGCGCGGCCCGCCCTCGGCGGTCGCGTCATGCAGCAGATAGGCATAGGTCCGCCCCTGCGCCTCGCATCGCGCGCTGCCCGTCGCCTCGGGCCCGCCGATCAGGCCCGAGGGGTCGAGCAACCCGGCCATGCGCATCTCCGCCACCGCCTCGATGATGCCCGAGCCGCAGATGCCGGTGACGCCCGTGTCCATCGTGGCCGCGGCAAAGCCGGGATCGGTTGACCACAGATCGCAGCCGATCACCTTGAAACGCGGCTCTTTCGTGTCGTGGTCGATCTCCACCCGTTCGATCGCGCCGGGTGCGGCGCGTTGTCCGGCGCTGATCTGCGCCCCTTCGAAGGCCGGCCCGGTGGGCGAGGAACAGGCCAGAACGCCCTCTCTGTCGCCCAGCAGGATCTCGGCATTGGTGCCCACATCGACGATCAGGGTCAGCTCCTCGGCGCGATTGGGGGCCTCGGCCAGCGCCACGGCGGCGGCATCGGCGCCGACATGGCCCGCGATGCAAGGCAGCAGGTAGGCCTGCGCGGCGGGGGCGATCGGCGTCAGGCCCAACTCTGCGGCCGACAGGGTGACACTGCCCGCCGTCGCCAGAGCGAAAGGTGCCTGGCCAAGTTCCACCGGATCGATCCCCAGCAACAGATGGTGCATCACCGGGTTGCAGACGACGACAACCTCAAAGATCAGCGCAGGGTCGATCCCCCCCTCGGCCGCGATCTCGCCGGCCAGCGTCGCCATGGCCTCGCGCACCGCGTGGGTCATCTCGGCATCGCCGCCGGGGTTCATCATGGCGTAGGAGACCCGGCTCATCAGGTCTTCGCCAAAGCGGATCTGCGGGTTCATCAGGCCCGACGAGGCCAGAACCCGCCCATCGCCCAGGTCGCACAAATGCGCCGCGATGGTGGTCGAGCCCAGGTCGATTGCCAGCCCGTAAAGCCCGCCCTCGTGCAGCCCTGGCCAGATGTCGAGGATGACAGGCTTGTCCTGTCCGGCGGCCTGATGCAGCGCGACACTGACCTGCCAATTGCCCTTGCGCAGGGCCGGTTGAAGCTTTTGCAGGATCGAAAGCGGGGCTGTGACGCCCTCGATCTGCCACTGGTCTTTCAGGGCCTGCGCCAGACGCTCGAAATCGCCCGACGGATCATGCATGTCGGGCGCCTGCACCTCGACCATGACCAGCCGCGTGGCCGGGTCCATGGTTATGGGTCTGTTTGACGCCGCCTTGCGCACCACCTGGCGGTGAACCTGGCTTTCGGGGGGCACGTCGATGACGATATCGCCCTGCACGGTGGCCTGGCAGCCAAGCCGCCGACCGGATGTCAGCCCGCGCACGCGGTCATAGCGTTCCTCGACGGCGTTCCAGTCGCTCAGCGCGCCCTCGCGCACCGTGACGCCATGCTTGGGAAAGTCGCCGTAGGACGGCGCCACCTGGCATTTCGAACAGATCCCGCGCCCGCCACAGACCGAATCGAGATCGACGCCCAACTGTCGCGCGGCCGTCAAAACGGGGGTTCCGGCGGGAAAACGGCCGCGCTTGCCCGAGGGGGTGAAGATGACGAGAGGGTCCTGGGTCATGCCAACCTTTGTGCGGTGTCGCGCAGATAGATCGTGCCACGGCAGGGAAGAAGAATTTTCAAGAAAATTCTTCGGCCCGAATAATCTTCTTGAAGATTATTCGTCTCAGACAAGGACGCGCAGATCGGCGCGGGTGCAGATGATGATGAACTGTCCGCCGGCTTCCAGCAGGTGAAAGCCGCGGCGGCGCACCTCAAGCTCCAGCGCGTCACGTCCGATTTTCCGCTCCACATCTGCGACGCTGCGCCGAACGACGCCCCCGGTTTGCGCGGATCGGGCCGAGAAGATCTGGCTCATCCACTGGTCATTGGCAGAGAGGGGGCGCAGGCAGGTCATGGACCCGAGTTTGCCCCATCCCGGTTAACAAAGCCTTAGCCCGCACGCCGCCGTCCGCCGCGCCGTCCGCCGCGCCCGCCGCTGCTGGCCTGGGCGGCCTTGGCGGCCTCGGGAAAAGGCGTGCCCTCCTTCACGGCGTCCAGCACGCGGGCGAATGTGATCCACTTGCCGCCATTGCGGTCGTGATCCATCAGGAAATTCGCGGCGTTCACCGCCTCCATCTCGACCGAGCGGACCGGGTTCATGATCGCGCTGGTCATGCCCGCGCCGATGGCCATGGGCAGGAAGGCCGCGTTGATGCCATGGCGGTTGGGCAGGCCGAAACTGATATTCGACGCGCCGCAGGTCGTGTTCACGCCCAGTTCGCCCCGCAGACGCCCCACCAGTTCGAACACCTGCTTGCCCGCGGTCGCCATCGCGCCGATGGGCATCACAAGCGGGTCGACCACGATGTCATGGGCCGGAATGCCGAAATCGGCGGCGCGTTCGACGATCTTTTTCGCGACGGCAAAGCGCACGTCCGGGTCCTCGGAAATCCCGGTATCGTCGTTCGAGATCGCCACCACCGGCACGTTGTATTTCTTGACCAGCGGCAGGATCGTCTCCAGCCGTTCTTCCTCGCCGGTGACCGAGTTCAGCAGCGGGCGGCCATTGGCCATTTCCAGCCCGTTCTCCAACGCGCCGGGGACCGAGCTGTCGATGCACAGCGGCACGTCGACCAGCGCCTGCACCTTTTCGATCAACGCCTTCATCAACATCGGCTCGACGAAATTGTTGTCGGCGTAGCGCGGATCCTCGGCCATCTTGTTGGTGAAGACCGCGCCCGAGTTCACATCCAGCACCATCGCCCCGCAGGCGACCTGTTCCAGCGCGTCGCGCTCGACGGTCGAGAAGTCGTCCATCTCCAGTTCGGCGGCCAGTTTCTTGCGGCCGGTGGGGTTGATGCGCTCGCCGATGACGCAGAACGGCTCGTCAAAGCCGATGACGACGGTCTTGGTCGCGGATTCCAGAACGGTGCGGGTCATGTCAGGCGGTGCTTTCCGGGTGGGTGTTTGCGGGTTGCGCCGAGGGGCCGCCATTGGCGATGGCCCATTCGGCATTGGTGCGGATCCCGCCGAGCGGGAAGAAATGGATGCGCTCGATCAGGCTGTCGGGATGGGCGGCCTTGTGCGCCGCCAACGCGCGCAGGATCTCGGTCGGCTCCATCGGCTTGACCAGTTTCGTCACATCTCTGGCCCGGCGCTGCAACACGCCAAGCGAGGGGCCGACACCGCAGGCGATGGCGAACTTGATCAGGGTTTGCAGTTTCGCGGGCCCCGCGATGCCCAGGTGGATGGGCAGGTCGATCCCCTCGGCGCGCAACCGCTCGGCCCAGGCAATGACCGGGCCCGCATCGAAGGCGAACTGGGTCGCCAGCGCCATCTTGGCGTCCGTCCGCTCGGAAAACGCCTGTTTCCACCGCAGCGCATCCATCACGGCCCGGTCGCCCCCCTTGGGGTCGATGTCGCGGTTGCCCTCGGGGTGGCCCGCCACATGCAGGCGCTTGAACCCCGCCTTGTCGAAGAGGCCCGTTTCCAGAAGCTGCATCGAGCAGTGAAAGCGGCCGCGCGTTTCGGGAATGCCCCCGGCCAGGATCAGCCCCTCGGTCACGTTGGCCTCGTCCTGATACCGCGCGATCCAGTCGGAAAGGGTCTGCGCATCGGGGATCGAGCGGGCGGGGAAATGCGGCATGACCTCGAACCCGTCACGGGCGAGGCGGCGTGCGGTATGCACCATGTCCTCGATCGGGGTGCCATCGATATGGGCGATGTAGATGCGCGTACCGGCAGGCAAAAGGGCGCGGAAATCCGCCACCTTGTCGGCGGTGCGCGGCATCACCTCGATCGAATAGCCCTGCAGCAACGCTTCGAGTGACCCGGAGGCCCGAGTGACGGGATGCGCGCGGGCCGTGGGGCTGCGAAAGGACAGAAGGGCCATGAGGATCTCCCGAAATGAGGGCAAGGTCGGTCAGGTCGCCGGGGTGGTGACGGCATCCACCCCTTCGGCCGCAATCAGGCGCTTGAGGCGCGCCGCATCGTATTCGGCCTCCAGCCGCGCGGCCGTCGCGGCGGCGATCTCGTGCGGATCGCCGTCGACCTCTCCGATCTCGGCTCGGCGCCACTCGCGCAGGTAGGCGTCCTCGTCGCGGGCGCCGATCTTCATCGCGACACGGTCGATGGCCTGTTCGAAACGCTCGGGCAGCGGCGCCTTCGCACCGCGTCGGCCCTTGCCCACGATCACCTGGGCGGGGATGTCGCGCCAATAGACGAGCGTGACGACGGGCATTCGGATCTCCTGTTCGCGTGTGGTGGTCCTGCGTATCCGACCCCAGAGTATGACCGATGCGCGGCGGCCCCGGTGCCAATTTCGACATCGTGCCGCCCGTGAGCGACCAAGTTCGTGATTTTCCGCCGTCGCGCCTTGGTGGAAAGGACGCAGCGCAGTCATGCGGGTGTCGAACAGGGTCGGGCAGCATCCCCTCGGGGCCCAATGACCGGGCACGCATGCGCGGACGCGCCAGATGCCGGGCTGCGCCGGTCGGTGCGGCCGGGGTGTCGGCGAGGACATGTTGTGTCATGGCGAGCACATGGCTAGGATCGACATAACCAACCAGATTTCGGAGGCGCCCCATGTCGCGCAAGCGATCCCGAGGTGCCGGCCCGTTCCCCAGACCCGTCGCAACGGTCACGCCGCCCGCGACCCCGCCTGTCGAACGTCGACCTGCACCCGCCCCCCGCCCGGACCCGGCGGACCTTTATGCCGCGCTGGATCTCGGGACCAATTCCTGCCGGATGCTGATCGCCCAGCCCAAGGGCAATCAGTTGCATGTCGTCGACAGCTTTTCCAAGAGCGTTCAACTGGGGCAGGGGCTGGAGGCCTCGGGCCGGCTCTCGCGCGCGTCGATGGCGCGGGCCGTGGGGGCGCTCAAGATCTGTCACAAGAAGCTGGCCAAACACCGCGTGGAGCGGATGCGCCTCGTGGCGACCGAGGCGTGCCGGCGCGCCAGCAACGCCGCCGAGTTCATCGACCTGGTGAAACGCGACACCGGACTGGCCCTGGAAATCATCCAGCCCGAGGAAGAGGCGCGGCTTGCCGTGGTGTCCTGTGCGCCTCTGGTCTCGACCCGGACCGAGCAATTGCTGGTGGTCGATATCGGCGGCGGATCGACGGAACTGGTCTGGATCGACCTCAGCCGGGTGCCGCGCCTGGAACGCCCCCGCGCGATCATGCGCCTGCACCAGGGCTTCGACAACGCGGATTCGATCTTTCCGCGCGCCAAGGTGGTGGACTGGATCTCGATCCCATTGGGGGTGGCGACACTCAAGGACATGTATCGCGACGTGACCGACGATGGTGCGCGCTTTGCATTGATGAGCTGGTTTTTCGAAGAGCAACTGGCCGAGTTTTCCCCCTATGACGACGCCGCCGAACAGGCGCGTGACGGGTTCCAGATCATCGGGACCAGCGGCACCGTGACCACGGTGGCGGCCAGTCATCTGGGCCTGCGCAGATACGATCGCAACAAGGTCGATGGTTTGCGCATGACCTCGGACCAGATCGACATGGTGATCAATCAGTATCTCGCCCTCGGGCCGGATGGGCGCCGCCGCGACCCTCGGATCGGACGGGATCGCCAGACCCTGATCATGTCGGGCGCGGCGATCCTGCAGGCGTTGCTCAGGGCGTGGCCGACCGATCGATTGAGCGTGGCCGATCGTGGCCTGCGCGAAGGGCTGCTCTATGCGCAGATGTCGGCCGATGGCGTGTTGGAGGATGGGCCGTTCTGACACCCGAGGGATTGCGCCGGCTTTGCCGTCGCCCGGGAAAAGCGCCGCAAGGGGCATCGAGCCCCTTGCGGCGCTTGCGCGCTCCGCGCGGGCATATTTATTGGATAAAGATTGGAACTGGGGATGCGCCCGGCAGGGCGTGTCGCGGGAAAGGGCAACGGCATGCCGAAGAAGACCACGAGCGGGCGCGGGCAGCGCGATTTGCGGGTGAAGGTGAAGACGGCGCGCGGACGCAAGCTGTCTTCGACCCGTTGGCTGGAGCGGCAGTTGAATGACCCTTACGTCGCACGCGCCAAGCGCGAGGGCTATCGTGGGCGGGCGGCGTTCAAGATCCTCGAACTGGACGACAAGTACCGCTTTCTCGTTCCCGGCGCGCGGGTGGTCGATCTCGGCTGCGCCCCCGGCGGCTGGTGCCAGGTCGCGGTGCCCCGGATCAATGCACTGGGGGACAAACCCGGCAAGGCGGTGGGGCGGATCATCGGCGTCGATCTGCAGGAGGTCGAGCCCATCGCCGGGGCCGAACTGCATGTCCTCGATTTCATGGAAGAGGGCGCCGACGACAAGGTCAAGGCCTGGCTCGGGGGCAAGGCCGACGTGGTGATGAGCGATATGGCCGCCGCATCCTCGGGGCACAAGCAGACGGACCACCTGCGCATCATCGCCCTGTGCGAGGCCGCCGCCGAGCTGGCCTTCGACGTTCTCGAGGAGGGTGGCACCTTCGTGGCCAAGGTCCTGGCCGGGGGGGCCGAAGGGGGGCTGCAGACCCTGCTCAAACAGCGGTTCGACGAGGTGGCCAATGTCAAACCGGGCGCCTCGCGCGCGGACAGTTCCGAGAAATTCGTGGTCGCAACCGGCTTTCGCGGCTGATTGCCTGGCCGGTCCTGCGATCTTTATCCCAGGAAAATGCCCGCCGGAGGCACCAGCGCCGCAAGGGGCTCGATGCCCCTTGCGGCGCTTGGCCCGGGCGGCGTGCAGGGCACGGCGCAGCCGCCCGGCCCGCGCGCCGGCGGTCGCGGCCCATATTTGGCTCTTTCCCTCGCGTCCACCACATGAGATAGGGACGTGCCAACACGAACCCTCCCAGGAGATGCCCGATGGAGATTCGCGAGGCCCTCACCTTCGATGACGTTCTGCTGGTTCCGGGGGCAAGCTCGGTCCTGCCTTCCGACGCCGATACGCGCACCCGTGTGACCCGGGCGATCAAGCTCAACATCCCGCTGTTGTCCTCGGCGATGGATACGGTCACCGAAAGCCGCATGGCGATTGCCATGGCGCAGGCCGGCGGCATGGGCGTGATCCACCGCAATCTCGATATCGAGGCGCAGGCCCGCGAGGTGCGTCGCGTCAAACGCTTTGAAAGCGGCATCGTCTACAACCCCGTCACCCTGCGCCCCGATCAGACGTTGGCCGATGCCAAGGCGCTGATCGAGCGTTACAATTTCACGGGCTTTCCGGTCGTGGACGACAAGGGGCATGTCGTGGGCATCGTCACCAATCGCGACATGCGCTTCGCGACCTCCGACGACACGCCGGTGCGGGTGATGATGACCTCGAACGATCTGGCCATGCTGCGCGAGCCGGCCGAACTGGAAGAGGCCAAGAACCTGATGAAGGCGCGCCGGATCGAGAAACTGCTGGTCGTGGACGCGGCGGGCAAGTTGACGGGCCTGTTGACGCTGAAGGATACCGAACAGGCCGTGTTGAACCCGCAGGCCTGCAAGGACGAGCTTGGGCGCTTGCGCGTGGCCGCCGCCACCACCGTGGGCGACGCCGGCTTCGAGCGGTCCGAGGCGCTGATCGACGCGGGCTGCGACCTGATCGTGATCGACACGGCCCATGGCCATTCCGAAGGCGTCGGCGCGGCCGTCAAGCGGGTGAAAAGCCTGTCGAACGCGGTGCAGGTCGTCGCCGGCAATGTCGCCACCCATGATGCCACGCGGGCGCTGATCGACGCGGGCGCGGACGCGGTCAAGGTGGGGATCGGGCCGGGGTCCATCTGCACCACGCGGGTGGTGGCCGGCGTCGGCGTGCCGCAACTGACCGCGATCATGGATTGCGCGCGGGCCGCCGCCGACAGCGACACGCCGATCATCGCCGATGGCGGCATCAAGTTTTCCGGCGATTTCGCCAAGGCGATCGCGGCGGGCGCGCATTGTGCCATGGTGGGCAGCATGATCGCGGGCACCGACGAAAGCCCCGGCGAGGTCATTTTGTATCAGGGCCGGTCCTTCAAATCCTATCGCGGGATGGGCAGCCTCGGCGCCATGGCGCGCGGTTCGGCCGACCGCTATTTCCAGAAGGATGCCGCCAGCGACAAGCTGGTGCCCGAAGGGATCGAGGGGCAGGTGCCCTACAAGGGCGGTGCGGGGGCCGTCATTCACCAGATGATCGGCGGCCTGCGGGCGGCGATGGGCTATACCGGCCACGCCACCGTCGACAGCATGCGGGGCCAGTGCCAGTTCGTGCGGATCACGGGCGCCGGGTTGAAGGAGTCGCATGTCCATGACGTGCAGATCACCCGCGAAAGCCCGAATTACCGAGGAAGCTGACGGCGGTGCGATGCGCATCTGACGAGGGGGGGGCATGACCCCGGCGGCCCGCGTCGCGGCGGCGATCGCTGTGCTGGACGACTGGCGCGACGGGATGGCGGCGGAACAGGCGCTGACCCGCTGGGCGCGCGGCGCGCGCTATGCCGGGTCCAAGGATCGCGCGGCGGTGCGCGATCATGTCTATGACGTGCTGCGACGCGCCGAAAGCTGCGCCCGGATGGGCGGGGGCCGCACCGGTCGCGCGCTGCTGCTGGGGCTCTTGCAATTGCAGGGGGCTGATCCGGCCCAGGTCTTCACCGGGCTGGGCCATGCCCCGCCGCCTTTGACCGCGGCCGAGGCCGCGCCCCCCGCCGCGCCACCGCCCGCCGATTGCGATGTGCCAGCCTGGTTGCGCGCCCCCCTCGCGGCGGCGGTCGACGCGCCCGATGCGCTGTTTGCAAGCTTTTCCGAGCGGGCCCCCCTGTGGCTGCGGGTCAACCGGCGACGCGGCACGCCGGCCGAGGTGATCGCATCGCTGGCGTCGGACGGGGTGGCGGCGCGGGCCACGCCGCTTTGTGCCACCGCGCTCGAGGTCACCGAGGGCGCCCGCGCCCTGCGCCGTGCGGCGGCCTATCTCGGGGGGCAGGTCGAACCGCAGGATCTGTCTGTGCAACGCGCGATCGCGCGCGTCGATTGGCCGAAAACCGGTCGGATTCTCGATTATTGCGCCGGCGGCGGGGGCAAGGCGCTGGCGCTGGCCGATCGCAGCGCGGCCCGTCTTTTTGCCCATGACGCCGATCCACGGCGCATGGCCGACCTTGGCCCGAGGGCCGAACGGGCGGGGGTCGAGATCGTGCAGCTGGCCACGTCCGATCTACAGCGGGTCGGCCCCTTCGATGCGGTTCTGTGCGACGTGCCCTGTTCGGGCTCGGGCACTTGGCGGCGCGACCCCGAGGCCAAGTGGCGCCTGACGCCCGCGCGGCTGGACAAGCTCAAGGCCACGCAGGATGCCATTCTCGACGCCGCGGTCCCCATGGTGCGCCCCGGCGGGCATCTCGTCTACATGACCTGCTCGCTGCTTGAGGTGGAAAACCAGGCCCGGATCGCCGCCTTTCTGGCGCGACATCCGGGCTGGGCCCTGCGGCATCAGGCCCTCGACACCCCGCTTACAGCGTCGGACGGGTTTTTCTGCGCCCTCCTGACGCGGTCAGAGTGATAGCGGCCCCCATGGGCCGTTTTTTGCGTGCCCGCCACCTTTTTTGCGGCATTTTAGGTTTTGTTTAACCAATTCACGCTCGAATGCCGGGATGGGCATGCTGGTATGCGCGCAGAACAGGAGCAGCCGCAGATGGAGGCCGAGGGGAGCGACAAGGCGCAAGGGGGCAGGCTGGCGGCAAGGCCGGCCGACGGGCCGCGGCCGCGTCGCCTGGCCGGCCCAGTCGTCGGCATCGCGCGGCAGCCTGCGCTGATCCTGGTGCTTGGCTGTATTGCGGCCGTCGCGGCCTGGCTCGCGCCGCGCGCCGCGCAGCAATTCGCCCTGCTGGCCGTGGCGGGGGGGCTGTTTTCAGTCTCGGCGGTGCTGCTGATCCACGATGCGTTTCTGCGGTACCGGCGCCGGAGCGATCTTCGCCTGGCCATGCGCCTGTCCCAGCATGATCCGTCGCCTTGCGTGCTGGCCGACCCGTCGGGCGCCATCGTCATCGGCAACCCGGCGGCCGAACGGCGTCTGGCCCTACGCGTCGGTCAGCCGGTGGCGCAGGCCGTGACCGCGCTTGTGCCCAATGCATCGGCGGTGACCTTCCGGCTGGTTTCGGGGCTGGCGCGGCGGCCCTCCTGTTCGGAAACCGTCATCACGCCCCGCGGGCCCGTCCGCCTGAGCGTGCAGCAGGTTCCGGGCGGGGCCCTGTGGCGGGTCGACGACCTCGCCGAGACCGCCACCCGCGCCGGCGCGGGCATCGGCCTGCCGATGATGATCGTCAGCCAGAACGACACGATCCTGACGATGAACGAAGCCATGCGCGAGGTGCTGGGCGCGCGGGCCACCCGGCTCGAGGATCTGTTTCCGGCCTTGCCCCTGGTTGCGGGGCGGCGGACCCGCATGCGCGGGGCCGAGGGCTTGATCGAGGTGATCCCGATCGTCGTCAACGCGCGCGACGGGCGGCGCGAGATCTACACCGTGCCGGGTCTGGCCGAACCCCCGGCGGCCTCGGTCGCCGCGCGCGCCTTCGAGGCGCTGCCGGTCGCGTTGCTGCATATCGGGTCCGAGGGGCAGGTGCTGGCCTGGAACCCGCATGCCCAGACGCTCCTGGGGGTCTCACCGCAGGATCTCGGGCCGCTGTCGCATTTCGTCGAAGGCTTGGGGCGCCCGGTGCAGGACTGGGTGTCCGACACCCTGGCCGAACGGGTGAAACCCCGGCCCGAGGTCGTGCGCGCGCGCCGGCGCGACGACGAATGCTTCCTGCAGATCTCGCTGTCGCGCATCACCGATGCAACCGGGCCGTCGCTATTGGCGGTGTTGCATGACGCCACCGAGTTGAAGACGCTCGAACAGCAATTCGTCCAGAGCCAGAAGATGCAGGCCATTGGCGAGTTGGCCGGGGGGATCGCCCATGATTTCAACAACCTGCTGACCGCCATCACCGGCTATTGCGACCTGCTTCTGTTGCGGCACGACCAAGGCGATCCCGATTACGGCGATCTCGTCCAGATCAATCAGAATGCCAATCGCGCCGCCAGCCTGGTGGGGCAATTGCTGGCCTTTTCGCGCAAGCAGACCCTGGAGCCCGAGGTGCTCGACCTGCGCGACACGATGGGCGAGTTGACCCATCTGCTGAACCGCCTGGTCGGCGAGAAGGTCACCCTGACCCTCAGCCACGATCCCGGCCTGTTGCCCGTGCGGGTGGACCGGCGGCAACTGGACCAGGTGCTGATGAACCTGGTGGTCAATGCCCGCGATGCGATGGCCGAGGGCGGTGAGATCCGGGTCGAGACCCGCGTCGTGCGCCTGGGCGAGCCGCTGCACCGCGATCAGGCCATCGTCCCGATCGGCCAATACGTCACCATTCGCGTCCGCGACCAGGGCCATGGCATCCCGCCGGACAAGCTGGACCGGATTTTCGAGCCCTTTTTCACCACCAAACGCGTGGGCGAGGGGACGGGGCTGGGCCTCTCGATGGCCTATGGGATCATCAAGCAGACCGGGGGATATATCTTCGTGGACAGCGTGGTGAATGCGGGCACCACCTTTACCATCTACATCCCCGCCTACGACCTGCCCGACAGTGCCGCCTCCGCCGTGCCCGAGCCGGATTCGGCCGAGCGGATCGCCGAAAGGCTGGCCGCCGAAACGGCCGCCGCGGCGCCACGGATCGCGCCGCCCGCACACGATGACGCGCCGCATGCCGACGCGCCCGACGACCCCGCGTGCGATCGGCCCGCGCCGCAACCCTCGCAGCCCGCCGCAGAGGCACAGGCGTCACCGCCCCCTCCCGCCGCACCGGCCCAGAGCGATCCGGGCGACCGGGTCGTGCTGCTGGTCGAGGACGAGGCCCCGGTCAGGGCCTTTGCGTCGCGCGCCTTGCGTCTGCGCGGCTATACCGTGCTCGAGGCCGAAAGCGCCGAGGATGCCTTGGCCGTGCTGGATCGCACCGAGCACGAGATCGACCTTTTCGTCACCGATGTGGTGATGCCGGGGCGCGATGGCCCGTCCTGGGTGCGCGAGGCGCTCGGCGCCTATCCCGACGTGAAGGTCGTCTTCGTCTCGGGCTATTCCGAGGATGCCATCGACGAGATGTCGATGGGCATTCCGAATTCCGTCTTCCTGCCCAAACCCTTCACCCTCTCGGAACTGACCGAGACGGTGCGGCGACAACTCCCCTAACGGCCGAGCTGCAGCCGGCCGTCACACAGAGCGTCCCAAAGGGCGAATTCCTCGGACGCGTCGCGTCGCAGCCGCGCCTCGGTTTGCGGGCTCAACCCGGGGGCGCCATTGGGCGAGACGTTGCGCGATGGCAGATCGAGCGACACCGACAGACGATCCTCGAGAAAGGCCACGACATCCCCCATCCGGTCATGGCGAAACAGATGATCGACCCCGACGGCCCCGTCTTCATAGTCGAGAAACCGCGACTGTCGCCCGACACGCGCGGGTTCCGACGGCGCGTCTCTCAGCCAGTCTTCGACGAAGGCGTCGAAACCGAGGCCCGCGGTCGAGGTCGGCGCGCCAGCGATCGCATCGCGCGCGCGGTAGCGATACCAGCTCGACAGCCAGTCGACCGGCTCGCGCATCACCGCCACCAGATCCAGCGGGCGGCTGCCGCGATGCTCGAAGAACCGCGCCAGCTGGTTGCGGTAGCGGCGCACCGTGCAGTGCTTCATCTGCGGCGGGTTCACAATGGCGGCGTCGGCATGGGGTAAAAGCGCCTCTTCCAGGGCCGTCGTCCCGGTTTTGGGCACGGCCATCAGCACCAGTTTCGCCTTCCAGAAGATCAGCATTTCCAGCCCTTTGCGAAAAAACCTGCGCCGCTAACCCTTTCTTAACGCCTCCACGCGATCTTGGGGACAAGGAAAATTCACCTTGAAATGTTCGCGTTTTGTTTGATACTCGAAATCGGAACAAGAGGTGAACAAGAGCACTGCATTGCCGCCCCGGCGGCTGCATGACATAAGGGGTCAACTGACATGGCAATGGCGAACCTTCTCGACATGACCGACCGCAAATCCGCCGACAAGCAAAAGGCGCTCGACAGCGCCCTGGCCCAGATCGAACGCCAGTTCGGCAAGGGCTCGATCATGAAGCTGGGTGGCGACAACGCCATGCCCGATATCGAGGCGACCTCGACCGGCTCGTTGGGGCTGGATATCGCGCTCGGCATCGGCGGCCTGCCCAAGGGACGGATCATCGAGATTTATGGCCCCGAAAGCTCGGGCAAGACGACGCTGACGCTGCATGTCGTGGCCGAGGAACAGAAAAAGGGCGGGGTCTGCGCCTTTGTCGATGCCGAACACGCGCTCGATCCGCAATACGCCAAGAAGCTCGGCGTCGATCTGGACGAGTTGTTGATCTCGCAGCCCGATACGGGCGAGCAGGCGCTCGAGATCACCGACACGCTGGTGCGCTCGGGCGCGGTCAGCCTGGTGGTGGTCGATTCGGTCGCCGCCCTGACGCCCAAATCCGAGCTTGAGGGCGACATGGGCGACAGCAGCGTGGGCGTACATGCCCGCCTGATGAGCCAGGCCATGCGCAAGCTGACCGGCTCGATCGCGCGCTCGAACTGCATGGTGATCTTCATCAACCAGATCCGCATGAAGATCGGCGTCATGTTCGGCAGCCCCGAGACGACCACGGGCGGCAACGCGCTGAAATTCTACTCGTCCGTGCGTCTCGACATCCGCCGCATCGGCTCGATCAAGGATCGTGACGAGGTGGTCGGCAATGCCACCCGCGTCAAGGTCGTCAAGAACAAGGTCGCGCCGCCCTTCAAGCAGGTGGAATTCGACATCATGTATGGCGAAGGCATCTCGAAAATGGGCGAATTGCTGGACCTGGGGGTCAAGGCCGGTGTCGTCGCGAAATCCGGCAGCTGGTTCTCGTACGGCGACGAGCGGATCGGCCAGGGGCGGGAAAACGCCAAGACCTTCCTGCGCGAGAACAGCGACATCGCGCTGGCCATCGAAGACAAGATCCGCGCCGCCCATGGCCTCGACTTTCACATGGCCGAGGATGATCCGGACATGGTTGAGGACGGCTGAACGCCGCGTGATCCGAATAATCGAGGGGCGGTCCGGCGGGCCGCCCTTTTTGCTTGATCCCCTCGCGATCCCACCCGCCCCATGGACAGCACGCATGGGCGGGGTTACATCAGCCCGGACCTGCCGAAACCTGCCCGGAAGTGACCGCCCGACATGGCCAGCCTGAACGATATCCGCTCCACCTTCCTCGACTATTTCCGCCGCAATGGCCACGAGGTCGTCGACAGCTCGCCGCTTGTGCCGCGCAACGACCCGACGCTGATGTTCACCAACTCGGGCATGGTGCAGTTCAAGAACCTCTTCACCGGGGTCGAACACCGCGACTACAGCCGCGCGGCTACCAGCCAGAAATGCGTGCGCGCCGGCGGCAAGCATAACGATCTCGACAATGTGGGCTACA
This sequence comes from Roseibacterium elongatum DSM 19469, assembly GCF_000590925.1. Taxonomy (NCBI): domain Bacteria; kingdom Pseudomonadati; phylum Pseudomonadota; class Alphaproteobacteria; order Rhodobacterales; family Roseobacteraceae; genus Roseicyclus; species Roseicyclus elongatus. Next base: position 2,898,687 of record NZ_CP004372.1, on the reverse strand, counting down.
CCGCGCGGCACCACACGTTTTTCGAGATGCTGGGGAATTTCTCCTTCGGGGACTACTTCAAGGATCAGGCCATCCCCTATGCGTGGGAATTGCTGACCCGCGATTTCGACATCCCCAAGGACAAGTTGCTGGTCACGGTTTACCACACTGATGACGAGGCGGCGGAGATCTGGAAAAAGGTCGCGGGCCTGCCGGACGAGCGGATCATCCGCATCCCGACCTCGGACAATTTCTGGCAGATGGGCCCGACCGGCCCCTGTGGCCCCTGCACCGAGATTTTCTTCGACCATGGCGAGCAGATCTGGGGCGGCCCGCCGGGCAGCCCCGAGGAAGACGGCGACCGCTTCATCGAGATCTGGAATATCGTCTTCATGCAGAACGAGCAGTTCGAAGACGGCTCGATGCGCGCGCTCGACATGCAGTCGATCGACACCGGCATGGGGCTGGAACGGATCGGCGCGCTGTTGCAGGGCAAGCACGACAATTATGACACCGACCTGATGCGCTCGCTGATCGAGGCCAGCGCCAACGCCACCAGCGTTGATCCTGACGGGCCGAAGAACGTGCATCACCGCGTGATCGCGGACCATTTGCGCTCGACCTCGTTCCTGATCGCCGATGGCGTGATGCCCAGCAATGACGGGCGCGGATACGTGCTGCGCCGGATCATGCGCCGCGCGATGCGGCATGCGCATCTGCTGGGCGCGCAGGACCCGCTGATGTATCGCCTCGTGCCCGCGCTGGTCAGCCAGATGGGGCAGGCCTATCCCGAGCTGGGGCGCGCGCAGGCGCTGATCACCGAGACGCTGAAACTGGAAGAGGAACGGTTCCGCCAGACGCTGGAGCGCGGATTGCGCCTGCTGGAAGACGAGGTGCAAGACCTGCCCGAGGGCGCGGCGCTGCCGGGCGATGCGGCGTTCAAGCTTTATGACACGTATGGCTTCCCGCTCGACCTGACGCAGGATGCACTGCGCGAACAGGGCCGCACGGTCGACACCGACGGCTTCGACGCCGCCATGGCCGAGCAGAAGGCCAAGGCGCGTGCGGCGTGGTCCGGCTCGGGCGAGCAGGCCGATGCCGCGATATGGTACGATCTGGCCGAGGATCACGGCGCGACCGAGTTCCTGGGCTACGACACCGAAAAGGCCGAGGGCGTCGTGCTGGCGCTGGTCAAGGATGGGGCGCAGGCCGAACGTGCGGCCAAGGGCGACACGATGGCCATCGTCGTGAACCAGACGCCGTTTTACGCAGAGGCCGGGGGGCAGGTCGGCGATACCGGCACGCTGAGGACCGAAACGGGCCGCGCGCGGATCACCGATACCAAGAAGGTCGCGGGCGTGTTCCTGCATATGGCCGAGGTCGAAGAGGGTGAGATCAGCGCCACTCAACCCGCCGAGTTGGAGGTCGATCACACCCGTCGCACCACGATCCGCGCGAACCATTCGGCCACGCACCTGCTGCACGAGGCGCTGCGCCGCGCGCTTGGGGATCACGTCGCGCAACGCGGATCGCTCAATGCGCCGGATCGGCTGCGGTTTGATTTCAGCCATGGCAAGGCGCTCAGCCCCGAAGAGATCGACCGCGTCGAAGAAGAGGTCAACGCCTTCATCCGCCAGAACGCCGCCGTGGAGACGCGGATCATGACACCTGACGCGGCGCGTGACCTGGGGGCGCAGGCGCTCTTTGGCGAAAAATACGGCGACGAGGTGCGCGTCGTGTCGATGGGCACGCTGTTCGGTTCGGGCAAGGGGACGGATGGCAGGACCTACTCGCTTGAGCTCTGCGGTGGTACCCATGTGCGCCAGACGGGCGATATCGGCGTCTTCGTGGCGCTTGGCGACAGCGCCTCGAGCGCGGGGGTGCGCCGGATCGAGGCGCTGACCGGCGAGGCGGCCTTTGCCTATCTCAGCGAGCAGGACCGGCGCATGGGGGCGCTGGCGGCCGAGCTGAACACCCAGCCGGGCGAGGTACTGGACCGGGTGCAGGCCCTCAAGGACGAGCGGCGCAAGCTGGAAAACGAGGTCGCGCAGTTGCGGCGGCAACTGGCCATGGCCGGCGGTGGCGCCGCGGAGGCGCCGAAAGCCCGCGAGGTGAACGGCATCGCCTTTCACGCGCAGCTGCTGTCGGGTGTGACGGGCAAGGACCTGGCCGGGATCATCGACGAGCACAAGGCGCAGATGGGATCCGGCGCGGTGCTGCTGATCGCGGATACGGGCGGCAAGGCCGCCGTGGCCGCGGGCGTGACCGGCGATCTGGTCGCGCGGGTTTCGGCCGTGGACCTGGTGCGCGCCGCCGTCGAGAAACTGGGCGGCAAGGGCGGCGGTGGCCGGCCCGATTTCGCGCAGGGCGGCGGCAAGGATGCCGGCGCCTCGGACGCGGCCATCGCGGCCGCGGAAACCGTGTTGAAGGAGGCCTGAGATGCCCGTTGCCTATTGGATCGCCCATGTGACCGTCAGCGACGAGGAGGCCTATGGCCGCTACGCCGCGCTGGCAACGCAGGCCATCACCGCGCATGGGGGGGAGTTCCTCGCCCGGGGCGGCGCGGCCATCCAGAAGGAAGGCCGCGCCCATCCGCGCAACGTGGTGGCGCGGTTCCCGAGCCTCGAGGCGGCCAATGCCTGCTACGAGAGCGCGACCTACCAGGAGGCGCTGAGCCATGCCAAGGGCGCGTCGGAGCGTGACCTGGTGCTGGTGGAAGGCATCGACTGAGGGATTGCGCCGTCTGCGACGTCGCCCGGGCAAGCGCCTCGGGGGGCCTTGAGCCCCCCTCGGCGCTGGTGCCTCCGGCGGGAGTTTTTCGACCAAGATGAAAGGGCCCAGTCAGCGCCCGATATAGCGATCCTTGCGGTGGTTGGTGGCGACGATCAGATTGGTCACCACAGCGCCGAGGAGCGACCAGCCGACCAGCACCGGATCGAGCACGAAGGCGGCAGCGGCGAAAAGCGCGGCGTCGAAGCCCAGCTGGACCCAGCCCGCCTGAAGGCCCGCGCGGTCCTGCAAAAAGAGGGCGAGGATGCCGATCCCGCCGAGCGACGCGCCGTGCCGGAAGAGGACGATCAGGCCCAGGCCGATGCAGCCGCCGGCAAGCAGCGCGCCGAGCGCCGGGTCGAGCCGGTCGAAGGACAAAAGCGCCGGGAAGACGTCGGACAGGATCGAGACGAGCGCCACCGCGATCCCCGTCCTGAGCGTGAAACGCCAGCCCATGCGCAGCACCGCGAGGATGTAGAAGGGCAGGTTCACCACGAAGAACACCGTGCCGAAGGACCAGTCGGTCAGATAGCTGAGCAGCACCGCAAGGCCCGCCGTCTGCCCGGTGACAAGGCCCAGATGGGTGAGGAATTGCAGCCCAAGCGCGCACATGGCCGTGCCAAGCAGGAACGCCTGGGCATCCTCGAGCGGGGAATGGGTCAGGAAGTGCTGCGGTTCGGCCATGGGCTGCCTTGTTTCCGCGCGGCGGCGAAAGCGCAAGGGGCAAATGGCGTGACGCCGGCGCGGCGGACGGGGCCGCTCGGGCGTCCCTTGCCGGGCGTGATCGCGATCGGGGTGCGGGGCGCATGCCGCCGCCCCCCGCACCGCCGTGGCCTCAGCCCGCGAGAGCGTTGGTCAGGTTCTCGTCGATCTTTTCCAGAAAGCCGGTCGTCGTCAGCCATTTCTGGTCGGGGCCGACCAGCAGGGCGAGGTCCTTGGTCATGTCGCCCGCCTCGACGGTTTCGACCACCACGCGTTCCAGCGTTTCGGCGAAGCTCTGCAGCTGGGCATTCCCGTCCAGTTTCGCGCGACGCTTCAGCCCGCCGGTCCAGGCGTAGATCGACGCGATGGAATTGGTCGAGGTCGCCTTGCCCTCCTGGTGCTGGCGGTAGTGGCGGGTGACGGTGCCATGCGCGGCCTCGGCCTCGACGATCTTGCCATCGGGGGTCATCAGCTGGCTGGTCATCAACCCGAGCGAGCCGAAGCCCTGGGCCACGGTGTCGGACTGCACGTCGCCATCGTAATTCTTGCAGGCCCAGACGAAACCGCCGTTCCATTTCATCGCGCAGGCGACCATGTCGTCGATCAGGCGATGTTCGTACCAGATGCCCGCCGCCTTGAACCGGTCTTCGAACTCCTGCTCGAAGACCTGCTGGAAAAGCTGCAGGAACTGCCCGTCATATTGCTTGAGGATGGTGTTCTTGGTCGAGAGATAGAGCGGCCAGCCCATGTTCAGTGCGTAGTTCATCGAGGCGCGGGCGAAATCGCGGATCGAGTCGTCGAGGTTGTACATCCCCATGAACACGCCCGAGGCGGGGGCGTCATAGACCTCGTGCTCGATCACGGTGCCGTCTTCGCCGACGAATTTCATCGACAGTTTGCCGGGGCCGGGAAATTTCATGTCGGTGGCGCGATACTGGTCGCCGAACGCGTGGCGGCCGATCACGATGGGTTTGGTCCAGCCGGGCACGAGGCGCGGCACATTGCGGCAGATGATCGGCGCGCGGAACACGACGCCGCCCAGGATGTTGCGAATCGTGCCGTTGGGGCTGCGCCACATCTTCTTGAGGCCGAATTCCTCGACGCGGGCCTCGTCGGGGGTGATCGTGGCGCATTTGACGGCGACGCCGACCTCCTTCGTCTTTTCGGCGGCGTCGATGGTGATCTGGTCGTTCGTGTCGTCCCGCGCCTCGATCCCGAGATCGTAGTAGAGCAGATCGACATCCAAATAGGGCAGGATCAGCTTGTCCTTGATGAAGGCCCAGATGATGCGGGTCATCTCGTCGCCATCCATCTCGACAATGGGGTTTTCGACCTTGATCTTGGTCATCTTGTGCCTCGTCCGGTGCTGGGGTTCGCGCCGTCTTTAGCGGATGATCGGGGTGGAGGAAAGTACTGTATGCCGTCGCATACCTAAAATATTTCCGCATGGCTTAGGGCCGGTTTGACCGGCTGGGGGTCAGTCCTGCGGCTTGGCCGTATGGCTGGCCATCTTGCGGGCCAGCAGGCGGCGTGCGCGCTGTTCGGCCAGGCGCACGCGCACGAAGGTGCGGAACATTTCCTCGGTCGTGGGCGACGAGGTGCCGAGCGCGCGGGCGATCTCGTCGATCAGTTGCTCATCCCCAGTTTCCTCGCTGGCCTTGATGACGTCCTGCGCCAGCTTGTCGGCAAGGGCTTCGGTGATGGCACTCATGGGCAGTGATCCCTCAGCGTGTCGACTCGGTCAGACGACGCTTCACATAGGTTTGCACGGTCTCGATCATCGGGTCCATGTAGGGATCCTCGAAGAAGTGGCCGGCACCTTCCATCTCTTCGTGGGTGATGGTGATGCCCTTCTGTTCGTGCAGCTTGTCCACGAGGATGCGGGTATCCTGCGGCTTGGCGAAGCGGTCGGCCGAGCCGTTGATGATCAGCCCCGAGGACGGGCAGGGCGCGAGAAACGAGAAATCGTACATGTTCGCGGGCGGCGAGACGCTGATGAAGCCCGTGATCTCGGGCCGCCGCATGAGCAGCTGCATCCCGATCCATGCCCCGAAAGAGAACCCTGCGACCCAGCAATGCTTGGCATTGGGGTTCATTGATTGCAGGTAATCCAGCGCCGAGGCGGCATCGGACAATTCGCCGACGCCCTGGTCATATTCGCCCTGGCTGCGCCCCACGCCGCGAAAGTTGAAGCGCAACACGGTAAAGCCGATCTCGTGAAAGGCGTAATGCAGGTTGTAGACGACCCGGTTGTTCATCGTGCCGCCGAATTGCGGGTGCGGGTGCAGGATGATGGCGATCGGGGCGTCCTTGACCTTTTGCGGGTGATAACGGCCTTCGAGCCGACCCTCGGGGCCGGGAAAAATCACCTCGGGCATCAAGTTCTCCCTCGTGCGGGGCGTGGCCCGGACCCTGTCACCTTGACGAGGCGGCCGCCGCTCCCTTAAACCACAGCATATGCAGGCCCTGTCGCGATGCCGCGGGCCTTTGCATGTCGCAGTTAAGCGTGACGGACCAAAAGGTCAATGATCGCGGGAGGTTCGCGCGCCAAACGCGCCGGCCATCACGGAGGGTAGGGCGATGAAGCTGTCCACCAAGGGGCGGTACGCGATGGTGGCGATGGTCGACCTTGCCCTGCAGGACCCCGACAGCCTCAGCCCGCTGTCCGAGATTTCGCGGCGACAGGACATTTCCCTGCCGTATCTCGAGCAGTTGTTCGTCAAGCTGCGGCGCGCGGGGCTGGTGGCCTCGGTGCGCGGGCCGGGCGGGGGGTATCGCCTGGCGTTGCCCCCGGCCGAGATCCGCGCGGTCGACATTTTCGCCGCCGTCGATGAAACGGTCAGCGCGATGCACAAGGGGGCCGGGGCCTCGGGCGGGGTGTCGGGCAGCCGGGCGCAAAGCATGACCAACCGCCTGTGGGAGGGGCTGAGCGCCCATGTCTACGTGTTCCTGCACCAGACGCGTCTGTCGGATGTGGTGCGCAACGACCTGACCCCATGTCCGGCCGTGCCGCATCTTTTCGAAGTCGTGGACGACGTTTAGGCCCATATCCGGTCTGGCACCGGCGGCCGTCGCTTCCTAAATGAGGGGCAGGGCGGCAGCAAGCCGTCGTGAAGGACGGCGCAGATGGGCCGCATCTACCTGGATCATAACGCGACCATGCCGCTGCGCCCACAGGCGCGCGCGGCCATGCTCGAAGCGATGGACCTCGTGGGAAATCCCAGTTCGGTCCATGCCGAAGGGCGCGCCGCCAAGGCGATGATGGAACGCGCGCGCAGCCGGATTGCCCAGGCCATCGGGGCGCAGTCCGCCGATATCGTCTTTGTCTCGGGCGCGACCGAGGCCGCCGCCCTGGCCTTGGCGGGGCGGGGGGTGCATGGCGCGGGGATCGAGCATGACGCCGTTCGCGCCTGGATCGCCGAGGATTTGCCGGTGGCCGCCAATGGGCGGGTCACGGTGGACGATCCGGCGCGCAGCACCTTGCAGGCCGCCAATTCCGAAACCGGCATCCTGCAGGATCTGCCCGCGGGCCTGGCGGTCAGCGATTGGACGCAAGCCTTTGGCAAGATCCCCCTCGCCTTTGACTGGTCGGGCATCGATATGGCCCTGATCTCGGCCCACAAGATCGGCGGCCCCAAGGGAATCGGTGCGCTGATCCTGCGGCGGGGCCTGGACGTCGCGGCCCGGATCAAGGGCGGCGGACAGGAGATGGGGCGCCGCAGCGGGACCGAGAACCTGATCGGCATTGCAGGATTTGGCGGTGCGGCCGAGGCCGCCATACAAGATCTTGAGAACGGCCTGTGCGAGCGGCTGGACAAACTTAGAAATATTCTAGAAAGTGCTCTGGACCTTCCGACAAGAGAGACTATTTTTGTCGGACAAGAGAGCCCGCGTCTGCCCAACACCTCGTGCATCGTCACGCCGGGATGGAAGGGCGAGACGCAGGTGATGCAGATGGATCTGGCCGGTTTCGCGATTTCAGCGGGGTCGGCCTGTTCCTCGGGCAAAGTCAGATCGAGCGCGGTTCTGCGCGCGATGGGGCTGACCGACGCAGAGGCGGATTGCGCGATCCGCGTCTCGCTCGGGCCCGATACGACCGAGGCAGAGGTTCTGGCCTTTGCCGAGGCCTGGCTGGGGGCGCATGCGCGCTTTCGCCGGCGTGCGGGATAGCCCCGGGCGCCATGACGGTCGGGCCGCCGAACAGGGCAGGGTCGCCGCTGCGGCCCTGAGGAAACGAGGCGGTCCGGGCCGCAACGACGAGAGACGAAGAACAACGCTGGCCGGCCGGTGCCGCCGGCCCATCGGAGGTATCCATGACCGCACTTGAGACCGAAGTCAAAGAAGGCGTCGAGCGGGAAACGGTCGAGGCCGTCCAGGCCCTTGGTGGCAAGTACAAATACGGTTGGGAAACCGAGATCGAGATGGATTACGCTCCCAAGGGCGTGAACGAGGACATCGTGCGTCTGATCTCGGAAAAAAACGGCGAGCCGGAATGGATGACCGACTGGCGGCTGCAGGCGTTCAAGCGCTGGAAAAAGATGGACGAGCCCGACTGGGCGATGGTGAACTACCCGCCCATCGACTACCAGGACCAGTATTATTACGCCTCGCCCAAGTCGTTCGCGGAAAAGCCCAAGTCGCTGGACGAGGTCGACCCCGAACTGCTGCGCACCTATGAAAAGCTGGGCATCCCGCTGAAGGAACAGATGATCCTGGCCGGTGTCGAGGGTGCCGAGGAAACCCCGTCCGAGGGCCGCAAGGTGGCCGTGGACGCGGTGTTCGACAGCGTCTCGGTGGGGACCACCTTCAAGAAGGAACTGGCCGAGGCAGGCGTGATCTTCTGCTCGATCTCCGAGGCGATCAAGGACCACCCCGAACTGGTCAAGAAATACCTCGGCTCGGTCGTGCCGATCTCGGACAATTTCTTTGCCACGCTCAACAGCGCCGTCTTCTCGGATGGCTCGTTCGTCTACGTGCCGCCGGGCGTGCGCTGCCCGATGGAGCTGTCCACCTATTTCCGCATCAACGCCGAAAACACCGGCCAGTTCGAGCGCACGCTGATCATCGCCGACAAGGGCAGCTATGTCTCGTACCTCGAAGGGTGCACCGCGCCGATGCGCGACACGCATCAGCTGCACGCGGCTGTGGTCGAGCTGGTCGCGCTTGAAGATGCCGAGATCAAGTATTCGACCGTCCAGAACTGGTATCCGGGCGACGAGAACGGCAAGGGCGGCATCTACAACTTTGTCACCAAGCGCGCCGATTGCCGCGGCGATCGGTCCAAGGTGATGTGGACGCAGGTTGAAACCGGCTCGGCGGTGACGTGGAAATACCCGTCCTGCATCCTGCGCGGCGATGACAGCCAGGGCGAGTTTTACTCGATCGCCATCGCCAACAACATGCAGCAGGCCGATACCGGCACCAAGATGGTGCATCTGGGCAAGAACACCAAATCGCGCATCGTGTCCAAGGGGATCAGCGCGGGCAAGGCGCAGAACACCTATCGCGGGCTTGTGTCGATGCACCCCAAGGCCAGCAACAGCCGCAACTACACCCAGTGTGACAGCCTGCTGATCGGCGACAAATGCGGGGCCCACACGGTGCCCTATATCGAGGTCAAGAACAACACCAGCCGGGTCGAGCACGAGGCGACGACATCCAAGGTCGATGACGACCAGATGTTCTATTGCCGCCAGCGCGGCATGGACGAGGAAGAGGCCGTCGCCCTGGTCGTAAACGGGTTCTGCCGCGAGGTGTTGCAGGCGCTGCCGATGGAATTCGCCATGGAAGCGCAGCAGCTTGTCGCGATTTCGCTGGAAGGATCGGTGGGCTGACGCCCGCCGCCCGCGGTCAACGGAGTGAGACCATGATCACCACCACCACGCCCGGCATCGATGGGCGCCAGATCGTCGAGTACAAGGGCATCGTCGTGGGCGAGGCCATTCTCGGCGCCAATGTCTTCCGCGATCTCTTTGCCGGGATCACCGACATCATCGGCGGCCGGTCCGGCGCCTACGAGCAGGAACTGGGACGCGCCCGCGAGACGGCCTTGCAGGAAATGCAGGATCGCGCCCGCGACATCGGCGGCACCGCCGTTGTCGGCGTCGATCTGGATTACGAAGTGATCAACAACATGCTGATGGTGTCGGCCAGCGGTACGGCCGTGGTTTTGGCTTGAGGCGATGGAGATACACCGATGAAGAAAAATGCATTCCGCAGGATTAACGTGTCGCAGCGCGCCATCACCGATCACGTCAAATCCCTGATCCGCAGCATGGACATGAGCCTTGACGCGGGACGCGTGCACGCTGTCGTGCGCGTGCCGCAAGGTGACCCGGCGCGCCAGCGTGACGCCAGCCCCGAGGCGCTTGCCCGCGACCGGGCCGCACGCCGACTACGCTAGGCCCGAGGCTCAGGGCCGACCTCCGAATATTCAGACACCGCAACCGCGCAGGACGCCGCGGCAGGCGAGGAGAAAAAAATGCTCGATATCAAGAACCTGCACGTTAAACTCGAAGAAGAGGACAAGCAGATCCTCAAGGGTGTCGATCTGACGGTCGAGGCCGGCAAGGTGCACGCCATCATGGGGCCGAACGGCTCGGGCAAGTCGACGCTCAGCTACGTGATGTCGGGCCGCGACGGCTACGAGGTGACAGACGGATCGGCGACGCTGGACGGCGAGGACATCCTCGAGATGGAGCCCGAGGAACGCGCCGCCGCCGGACTGTTCCTGGCGTTCCAGTACCCGGTCGAGATCCCCGGCGTGGGCAACATGACCTTTCTGCGCACGGCGCTAACGCGCAGCGCAAGGCACGCGGCGAAGACGAGATCAGCGCCGGCGATTTCCTCAAGCTGGTGCGCGAAAAGGCCAAGACCCTCAAGATCGATGCCGACATGCTCAAGCGTCCGGTCAATGTCGGGTTCTCGGGGGGCGAGAAAAAGCGCAATGAAATCCTGCAGATGGCCATCCTCGAGCCGACCATGTGCATCCTGGACGAGACCGACTCGGGCCTTGACGTGGATGCGATGAAACTGGTGGCCGATGGCGTGAACGCGCTGCGCGACGAGGGCCGCGCGTTTCTTGTCATCACGCATTACCAGCGGCTGCTGGATCATATCAAACCCGATGTCGTGCACATCATGGCAGACGGCCGCATCGTGAAGACCGGCGGCCCGGAACTGGCGCTCGAGGTCGAGCATAACGGCTATGCCGACATCCTTGGGGAGGTGGCGTAATGGCGCTGGCCCAAGTCAAACAGGATCTGACCGAGGCGCGGCTGGCCACCCTGTCGATGCCAGAGGGCGAGGCGAACTGGGCGCGCGACGCGCGTGCGGCGGCCGTTGCGCGCGTGCGTACCACGGGCCTGCCGACCCGGCGGGACGAATACTGGCGGTTCACCCGGCCCGACAGCCTGACGCAGGCCGAGCCCGACCGCGCCGCCGTGTTCGATGCGGGCGACGAGGCGCCGCTGTTCGACGGGGTCGCGGCGCTGAAGATCGTGTTCGTGGATGGCGTCTTTGACGCTGCGCAATCGGATGATCTCGATCTCGAGGGCGTCGAGATTGCCCGCCTGTCCGAGGTGATGGCCAAGGATATCCATTGGAGCCGCGATCAATACGGCGTTCTGGAAACCCGCGGGCAGGATCCGGTGGCGCGCCCCCTTGCGGCACTCAACACCGCCTTTGCCACGGATGGGGTCGTGATCCGCGCGACGGGCAAGGTCGCGCGGCCGATCCATCTGGTCTATCTGCATGCCGCCGAGACCTCCGACGCGATCCTGCATCACCTCGTCAAGGTGGACGAGGGCGCGGATGTGACCGTGCTGGAGACCGGCCCGGCGGCGGCGCGTTTCAACAAATGCATGGAGATCGAGGTGGCCGATGGCGCGGCCTTTCACCATGTGCGGGCCCAGGGGCGCGACCATGAACGCCGCGCGGCCACGCATATGTTCGCCCGCGTCGGGCGCGAGGCGGTCTACAAATCCTTCACCCTGACCGCCAATGGCGTGATGACCCGCAACGAGCATGTCGTCGAGATGGTCGGCGACGACTCGCTGGCCCATGTCGCGGGCGCGGCGATGGGCGATGGCGCCTCGGGCGCGTTTCACCATGACGACACGGTCTTCATCACCCACGACGCCGAGCGCTGCGAAAGCCGGCAGGTTTTCAAGAAGGTGCTTCGCAACGGTGCCGAAGGGGTGTTCCAGGGCAAGATCCTGGTAAAGGAAGGCGCGCAGAAGACCGACGGCTACCAGATCAGCCAGGCGCTGCTGCTGGACGAGGACAGCTCGTTCCAGGGCAAGCCCGAGCTTGAAATCTACGCCGACGATGTGCAGTGTTCGCACGGATCGACCACCGGGGCGCTGGATGAAACGGCGCTCTACTATCTGCGGTCGCGCGGCGTGCCCGCGGCGCAAGCGGCCGATCTGCTGGTGCTGGCCTTTCTGGCCGAGGCGATCGACGAGATCGACGACGAGCGCCTGCAGGACGACATTCGTGGGCGGCTGGACAGCTGGCTGGAGCGGCGGCGGCAGGGGTGATCGCATGAGCCTGACGGGCGATATCGTGGCCACATGGCGCCGTCCACGGCAGGTCATGCGCAAGCTGCTGGATATGGGCCAGCGGGAGGATAGGGCGCTGTTCTTCCTGATGCTGGCCTGCGGGCTGATCTTTGTCTCGCAATGGCCGCTCCTCTCGCGGCAGGCCTATCTGGACCCGTCCGTGCCGCTGGATGCGCGGATCGGCGGGGCGCTGTTTGCTTGGATTCTCTGGATGCCGATCTTTGCCTATCTGCTGGCCGCGCTCAGCCACCTGATCGCCATCCCGCTCGGCGGTCGGGGCAGTTGGTACGCCGCGCGTCTCGCCCTTTTCTGGAGCCTGCTTTGCGCGACACCGGCCTGGCTGCTTTACGGGCTGGTGGCGGGCTTTGTCGGGCCGGGGCCGGCCGAAACGGTGACGGGTGGCATTCTGGTCGTGGTTTTCCTTACCTTCTGGGGGTGTGACCCTGCGCGAAGCGGAAACAGCCCCTGCGTCGGAGACGCCCACATGACGGATCTGCAACGGCTGGGCCGCCTTGTGCGGCTGGCACGTGATACGGTGGCCAACCCGCGCGAGGGGGCCGTCACCCTGCTGTCCTTTGCCCCGCCGGCACAGGCGCTGTGGCTGATGTTCGCCATCGTCGTGGTGATCTCGTTGATGCTGGGCGAGGTCGTGGCGCTGCTGGCCGGTCTGCCGGGCGACGGGCCGTTGACGGGCCCGCTGCAGAACTCGGCCATCTCGCTGGGTCTGGTGCAGGCGGGGTTCCTGTTTCTCATGGCCCATGCGATGCACAAGATCGGGCGGGCCTTTGGCGGCACCGGCCAGTTTCAGGAGGCCCTCTTGCTGGTCGTCTGGCTGCAATTCATCTTCAATCTGCTGCAGCTGGTGCAAATCGGCGCCCTGCTGGTCATTCCGCCGATCGCGGGGCTGATCACGATCCTGGCGATCATGCTGTTCTTCTGGCTGCTGGTGAATTTCGTGAGCGTTCTGCACGGCTTCACCTCGCTCGGGATGGTCTTTGCCGTGACCGTCTTTTCGGGCTTTGCCATCCTCTTCGCGCTCAGCCTGATCCTGACCATGCTGGGCCTTGCGACCGTTCCGACCGGAGCACCGACATGACTTACGACATCGACGCCATCCGGGCCGATTTCCCGATCCTCGCGCGCGAGGTGAACGGCAAGCCATTGGTCTATCTCGACAACGGCGCCTCGGCGCAGAAGCCGCAGGTCGTCATCGACGCCATCACGCAGGCCTATGCGATGGAATATGCCAATGTGCATCGCGGGCTGCATTATCTGTCGAATCTCGCCACCGAGAAATACGAGGGCGTGCGCGGCACCATCGCGCGCTTTCTGGGCGTCGGGGACGAGGACGAGATCGTTTTCACCTCGGGCACGACCGAGGGGATCAACCTGGTCGCCTATGGATGGGCCATGCCGCATCTGCAGGCGGGTGACGAGATCATCCTGAGCGTGGCCGAACATCACGCCAATATCGTGCCGTGGCACTTCCTGCGCGAGCGGCAGGGCGTAATCCTGAAATGGGTGGATGTGGACGCCAATGGCGATCTCGACCCGCAGGCGGTGATCGACGCCATGGGCCCGCGCACGCGGTTGGTGGCCCTGTCGCATATGTCGAATGTGCTGGGCACGGTGTTCGACGTGAAACCGGTGATCGACGCGGCCCACTGCCCGTGGCATCCGCGTGCTGATCGACGGCTCTCAGGCCGCGGTCCACATGCCGGTGGACCTTGATGCGCTTGGTGCGGATTTCTACGCGATCACCGGCCACAAGCTTTACGGGCCGTCGGGATCGGGCGCCATCCACATCCGGGCCGAGGTGATGGATGAGATGCGCCCCTTCATCGGCGGCGGCGACATGATCCGCGAGGTCAGCAAGGACGCGGTCGTCTATAACGACCCCCCGATGAAGTTCGAGGCCGGCACACCGGGCATCGTGCAACAGATCGGTCTGGGCGTCGCGCTGGAGTACATGATGGGCGTGGGGATGGAGAACATCGCCGCCCATGAACGCCACCTGACACAGTACGCGCGCCAACGTCTGGATGGGCTGAACTGGCTGCAAGTGCAGGGGAAATCCGCGTCCAAGGGGGCGATTTTCTCGTTCACCATCGACGGGGCTGGGCACCCGCATGACATCTCGACCGTGCTGGACAAGCGCGGCATCGCGGTACGGGCGGGGCAGCATTGCGCCGGCCCGCTGATGGAGCATATGGGCGTGAACGCCACCTGTCGCGCGAGTTTCGGCATGTACAACACCACGGCCGAGGTGGATGCGCTGGTTGACGCGCTGGAGCTGTGTCACGAGCTGTTCGCCTGAATTTTCAGCATTCGGCACGGTCTGAAAGCGACATCGTAACGTCGCTTGTGGAACAATCGCGATCCGCCTGCTATCCCTGCTGCAACCGTAGCAACCATAGGGGATGGCCATGAATGCGCTGACCAATGCCGACGAAATTTCCGAGATCGCCTTTGGCTTCATGGGGTCCAAGGCGCTTTTCGCGGCGTTGGAGCACGGGGTCTTCACCAGTCTCGCGGGCGGCGCGTCGGATGCAGCCTCGGTAGCCAAGGCCAGCGATCTTGATACGGATCGGGCGGAAACCCTATTGACCGCGCTGGCGGGGCTGGGCCTTGTCGTGCCGCAAGGGCAGGGGCAGTTCGTCAATTCCCCGGCGGCCGAGGCGTTTCTGGTGAAAGGCGCGAAATACGATTTCGGCGATTACCTGCGCCTTCAGGTCGGGCGGCAGATGTATGGCCTGCTGGATCAGATCGACGATGCCCTGACAGGGGCCCTGCCCGAAGAGGCCACGGCCTCGTATGCCGAATGGTTCGCCGACCCGGACGAGGCACGCCTCTATTCCGAAAGTCAGCATTCAGGGTCGCTGGGGCCGGCACGGCAGTTGATCAAGCGGCTGGACCTGTCGCAGGCGACGCGCCTGCTGGATGTGGGTGGCGGCACCGGAGCGTTCGCCATCACCCTGTGCGAGGCCAATCCCGGTCTGAGCGCCACCATCGTCGATTTCCCGACTGTCGCGGCGCTGGGTCGGAGCTACGTCCAAAAGGCCGGCCTGTCGGATCGCATCAGCTATATCGAGGGCAACGCGCTGGAAACCGATTGGCCGGGCGGGCAGGACGTGATCCTGATGTCCTATCTGTTTTCCGGCGTTCCGGGCGTCACCCATGACGGGTTGATCCGCGCCGCGATGGAGCGGCTCAATCCCGGCGGCCTGTTGCTGATCCATGACTTCGTCGTGCATGCCGACCGGACGGGGCCGAAACTGGCCGCGCTCTGGCAATTGCAGCACACCGCCTTTACCCCGCGCGCCCGCTCGTTGGACGAGGGGTGGCTCGTCTCGGCGCTGGATCGCGGCGGGTTCGAAGATGTGACCGTATCCGAGATGATCCCCGAGATGACGATGCTGGCCGAGGCCCGCAAACCTGCCTAGTCGGATCGTCCGATCAACCGGTCGATGGGCGCATAGTCATCGGTCAGGATCTGCCCGCGGACACTGGCCAGTTGCGCGACCAGACCGTCAGCCAAAGCGCCAAAGCGCATGCGGTCGGGGGCCGGCACCGTGAAGCTGGCGACCTCGGTCGGGGCCGCACCGCCCACGACCACGAAGACCATGCGGCTGCCCGGCACGGGCTGCACCTGGTGGGTCCAGACCTCGACCACGGGAAAGACCGTCCGCATCGTGGCCACGATCGAGGACAGGGCATAAAGCCGATCCTCGTAATCGATCACGTTCATCAGAAAACTGCCGCCCGCGCGCAACCGGTCGGCGGCCAATTGAAAGAACTCCTGCGTGACGAGATGCACGGGGACGACGACATCGGTAAAAGCATCGCCGATGATGATGTCGTAGCGGTCGTCGGGCCGGGTCAGCAGGGCGCGGCGGCCATCCTCGTGCAGGATTGTGGCGGTGTCGGGATCGAACCAGAACGCCTGCCGCGCCAAGTCGGTGACGGCCGGGTCGATCTCGGCCACCGTAATGTCGCCGGTGCCCGCCGCGGCAAAGGCGCGGGGCACGGCATAATTGCCGCCGCCGATGTGAAAGCTGGTGAAGTCGGCCCGCCCGGCGCGCCGCATCGACAATTCGTCCAGCATGGCCGTGTGCTCGGTGAATTGCACCTCGGGCAGGTCGCGCGCGCTGATCCCGTGGGCGAGGTGGTCGATCACCATGAGATGCACGGGCCGGTCGGGATTGGCCGACAGGTCCTCGACCCGCAGGCAGAAATACCGGCTTTCCACGTCGCAGGGCGCGGGCGCGGCCAGGGCAAGGCCGCTCACCCCCACCGCGCCCAGTCCCGCGACAACAGCCAGCGGCAGCCTGCGGGACCGCGCCAGCCAGAAAAACAGCAGCCCCGACAGCACGTAGACAAAGGTAACCACCACCAGCGTCAGCGCCGAGCCCAGCCACGAGATGAAGACGAACCCCGCCAGCAGGGTCCCCGCGATGGCCCCCACGGCCCCCGAGGCGAACATCGCCCCCAGCGCCGGGCCCGAGCGTTCGGCGGTGGTGACGGCGATCTGGGCCAGGACCGGGGCCGGCACCCCGGCGAAAAAAGGACGGCAGGAAAAAAGGCGATCATGGTCAGGGCGGTGATGCCGCTCACGGGGTCTTGCAGCGCGCCGAGCACCGGCCCGGCCACGGCGGGCAGGATCAGGATGGCCCCGGCGGTGGTGCCCGCGGCGGCCAACAACGCGCCCCCCGTCCAGGCCAGCGCCGCATTGGCGGGCTTTTCCGCCAGGCGCCCGCCCCACCAGTGACCCGCCGAAAACCCCGCCAGCACGACGGCGATCACCGAGGTCCAGGTGTAAAGTGACATGCCGACATGCGGCGCCAGCATGCGTCCGGCCACGATTTCCACCACCAGAGAGGCCGCCGAAATGCCCCCTTGCAAGATCACCAGCAGCCAGAGCGGCGTTGCGCGCGTCATGACCTGTCCTCCTCCCGTTCGCCTGTGCATCCAAGACCAGGCGACGGGCCAAGGCAAGCGCCAGCGTACCGGGCGATTTCCGCGGCATGGGCCATTGCAGCGATTTCCGCAATCGCCTATACGGCAAAGCGTGGCACCCGTAGCTCAGCTGGATAGAGCGCTGCCCTCCGAAGGCAGAGGCCATAGGTTCGAATCCTATCGGGTGCGCCATCTTACCCCTTTACGGCCAACAAAATAAGGAACCTTGGCAGACTGCCGATTTTCTACGTGCCATCCGGCGGGCCATCCTGAAAACGGTTCAATCCGAAGGCTCCCTCGCCAATTCGCGAGGCAGCGTCACTGACAGCAGGGCGTGGGCGTATGATGCGCGGAAGCCTCTCAGACAAGCAGGCGGCTATAGAGCGTCTTGTGAGGGCCATAGGCTAGCGGCGCATCCCCACCATCGTAAGCCATTGCGATTGATGAAGATAATGCCGCTCAACACGCGCCGGTCATCGACACGTGGTTTGCCGTGGGACTTCGGGAAAAAGGGTTAGAGGCGCGCCATCTGCGTGTCCGTGAGCCAGAAAAGACCAGACATGTTCACCGCTTGGTTTCGAACCGTGAATCACGTCCTAATGCGGAAATCAATGGGTCCTCAGCCTGCAGTCATCAGCGCCAACTATTGGCGGCGTCCTTGAATTTCAATTTGACGGTCACTTTCCAAAACAAATTCCGTTTGGGAAAGACCCGAAATCGTCATTCCGAAATTGACCAGACAGTGACGTCTACGTCTCGTTCAGTCCTGCTGTCGGGCTCGGTCAGCGCCAAGTGGACGTGATTGGCCTGCTCGCGGGATGGAAAGACCCGAAACGCCGCGCTGCCCCCGGTGTCGGTGAACAGGGTCACGAAAGACCCGTCGATGAAGATGTCGAACATCTGTGTTTCGGCGGGCAGCGTTGCCCAGAGCGTATCGGACCGACTGTGCGGCGTGAGCGAAGATCTGGAAAAGTCGAGCGACAGGCGCTGGTCTTCTGGATACCAGGTCAGGATCGTGGCCTCCTCCAGGTCCGCGGTGGCCCGCAGGGCGATGCGGATCGGTGAGAGATTGTCCAGATCGAGATCCAACCGCACACGGCCATGGTCGAGGTCGCTGGCGACGCTTTGCCACTCCGGGCCCACGGTGGCCGCCGATTGCGCCGGCGCATCGAAAAGCGTCCCGATATCGGGCATCGGATCTTGGCACAATCGGTCGTCGCCCTCGCAGAGCGACACGATCCGGGGCAGGCCGAAGCCGTGAATCCAGCCTGCTTCCAGCCGTTCCTCGCCAGTGCGGTTCTCCTCGGGCACTACGCCAACGGCAACGTGCGAGCTTTCGTTGTAGCGTGCAAAGGTATGCGCCAGTTGGGTGCGAAACAGGTCCAGCAATTGCGGTTGCGGGTCTTGAGGGGTGAAGCGTGTGCCGTCCCAGTCGCCCAGCCAGTATTGTGTACGCGCCGGCGCTCCCGGTTGCACGGTCGTCACGAAAAGGGCCCATTGATCGCCGATCGGGAAAAGCTTGGGCAGTTCCCAGTATTCACCGAAACGCTCCACCTCGCCGATGTCGAGGGGGCCGTCGAAACGCCAATCGATCAGATCCTCCGACCGGAAAGACAGGATCTCGGGGCGTTGCCGATCGGCCGTGCCCGACCCGATCAGCATCAGCCAGCCGTCTTCCTGCCGCAGGATGAACGGATCGCGCATGTCTTGGTATCCGGCCGGCGTCGACGTGATCACGGGGTTCTGCGGGCTTTTGTTCAGACCCTCCCCCTCGTCCTGCGCCAGCCCGACCGAGGCCCATTGGCCATTCACACCGGTATAAAGTGCCGTGATGACCCCATTGGGCCCTTCGAAGGTGTCGCCGACCCAGACGCCCTGGCTGTCAGCGCCCGGTGTCGGCCACAGCGCTTGGGGGCGCGGTTCCCATGTCAGCAGGTCGTCGCTAACCAGATGCCCCCATTGCATGAGGTCCCACCAAGGCCCGTTCGGATTTGCCTGGTAGAAGAGGTGCCATTCCCCATCGCTGCGGAAAAAAGCGTGCGGCTCATTCGTCCAGCCAGCGGGTGGAACAGGGTGAAAGAGCGGCCGGTTCGGATCGTCGTCGAGGCGGGTGCGGGCGATGGACAGATCGGGCGCAGCGGCGGGCGGTTCGGCTACCTGCCGTGACGCGCCGATGCGGATATCGTCCATCAAACCGTTGAAATGTCCGGTGGGGAACGTGCCGTCCATCAAGGGTGCATCGGGATTGCGGCCGATAACGACCTCCGGGCCCGGCGACACTCCATCGCCCAACGCGTGACCCTGCTGCGCGACCGTCTCGCCGTTGAGGGTCAGGCGGATGGTCTCGGCATCGACGGTAACGGCGACCGTGTTCCATTCGAAAAGACGTACCGGGGTGTCGGATACAAGTTGAAGCGGCTCATCGTCGGGGTTGTGGAAACGCACCATCGGGTAGCCCCAGCGGTTCATGTCCAGACGCAACGTGGTGTCGCCGACTAGATGCACCAGACCGGCGGTATTGGGCGAATGGGATCGCGGCGCAATGACGGCCGATACGGTAAAGGGCAGGGCGGGCGGATCCGTCCGGCCCGTGACTTGCGTCGAATAACCATCGAAGTCGAAGGCTTGCCCCGTCACGCCGGGTTTGAATTCGACCGGGTGATAGGGCGAGATCACGCGACGTTCACTCAGGCCCGTATCACCGTCGAAATCGATCACCAAGTCATCGGCCTGCGCGGGCAGGGTGCCCAGCAGCAGGCCGGCGGACAGGACGAGGGTGCGCATCATTCCGACCCGGACAGCGCGGTGTCGGGCGCTGCAAGCAGCGTCGACCGTGCGTCGTTCAGCCCGATCCGCACCAGCGGGGCGGGCGCACCGATGAATTCCCGTTCGCTGTCGGGGTCGCTGGCAAACCCGTAGGGCGTGTTCACGTAGCTCATCACCTGCCCGTCCGGCAGCACGAGGTAGGAATAGGTCTGGTTCGGCGCGGCGGTTGGATTGCCCATGACCAGTCCCGAGCCATTCATCGCGGTGAAGGTGCCGCGGATGTCGCCATCGGCGTTGTAGAACCCGTAGAGCCCTTCGGGTCCGCTCAGACCATCGGCGAAGGTGAAGCTGTGGGTCGAGAAAAAGACGTAGAGCCCGTCATCACGCACGACCACATGCGGGCGCTCCAGTTGCGAGGAGACGCCGGGGGCTGCGATGATCGGGCGTTGCAGCGTCCAGGTGCCGTCGATCTTTTCGGCCAGACCGACAACGCCGTTGAACGGATCCGGCATGCCGGCGCCATTGGCGGTGAACAGGATGTATTCGCGTCCTGTCTCTTCATCCAGCCAATAGTGCGGGTCGCGCATGCCGTAGATGACGCTGCCGGGAACGTAGGCGGCCTCGGTGACGTAGATCTCACCATCGGCCTCCAGGATCATCTGGTGCTCGCCGAAATCGGAAAAAGAAACCCCGGTATCGCCGGCTGAGAGGGAAGCGGTCACCAGTGCCATGCGCTGTTCCGTGTTGGGGCGACCCGCGCCGGGGTGGCTGGTGCCCAACGCACGGGGCGGTTCGTCGGCTTCGAGGCTTTCGGCATCAAGCGCGCCGACGGCGGTGTAGTAGAAGGTGATCTGGTTGCTGTCAGGGTCATAGATCGTCGATCCGGCCCATTGACGTGATCCCAACGCCTCTGTGCGCTCGAAAATCACGCCGCCGGGCGTCCATTCACCGTCGCGCGTGTACCAGTAACGCCAGGTCGACCGCGTGTAGAAAGGGTAGTCTGACCCCGCATCCGTTTCGCTGGACAAGCCCACCATGACGACCCAATCGTCTATCATGGCGACTGCGCCGTCGGGGGTGCGAACGGGCCATGCGTCCCAAACGTAGACGCCTTCCTCGAACGGGGCGGTGTCGGGGATCAGGTAAGGAAACGTGTTGCCGGCATTCAGCGCGATCCCGGACGCGGCCGCTGCGGACCATTCCGAGACATAGGTGCCGTTGAAGGTGAATGCCTCGGGCGTTTGCAGGGCGTCGGGGATGTCGCTGTTGGAAAAGTCGACTTCGCCGCTGGCCGCCGAGCCGACACTGCCGGAGGTGGCGGCCGCAGGTGCGGCTTCGGCCGGTTGCTCGTCCGCGCCGGGCGACGCGAGCGCGGGCGCGGCAATGAGGCTGAGAAGAACAGGGGCGACAAATGTCTTGGGCAGCATGACAGCAATCCTCGTGTAATAGATTGCTAGTCCAACGCCGTATATGCCGACTGGTTCCGGCTAAGGGTCTGCCAGATGCCCGGCGCAACCCTCGAAATCGGCCCGCCAAGCTAGGAAAACACCGCCCCTTTCGAAGTCGCATCGCCGCGCCCAGTCCGCGTGCTGCGGAACGCGCTGAGACCGGCCAAAGTCACCAAACAAACAGGGTCCAAGCTTTTTTCGAACGCCATGAGCCGATTGAAAATCGTCCTAGCCATCGCGGGGGCCCCCGTCGTCCTGATCGGGCTGATCTCGACCAAGATCGACCGTGGGCCGCTGTCGTCACCGTTCATCGCGCTCGGGGCGGGGGTGGCTTTTGGCCCTGTCGCCGTCGGGCGGATGGAACCTTCGGCGTGAAGTCATCCCGACGCCATCCTCACACAGGCCGCTTGGCTGACTTTGGCGGTGTCGGTCATGGGCATTGCCCTGCGTACACCTGTTGAGGATTGCCGCCGGTTCGCGCGTCCGGTCGCGATCCGTCTCACCTTCGGCATGGTGCTGTTGTGGGCAATCTCTTCGCGGCTGGGGTAGAGCGTGGGGTCATGTGGGCATTGAGGGCGCGACGAAAGGCGCCGGGATGGGCCCGGCACCGATCCGGCCTTGCCCGTCAAGGGGCGCGGCATGCCTCAGTAGACATCGTCGCTGAGGATTTCGATCTGGTGGCCCTCGCCGGCGTCGAAGAGCACGCGGAACGTGTCGCCGGGCTTGTCAAAGACGAACTCGCTGTTTTCGTCCAGCGCGGCGTCGATCGCGACATTGCCGCCGGCGTCATAGACAACCATCCGCACACCCGAGGTCGAGGAGCCATCCGAGAAGCCGCCTTCGCACAGCACGGTGCCGTCGCCATTGTCGTAGCAGGCGCAGATCGGCGTGTGGGCGGCGACCGACCCGGCCGAGAGGACGAGGAAGGGAAGGGCGAAGAGGGGACGCAAAGACATTGTGAACTCCTACTTGTGGGTGTCGGTATCGGTTTTGGGTTGGGTGAAGGATGTGGCCACCGGACAGGGGCCGGTCTGCGTCGTGGCGCAGCCTGTGCAATCGCCGCAGCCACCGCCCGATTTGAAGCGTTTGCGCTTTTTCACGACGCCGCGGACCAGATAGGCCAGGGCCAGGGCCGAGAGAAACAGGATCAGCGCTGTGTCCGGCAGGTGCCCGCTGGTCTCGGCGGCGAGGTCGATAGTCGGGTTGGTCATGGGGCCACGTCCTCGATGTCGGGGGTGCCTCGGCGTCTGAGATCGGGCAGCCATGGCTTTGGCAGCGCCACCAGCAGCAGCAGCGCGAAGGTGCCCAGCCAGACCGCCGTCATCGCCTCGAGCCCTGACAGGTCAAGCGCGCTGGCACCCTGGAAGACGGCAGAGGCCACGACAAGGCCGAGAATGGTGGGAAAGATGATCGAGAAGGTCATCCAACCCGTCGACTGCGTCTGCACCCGCACCATGATCACCGTGGCCAGACAGGGCGGATAGAGCGCGAAGAACAGCATCAGTGCCACCGCCGACAGGGCCGTGCGCCCCTCGGCGCGCTGTTGGTCGCCCATGCGATCCTCGAGCGCGCGGTTCTCGCCCTCTTCCTGGTCGAACAGCACGCCCAGGGTCGCGACTGAGCTTTCGCGCGCGGCAAACGAGGCCAGAAGCGCGATATTGATGCGCCAGTCGAAATCGGCGAATTGCGTCACCGGTTCCAGTCCGCGCCCGACATGGCCGAGGAAACTGCTTTCGATGCGCTCGGATTGCATCTCGCGGCGCAGCGTGTTGCGCGCATTGGCCAGGTCGCGCATGGCGGCAAAGGCGGTGCGGTCCGCATCCGCGCGGGACCGCAGCACGAAGGGCGCGACATTCGGGTGATCGTCGCGCACCCCCTGGTCCAGCGCCTCGGCCGCCGCGCGGCTGGCGGCGTTCAGGCGGCGCGCCTTGTAGGTGCTGTGGACGTTGATGAGGGCGATCAACTCATCCGGCGTATCGACCGCGGCCAGATGGGGGGAGCCCTCGAGCGTGGCGTAGAACTCGGCGATGGCCGCCTCGCCGCGGCTCTGGTACTCGGCCATGCGCTCGGACGGAACGCCCGGAAATTGCAGCAGCACGAAGATCACCACCGCGATGGCCACCACCACGGTGCCGACCTTCTTGATATACATCCAGGTCCGGTCCACCGCGCGGCGCGCCACGCCGGTGACGGTCGGCATGTGATAGCTGGGCAGTTCCATCACGAAAGGCGCCGTGGGCTGCGCCGCCAGCACCGAGGAGGTCAGAAGCTTGGCCACCAACAGCGCGGCCAGCACCGTGATGGTCGACAGGTAGAACAGCATCAGCCCCTTGGCGTCGGGAAAGTAGATGTTGATCAACAGCGTATAGAGCGGGATCTTGGCCATGCAGTTCATGAAGGGCACGGTCAGGATCGTGGCCAGCCGGGCGCGGGCATCGGGAATGCCCTTGGTCGCCATCACGCCGGGGACCGCGCACCCCCCGGCAAAGACGCCGCCCAGGATGAAAGGCAGCGTCGATTGCCCATGCAGGCCAAAGCGATGCAGGATCCGGTCGAGGATGAAGGCGATGCGCGCCATGTAGCCCGAATCCTCCAATATCGCGATCAGCGCGAAGAGGATCAGGAAGATCGGCACATAGTTGAGCAGAGTATTGATCGAATCGACGATCCACAGCCCCAGCGAGCGGATCTGCGGATCGACGAGGAACCCGGCATCGGGCAGGACACTGGCGGCCATGTTGCGCAAACCTGCCAGCACGGGCCACGTCACCTTGGTCAGCTCATAGCCCTGCACGATCGACAGCTGGTAGATCACCCAGATCGTCGCCATCAGGAAGAGCGGCGCGAAGACGCGGTTGAGCAGCACCCGGTCGATCCGCTCGGAAACCGAGATCATGCCGTGTCGCGTGTCGGTCACGCAATCGCGCAGGATTTCGGCGGCATGGCGGTCGCGAGTGGCGCTGATATGGTCCCCGGCGCTCAGGCCCTCGACCCGCTCGAACCGGGCGCGCATCCCTTCGGCGTCCTGCAGCAGGTCGGTCTGACCCAGGCGGCCGGCGCGGCCGATGGCCTCGGCGTCATCCTCGAGCAGTTTCACGGCATGCCAGCGCGCCATGCGGCCATCGAGGCCGGGGATCGCGGCAAGCCGCGCGTGCAGCGCCGCGACATCGTCTTCCAGCGGGCCGTAATTCAGGGTCGCGGGCACGGCCTGCGGGCCTTGCGCGGCCTCGGCGATGGCGTCGCGCAAATCCTGCCCGCCCTTGCCCGCGCGTCCCACCATCGGCACCACCGGCGCGTTCAGCCGCCGCGACAGGGCGGGCAGGTCGATTTCGAGCCCGCGGCGCGCGGCGGCATCCATCATGTTCAGCGCCACGACGACCCGAAACCCCATCTCCATCAGCTGAAAGGTCAGCGGCAGCGAGCGGCGCAGGTTCGTGGCGTCGATCACGTTGACGACGACATCGGGCGGATCCTCGAGCAGGACCTGACGCGAGACGCGCTCTTCGGGGGAGAAGGCCGACAGGCTGTAGGCGCCGGGCAGGTCGGTCACCTGATAGCGGCGCTCCTCGAACATGTAGGCGCCCGATTTCTTGTCGACCGTTACGCCCGGATAGTTGGCGATGTGCTGCTGCAGACCTGTCAGGATGTTGAAAATCGTCGACTTCCCGCAATTCTGCTGCCCGGCCAGGGCAACGCCGTATGGGCGGGTGTCAGTCATCGCTCACCTCGACATGGCGCGCCTCGGTGCGGCGCAGGGCGATGAAGGTGTCGCCGACCTGAACCTCGACTGGGTCGTAAAGGGGCGCATTGCGCAAGACCTTGATCTCGCGCCCCGGCTGAAAGCCGAGGTCGAGCAGACGCTGCCGTGCGGGGCCGCAACCATGCAGCCGGCGCACGGTGCAGATGGCGGGCGGGGCCATCTGATCGAGGCTTCGCGCGCCACCCGCACACACCCCGCCCGAGCCGCAGGGGCCATGGCCCCCCTGACGATGCCGGTGCCTGCGTCTGTGCCGCCAGCCATATCCCTTGATCATCGCGCTTGTCCTTTTGTCTGTCCGGGGCACGGGGTCGGCCCCCGCGCGCCCCGGACGCATGCGGCCGCTGACGGCTCACTCCATGTCGTAGGCCCGGATCCAGATCACCGCGTCCTGGCTAAGCTCAGCGCCCTCGTGCTCGGTCTCGGGGCCGGCGCCGAGCGCGGCGAAGCCCCAGAACCCGGCGCGCGGCACGCCGAAGGTGAACACGCCGTTCGCGTCGGTCAGGGCCACGATGGCCCCGCCCGGCATCGGCTGGGCGGTGGCTTCGCCGGCGCTGAAGGTCTCCATGTCGGGTTCTGCGGCGAGGTACTCGATCTCAATTTCGGCGCCCGGCACCGGCTCGCCATCCGACAGAAGCTGCGCCGAAAAGGTCGAGCCCGCGATCACGTTGTAGGGGCGGTTCAGCGGCACGAATTCCGTCGGCAGGCCCACCGGTTCGCTCCAATCCGTGGGGATGCCGCCCTTGTTGAGATAGACCGTGGTCAATTGCTGGATGTAGATGCCCTCGGCCTCTTCGAAATAGGGCTCGGGCACCAGGGCCACCGTGTAGTCGCCATTGCGCCGCACGGGCAGGGTCGCCTGAAAGGCGGCGGCCGAGTTATGCGCCCCAGTAAAGGTGACGGGGGTCAGACTGTCCGAGATGTCGACCCGCTCGCCACGAAAGACGTAGAACACCTCCTGCGGCGTGCCCATGTCCATGGCGTGCCCGTTCTCGTGCGGGTGCCAGAAGGTCAGCAGCAAGGGCATCTCGCCGGGCGATGTCGGGTTGGCCTCGGGGTTGTAGATCAGTTGGAAATGCGCCGCGGCCGGATTGGCCAGGGCAAGGGCCGCCAGCGTGGCGCTCAGCAGACGTTTCATTGGACAGTACTCCGCATGTGATGTCCGGGCAGATACGGTTCTGCCCAATCGAAAGGTGGCTTCAGCACAGGCTGTGGCGTGGTGACGACCCGAAAGTCCGAGTTATTCCGTCAAGAATTGCTAAATCGCAGAAAGCCCCCTTGATTCCTTGATTTGGATCAAGCCGGAAAAAGAATATGGCCCGCATGACCGCCTGCCCCGGCGTCAACACCGATGACGGTCAGGGGCAGGTCATGGGGTAGGGCCGGCGCCCCGGCATGGCGAAAGCCGGCACGCGCCAGCCGCTGCGCCGCGCGCCGGATCGCGATGGTTTTCGGGTGGGGCCGGCCGCGCCGAAGCCTCATGCGCCAAGACACGCGGACAGGCGCAAGACTGGGGGCGGGTCGATCGCCCGCCGGTCAGGCGGCGGGACGCAGGCCCAGAAGCGCCCGCGCCTGCGCGACGGTGGCGACGGGCCGCGCGTAGCGCTCGCACAGCTCGACCGCGCGGGCCACCAGCACCGCGTTCGATGGGGCGAGGGTGTCTTTGTCCAGACGGACATTGTCTTCCAGCCCCGTGCGCGCATGTCCGCCTGCGGCAATCGACCAGTCGTTGACCTCGATCTGGTGACGGCCGATCCCGGCGGCGCACCATTCGCTGTCAGGCAGAAGGCGCTGCATGGTGTCGACATAGAAATCGAACACGCGTTTGTCGGCCGGCATGGCATTTTTCACGCCCATGACGAACTGCACATAGGTCCGGGGCGCAAGGCGTCCGTCGGCCTGCATCTTGGCGGCTTGGAAAATATGACTGAGATCAAAGGCTTCGATCTCGGGCTTGATGTCATACTTGAGCATCTCGGCGGCCAGCCAATCGACCAGATCGGGCGGGTTCTCGTACACGCGGGTCGGAAAATTGTTCGAGCCCACGGTCAGCGAGGCCATGTCCGGCCCGAGCGGCAGCATGCCGCCGCGTTCCGCACCGGCCCCCGACCGGCCCCCGGTCGAAAACTGCACGATCATGCCGGGGCAGTGTTTCGTCAGCTCTTCCTGCAGCCGGGCAAAGCGCTCGGGGTCCGAGGTCGGGGTGCCATCCTCCTGGCGGACATGGGCGTGGCAGATCGTGGCGCCGGCCTCGAAGGCGGCCTGGGTCGACTCCACCTGTTCCGCGATGGTGATGGGAACGGCGGGGTTGTCCTCCTTGCGGGGCACCGATCCGGTGATGGCGACGCAGATGATGCAGGGTTTCGACACGGCGCGCACGGTCCTTCTTGCTGTGACTTGCAGGGGCGGTGGGCCGAATCCGGCGCGCGCCCGTCCATCCTTGGTCCCCGATTGCGCGACGGGAGGCAAGCGGCCGCTGGATCGAAAAAGCCTGTTTTGCGCCGCCGGATTTGCCCCTAGAAGGTCGGCCATGGGTATTTTGACCGTCACGCTGAACCCCGCGCTGGATCTGGAAACGGAAACGCCCCGGCTGGTGCCGGGACAGAAGCTGCGCTGTGCCGCGCCGCGCCGCGATCCGGGTGGCGGCGGCATCAATGTCTCGCGCGCGATCGCCATTCTGGGCGGTCGGGCCGATGCGGCCATTGCGGTGGCCGGGCCAATCGGGGCGGGGCTGGTGCAACAGCTGGAGGGGCAGGGGATTCGCGTGCATCATCTGCCCGCCCCCGGCGAGACCCGGCAGAACCTGTCGGTGATCGAAACCGAGACGGGGCAGCAGTTCCGCTTCATCTTTCCGGGGCCGGATTGGGGCCCCGAGGATGTCACCCGCCTGCTGGTGGCCTTGCCTGGGCTGGCCTTGGCGGGGGATTTCGTCGTCCTGTCGGGGTCGTTGCCGCCCGGTGTCGACGCGCAGGTTCTTGTCGATCTGGCGCGTGTACTGACCGACCGGGGGGTGCGGGTGATCGCGGACACCTCCGGCCCGGCCCTTGCGGCGCTGGCGGGGGCGGGTCTGAACCTGGCGATGTTGCGGATGGACAGCGCCGAGGCCGAGGACCTGCTGTCGCGCGAACTGTCCCATCACAGCGACAGCGCCCGTACGGCCGAGGGGTTGGTGCGCGCCGGCGCGGCCGAGATCGTCATTCTTGCACGTGGTGCGGAGGGGTCGGTTCTGGTGTCGTCCGAGGGGCGGTGGTTCGCCCCGGCGGCGGATGTGCCGGTGGCCTCGGTCACCGGGGCGGGCGACAGTTTCGTGGCCGGGGCCGTGCTGGCCCTGTCGCGCGGGCAGCCCTTGCCCGAGGTGCTGCAATGCGGCGTGGCCGCGGCAAGTTCGGCGGTGACCACCGCGGCGACCGAGCTGTGCGACCGCGCGACCTACGAGCGTCTCTTGCCGCTCTGTGCCGCGCGGCCGGTCTGAGCCGTCACTCGGCCGCGTCGCGTTTGGGCAAAACCCAGTTCGGGCGCGGGAAATGGCAGGTATAGCCGTTGGGAATGCGCTCGAGGTAATCCTGATGCTCGGGCTCGGCCTCCCAGAAATCGCCGACGGGTTCGACCTCGGTCACCACCTTGTCCGGCCACAGGCCCGAGGCGTTGACATCGGCGATGGTGTCCAACGCGCATTGGCGCTGTGCATCATCGACGAAGTAGATGGCCGAGCGATAGCTGGGGCCACGGTCGTTGCCCTGCCGGTTCGGCGTGGTGGGATCGTGGATCTGGAAGAAGAACTCGAGCAACTGCCGATAGCTGATGCGCGTGGGATCGAACCAGATCTCGATCCCTTCGGCATGGCTGCCGTGGTTGCGATAGGTCGCGTTGGGCACGTCGCCGCCGGTGTAGCCGACGCGGGTCTTTTCGACGCCGGGCAATTTGCGGATCAGGTCCTGCATGCCCCAGAAACAGCCGCCCGCCAGAACGGCGCGTTCGCGTTGGTCGCTCATGCGATATCCTCCACTTGGTCGAGATAGGCCCCGTATCCTTCGGCCTCCATGTCGTCGCGGTGGACGAAGCGCAAGGATGCGGAGTTGATGCAGTAGCGCAGCCCGCCACGGTCGCGCGGGCCGTCGGGAAAGACATGGCCGAGGTGGCTGTCGCCATGGGTCGAGCGCACCTCGGTCCGGATCATCCCGTGGCTGAGGTCGCGCAATTCGGTGACATGCGCGGGCTCGATCGGCTTGGTGAAACTGGGCCATCCGCAGCCCGACTCGTACTTGTCGGACGAGGCAAAGAGCGGCTCTCCCGACACGATATCGACATAGATGCCCGGTTCCTTGTTGTGCAGATAGGCGCCCGTGCCGGGGCGCTCGGTGCCGCTTTGCTGGGTGACGCGGTATTGTTCGGGGTCGAGCGCCGCAATGGCGTCGGGATCCTTGGTGTAGCGTGACATGCGCGGGGTCGTCCTTGGTTCTGGGTGGTGCATCACCATATGGGGGCGCGATGCGCCCTTGTCCAAGCCGCGGCGGTCACGTTCTCACGGCGGCGGGTCACGCCAGCGCGCGCAAGAAAAAAGCCCCGGCCTGGGGCCGAGGCGTCACGAAAGGTGTCTTGGGTCTTGCGGACAGGCCTTGGCAGCGACCCGTCTCGGGATTGGCGGCTTTGGGCCGCGGTGTCTCAGGACCCCCAGCTGCGCACCGGGCCGCAATCCATATGCACGAAATTCGAGCGCGAGTAGCGCCCGACACCGCCGGCATTGCAGGCACGCGCGGCCTGGAACATCTGGCTGACGGTGCGCGACTGCATTTGCAGATCAGCCGCCTCGCCCACCATGTGGCGCGAACGGCGTGCCACCCCCGACGAGCGGCGGCGCAGCATGGCGTTGGTTTCCGGGCTGCGATAGCCCGATAGCAGGGTGTAGGGTTCGGACGTGTCCATCAGGTTGTGCGCCGCCGACATGATGTCGATCGTGCGCACGCTGATTTCGTGGACGCCATCGGTGCGCCAGTCGCGCATGAAATAGTTGATCTCCTCCAGCGCGGGGGCGATGTATTCGCCCTCGATCCAGTAGATCATGTTCAGGCTCTCGCCCGCCCGACCGTTATACATGCGCAGGCGGCGTACATCGCCTGCGCCGCGCAGGAACCCGGTCGCATTCGCCATCACCGGCGCCGCCGCAATGGTCGTCGCGGCGAAGGCGCGCAGAATTGCGCGTCGCGAAAACGTCGAATTTGTCATTGGTTCGTTTGCCCCTTGGTTGCTCGTTCTCGTCATCACGGCCGCTGTTGCCGCGGCCTTCACGTCATTTTGAGCCTGTCCCCTCAGGCAGTGTGGGATGAATGACACAATCGAAATCTTTCTGAAAGCACAGATCGGTCCCCCATGGTTGTAGCCGACATTTTGGGCGGGATTTCGCCCATTTGGCGGAGTCTCGCCGGCCAAAATTTGCGTCTCGCCCCTCACGAAAGGGCCGCGATGCCGCAGATCGTGTGCCGCGCGGGTATCACGGGCCGCTCCGAAACGGAGGGAACCCGCCGTTGTGTTTCTCGGTTATATCCTGAAACACTTGCCAAATCGTGAATCGACTCGCAGGGGATTTGTGTCTGTAGTGGTGTCATTGGACTGCGATATGACGGCGCGCGCACATCGGACAGGACAGAGGTTTGAAGACATGACATTGAAATTCACAAAGACACCGCTTTTCGCCCTGGCGTTGGCGGCGTTGCCATTTGCCGCCCCGGTGGCCACGGGGGTGGGCGTGGGGATCGGCCTGACGCTGGCCCCGGCCCCGGTTCAGGCGCAGGCATTTTCGGCGCTCAGGCAGGCGATTGCCGAGGCGTCCTCGGAAAACGAGTCGCTGGCGGCCTTTTACCGAGAGCGCGATTTTCAGCCGGTCTGGACCAGCGCCGAGGCCGCCGATCGCCGCAATGCCCTGATCTCGGCCTTGCAGGAGGCGGGCAATCACGGCCTGCCCACCAGCCGCTACGATATCGACGGTCTGATCGAGACATTCCGCAACGCGACGAACCCCTATGCGCGCGGGCAAGCCGACGTGATGGCGTCGCGCCTATTCCTGCAATATGCAAGCGATGTGCATTCCGGGTTCCTCGAACCCGGCGACATCATCTCGGACTTCTACCAGGAACTGCCGCGGCCCGACGCGCGCGAGCTGCTGGCCGACTTGCTCGACTCGAACCCGCATGCCTTCATGGCCAGCCTGCCGCCGCAGGATCCGGGCTATACCCGGTTGATGCGGACCAAGTTGCATCTTGAGCGCCTGGCGCAAACCGGCGGGTACGGCCCGCGCGTCCAGGCGGGGGCCCTGCGCCCGGGCGACAGCGGCGGCGCCGTGATTGCGCTACGCGACCGTCTGATGGCGATGGGCTATCTCGACCGGTCGGTGACCGCCACGTACGACGCACGCATGCAGCAGGCTGTGGTCGAGTTCCAGCTGGACAACGGGATCAACGCCGATGGCGTCGCCGGCGGCGAAACCATTCGCGCGGTGAACCGCTCGGTCGAGGATCACTGGAACGAGGTGGTTCTGGCGATGGAACGGCATCGCTGGCTGAACGAGGGTGGCGAGGTGCCGGATCGGCTGATCTTCGTGAACCTGACCGATTTCCACGTGCGGGTGATCGACAATGGCGAGACCACTTTCATCACGCGCTCGGTCGTGGGGGCGCGTGATCGGCAGACGCCCGAGTTCTCGGACGTGATGGAGCACATGGTCATCAACCCCAGTTGGTATGTGCCGCGGTCCATCGCGATGCGCAGCTACATTCCCAACATCCTGGCCGGTGGATCGACCTACATGCAGCTGATCGCCAACGGGCGGGTGGTGAACCGCAATGCGGTCGACATGAGCCGCTACTCGGTGTCGAGCTTCCCGTTCGATCTGCGCCAGCCGCCGGGGCCGCGCAATGCGCTGGGGACGGTGAAGTTCATGTTCCCCAACCGCCATGCGATCTACCTGCATGATACGCCCGAGCAATACCTGATGGAGCGCGAGGTGCGCACATTCTCGTCGGGCTGTATCCGCCTCGATGATCCGCACGAGTTCGCCTATCATCTCCTTGCGCGCCAGACCGACGACCCGGTGGGCCTGTTCCAGCGCATTCTGCGCACCGGGCAGGAAACTCAGGTGAACCTCGATGTCGAGATCCCGGTGCACCTTGTTTACTGGACGGCCTGGGTCGACGATGACGGCACATTGAACTTCCGTGACGATGTCTACGGGCGCAACGCGCGGCTCAGCCAGGCGGTGCGTGCGAACGGGGTGGTCATGCCCGAGCGGGCAAGCTAAGCCTGCCCCCGCAGGATGACAGGCGGGGGTGGCCGCAATGGCCCATAGCATCAAGGATATCGCGGCGGCGCTTGGGGCAGAGGCCCTTGGCGCCGCCGAACTGTTGGTGACCGGCGTGGCCGAGCCCTCGGCCGCGGGCCCCGATGACCTGGCCCTGGCGATGAGCGCGCGCTATGCCGCCGGACTGGCCGAGGGGCAGGCCCGCGCCGCCGTGATCGGCCCGGATATGGATTGGCAGGCCTTTGGGCTGCAGGCGGCCATCGTCGCGCCGCGCCCGCGCTATGCCATGGCGCATGTCACCGCCGCGATGGATCCGGGCCCGCAGATCGCGGCGGGCATCCATCCCAGCGCCGTGATCGACCCCAGCGCACAGATCGGTCCCGGCGCCGCGATCGGTCCGCTTGTCGTGATCGGGGCCGGGGTGCGGATCGGTGCGCGCGCCCGGATCGCGCCCCATGTCAGCATCGCCGAGGAAACGGTGATCGGGCAGGACGCCTTGCTCCATGCGGGGGTGCGGATCGGCGCGCGCGTGCGCATCGGGGATCGGGTGATCGTGCAGGCCGGCGCGGTTCTGGGGGGGGACGGGTTTTCCTTCGTCACGCCCGAGAAATCCCGTGTCGAGGCCACCCGCGAAAGCCTTGGCCGCGCCGAAGCCTCGGACACCGCCGCGCAAAGCTGGACGCGCATCCATTCCCTGGGTGGTTTGGTGATCGGCGACGATGTCGAGATCGGCGCCAATGCCGCCATCGACCGGGGCACCGTCGCCGCGACCGAAATCGGGTCCGGCACCAAGATCGACAACCTTGTGCATATCGGCCACAACTGCCGGATCGGGCGCGACTGCCTGCTCTGCGGTCAGGTGGGGTTCGCCGGCTCGGCCACGTTGGGAGACCGCGTGGTGCTGGGCGGGCAATGCGGGGTGTCGGACAATATCGTGATCGGCGACGACGTGGTCGCGGCCGGCGCCACCAAGATCTATTCCAACGTGCCCGCGGGCCGGATGCTGATGGGCAGCCCCGCCGTGCGCATGGAAACCCATGTCGAGATGTACAAGGCCCTGCGCAGATTGCCGCGCCTGGCCAAGACGGTCGCGGAAATGCAGAAAGCCGTTTTCAAGTCGGGCCGGACGCCTTAAACGACGCGCGAGGGCGAGTGCGAGGAAGGGTCGATGACCGAAAATGTGCGTGACAAGGTAGTCGAGATCATCGCCGAACAGGCCGTGCTCGACGTCGAGGACGTCAAGATGGACTCGACGCTGGAGGATCTCGGGATCGACAGCCTGGGATTGGTCGAGTCGATTTTCGCCATCGAGGAAGCGTTCGATATCCAGGTGCCGTTCAACGCGAACGAGCCGGAGCAGAGCGATTTCGACATCTCTTCGGTGGCGGCCATCGTGACGGCGGTGAAAGGCCTCGTCACGGAGCAAAAGGGCGGCTGACCCGCGATGCGCCGTGTCGTCATCACCGGCCAGGGCACGATCAACGCGTTGGGCCATGACGTGCCCGCGACGCTGGAGGCCATGCGCGAGGGGCGGTGCGGCATCGGCCCGCTGCAATTGCGCGATGTCGACAGGCTGTCGGTCAGGATCGGTGGCCAGGTCACGGATTACGACGCCGAAACCCTGTTCAACCGCCAACAGATCGCGCTTTATGACCGGTTCACGCAATTCACGCTGATCGCCGCCCGCGAGGCGCTGGATGGGTCGGGGCTGACCTTTGCCGGCGATCTTGCGACGCGCTCGGGCGTGGTGTTCGGCACCGCCGGCGGCGGCGTGAACACCTGGGACGAGAATTACCGCTCGGTCTATGAAGAGGGCAAGAACCGCGTCCATCCCTTCGTCGTGCCGAAGCTGATGAACAATGCCGCCGCCAGCCACGTCTCGATGGAATGGAACCTCAAGGGGCCCAGCTACACGGTGGCGACCGCCTGCGCCTCGTCGAACCATGCCATGGGGCAGGCGTTCCAGTGCATCCGCGTCGGTGCCTGCGACGTGATGGTGACCGGTGGGTCCGAGGCGATGCTGTCCTTTGGCGGCATCAAGGCCTGGGAAGGGCTGCGGGTGATGTCCAAGGACGCCTGCCGCCCGTTTTCGGCCAACCGCAACGGCATGGTGCAGGGCGAAGGCGCGGCCGTCTTCATCTTCGAGGAATACGAGCACGCGAAAAGACGCGGGGCCGAGATCCTGGCCGAGGTGGTGGGCTTTGCCATGACCTCGGATGCTGCCGATATCGTCATGCCATCGAAGCAAGGCGCGGCGCGGGCCATCTCCGGGGCGCTGGCGGATGGACGTCTGAACCCCGAGGACGTGGGGTATATCAACGCGCATGGCACCGGCACCGCCGCCAACGACAAGGTGGAATGCGCCGCCGTCGCCGATGCGTTCGGCCAGCATGCCGATGATCTGATGATCTCGTCCACCAAGTCGATGCACGGCCATCTGATCGGCGGCACCGGCGCGGTCGAGTTGCTGGCCTGTATCATGGCTTTGAAGGACGGGGTGATCGCGCCCACCATCGGCTACGAGGAACCCGACCCGGAATGCGCACTGGACGTGGTGCCGAACGAGGCCCGCGAGGCCAGGGTCGGCGCCGTCCTGTCCAATGCCTTTGC
Organism: Roseibacterium elongatum DSM 19469; assembly: GCF_000590925.1. Lineage (NCBI taxonomy): Bacteria > Pseudomonadati > Pseudomonadota > Alphaproteobacteria > Rhodobacterales > Roseobacteraceae > Roseicyclus > Roseicyclus elongatus. Next base: position 2,863,848 of record NZ_CP004372.1, on the reverse strand, counting down.
CTTTGGCGGGTTGAACGCCGTTCTGGCCCTGCGCAGCGCCCCCTGACGATCATCCGCCCCGCAACGAAAAACGGCCCGTCACCGGGACGGGCCGTTCCGTTGGGGTGTCGCGCGCGGGCTACTCTTCGGCGGCGGCCTCGGCCTGACGTTCGCGGATGAAGGCCACCAGTTCCTCGTGCCGGGCCTGCAGCGCCTCGTAGGCGGCGGTGAAGCCGCGCAGCGACGCGGTCAGCGGCACCGGAACGCCCCCGATCTCGCCGGCCTCGCCGCGCACCAGCGCGAAGATCTGGATGAAAGCATCGCCGCCGGCCTGGAACATGTCGACATTGGTCTGGTTCATCGGGATGCGCGCCATGCAGCCGGACGCATCGCACATCGTGAAGGGCAAGCCGCCCTCTTCGCCATCATCGACGCGCAGGCGGATGCCCGGCGCAAGCAGGGTTTCCAGGGGCGTCATGATCAGGGCCGTGGCCACCTGGCCCTCGCCGGGGTTGAAGGGAACGTTCACGCGGAACACCGAAACGGCGTTGTCGTCCTCGTCGCGCATCAGCTGGAACATCTCGCAGCGTTCGGGCGTACCCTCTTCGGGGGCGCGGATGCAGCGCAGATCCCAGTCGCTGAAGGTTTCGGCCACGTAGGGCTGTCCGGGCTCGGCCGAGGCGGCGTCCTGCGCGTTGGCCGACAGCGGCAATGCCACCGCTAAAAGGCCGGCCGCCACGATCATGCGAGAGGTGGTGCGGAAATCTGTCATGCGTTTGGTCTCTTCCTGTTGGTCTGAGCCTGTCTCGGGTCCGGACGATCGCCTGTTCGCTAACACGAAGCGGCGCGTCTGTCAGGGCCGTTTTCGGCACCGGCAGAACCTTGCCGGCGCTCCCCGCACCCGAGCGACCAGAAAGGAAAAGGGTCCGACAAGCGGACCCTTTGATTTTTTTCTCTCCCTGTCGGACTGGCCGACTTCTGCGGCGAACGCTATGCCAGCGTTTGAAAGCCGTCAACAGGGCAATTTCGAGTTTTCGACACCGGCCGCACTGTTTTTTCAAATCGCTTTGAAACGCAGGCCTTGCGGTATGGCCGGACTGAAAAAAAGGCCGCGCCATGGGCGCGGCCAGTCGACAGGGAGGATGTCGCCCCACACAGCAATCGCAGCGCCGGGACGCCATCACACTGGCATGGAATGGTTAACGGAGTATTGTGTGCCGGACAAAAGACACGGCGCGGAGCAGGGGTTTGATGGAAAACGGGATTTTCGTGGGCGGCGGCGGCCCGGATTTCGGCGAGGCGCAGCATGTTCTGCTGAATTACGCAAACCGGCACGGGTTGATCGCGGGGGCGACCGGCACGGGCAAGACGGTCACGCTGCAGATTCTGGCCGAAAGCTTTTCGTCGCGCGGGGTGCCCGTGATCCTGTCGGATGTGAAGGGCGATCTGTCCGGGTTGGGTCAGGCGGGCAGCCCCGGCTTCAAGCTCCATGATGCCTTCATGGACCGGGCCGGCAAGATCGGCTTTTCCGACTATGCCTATCGGGGCTTTCCGGTCACCTTCTGGGACCTCTTCGGGCAACAGGGGCATCCGGTGCGCACCACCGTGTCCGAGATGGGGCCATTGCTGCTGGCGCGCCTGCTGGACCTGACCGAGGCGCAGGAGGGCATCCTGAACATCGCCTTTCGCGTCGCCGATGAGCAGGGCATGGCGTTGCTCGACCTGAAGGATCTGCAGGCGCTGCTGGTCTGGGTGGGGGAAAACCGCAAGGATCTGAGCCTGCGCTACGGCAACGTGTCCACGGCCTCGATCGGGGCGATCCAGCGGCGCCTTCTGGTGCTCGAGGGGCAGGGGGGCGACAAGCTGTTCGGCGAACCTGCCCTGGCGCTGGACGATCTGTTCCTGACCGATGCCCAGGGGCTGGGCCGGATCAACATCCTGGCCGCCGACAGGCTGATGCAGTCGCCGCGTCTTTATGCGACGTTCCTGTTGTGGCTGCTGTCGGAGCTTTTCGAGGAATTGCCCGAGGTGGGCGACCCCGACAAACCCAAGCTGGTCTTTTTTTTCGTACGAGGCGCATCTGCTGTTCGATCGCGCGCCGCGCGCGCTGGTGGACAAGGTCGAGCAGGTCGCCCGCCTGATCCGGTCGAAAGGCGTGGGCGTCTATTTCGTGACCCAGAACCCGGCCGATGTGCCCGAGGATATCCTGGGACAGCTGGGCAACAGGGTGCAGCATGCGCTGCGCGCCTATACCGCCAAGGACCGGCGCGATCTGCGTCAGGCCGCCGAGAACTACCGCGACAACCCGCGGCTGGATATCGAGGATGCGATCCGCGAGGTCGGCGTCGGCGAGGCGGTCACATCGTTTCTGGAACGCAAGGGCATTCCCGGCATGGCCGAGCGGACGCTGATCCGCCCGCCCTCCAGCCAGCTAGGCCCGATCGACGCGGGCACGCGCGCGGCGCTGATCGCGGGCTCGCCGCTGGCCGGCAAGTATGACACCGCAATCGACCGTGAAAGCGCCTTCGAGATCCTGCAGGCCCGCGCCGAACAGGCGGCGCGCGAGGCCGAGATGGCCGAACGCGCCGAGGCCGAGGCCGAGATGGCCGAACGCGAATACCGCGCGGGGCGGCGCTATACCGGCAGTCGGGTCAGCCGCTCCAGCGCGACGCCGACACGTCGCAGATCCTCGCGTTCGGATTCCGTGGGCACCGCATTCGCCAAGAGTTTCGCGCGCCAACTGGGCACGCAAAGTGGACGGGCGGTGGTGCGCGGCATCCTCGGCGGGCTGTTTCGCGGGCGGTGACGCGCCGATCACGACCGCGCGATCACGGCGCGGTCATTAGGAAAATCCGATGCGCTGCACTGACGCATCCACTTGGCGGCGGCGGCCCATCTGCCTATTGTGTCCGGCACAGACGAAAGGCTTTCCATGATCGTAGAACTCGGACATTTCGCCCTGATCCTCGCCTTCATGGTGGCGATCTTCCAGATGATCGTGCCGATGATCGGTGCCGCCCGCGGACAGGCCGCGTGGATGGCCGTGGCCGAACCGGCCGCGACCCTTCAATTCGTGCTCACCGCCTTTTCCTTCGGGGCGCTGACCTATGCCTTCGTGACCTCGGATTTCTCGCTTAACCTTGTGGTGGCCAATTCGCATACGCTCAAACCGATGCTCTACAAGATCAGCGGTGTGTGGGGGAACCACGAGGGATCGCTGCTGTTGTGGGTGCTGATCCTGACACTGTTCGGGGCCTGCGCGGCCTGGTTCGGCAGCAACCTGCCGCCGACGCTCAAGGCGCGGGTTCTGGCCGTGCAATCGGCCGTGTCGGTGGCCTTTTTCGCCTTCATCCTGTTCACGTCGAACCCGTTCCTGCGGCTGGAATTTCCGCCCTTTGACGGGCGCGACCTGAACCCGCTGTTGCAGGACCCCGGCCTCGCCTTCCATCCGCCATTCCTGTATTTGGGCTATGTGGGCTTGAGCATGGCGTTCTCGTTCGCGGTCGCCGCCCTGATCGAGGGCCGTGTCGACGCGGCCTGGGGCCGCTGGGTGCGGCCCTGGACCTTGGCGGCATGGCTGTTTCTGACCGTCGGCATCGGCCTGGGCAGTTGGTGGGCCTATTACGAACTTGGCTGGGGCGGCTTCTGGTTCTGGGACCCGGTTGAAAACGCCTCGCTCATGCCATGGTTGATCGCGGCGGCCCTGCTGCATTCCGCCATAGTCGTGGAAAAGCGCGAGGCGCTGAAAAGCTGGACGATCCTGCTGGCCATCCTCGCCTTCGGCTTTTCGCTGATCGGCACGTTCATCGTGCGCTCGGGCATCATCACCAGCGTGCACGCCTTCGCCAACGATCCCGAGCGGGGGGTCTTCATCCTGCTGATCCTCGGGGTGTTCATGGGCGGCTCGCTCCTGCTGTTCGCGCTGCGGGCCAGCGCGATGGAGGCCAAGGGCGTCTTCGGCCTCGTCAGTCGGGAAAGCGGGCTGGTGGTGAACAACCTGCTGCTCGCGGTGTCGACCTTCGTCGTGTTCATCGGCACCATCTGGCCGCTTCTGGCCGAGATGTTCTTTGACCGCACGCTGTCGGTGGGCGCGCCCTTCTTCAATGCGGCGGTCACGCCCTTTGCCTTTGCGCTGGCGGCGGTGCTGCCCATCGGGGCGATGCTGCCTTGGAAACGCGCCCGGATCGGGCGCGCGCTCAAGGCGCTGGTGCCAGCGATGATCCTGGCCATCTCGGTCGGGCTGCTGGCCTTCACCATCTTCACCGGGCATTCGGTTCTGGCCCCGATCGGCGTGGCGCTGTCCGTCTGGCTTGTCGCGGGCGCGCTGGTCGATCTGTGGTCGCGCACCGGGCGCGGCTCCGTCGGCAACCGCATGGCGCGCCTGACACGCCTGCCGCGCGCCGACTGGGGCAAGACGCTGGCGCATGCGGGGGTTGGCATCACGCTCTTTGGCATCGCCACCCTGACCGGGTATCAGCGCGAGGATATTCGCGTGGCCCAGATCGGCGAGCCCTATATCGTCGGGGCCTATGAGATCGAGTTGCAGGGCGTGGACGAGAATGTGCGCGGGCCGAATTATCTGTCGACGATGGCCAGCGTCGCGGTGCGCGAGGCCGAAAGCGGGCGTTTGATCTCGGTTCTGAACCCCGAGCGTCGGATCTACCCGGTCGCCGGCATGCCCACCACCGAGGCAGGCATCAACAACGGCTTTACCCGCGATGTCTACGTGACGCTTGGCGACCCGCAGGACAATGGCGGTTGGGCGTTGCGCACCTGGATCAAGCCCTTTGCCAACTGGATCTGGGGCGGCACGATCATCATGGCCATCGGCGGGCTGTTCAGCCTGTCGGATCGCCGCTACCGCGTCGCGGCTGGGGCCGCCAAGCAGCGCGTCGAGCCCAAGGGGGTACCCGCCGAATGATGTGCCTGTCCCGCATTCTGGCGCGGATCGTCCATGGCCTGCGCGGGCTGTTTGCCCGCGGGGCGGCGATCCTGGCCGTCCTGATGGTCGTCACGGCCTCGCCCGTCCTGGCCGTTCAGGCCGACGAGGTGCTGGATGATCCGGTGTTGGAAGAGCGCGCGCGCGACATCTCGGCCAATCTGCGCTGCGTCGTCTGCCGGGGTGAGTCGATCGACGAATCCAATGCCACCGTGGCGCGCGACCTGCGCCTATTGGTGCGCGAACGTCTGGTCGAAGGCGATAGCGACGAGCAGGTCATTTCCTACATCGTGGATCGCTACGGCGAATATGTCCTGATGCGCCCGACCTTCGGCGGGGCCAATATCCTGCTCTGGGCGGCCGGTCCGCTGATGCTGCTGATCGGCATCGGCCTTGCTGCCGCCTATCTGCGCCGCCGCGCCCAGGCCACCGCCCCGACCGAGGCCGCCCTGAGCGCTGAGGAACAGGCGCGCCTGAAGGAAATCATGGGCGACGGCCCCTCGGCCTGACGCTGCGTTTTGGCTTTTCGCTCCGCGACCGCCCGGCTAGGGTCGCGCCCGTCAAGGATTTGGGAGCGACCGGACGATGCAGTACGAGACCATCACCCGCACGGATGCCGACGGCGTCGCCATAATCACCTTTTCGCGGCCCGAGGTGATGAACGCGCTGAACACCCAGATGCGCGCCGAACTGACCCACGCCGTCAGCCATGCCGGGCACGAGGCGCGCGTCGTGGTCCTGACAGGCGAGGGGCGGGCCTTCTGTTCGGGGCAGGATCTGGGCGACCGGGCCAATATCGCCAACCTCAATATCGAGCGCACGCTGCGCGACGAATACATCCCGATGCTGATGGCGATCGTCGATTGCCCCGTGCCGGTGATTGCCGCCGTCAACGGTACGGCGGCCGGGGCGGGCGCCAATCTGGCGCTGGTCTGCGATGTGGTCATTGCGACAGACTCCGCCAGCTTCATCCAGGCCTTCACGCGGATCGGCCTGATCCCCGATGCCGGCGGCACCTGGGCGTTGCCGCGTCAGATCGGGTTGGCCAAGGCGATGGGTGCGGCGCTGTTCGCTGACAAGATCAGCGCGCAACAGGCCAGCGACTGGGGCATGATCTACGAGGCCGTCGCCGACGAGGCGTTCGAGGATCACTGGCGCGCGCGGGCGGCGTATCTGGCCAGTGGCCCGACCGAAGCCTTCAAGCGGGTGAAATCCGCGATGCAGGCCAGTTTCGGAAACTTCCTTCACGAACAGCTGTTGCTGGAGGGCCGTTTGCAGGGCGATTGCGGCAAGACACGCGACTTCAAGGAAGGGGTGCTGGCCTTTCTGGACAAACGCCCCCCCGTTTTCGAGGGACGCTGAGGGCCGTTCACCCGTGCAACGCAAAAGGCCGCCCCCGTTGGGGCGGCCTTTTTCATCGGCGACGGGCGTGGCCGTCAGCGTTCGGGCAGCAGCCCCTTGGGGCTGAAGCGCAGCACGAGCAGCAGGATGATCCCCATCGTCAGCAGGCGCATATGCGCGGCCGATCCCAACAGGTGATCGCGCAGGGCCGAGCCCTCGTCGAGGCCCACGGTGACCGCCTGCATCAGCGCCATGCCCATGGGTTCGACCATGACCCACAGCCACCAGATCAGGAACCCGCCCAGAACCGCGCCCCAGTTGTTGCCCGATCCGCCCACGATCACCATCACCCAGATCAGGAAGGTGAAGCGCAGCGGCTGATAGGTCGAGGGCACAAGCTGACTGTCGAGCGTGGTCATCATCGCCCCCGCCAGCCCGATCACGGCCGAGCCGAGCACGAAAATCTGCAAGTGGCGGCGTGTGACGTCCTTGCCCATCGCCTCGGCCGCCACTTCGTTGTCGCGGATCGCGCGCATCATCCGGCCCCAGGGCGAGTTCAGCGCCTTCTGGCTCAGCCAGATCAGGATCAGCAGCACGGTGACGAACAATGCCGCATAAAGCAGTTTGACCGTGATGGTCGAGGCGGTGACCGGGTCCGAGCCCATCGACGCCGCGAAGCTCTGGAAGCCTTCGGAGGCCTGCAGATCGACCTCGTAGGGCACAGGGCGGGGAATGCCGATGACGTTCTTCACGCCCCGCGCCAGCCAGTCCTCGTTCTTGAGGATGGCGATGATGATCTCGGCAATGCCGAGCGTCGCGATGGCGAGGTAATCCGAACGCAGGCCAAGGGCGGTCTTGCCGATGATCCAGGCCGCCCCGGCGGCCAGCATCCCGCCCACGGGCCAGGCCAGCAGCACGGGCAGGCCCAGCCCCCCCAGATAGCCGCTGACCGAAGGGTTGACGGATTCGACCGCTTCGACACCGCGGTCGAACACGCCGCGGAACAGGAAGAACCCGCCCACCAAGATGGCCAGCAGCGCCAGGGTACGCAGCCGGCCGGCCGGCAGTTTCTGACGGGCCAGGATCGCGGCGATGATCGTGGCCGCGCCCAGGATCAGGCCCAGGATCACGCCCATGCCGCCCGCGGCCCAGGCCTCGCCCACCGGGTCCATCGAGACAAGGACGGTGGCCAGCCCCCCAAGCGCCAGAAAGCCCATGACACCCACGTTGAACAGGCCGGCATAGCCCCATTGCATGTTCACACCAAGCGCCATGATCGCGCTGATCAGGCCCATGTTCAGGATTGTCAGCGAGGTGTTCCACGACTGCACGATGCCGGTGCCGATGAACAGCAGCGCCACCAGGGCGAACAGGCCCACGGCCCGGAGATTCACCGCTCCGCTCATACCGCTTTCCCCTTCATGATGCCGGTGGGTTTGAACAACAGAACGATCAGCAGGATGCCGAAGCTGACCGCGAATTTGTAATCGGTTGACAGAAGTTGCAGCAGCCCCTCGGGCTCCATGCCCTCGGGTACCAGGTACGAGACGACCTTGCGGAAGGCATAGGTGACGGCCACCTCGGAATAGGCGATGACGAACCCGCCCAGGATCGCCCCCAACGGGTTGCCAAGGCCGCCCACGATGGCCGAGGCGAAAATCGGCAGCAACAGTTGGAAATAGGTGAAGGGCTTGAAGCTCTTGTCGAGACCGTAGAGCCACCCCGGCCGTGGTCGCCAATGCGGCGACGATCAGCCATGTGATCAGCACCACGCGTTCGGGGTTGATCCCCGACAGCAGCGCCAGATCCTCGTTATCGGAAAAGGCCCGCATGGATTTGCCGGTCCGGGTGCGGTTGAGGAACCAGAACAGAAGCGCGACCGCGATGATCGCCACGACGATGGTCAGCCCCTGGCTGGTGCGCAGGGCCAGCCCTTCGTCAAGGCCGGTCATGGTCCGGAACTCGCGCGCCGAAATGATGAAGCGTTCGCCATCGGCAAAGCGCTGGTCATCGACCCCGATGATGAACCGCACCAGCCCGTTCATCACGAACATCACCCCCAGCGAGGCGATCACATAGATGATCGGCTTGGCCTTTTGTTGGCGGTAGAAGCGGTAGACGACCTTGTCCGTCCCGATCAGCAAAAGCCCCGTGACGGCGATCCCCACAGGCAGGGCCAAAAGCGCGGTGGGCAGCGGCCCGAGCGACACGCCCAGTGATTGCAGCCACCATGTCACGAGGATCACGACCATCGTGCCAAAGGCCATCGTGTCGCCATGGGCGAAGTTCGAAAAGCGCAAGATGCCGTAGATCAGCGTCACCCCCAACGCCCCAAGCGCCAGTTGCGCGCCATAGGCAGTGGCGGGGATCAGCACGAAATTGGCAAGCGCCACGATCGCGTTGAGGACATCCATTCAGGTCAACTCCTCGCAGGTTCCGAAATAGCTGGTCGCGGCCCCGGTCGGTCCTGTCGAATGCAGGGTCAACACCGCGCGCGAGTCAGCCTCGATGCTCAAAAGCAGGGCGGCCGCATTCGCGCCGTGCCCGGCATAGTGGTGGCGGGCGGCCCCGTCAGGCGACAGGGCGGCGACGGGAATGTCCTGTCCCAGCCCGGTCAGGAACAACTCGCCCGCGTGGTCGGCGGCCAGCAGATCGAGGGTCAGGTCGCTGGCGTCACAGGGCGCGTCGGCGGGGCAGGCCACGGTCATGTCGCAGCGCCAGGGCTCGGCCGATGCGGCCGCGGCAGAGCCGATCAGCACAAGGATAAAAGCCGCTCGCCGCATCACTCGCCCCCTCCCTCGGGGATGAGCGCCGGGCAGGTGCCGCCCGCGGTGACAACCGGCGGTGTCACATGCGGCTGGTGCATGGTCACGGCGACATGACCGATATCGGACAGGGTGACGATCTGCACCGCTTGCGTATCTGCGGCGGCGTGCACCAGGGTGCGAATGCGCGCGGGGCGCAGCGACCCCTCGGGCGCGGGCAGATCGGCGACGAGGTCATAGGCCGCGCTCTGGGCCCCCGGCCAGGTGACGACCCAGGCCGCGTCCGCGTGCGCCGGCACCTCGAGCGTGATGGATTGATCCCAGTCGCGGCAGGGGGCCACCCCGAGGCAGACCACCGTCAAGTCGCATGTCAGCGTCGCGCCGGGCGTCTGCGCCGCAAGCGGCGACAGGGGCAGGGCGCAAAGCGCGGCAAGGGACAGGCGGGCAAAGGCGGTCATTGTCATCCTCGCACACAGGGGCCGATGAAACTGGCGACGCCAAGGCGGCCGCCCGGTGCGATCCGGTGGCGGGTCAGCACGCCCTCATTGCCGGGGGTCAGGGTGAACAGCAGCGTTTCGCCCTCGGCCTCGAAGACGAGGCCAAGTCCCCCGTCGGCAAAGCGCGCCAAAGGGCGGGCCGTCAGGGGCTGATCGTCGACCTCGAGGCTGTAGCGGCCGTCCTCAAAGGCCAGCTCGAAGGGAATGCCCTCATGCGCCTCGCAATCGATCTCGGGCGCGCAGACCAGCGTGAAGGCGCAGGCCACGGGCTGCGCCAGCGCGGGGGGCGCGGCCAACAGGATCGACAGGGTGAGGGCAGGGGCGGTCATGACGGCTCAGCCCCCGAGGAAGCTGCGGCGGACCTCATCATCGGCCAGCAGGTCCTTGCCGGTGCCGGTATGGGCGTTCGCGCCCTGCACCAGCACATAGCCGCGATCGGCGATTTCCAGCGCCTGACGCGCGTTCTGTTCCACCATCAGGATGGGGATGCCGGTGCGGCTGACCTCGATGATGCGGTCGAACAGCTCGTCCATGACGATGGGCGAGACACCGGCGGTGGGCTCGTCCAGCATCAGCACCTTGGGCTTGGTCATCAGCGCACGGCCCACGGCGACCTGCTGACGCTGCCCGCCCGAAAGCTCGCCCGCCGCCTGGTGGCGTTTCTCGCGCAGGATCGGGAACAGGTCATAGACCTGCTCCATCGTCGGGCGGAAATCGTCGCGGCGGGTGTAGGCGCCCATCTCGAGGTTTTCCTCGACCGTCATCGAGGTGAAGATGTTCGAGGTCTGCGGCACGAAGCCCATGCCCTTTTGCACGCGGGCCTGCGGGGTCAGGTGGGTGATATCCTCGCCATCCAGCACAACGCGCCCCTTGCGCAGGTTCAGCATGCCGAAAACGGCCTTCATCGCGGTGGATTTGCCCGCGCCGTTTGGCCCCACGATCACCGCGATCTCGCCGGGGTTCACGGCGATGGTGCAGTCATGCAGGATGTCCGCACCGCCGCCATAGCCGCCGGTCATCGCCTCGCCGATCAGAAAGGCGCTGGCGCCCTCGATCCGTTCGGCGCGGCCCCCCGCGGGGACCGGATCGCCCATGTGATCGACCGGCTCGCCGGTGACCGAGCGGTCGTTGTTGCCGCGATCCTCGTAGCCGCTGTCGCCGCTCATGCGCCCGCCTCCAGCTTGTCCTTGTTCTTGAGGCCAGTCCCGAGATAGGCCTCGATCACCTCGTTATTGGCCTTGATCTCGCCGATGGAGCCTTCGGCCAGCACGCGGCCCTCGGCCATGACGATGACGGGATCGCAAAGGCGGCCGATGAAATCCATGTCATGCTCGATCATGCAGAAGGTGTAGCCGCGATCCTGGTTCAGGCGCAGGATCGCGTCGCCGATGGTGTTCAGAAGCGTGCGGTTCACGCCCGCGCCCACCTCGTCGAGGAACACGATCTTGGCGTCCACCATCATCGTGCGGCCCAGTTCCAGCAGCTTTTTTTGCCCGCCCGAGATCATGCCGGCGGGGTGGTCGGCCAGGTGCTCGATGGTCAGGAATTCCAGCACCTCGTCGGCCTTGGCGCGCAGGGCGCGTTCCTCCTCGGCGATGCGCTTGCGCCCGAACCAGGTGTTCCACAGCTTTTCGCCCGACTGGCCGGCGGGCACCATCATCAGGTTTTCGCGGCAGCTCATCGACGAGAACTCGTGCGCGATCTGAAAGGTGCGCAGCAACCCCTTGGCGAACAGCTCGTGCGGGGGCAGGCCGGTGATGTCCTCGCCATCCATCACGACGCGCCCCGAGGTCGGCGGCAGAACGCCTGCAACCACGTTGAACAGCGTGGTCTTGCCCGCGCCGTTCGGTCCGATCAGGCCGGTGATCGACCCGGTCTCGATTTTCAGGCTGGCGCCGTCCACGGCGTGAAAGCCGCTGAAATGCTTGTGCAGGTTCTCGACCGTGATCATGTGCGGCTTTTCCCCAAAAACGAAGCAGCCCGGCGATTAACCGGGCTGCGCGTGGACCTCAAGTCAAATGGACCGAAATCAGCGGAATTCGATCGTCTCCAGCGATCCGCCCTGCATCTCGACGACGCGGTAGGACCCGGCTGCCTCGCCCGAGCCGATCATCTCGACGCCCGTGGCCCCCTGATAGTCGATCTCGCCGCCTTCGGCGAGGATTTCGAGCGCGCGGCCCAACTCGCCGGGCATGATCGGCTCGCCAGGGGCGTTGGCCACATCCATGATCGCGGGCGCGTATTCGGTGCCCACGGTCGACCCCGCGGCCTGCATCGCCAGCATCAGCAGCGCGGCTGCGTCATAGGCTTCGGCCGAAAAGACCGAGGTGTTGTCGAAATCGGCGCCTTCCGCGACGGTGGCGTACATCTCGACGCCTTCGCCTTCGGCGCCCGGTGCGGTGCCGAAGCTGCCGTCGATATCGCCGCCGAAGATTTCGGCCAACGTGTCGCCGACCATGCCGTCACCAAAGGCGAACATGTCGAACGCGCCGGTGTCCAGCGCGGCCTGAACCACGCCCGAGCCACCCTGATCGACATAGCCCAACACCACCAGCACGTCGCCGCCGGCCGAGGCCAGCGCGCCGACTTCGGCCGAATAATCCGCGCGGCCATCCTCGTGGGCGGCGACCAGCGTCACTTCGCCACCGGCCTCCTCATAGGCCGCTTGCAGCGCGTCGGCAAAGCCTTGGCCGTAGTCGTTGTTGGTGTAGGTGATGGCGATCGATTCGATGCCTCGCTCCATCAGGATGCCGGCCAGAACCTGGCCCTGCCGCGCATCCGACGGGGCGGTGCGGTAGAACAGGCCGTTATCGTCGGCCGAGGACAGCGCGGGGCTGGTCGAGGCGGGCGGATCATCGGCACGCCGTTGGGCACGGCGACGTTCGCCAGAATGGCCGTGGACATGCCCGAGCAGTCCGAGCCCATGATGCCCACCACGCCATCGGTCGTGATCACGCGCTCGGCGTTGGCCGTCGCGCCGGCGGCATCCGAACAGAACGTGTCGGCGCGCACGGGGGTGACGGTCATGCCGTCCATGAAGGCACCCGAAGCGTTGACCTCGGCAATGGCCAGTTCGGCGCCGCCCGCGATCGGCGGCACCAGGCTTTCGATCGGACCGGTGAAGCTGAGCAGGATGCCCAGCGGCACCTCGCCGCCGTCCTGGGCGAAGGTGCCGCCGGTCATGGCCATCGTTGCGGCCGAGGCGAGAAGGATCTTTTTCATCTGATGTCTCCCTGTTGGACATTCGGATCGTTACGCGCGGACAGTACCACGCGCAATTTCGGTGAAAAGAGGCATTCGCTAGATCAGGGAGGGCAGCCAGAGCACGATACCGGGGAAGGCGATCAGCACAGCCACCGTGGCCACATCGGCCGCGAAGAAAGGCGTCGCGCCGCGAAACACGTCCTGCACGGTGATGGGCAGCTTGCTGTCCTTGGCGACACCGGCGACGACGAAGCAGTTCAGACCTATGGGCGGCGTGATCAGACACAGCTCGGCCATCTTGACCACGATGATCCCGAACCAGATCGCGCATTCCTCGGCGGTCATGCCAAAGGCCGAAGCCTCGCGCGTGACATCCGGCCCCCCATTGAGGGCGATGATGGCCGGGAAGGTCACCGGAAGCGTCAGGATCAGCATCCCGATCGCATCCATGAACATGCCGAGGATGACATAGACCAGCAGGATCGCCAGCAGCACCAGATAGGGCGAGTATTCCAGCCCGCCGATGAACCCGGCGAAGACATCGGGCAGTTGCGCATAGCCGAGGAACCGCACGAAGATCAGCACGCCCCAGATCATGGCGAAGATCATGGCGGTCAGCTTGGCGGCCTCCATCAGCGCGCCTTTCAACTCGCCCCATTTCATGCCCTTCCACAGCGCCATGACCAACACGACAAAGGCCCCGAGCGCGCCCGCCTCGGTCGGCGTGGCCCAGGCCCCGTCTTCGCCGCGATAATAGATCGAGAAGATGATGATGAAGATCACGAACATGATCGGCAGCGCGCCGGGCAGGGCGGCGAACCGCTCGCCCCAGGTGTAGCCGGTGACCGGCGGGCCGAGGTCCTTTTTCCACTTGGCCAGGCCGATGACCAGGCCCGCATAGATCAGCGCCGAGACAAAGCCCGGAACGAACCCGGCCAGCAGCAGCTTGCCGACGGATTCCTCGACAATGATGGCGTAGATCACGAGAATGGCCGAGGGCGGGATCAGGCTGGCCAGCGTCCCGCCCGCTGCGACGACGCCGGCGGCGAAGGCCTTGTTGTAGTTCAGGCGCAGCATCTCGGGGATCGCGATCCGCGCGAAAACGGCCGAGGTGGCGACCGACGCGCCCGAGACGGCGGCAAAGCCGGCCGTGGCGAAGACGGTCGCGACGCCCAAGCCCCCCGGCACCCAGCCGACCCAGCGTTTCGCGGCCTCGAACAGCGTGCGCGTCAGGCCCGCGTAATAGGCCAGATAGCCGATCACGATGAAGGTCGGGATCAGGCTGAGCGCATAGCCCGACGATTTGGAATGCGGCACCTGACCGGCCAGTTTCAGCGCCGTCACGAGACCCCGGTCAAAGCCCTGCCGCTGCATGAAGAAGATGCATAGCCCGACGATCCCGACAAAGGCGGCGGCAAAGGCCACGCGCACGCCGATCAGCACCATGATCAGCAGCAGTCCGCACAGCCACAGCGAGACGGTGAAGATATCGACCCCGTCGAGCAGGGCGCGCATGTCGATGAATTGATCCATGCCGCGCTACCCCTTGTCGTGTCCGCTGACCGTTTCGGCCTCGCGGCTGGCCTGTTCCATGGGATCCTCGGGCAGGGGGACCGCAACGGGCGCATCGCCCCCCTGCCTCAGGCCGCGTGCATAGCCCCAGACCTGCAACACCAGCCGCACCCACAAGAGGGACAGGGCCAGCGGCACGATCAGTTTCGCGGGCCAGAGCGGCAGGCCGATATCGATCGAGCTGTCACGCGAAAACAGCGCCATGTCCCAGTCGAAGCTACGCAGGAAATGATGCCAGCTGCCATAGATCAGGCCCGTCGTCAGGATGAGCATGAACAGCACCGACAGCAGTTCGGCAAACCACAAGGTGCGGCCCCTGAGGCGCATCACCACGATATCCATGCGGATATGGCCGCCCTCGCGTTGGCAATAGCTCAGCCCGAGAAAGGCGAACAGGATCATGAATTGCGAGGTCCAGTCGACATAGCCCGGCACCGGCGCGTTGAACAGCTTGCGCCCGATGACGTTCCAGACGGCCATCAGGACCAGCAGCAGGATCGTCGCGCCGCCGATGAGGTTCAGCGCCGCCTCGACGCGCAAGACCGCGCGGTCGAGACGCGACAAAAGGCTGTTGTCGCTCTGGACATTGGAAGAAGACATGAAGGCCGCCGGATTAGGGTTGTCCGCGGTCCGGCGTCACGGGGCCGGACCGCGGGTTTGTCGATCAGGACGCGCCGGGGCTCAGTTGCCCGAACGCACCTCCTGCAGGGTGGCGCCCACAAGATCGTAGAGCTCCTGCGCGGGCAGGCCGGCGGCGTTCATTTCCTCGATCCAGGCGGCGTGGATCGGGGCCGCGGCCTCGGCGAGCTGCGCCAGCTGCTCCTCGGCGATCGTGACGCGCTCGACCTCGCGCTCGTCCACGCACCTCGTCCCACCGTGCCAGAAGCTCGCCGTAATTCTCGAGGTAGTAGTCGATGGCATCATCGACGGCGGCATCCAGAACGGCGCGTTCCTCGTCCGTCAGGGCCTCGTAGGCGTCGATATTCACCACGACGGGGCAGTTGACCGTGCCGGGGTTCAGGTTCTCGGTCCACCAGTCGGCGATGTCGATCGTGCGGAAGGACAGATGCGCATGCTGGGCAAAGGCGACGGTATCGACGACGCCCGACTCCATGGCGTTATAGGCCTCGGACGAGGTCACCGAGGTCGGCACACCGCCCACCGACGAGAACAGTTCGCCCAGGCCCCCGGTCGCCCGCACGCGCATGCCGTCCATCTCGGCCACTTCGTCGCGCGGCTCGCCCGTGCCGACGAGGTTGTATTGCGGCATCGGGCTGGTCATCAGCATGCGCGCATTCCACTGGGCCATTTCCTCGGCCACGGCGGGATGGTCATAGACGGCATGGCTGACGGCCACCTCTTCGTCGAGGTTGCGCACGTCCATGAAGGGCAGTTCCAGCACGGTGATCGCGCGGTTCTTGTCGGGGTGGTAGCCGGCGCAGAACTGCGCCATCTCGAACGCCCCGATCGAGATACCGTCCAGATTCTCGCGGTTGTTGGACAGGCCGCCATAGCTGATGTTCATCGTGAACGCGCCATTCGTGGCCTCGGATACGGCATCGGCGAGGTAGTGGATATGCTCGGTAAAGGCGCGGCGCTGGCCCCAGACCGAAACATTCCATTCGGTCGCCAGGGCTTCGCTGACGAAAGACACCGAAAGGACCGCCCCGATGGCGGAGGTCGCAAAGTACTTCATGGATGTTCCTCCCACAGAACGCGGCTCCGTCCCTTACGCGGGCCGCTTGGGCGCGAGGTTAGACGCGGCAATCTGTCCATGCCAAGGGCGAATTGGCCCGTGCGGTCAGAAAATCTGACCGGAATACCTGTATTCTCGCGCTCTGGTTGTGGCGCGCGGCGCGGGTTCAGGGCGCGGTGGTGCCAAACAGCCGCAGGCGCGATATCCCGCCATCGGGGAAGATGTTGAACCGGACATGGGTCACCGGCCCGAGCTTGGTCAGTTCGTCCCGGTA